>DFOM01000024.1:1949-25266 GCA_002376725.1 Cloacimonetes bacterium UBA3541 | reverse complement strand
ACATTTTCTGTTGGACTGGCTTATATTTTGCATCATAATTATAAATGCATAGTTTAATATAATAGAATGATTAGATTGATAACACATAAACAAATATTATTTTTCTTTAGTGTTAAAGTTAGCTTCAACCCCTCTGGGTTTCAGAGAAGAATAGAATTATTTAATTTATAAGGAGAAGAAAGATGAAAAAATCAATCACTATCTTACTAATGCTCACTATGCTGATTATCTATTTATCTGCAGCTATGTTTTGTCCTGATACTGGCGAAACCATTCCCGGTTTATCTCAATCTTATTATTTAGAACAATCAACTGCAGAAAATACTGATATCGGAACAAAAGATGTCAATTTATGGAGTGGAAACGGACCCTGGGGAGGAAATATCCGTTATCTTACAACTGATCCTACCAATTCTAGTCGTGTTTTTGTAGCCAGCGGTTCAAGTTTAACTGCAGTTGAAGGTGGAGTTTATTACAGTATTGATGGTGGTATTAACTGGCTTCCTACCACTTTACCTCGTAAAGCTTACAATACTATAGCTTCTTCCCCTTCAGAACCTGGAGTCTTTTATGCAGGAGCTCGAAATGGTCTCTATAAGACCTCAGATTATGGAGAAACCTGGCAAGCTGCTGGACAATCTTCAACCTATATTTTAGGTTTAGGTGTTCAAGCTAATAATGGTAATATAATTGTAATGGGAAAATCCGGCAATGTTGGATTTCTAGTTTCTAATGATGGCGGTGCAACTTTCAATTCCGTTGGTGTAAATTCTGGTTTTATGCGTCAATTTGCCTGGCATAATAATAATCCACAGAGAATGTATGTAGTGATGGGAAGCTCTACATCTTCTGTTTTGACTAGTATAGATAATGGTCAAACCTGGACTGATTTTGGCCCTGCTGGTGATGGCTGGGGTATGTATGCTTCACCCACTGATAGTCTTTTCTGTTTAGTGGCTCATGCTAATGGTATTTATCGTACCACAGATGGTGGATTAAATTGGACCAATGTGTTAGGCGGTACTTTCCGCAATGTAACGGAGTTTAATGGTTCCTACTTTGCTTCCTCTAATGCTGGAGGAATATTTGAAAGTAATGACCAGGGATTAACCTGGCAAGCTACACCTCATCCTGTAGTTCAATCCACCTGGCAAGCTGCAACTTCTACCAGTGCTGGAGCACTTTTTGGTCACTGGGGCGGTATATTCCGCGTCACTGGTTATCAACAACCTATAGTTCCTTCTCATACAGGTATCAATCTAGCTTTCGTGCACGGTCTGGCATATTATGCTGATACTAATGAACTCTGGGGTGGAACAGAAGGAAGTGGTCTATATTGCAGTACAGATAATGGTCTAACCTGGGAACATAAAGTAAACGGTTTAAACAACTGGATGGTATATGAATTGCAGCCAACTAATCATCAATTCTATCACTCTGGAAGAATGCTGGTTGGTACTCTGGATGGAGCTTATACATCTATGGATGGAGGAAACACCTGGTCCTTAGTTCATTTCCAGGGTATACAGGTTTCTGCCTGCGAAGTTCATCCCACTAATCCTAATATATTCTGGATTGGTTCAGTCACGGGTGAAATCAAATATACAACAGATGGTGGTCAAACTTTTAACACCTCAGGCGGTGGAATGTTTGGATATGCACCTCGTTTAAAACTGGGTAAAGCTCCAGATGGAAATTACCGCTTATTCTTATGCTTCCAGGGAAGCGCTTCAGCAATTTGGTATTCTGACGATATGGGAGCCAATTTCGTTTCTGCTACAGGATTGGAAGGTACCACCTATCAACCTATGGTATCCATCAGACCTATCTTAGGAACCCAACCTCAAATTATCTATGCTTCCTCTAACGCGGGTGTCTATAAATCCACTGATAGTGGAGCTACTTATTCTTTAACTGGAATGACTGGTTTCAGCTGGAGTGTTTTAGCCGGACCTGGTCAACAAGTAGTTTCTGGTAAAGATAATGGAGTTAGCTATAGTACCGATGAAGGAACAACTGCTACCTCTATAACTCAAAATCTGGAATCCAATGCCACAATCTGGCAAATAGCCTGGGGAACCAGTACTAATCAAGTATACATCGCAACTAGAGGTAGAGGTATCCTGGAAAATCGTTTCAACTCCGAATCGTATCTTCCTCCTACCAATCTTACTGCCAGTCCGATGGATAGTGCAATCCTTCTAAACTGGACTCCTCCAAGCGGAACTTTACTTCCAGTATCTTACACTATCTGGCGAGATGCTTATCCGCTAATTTCCATCCCTGCTACTCAAATCTCTTACACCGATTCCGATTTAATTAACGGACAGGAATATAAATACTATGTTTCCGCCGTTTACGATGGTGATATCCATACTACAAGTATTCAGATTATTACAGCAGTTCCTGCTATTCCTGTATATCAACCCATAGCAAATCTTACAGCAGAGGTCTCCAATAGCGATGTAATTCTTAGCTGGACTGCACCAAATGCTGGAGAAACAGGATATAAAATCTATCGTGATAGCAATCTAATCTATACTATAACTGATCCTTCTATTACCAGTTACACTGACCAGGATCTTAGTGCCGGCAATTATTACTATGGCGTTACAGCTACTTATCCCACTGGTGAATCTGCACCAGTCACAATAAATGTTACTGTTCTCGCTGCCGATGACCCTATTATTCCGGAATTAACTACGGAGCTTAAATCTTGCTACCCTAATCCATTCAAAACTTCTACTTCTATCCATTATTCAGTAAAAGAAACTGTCCTAGTGGAAATCCGGATTTATAATGCCCGCGGTGAATTAGTCCGTAAACTGGTAAATGAAAACCGAGCTCCAGGAAACTATAATATTGTCTGGGATGCACGCACTCAAAATGGAACTCTTGCTCCCAGCGGAATCTACTTCTATCAAATGAGAGCTGGAAACCTTAATAGCCAAGCAAAGAAATTGCTCCTAATGAAATAAGCTCAAAATATTAAATCCATTTCATAAGAAAGGGATAGATTGCTTATACTTTAAACGAAAGCTAGTTAAAGAAATGAAAAGGATAAAGTATTCCACTAATGGTTAAAGAATTATACTAACCTCAAGGAAAATCTTTATCCTTTTCGTTTCCCTTTCCTGCAAGTTGTGACTATTATAATGCTCTTTCCTCGCTATTTAAATAATAAATTTACCTTCTTAATATTAATACTCTATTCCATATCATCTCTTATCTCATATATATTCTCAACTTCATATATAAATTATTTATTTTAATAATATTCTTATTAACCATATTTCATCTAACTGCAATTTCTCCACTAAACCATCTATTTTCTTTATTTGCTTGCTATTAGACCGGTATATTTTCTCTTAGCTCACACTTGACTCTCTCTTAGCTCTTTAGATAATTATTAGTCAAGGGAGAGTAAGGAGAAAACTGAGATTATAAAGAAGAATAAAATAAGAAATAAAAGAATATTAATAAGATTTAATTAATTAATATAAAAAGTAGTTCTAAGATCATCATAGATATAATATCCGCAAGAGCTAGATACATCGTTTCCCAGATGTTATCATAAAAGGAATTAATAAATCAAATCCCCTGTATAAATAGTTTGTAAAACTTTATATCTAATACTAAGACAAGTGAGTTATATTTAATGTGTATTTTGGCTTTTTTTGAAGTGCCCTAAAAGGCTTGATTAGATGAGAACAAATACCTACAAGCTTAAAATTATTTTTCTTTCCTATCCAATGCTTATTTTCATTCAAGGCAAAGAAAATACAGTTTAAGCCTTCATTTGACAATCTAGAGAAATAATAACGGTCAAGAAATAGTTTGACAGAATAGAATTGAAGGGAAAAAAAGAGCAGTATGACTTAAGGAGTAAATTATGAGTTCTATAACGGTACTAGGATGTATGTGGGGAGATGAAGGAAAAGCAAAGATAGTAGATTTTATTGGTGCACAAGCTGATGTTGTTGCTCGTTTTCAAGGTGGAGCTAATGCTGGACATACTATAGTGCTGGCTGGTAAAAAATATGTGTTTCACACGGTTCCTTCCGGAATTCTTTATCCTGAAACAAAATGTGTGATTGGTGCTGGAACCGTAATAGACCCTTTTGGCTTAAGAGATGAAATGCAGTCATTAATGGCTCAAGGAATAGATTTTACCGATAGATTATATATTGATGAACGAGCTGGACTAGTTTTAACTTTGCATAAACAATTAGACCAGAAATCAGAAGAAAGTTTGGGATTAGAAAAAATAGGAACTACTGGCAAAGGAATTGGTCCTGCTTATTCCGATCAGGCAGCAAGATGTGCTTTAAGGATAGGAGATTTACTTTATCCAGAATGGTTAGAACAGAGATTAGATAATTTTTATAAATACCATCAACTCACTCTTTCTGCTGCAGAACGCAATGAAGAGATTAAAGCTCTCCAAGAAGCTGGAAATTTCTTTGCACCTTATATTGTTCAAACTGACCGGATGTTAAGGGATTGGTATAGTGAAGGGAAAAATATCCTCTTTGAAGGAGCTCAAGGCACTCTTCTGGATTTAATCTATGGCACCTATCCCTATGTTACTTCTTCTCATACCGTTTCTGGAGGTGTCTGTGTGGGAACAGGTTTTCCTCCTCGCTGGCTGGATAATTTTTTAGGTGTCTTCAAAGCTTATACTACCAGAGTTGGAGCTGGACCTTTTCCAACTGAAATAGAGGGACCCCTTGCAGATCAGATTCGTAAAGCTGGCAATGAATTTGGTTCCACTACTGGACGTCCCCGTCGTATAGGCTGGTTTGATGCAGTTGCTGCTAAATATAGTGCTTCTATAAATGGCATAGATAGCTTAGCCATTACCTTGTTAGATGTGTTAACCGGTATTCCGAAGCTAAATATCTGCACTAATTATTTGATATATAATCAGAAACTGCCTGGCTTTGTTTCTCATCCTATGGAATTAGAAAAAGTTCAGCCAAATTATATAACTCTTCCCGGATGGGAAACAGATATAAGTAATGTACAAAGCTGGGAAGATTTACCTAAAGAAGCAAAACAATATCTTGAAGCTATTCAGGACTTACTCAAATTACCAGTAAAACTTGTCTCTGTAGGACAGGAACGCCATCAAACTATAGTAGTTAAAGGGAAGGTATAAAATGAAAAAAGGTTGCTTATTCCTTTTATTATTAGTGATAGGATTTCTCTTTGCTCAGCCGATAGAATTTCCACAGCCTCAGTTTATTAATCCTATCTTTGATAGTTTTACCCGGAACTATGTTTCCACCAGCGCTATGGGTCGTGGTTATACGGGTATAACCATTCCTGGAGGAGTAGATAATGCACTTTTGAATCCTGCAGCTTATCTTCCTGATAAGGCTGCTCTTCACTTAGAACTTTTGGCTAAACCCTCTATTAGAGTTGATTTTTATGCTGCACAAGATACCAGTACTGGCTATAATATGACGGCTAATGATAGATTAACCTCACCAGTTCCGTTCGGAATTTTTGCTGTCGGAAGCTCCTTAGGTGACCATTTTAGCTATGGATTTCTGTATTCTATGCCTAAAACCGTCAGAATGGATGATTTCAGCATCGCTACAAATATGGGATTGAGTTTAATTTTGCGTTATCCCACCTTTAATTTACATCAGATTACTGCCAATGCTGCTTTTCATCATAACCAGTTTCACCTGGGTGTAAATCTCCACAATCAGTTTTACTATCTTGGAGATGTGACCTTTCTTAGGACTTTTGATAGGGTTAGAGATACTAAATATATTCTCAGACCTCAGTTTGGATTTCTTTATACTGGAAATAATCTAAATGCTGGTTTCACTCTTACTCCACCTCAAAATGTTATATGGGACCTAAGCTATGTTGAATACGATACTAAGCTTCCTTTAAATCTTTCAGGTGGCTTGGCTTATAAAAATAATGGAACTCAGCTTGCAGCAGAGATAGAATATGAGCAGTGTAGTGCTATCTATGATGAATTCAAAGACCGTTATACTTTTCATTTAGGCGCAGAAAAGAGGATTAATAAATTTACTTATCGTCTGGGATATATTTATCATCCTGAGGTCTGGCATGGAGATTATTTACTTCCAGATGCTGAGGCTGATACAGTTTCTATTTGGTGGGATAAAATACTTCCTGGTGGGACTGTTAACCAGAATACTCAACATATTCTAACTGGAGGATTTAGCTGGCATCATAAAGATGTTAATGTCAATCTTGCAGGATTAGTGAATGTAGCTAACACCGCTCCTATAAGTCAGATAAGTCTCTCTATAGATTTGTATTTTAGCGCTTTTAAAAGGAAGGATTTCCTTTATTTCGGAAAATGACTAAGATTCAAATTCGTCGTATAGATGGATATGATTTACCTCCTTTACAGGAAGCGGTGGGAGAATTTCTTAATCAAGAACTAAATTCTCACTGGAAACATAGCAAAAAAGTTTTATTAAAACCGAATCTTCTAGGAGCTTTCCCACCTGAAAGGGCTGTCACTACTCATCCTGCTTTACTTGAAGCTCTCATTCTCTATTTTCTGGATATGGGAAAAGAGGTCTGTATTGGTGATAGTCCAGGAGGTACTGTTAATGTAGAAAAAGTATGGCAAACTTGTGGATTGCGTGACTTAGCAGAACGCTATCCAATCCAACTGATTAATCTTTCCACTGTTGGCTACAGAGAATTAGTATATGAAGATATCTCCGTAAAAATCTCTGAAGTGCTCTGGGATTATGGGATAATTATAAATATTGGCAAACTTAAGACTCACGGTCTGGTAGGTTTTACAGGAGCTCTTAAAAATCTCTTTGGATTAGTCCCTGGACTTGCTAAAAGTGATTATCATAGATTGTATCCTAATACCAATGATTTTTGTAAGTTGTTAGTAGCAAATTACCAGTTGACCAAAGAACATATAACTTACAGTTTTATAGATGGAATTTTAGGAATGGACGGAGCAGGACCTTCAGCAGGAAGAGTTCGTAAATTTGGCTTGCTTCTGGGTTCAAAGAGTATATCTGCTTTGGATTATGTAGCTTCAAGGTTGATGGGTTTCCAATTAAAGGATGTTCCTTATCTCTGGACTGCATTGCATAAGGATGGACAATTAATTTCAGAGATACAAATTCCCACAAGTTTTCAGCATTTTAAGCTTTCTGATGTAGATATCCGAACGGTTAAAATGAGCAATAAAGTCCTGCGTTATATTCCCAAAATAGTCCGCTATCCTTTTCAACGCTTGTATGACCGTCGTCCTGTAATTACTTCTCGTTGTCAAAAATGTGGAATTTGTGTAACAAGTTGTCCAGCTAAAGCTATTTCTCCTCCCGATAGATTAAATTTTCCTGTAATAGATCGTAGTAAATGCATAAAATGCTTGTGCTGTCACGAGATGTGTTCTTACGAAGCTATAGACATTCATAAGACATTATTGGCTAGGTTATTAGGTTGATGAAAAAGCAAAGTACAAAAAAAAGACATTTTCTAAATTTCATTTATGTGCTTCTGATTTTATTATTGCTCAGCTGGATACTTGTCTGGGGAAACAATAGCTTTTATAAAAAATGGAAGCTTAAACGGAAAATAGACCGTATGGAGCAACAATATAACACATTAAAAGCACAAAATGACAGTCTTTCTGATTATAATTACCGTTTGAAGACCGATCCTGAAGCAGCAGAAGAAGTGGCAAGAGAAGAGCATGGTTTAATAAAATCTGATGAAACTGTTTTTATCTTTAAAGAAGCCAGTAGCGATAGTCTTAAGCAGGAAAATAAATCTGGGAAAAAATAAGTTATGCTCTCTTTAAATCAATAAATAGAAAAATAGTGCAATGGCAAATCAGAAAGTTTCACGATTATCTCCAGCAGATGTAGAACAGATAAGAAATTTATTATCCTCATTACTTCATAGCTCTGAAGAGAGTCAATCTCAAGATATTATTAATCAGTTGCTGCCATATTTTACTGCAGAAATATCAGGAAGAGAGCCTTCATTAGCCAGATTTCGCCATCTCTCTGCTACTCTTATGGAGCAGCTAATCATACTACTCCAAGAAGAGAAAGAGTTTAAGCCTTCCAAGTGGACAGATTTTTTTGAGGCTCTAAACTATTTTCCTTTTTCTTCCGAGAGTTCCACTCCTTACCATATAAAAGGAAAAATATTTAATTTAAATGCAGAATCTCCAGATTATCAACTGGATATCTTTATACAATTACAGCTTTCTTATCTTCTCAGTCAATTAGGAGATAGCAATACTGCTTATTCACTTTTAAAATCATTGAAGCAAGAGATTTCTTTGACTTCACCTATTACCCATTTAATTTACCACCTCAGCCTTGCCAGAATACTTATTTTAAGAGGTAAGAGACTGGAGTTTACGGATTTATGGCTTAAGTTAATTAGCGAATACTATCAAGAAGATGGAAGCGATACCGCATTGCAATTAATTGTGCAATGGCTAAAGATAATTCCCTGGGGTAGGCATTCAGCTTTAAAAATGAAAGTGCTACAAACCTATTCTGATGATTGGAAATATAAGAAAAATTTGCTTTCTGCTTTTATACTTTATGAGTTAGTAACTCTGGATAATCGCTTAATTAAACCAGAAGATAAAATGCGATACATTCATATTCTGCTGTCTTTACCTGTATCCTATTTGTCTTTTGAACAGTGGCAATATCTATATTTTTTCGCTGGGAATTATTATTCCGGAGTGGAACAAAACTTCCCTAAATCTATTAGAGCATATCATCATTCTACTTATTATCTACACAAGAGCTGGCTGTCTCTACAAAATCTATCTCAATTTTTGCGAGAACATCTTTCTCCAGAACAGCTAGTTCAAATAATGCCATTTTTAGAAAAAAGGGTAATCTCTTTAGCTGACCAAATTAGCTTGCAAAACAGTACTTATGTGGAGACTTTACACAAAAATTACCTTTTAATCAATGAACTTTATCATCAGGTGGAAGCACTTTCTATAACAGACCATCTCACGGGTTTGAAAAATAGGCACTATCTTTATAATAATCTTTATCATGCTTTTCAATTAGCTGCTCGTCACAAAGTTCCCATTTGTTTTGCCATACTAGATATAGACCATTTTAAGCGAGTAAATGATAAATATGGGCATTTGGCGGGAGATTATGTGCTTCAGACACTTGCTAATATGTTGCTAAGTTTTTTTCGTAAGAGTGATGTAATTATCCGCTATGGAGGGGAGGAATTTCTCTTAATTTTATTTGATATTCAAAAAGAGAAAATGTTAGAATTAATGGAGGAATTTCGTGCTAAAATAGAGAATTATGAATTTATTTATCAGGATAATCAATTTCATATTACTATCAGTACCGGTTGTATTTGCAATTGTTTCGCCTGTTTAAATGATACTGTTCTAAATTCTTATATTGAACAAGCTGATAGGGCGCTATATAGGGCAAAAGAGATGGGACGGAACACAGTGTTTTGTACAGAATAAATTTCCTTCTTGACATCTTATCTTATATAAAATATTGATTTATTGAAGGAGTAGTAATGGCAAGAGTAGAAGTTCAAAAGCTTAATAAAATATATGATAATAGTGTTCATGCAGTAAAAGATGTAAGTTTTGAAGCTGAAGACAAGGAATTTATGGTATTGGTTGGTCCATCTGGATGTGGTAAAAGTACTGTTTTAAGGATGATTGCAGGATTAGAAGAAATCACTAGTGGTAATATCTGGATAGGAGACAAACTGGTCAATAATGTTCCTCCCAAGGATAGGGATATTGCTATGGTCTTCCAGAATTATGCACTTTATCCTCATATGACGGTCTTTGATAATATGGCTTTTGCTTTAAAGCTTAGAGGAGAAGATAAACAGACCATAAAAAAGAAAGTTCAACATGCGGCAGAGCTTTTAGGCATTCAAGATCTGCTAAAACGCAAACCAGCACAGCTATCGGGAGGGCAACGTCAGCGTGTTGCTTTAGGACGTGCAATTGTTCGTAATCCTAAAGTTTTCCTTTTTGATGAGCCACTTTCTAATTTAGATGCAAAGCTTAGAGTAGCGATGCGTTCTGAAATTGTTAAACTCCACAAACAGCTGGCTAATACAATGATTTATGTTACACATGACCAAGTGGAAGCAATGACCATGGCTAATCGTATAGCGGTAATGAAAGATGGAGTCATTCATCAGATAGATACTCCTCTAAATATTTACAATCATCCTGCCAATATCTTTGTTGCTGGTTTTATCGGCTCTCCTGCGATCAATATGGTAGAAGGTAAGATAGAAAGTGAAGGTTCAGACCTATTTTTCAGCAGTAATGACTTCAAAATCAAAATCTATCCTAAACATAAAAAAATGCTTCAGTCCTATATCAATAAACCTATTATAATGGGAATTAGACCCGAAGACATCTATGATGCACGCTACGATTCAATGGCTGAATTTCCCCAGCAGATAGAAACAATATGTGACATAGTGGAACCCCTGGGTAGTGAATACCATGTTGTTCTAACAACTCCACACAACATTTTCACTGCCCGCTTGGAACCTAAAGAACTTCCAAAAATGAACGAAGAGCTAACAATTAGCCTAAATATGCTTAAAGCTCATTACTTTGATCCTGAAACTGAAGTATGTCTGGTTTGAAACAATCCTGATTCTTAGATCTCAGAGGCTAGTATGCGCTTTAAAGTGGGCAGTTATCTAGTTATACTTTTTTTATTTTCTCCCTTAAAAGCGATAATAACTCAGGATACTGCTTCCTCTAATGCCTTATCTGGCATTACATTACTATCAAATTCTTTGGCTGATTTTGCTCTTTCTCCCAATATTGCTAATAGCGGTATTTCCTTTTCTGCTAATATTCCTTTCGGTATGGCAAATTGTGCAGTATATTCCTTAAATACTGCAACTCAAATAAAATCCTTTTTTCTAAGTACGGGTATTGCTCATCTGGACCAGGGTGACTATCGTAATCAGGATTACTTTTTAGGACTGGCTTTTCATTATAAGCATCTTAGACTTGGTTATACCGAACATCTCCAGTATGAAAAAATAAGTACCGGTAATAGTTATCATACCTGGTTGAGTAATGTAGCTTTAACTTATTCCTGTCCAGAATATGGTGCTGAAATTAAATCATTACATTTAACTTCTTCAGATGAGGAGTGGCATATATCAGCTATGGTCAAAATTATAGATGAGGTCTATGGTGCTGGTAGCTATGTTTATGTGCCTGATAATGATGATAACTATCGGATAGCTACTTCTATCCAATTAAACGAACCTCTTTCTTTATTGATGTCCTGGCAGAATTTACCTTCTCAGTTTGGTCTGGGAATAAAATTAAAGATTAAAAGAGGTGAGCTCACTTATGCTGTCCGAACCCATCCAGAATTGAATCTTTCTCAAAGCCTGGATCTCGGTTTTAACTGGTGAAAAGCTTTGCTAATATTATCATTCTATTATCTATAACCTTCTTGCTTGGTGCACAATACCACGATGAATTAATTGAGTTAGATACACCAGCTTTAGTGGACTCAGCTTGGAACAATTTCTATCAGGAGCTTTCTGAACTGGGGAAGCCTCTTAATATTAGTAATCGTACCTATTTTAAAGTCACGAATAGTTATATGCAAAACAGTTTACTTTATGAAATACCAGATGGAGCATTGATATTAAATAATAAATATGACCTTGATTCTGGAAATAAAAATTGGGGACTTCATCTTGATCTTAGGACAGAAAGGCTGAACTTGGTTTTAGGTTCATATAGAGTGCGTTTTGGAAGAGGACTAGTAACTGGAACTGGATCCCGCAATTTAGTGGATTCACCTTTTAGACTTTATAAACCTATTTCTCCTTCCACTTATAGTCCTTTAGGAACAGCTTTTATCTATCAAGCAAACTCTTGGCAAACACTTGCTTTTGCATCGGTTCAAAATCGTGTTGCTAAGATAAAAGACGACAGAATAATAAACTTACCTACCACTTCTTCCGATAATCTTAGCTCAACGCAGGAAAGCATTTTTGGCACTGCATTTGGAGTATTAAAAAATAATTTCCAGATTGCTGCTTTACTTTATAGACAGCAATATGATAGGGCTTTTTCCGATTCAATATTAGTATCCGATCTCTGGGCTTACAGTCTTTATTCATCTCTAAAATTACCTAATAATAATCTAAACTTAGAATTATCTTTCGTTAATCAACAGATTAGTACTCTCCTATCCTGGAATTACCGCTTTAGATCTTTCAGTCAAACTTTATCCTATGGACAAAACACCATTTACCATCAATTTCCTTATGCTCTTTCTGCTTCTATTTTAAATCACAACACTGATCGCAAGGAAATAAGCTGTGATTTGAAATGGAATATTCTTGCAAATACGGATATACAGATGCGTTATAGTGTCAATATGGGTCCCTCTTTTTCAGGAGAGCCGCTTTCCAGATTCATAGGTTCTCTTGTTTTTGATAATAAAGTAACTCGTTGGAAATTAAATTTTTCTCAATATGACCGGGAGTTAATCACCTGGGTTGATTCTACCTATATAGCTACTATGCCTCAGCATTATAGAATCCAGACCAACGGTTATTTACCCATCACTACAGGTTTATTTCAGCAATTTGAATTTTCCTATACTTTGCAGAATAAAAAAGATTACACTAAAAATACCTATCATTTTCAATACTTTCTGGGTTATCAACAATCAAGCTGGGAATTAAAATTTGGTTATATCACTTGGCAAAGTCCAAATAACTTTTATTGTGCGGATGAATTTAGTCCTGAATATTACAGCATTTGTAACTCAGAAGAAACAGCCCTATCTATTACTACTGGTTTAAAACTGAAAAATTTTAACTTGTCCTTATATGGTGAAAAATCCCTCCTTTCTCCTCAAAAATACCGAATAAATATTCAGTTAAAAGTATCTATATTTTAGTGTTTTCATTCCATCCTTTTTTTACATTTAGGACATTCTTTATAAATATTCCCTTCTCTGGTCTTTTTCTCTATTAGATAAGGATTTCCACATTCGGGGCAGGAAATAGGAATGGGTTTATAGGAACTGATAAATTTACATTCTGGATAACGGTTGCAAGAATAGAAGATATTTCCTTTTTTATTACGTCTTTGAATTAGTTCTCCCTTACCACATTCAGGACAGGTAACTCCAGTAGTCTTATTTCTTGAATATTTACATTTAGGATAACTACTGCAAGCAATGAATTCTCCGTATCTTCCTTTGCGTTCTATCAGAGGACTTCCACATTGCGGGCATTTTTCCTCTAAAGTTTGTGGTTCTAAAATAATAATATTCCCTTTATCATCACGAACAAACTTTTTATTATTTTTACAGGCAGGAAAACGGTTACAAGATAGAAATTCACCATTAGTGGAATGTCTAATCACCATCTTTCCTTCTTTACATACATCACATACAATATCTGTTTCTTCAATGAATTCCTGTTTTGATTTTTTCACATCTACCTTATTTAAAAGATTCATTAATTCCTCATAATAATCTTTAACCAATTCATACCAAACTATTTTATTCTCTTCCACTTCATCCAGTTTTGTTTCCATATCGGCGGTGAAACTTACATTGAAGATATCGTCAAAATTGGAGACCAGAAAACGGTTTACATCCAATCCTAATTTTGTGGGATAGAAATTCTTTTTTTCTATACTAACATAGCTTCTCTTTCGGATAGTGCTGATAATAGTAGCATAAGTTGAAGGTCTGCCAATACCTTTTGCTTCCAGTTCCTTAATTAAAGAAGCCTCTGTGTAACGGGATGGTGGAGTAGTAAAATGCTGGGAAGATTCAATTTTATCATATTCAAGATTATCCCCCTTGACATAAGCTGAATCTATCGTTTCTCCAGAAATAATTTTTACATAAGGATAAACTTTCAAAAATGCCTCTTCTTCTACTATATTTCCGTTGGCACTAAAGATAGCTTTCCCAACAGTTACCAACACTTTAGTATGTCTCAACTTAGCTGGTTTCATTTGAGTGGCTACAAATCTCTGCCATATGAGAGAATAGAGTTTTAATTGGTCCTTGGTAAGATTTTCCTCTATACTTTCTGGTGTATAAAAAGTATTTGTAGGCCTAATTGCTTCATGAGCATCCTGAGCTGTAGACTTATTTTTATAGACACGGGTTACGGTATGGATAAATTCATTACCGAAGCGCTCTTTTATTAATTGTCTGCAATTTTCTATTGCTTCATTCGCAATGCGTAAACTATCTGTGCGCATATAGGTTATTAGACCTGTTCTTTCTCCTTTGAGGTCAACACCTTCATACAATTCCTGAGCTACCTTCATTGTCTTTTCAGGAGAAAAACCCAGAATCTTAGAGGCTTCTTGCTGAAGAGTGCTGGTAATAAATGGAGGTAATGGTTCCAGCTTTTGGATGTTTCTTTTTAAATCAGAAATGACTGCGGGTGAAGAATCTAGTTCTTCTATTAATTTTTGAGCAGTAGCTTCGTCGGGAATTTCAATTTTTTTATTATCCCATTTTTCCAGAGCTGCTTGAAAAGGTGGAATATTATCTCGGTAGAATTTAGCTTCTAGTTTCCAGTATTCTTTGGGTACAAAGTTCTGTATTTCTTCTTCTCGTTCACAGATTAGGCGCAAAGCCACACTTTGCACTCTACCAGCACTTAGTTTCTTAGCAATAACTTTCCATAATAAAGGTGAAACTGTATATCCTACAATACGATCCAGCACTCTTCTTGCCTGTTGAGCATCTACCTTTGCCATATCAATAGAAGTAGGATTTTTTATGGCTTCCTGGATAGCCCGGGCAGTAATCTCATTGAATACAATACGATAAATTTCTTTGCCCGTTAATTCTTTCTCCAAAACTTGGGTTAAATGCCAGGCTATAGCTTCACCTTCTCTATCATGGTCACTAGCTAAATAGATAGTTTCGGCATCTCTAGCCGCTTCTTTTAACTCATTTATAACCTTATTTTTTTTCTTATCTATCCTATAAACTGGATGAAAATTATTGGCTACATCAACTCCCAATTCTTTTTCTGGTAAGTCTCTTATATGCCCCATTGAGGCTTTTACATCATATTTATGTTGTAAGAATTTAGAAATGGTATTAGCCTTTGCTGGTGATTCCACTATGATTAATTTTTTTGGCATTAGTTTCCTTTCATTACTTTTTTAATATTTATTCACTGTTTTCAAAACGTCCACAGCATTTCTTATATTTTTTCCCACTACCACAGGGACAAGGGTCATTTCTACCTATGCGTTGAGCTACCCTAATTGGTTTTTGTTTCATTTCTCCTGCATTTGGCTCTGAGAACTGAGGTGGTGCACTCATATTCTGCTGAGTAGGTCTCAATTCTTGAGATTTCAAGAAAACACTAACATTTTCATGCTGCAATCTGGAGTCTTTCAGCATATTCTGCACTTGTTCTTGAGTTAGAATGTAGGTAGTAAAGACTTTTTTGGTAATATTTTCTTGAATACGAGAGATAAGATTTTGAAAGAGCTCAAAGCTTTCCCTTTTATATTCTACCAGAGGGTCTTTTTCTGCGTAAGCACGAAGGTATACACCTTCTTTTAGTAAGTCCATTTCATGTAGATGATCACGCCATTCTTCATCCACAACTTCCAACAGACAACGCCGTTCAATTTCGCGCATTGATTCCGAACCTACTCGTTCCTCTTTCTTTTCATATGCTTGAATGATAAGCTCTTTCAAAGTATTTCTTAAAAGAGGTTCGCTAAGATGATCGGACTCTAGGTCTTCAGGCTCTATAGCAACATTCAGAGCAGATTTGAACCATTGAGTAAGTCTTGCTAGATTCCATTCATCGGGTGAACTATCTAGGGGGATATATTCGGAAATAATCCTATCTACTGTTTCTTCAATCATCTCTTGAACTTCACGCTTTAACGAATATCCTTTCAAGACACTTCTACGATAAGAATAGATAACTTCTCTTTGCTGATTCATTACCTCATCATATTTTAGTAAGTTTTTGCGGATTTCAAAGTTATTTTCTTCTACTCTTTTTTGAGCTCTTTCCACCGTTTTGGTCATCCAGGGATGTCTTATGGCATCTCCAGGTTTCATTCCCATACGAGTCATCATAGGAGCAATCCTTTCTGAACCAAATAAACGAAGAAGATCATCTTCCAGAGATAAATAGAATCTAGAAGTGCCAGGATCGCCTTGACGACCCGCTCTTCCTCGTAATTGACGATCTATACGTCTACTCTCATGCCTTTCACTTCCTATCACATGAAGTCCATCTAAGGGCAAACCATATGGATATTCAAGTGTAACGGATGGATCAATTCCCCGATATTCTTCAATGTTTTTCGTCACTACCCCTGGTCCAAGCTTTATATCCGTCCCACGGCCTGCCATATTTGTTGCTATAGTTACTGCACCAGGTTGTCCTGCTAAAGCTATAATCTCAGCTTCTCTTTGATGTTGACGAGCATTCAGAACATTATGAGGGATATTACGACGTTTCAACATACGACTAATAGTTTCGGAAACATCTACGCTTACTGTACCTACTAATACAGGTTTTTTCAGATTATGCCAGTAGATTACTTCATCCATCAAAGCCTGATACTTCTCATTCTTGGTCATATAGATAACATCTTCATGGTCAATTCTGGTTACTGGAACATTGGTTGGAATGGTTATCACCGGCAAATTATAAATCTCTACAAATTCAGCTTCTTCGGTTGCTGCAGTTCCCGTCATACCTGCTATTCTCTCATATTTTCTAAAGTAATTCTGTAAAGTTATCGTAGCAAAAGTCTGAGTACCTGCTTCTATTTCCACATTTTCTTTTGCTTCCAGAGCTTGATGTAGACCATCGGAATACCTTCTTCCTGGCATCAATCTCCCTGTAAATTCATCTACAATGACCACTCTGTTGTCTACTACAACATATTCCACATCCTTTTCAAACAGAGTATAGGCTTTCAAAAGTTGATTGATATTGTGCAGCTTCTCACTTTTATCCATAAACCGGTTAGTTTCTCGGTTTTTTTTCTTTATTTTTTCTTCTTCAGTGAGTGTCTCATCTTCATCTATATTGTTTAATATTTCATCCAGACTTTCCACTAAAAATAGATTTTTATCGTGGCGGGACAAATAATCTCTACCTTTTTCACAGAGATCTACGGTGTTTTGATGTTCGTCTACTACATAATACAGATTTTCATCTAGTTCTGGCATTTTTTTGTCGCGCAGATAAATGCCCTCTATATCATTGACCAGCTTTTTCAGTTTTGGATCCTGCATTATCTTAGTAAAAGCTTTATTTCTGGGTGCAGCTCTTTGAACTAACAAGAGATTTCTTCCCAATCTTTCCATATCAGAGTTAGGATTATCTTCTCTAAGATCTTCCCTGATTTCTGATAAAACCTGCTGTACCAGAGCATTTTGTGCCTGCACTAATTGATTTATCTGAGGACGAAGTTCCTGGTAGAAATTTTTATCTTGAGCAATTGGTCCACTGATTATTAAAGGAGTGCGAGCTTCATCTATAAGAATACTATCCACCTCATCAACAATGGCATAATAAAAATCACGCTGCACTAATTGTTCGGGTGTAACTGCCATATTATCACGAAGATAGTCAAATCCGAATTCACTATTCATCCCATAAGTAACATCACACTGATAAGCTTTTTTCCGAGATTCAAAATCCATATCAGTAGTTATACATCCTACTGTTAGATTATGAAAATTAAATATCGGAGACATCCATTCAGCATCGCGGGCAGCAAGATAATCATTAACTGTTACTAAATGAGCACCTCTACCTACTAAGGCATTAAGAAATAGGGGCATAGTTGCAACTAATGTTTTACCTTCACCCGTTGCCATTTCAGCTATCTTGCCATCATGCAAAACTATTGCTCCTATCAATTGCACATCAAAAGGAACCATATCCCACACTACTTCATGTCCTCTTACTATAAAACTTTTACCTACTAATCTACGACAGGTATCCTTTACAATTGCATAGACTTCTGGTAAGTAATCATCTAAAGTGGATTTAGTAAGAGTTATTAGATCTTTCTTAGTCTCATCAATTTGAATATCTATCCGATTGCGTTCACCTTCATCTTCTTCTTTCCTATAAAGAGTTTCCAATTCTTCTAATTTTTCTCTTAAACCATTTAGCTTTTCTGCTATTTCCTGCTTTATTTCTGCCACCCTATTTTTCAACTGGTCATCTTCATATTGTGCCAGACCTTCATAAATCTGGTTTATAACTTGTATTTGGGGCAGATATTTATTTAAATCACGGGTGTTTTTATCACCAAACATTTTACGGAGTAATTTTTCTAACATTATTACAATTCCCTATCTCATATCTACTAATTGCTTAAAATGCAAACCAGATATATAAATCTTTTCATTTTTTCTTTAAAAAATGATTGCCTTATTATGTCAATACCAAAATCTAACTCAATTACTGCTCCTAAACTCCAAAAACCTTATTAATCATATTTACTATAGGAAATAAATGCCTTCTTCTTATTTGATAGTAACATTCCCATATCTTCCATTGATCCGTGCTATTTCTAACTTATACTTTTTATTAACATTAAAATTTTTACCAGGACGAGTAGGATAATATAAATAAATCCCCGCAGGAAAAACCATACGGGGATATATCTTAGATAGTTGATTTAGGATTATTTCATCATAATCATCTTCTTAGTGCTGCTGTATTTACCAGCGTTCATCTTATAGAAATAGACTCCACTGGATACAGGCTGATTATGACTATCTCTTCCGTTCCAGATTACTGAATAATTACCTGCTGTCTTGACTTCATTCACTAAGGTACGAACCAGCTGTCCCTTGAGATTATAAATCTCAATAGTGACAGGTACTGTTTCTTTTACACTGTAGCGAATAGTGGTCTCCGGATTGAAAGGATTGGGATAGTTACCCTGCAGCTCTGTTGCTAGAACTGGAACCGTAGGATCTTCTAGAGGTGTGGCTTCCACCGTAACATCATCTAATAGGAAGATGAAGGCATCATTAGATACACACTGAATACCGATATATGCATTTTCAGGTTGTCCATCAATTGCATAGGTATATTCTGTCCATACTGCAGGAGCTTCTATATAGTTAGGTCCACTGATGATAGTGAAATTGCTCGGATTAGTTCCCGTAGTAGAGACACCTACTTTAAATCTTTCCATTCCATAATCGGTCACATAAGAGCGTGCCCAGAAGGTTATTTGAGTAGGACGATGTAGTACCGGAGTAATCAACCAGTCATTATTAGGAGGAGAAGTTGCAGCAAAAGAAGCCGCTATTTTAGTACCGGTATGAGTTACATCTGTAGCAGTAAGTGGAGGAGTTGTAGCTGAGGGCACAAAGATGATGTATGCCATAGGAGCATAGCAATTGGGGAAGCTTACTCCACTGATGCCATAAGTAGCACTCAGGTCTACATCAACACAGGTCCAGGGTGCAAAGGTCAGAGCAAAGTTCTCATAGGTTTCAAAACTATCCTCCAGTATAATAATCGTACTGCTGGGAGGAAGTATGAAGTTCACCGTAGTAGTCAAACCTGTGACTACTACTACATTATCATGAGTAACCGAATCATAACCTGTTGCACTGGCGGTCACACTATGAGTTCCTGCAGGAACTAACATACTATAGGCACCACTGTTATTGGTGGTAGCTGTAACATCTCCACAGGTTACCGTAGCTCCCATTATAGGTGCATTCTGTTGATTCTTAACTGTTCCCGCAATAGTTCCTATCTCAGTTACTTTAGGTAAGGCATTGGAGAAAGCGGGATTAGAAAGAGCTCCACCAGTATAAACCGCTTTTACTGCCCACTTATACATTCCATCGGGAACTGAGCCCCAATCATCATCCTGCCAGACGGTAGCAGTTATAACATCCGTGGTAAGTAGAGTCCAGGCACTTTCATTGGTCTCCTGTCCTTGCAGTAAACGCCATACCTTGTAACCTGATAGTGCTCTATTATCTTTCACATCATAGCTATTATGCTCTTGTCTAACTTTAATATTTCCAATAGAATTATATCTATGCTGATTAGTCTCCTTATCAGATGAAAGCTGTATGTCAAAGCCATTATTAGTCTTAGATTCTGGATGAAGTTTAGCATTATCTGGATTGGTCGTTAAAATACCGGTAGTGACAGAACGCATTCCAACATCGCTGATAACATAAGATGGCGGAAGCGACAAACTAATTTCAGGTGCTCTATCTGGAGCAGAATATCCTACATAACCTTGAATATTCCAGTTATAATTGAGGTCAGGGTTCTGTTCTAATGTAGTAGTCCAACTGCCCTGGAAATACATCATATTCCCAAAACCATCTACAGCAGGACCTGAATCACAACCTGCAGGATAGCCGCCGGTTACATTACAACGATAACCAAACCAGAGTTCCTCGGTTCCAGTTATGGCCACTGGATTGTTTAACATTACCGTATTATAGGTATCTAAAGTAGGTGTGAAAGGCTGGTCTACCACCATAGGACCAGGTGCAGAAGCATTACCACCAGTCCATACCCGAATAGAGAAAGATCCCGCTTGAGCAGGCCAAGCTTTAACTGCATAAAGACTCATACCTACATAATCCTGCAAGGCAGAAGCAGGAAAACGTATCGCTACATCAAAGTCCGCTGCTGAATTTGTGCCTATACTAGTATAATTCTGACCATTATCGTAGTGAAGCCATTCACCTACTGCGCCGGGAGTAGGTGCCATCCAGGTAAGGTTCACCAAATTCTGATTAACTTCTGTAGCTTGAACTGCTGTTGGAGGAAAAGTTATTTCGGTTAGGACAAAGTTTACCGTAGTAGTCTGAAGTCCTACAATATTTACTTCTGTTTGAGTTGCGGTTTGATATCCTGGTTTTGAACAGGTTACGGTATATGTGCCTTGATAGACGCTGAAAGAATATACACCTTGAACATTGGAAGTACCGCTGTATTCACCAGCTGTAATAGTGGCTCCCTCAATGGGTATATTGGTACCGAACTCAGTTACTGTCCCAGTCAAAGTACCCATCATACCTTTATGTATTTCATTAGAAATAGCTGCAGGAGAAAGTACATCATTGGTGTATACTGCCTTAACAGCAAATCTATAGACGCCAGAGGGAAGAGGAGCCCAGCTGTTATCTACATAGGTGGTATCATTGATAGTAGTAAGAGTTAAAAGAGTCCAGAGGTTTTCATTGGTTTCCTGTCCCCGCAGTAAACGCCAGACCTTGTAACCTACCATTACTCTATCGTTTTTAATAGAGGGTGGCGTTCCCATTCTAGGTAAACTATGATTGGATATTCTACCTCTAGGGGAAATGGATTTTTCTATATAGGCTGCCGCTTCTCTTTCCGATAAACCCCTAAACTCTAAAGGAATAATGCAGCTAGGTGAATTGATTGCTTTACCTTGAGCTGGACCCACATACACATCATCAATATACCAACCAGCATAATTAACTACTGTAGTGGCATACATCTGAAACTGGATTTCTACCTCAGACATACCGGCATAGGAACTAAGATCTACTACCCTTTCTTGCCATTGAGTATTGGTATAATCCCAGGAAGGTCCCCATATAACCGTTCCATTAACCGCTACCTGACAATAATCAAAGTCACCAAAGACATTTTCCCAACTCCAAAACCGCAGTTGAGGTTCAGAGATTCCCGACAGATTGAAGGTTTTGGTTAGATAATTGAATCCACCTGAATTAGTGTAATTGGTATTAATTTTAGTTCCCCACATACCAGTTCCAGAATGACAATTAGGGGGTGGAATCACATTAGTGCCTGTATATATTGGTGACCAATTTGCTACATCGTAAGTATTTGTCCATTCCCAATCACCCAAAGGATTAGACCAATTAGAGGAAGGCACCCAACCCCCGTCGCTTAACTCAAAATCTTCTAATCCCGTTAAACCGGTTGGAGAAGGACTATTCCAGATTAAGGTGACATTAGTACCATCAATAGCTTCAGTGGCAACCACTTGATAAGGTGGATATGCCATCTCATTAACAACTATATCTCCCATATTGACATCAGTAGTACCTACTACTACCTGTCCTGTAGCATCTTGATATCCCGTTGCATGAGCTACATAGTCATAAGTATGACTGGCATAGACATTAGTGATAGTGAAATTACCCGTGGCATTGGTGGTAGCTTGATAACTCTCATAACCACTCAAGTTGATAGTTGCATCAGCAAGTCCTACCGTGGGCTGATCACTTCCTACTATTCTACCCGTTACCGTTACTTGAGGTAGTAGAGCAAGTGTAAAGTTAGTAGTTACAGTCTGGTTCTCTACTACTGTAACAGTGTTTGTCACTTCAGTATATCCATGTTTTGATGCCGTAACTTGATGTTCACCTTGAGCCACATAGGGGAAGGTGAAGGTTCCATCTGCACCTGTGATATAGCTCAAGTTAGTTCCTTCAACTACAACAGTAGCACCAGCAAGAGGAACATCACCAGGTCCATAAACAGTGCCATTAATAGCTCCCAATCCCTCAGTTATAAACATAAAAGTGGTCTTTGGAAAATTAGCTGTCGGTGTAGTAGTAGGAGGATTGGCAGGATCATAATCTATGCTATCGCTATATATATTACGAGTACGATTAGACACTGTCCCAGTCTGAGTGCGGAATACATCGGACGAACTATACCAATCTGTATCCATTGGACGCTCAACCATCACCACCAGATTTCCTCCTCCATAAGGATAAGGTGTAGTGAGATGAATGATAATATCATTGGGTCCTGAAGGATAATCCACATTTCCACTAAATACCTGGGTTAATTGAGTGGATGGTATCCAACCAGCAGAAAGGTCGGTCTGTGTAGTCTCTCCTACCCAAATATTAGTTGGCATCTCTGGAAGGTTAGTCGCGAAGTGATTATAGAATTGGATATCGATAAGTAGACCGCCAATATTGAGTTCTGAAGCAAGATATATCGTTTCAAATAAAGAATTTTTATAGAAGAAATCCATAGGCATACGTCCAGTAGTATCTCCTGTCCCAACGGTTATGGCTACTGTACCTGCGGGGTAAACATTGACATTCAGATGCGGAGTCTGATTGTTAGTGGCTATTTCATCACCTGTCATCTCAACTTCACCATAGATATAGGTAGCTCCAGTTTCCGTAGGAGTCCAGTTAATAGTGAGGTCTAAAGTCTGAAGAGAATTGATGGGTACTCCAGGAACAGAACTAAGTAGAATACCGCCTTCCTTCAT
>DFOM01000024.1:653-1770 GCA_002376725.1 Cloacimonetes bacterium UBA3541 | reverse complement strand
CTAAATCATTTACAATAGCCTGTCCAGAATAGAAGATGGTGGTTTTAGGGAATTGTCCGGAAACGGTTGCACTTGCTGGAGGATTGGCAGGATCATAAACAGTACTATCATTTTGGACTTTACGAGCACGGTTCGTACCTACGGTCTGAGCCTGGAAATTATCCGAGGAAGAATAATACTGAGTATCCATTGGTCTCTGCACCATCATTACCAGATTGCCAGGGGTATGCATATAGGGAGTTTGTAGGGGAATGATTATAGTATTAATTCCACTTGGGTAATTGACAATACCGTCAAAGACCAGCGTTAATTCTGTGGAGGGTATCCAACCTGCACTAAGGTCTGCCTGATTAGTTGTACCTAACCATATCTTGGTGGCACCATTAGTAGGTGAATCGGCAAAGTTATTATAAAAAACCAGCGTGGTAATTGTTCCACTCACAAAACCAAGTTCATCGGCATAGTACAAGCATTCAAAAAGTGAATTTTTATAATAAAAATCCATCGGTACTCGTGCATTCTGATTACCTTCACCTATTGTGACACCCTGCACACCAGCAGGTAGAACTTCAATATTGAGATGAGAAGACTGATTGTTAAAAGCAATTTCATCACCTGTCAAGAATACTTCACCATATAAATAGGTTGAACCAGCTGTGGTAGGTGTCCAGGGGATAGTTACTTCCAGAGTTTGAGAAGGATTGATAGTTGGTCCTTGAACTGAGCTAAGTTCTTGGCCTCCTTCTGTCATAAGTTTCACAGTATAATTGTCTTGAGTAGCAGAACCATTATTTCGGATAGTGATGATGTAATTGTAGTTATTGCCTACCGTTGGTATAGTGTTACCAGAAATGTTCAAACAGCCTAAATCGTTGATTAATTCTTGACCTGAATAAAAAATAGTAGTTTTAGGGAATTGTCCCGAAGCCGTTCCAGTAGTGGGTGGATTAGCAGGATCATAAGCAGTACCATCACTCTGAATATTACGGGCACGGTTCGTACCTACGGTCTGAGCCTGGAATTTATCCGAGGAAGAATAATACTGAGTATCCATCGGTCTCTGAACCATCATTACCAGATTGCCAGGGGTATGCATATAAGGAGTTTGTAGGGGAAT
>DFOM01000024.1:0-518 GCA_002376725.1 Cloacimonetes bacterium UBA3541 | reverse complement strand
GCTTGGACTCCAGCAGGTTGTACGGTAATATTTAATGGTGGTGTCTGGTCATTGTTTGGATTCTGGTCTCCAGTTAACATTACTTTACCATAAAGAACACCAGGACCTGCAGTAGAGGGAGTCCAGGGGATAGTAAAGGTTAGGATCTCTCCTGCTTGGATAGTGGTTCCATCTACTGATCCAATTTCTTGAGTGCCCAATAACAGTTTTACCTGATAGATAGTTTGTGGATTGGAACCACGATTGCGAACAGTTATAGTATAATCATAACTCAGTTCGGCGGTAGGTGTAGTATTACCAGTAATGGAAAGAGCAGCCAAATCGTTAGGAACTGGTACTACAGGATTAAATTCATAGATAGTGCCTTCACCAAGCCAGGTTGCAACACTGTTGTTTTCAGTAGTGGTAGAAGCAGTAGCTGGAGTGCCTGGTGTTATACTGTAAAACCATCCTGAACCTCCAGGAAGCATATTAATACCAATGGAGGCGCTAGGAGAATTAGGATTACCAGTAGATGA
>DFOM01000008.1 GCA_002376725.1 Cloacimonetes bacterium UBA3541 | reverse complement strand
CACAGATAATGAATTTAGAATTAAAATGGTAGCACGCAGATTACGCTGATTACGCAGATTTCTTTATTATTTACCTCTCACAGATAGCACAGATAACACAGATAATGAATTTAGAATTAAAATGGTAGCACGCAGATTACGCTGATTACGCAGATAATGAATAAAGCATTACAAGTTCAGCTCACAGATTTCACAGATTACACTGATAATGGATAAATGTAAGTTGCCTAAGCATAAGATACATAAATATAAGTTGCATAAAAATAAGATACATAAATATAAGTTGCATAAAAATAAGATACATAAACATAGGTTGCATAAAAATAAGATATTATTGGGGTATTATTTAGTTATAAAGTAAATATATTGTACTAATATAAAGATACTTTGAGCTAAAGTGCTGAATCCAATACATCTAAAGATAAGGTGTTTCCAGTAGTCAATTTTCCTATAATTACTAGAGATGGTTGAATGAAATATAAAGGAGGTTTATAATGAATCATAAGGAAAGAATAGAGAAAAAGATAAAAGAAAGTGATGAGTTTACTCCGGAAGAAAAAGAAAATCTAATCAAGCTTTGGCAAGAGATAGCAGAAGCATATGAAACAGGGGGAAAGAATGCCATAAAAGGATTAATTAGTAAAGATAGTGATAAAATTATAAGTGATTGTGAAGAATTAATGAAACAAATCAAGGATAATTATTTGTAGAAGTTTGATGGTATAGTTCCAGGTCAATCGTATATTAGAATTAATGAAACAAATCAATGATAATTATTTGTAGGAGAGTAAAATGCTGGCATTAAAAAGACTTAGAATAAAAGGATTTAGAGCATATACGGATGAAAAAGAATTTATATTTGATAATCCTATGATACTTCTTTTCGGAGAAAACCATTTGGGGAAAAGTAGCACTTTAAATGCAATAGAATGGTGTTTATTCGGGAATAAAGAATGTAGCGGAGAGAAAACCGGTATTAGAGAAAGAGTTGAATGGATAGTACCTAATCTGAGATTAAATTCCAATGCGGATGTATTTGTGGAGCTTGAACTAAAAGATGAACAAAATCAAGTGTATAAGATATTCCGAAAGTGGCTAAGCACAACCAAGGATCAATTAAAAATTACTTTACCGGATGGAACAATCTTAGAAGATTCAGAGGCAAAAAAGAAACTTGATTCACTCATAAAAATGACTTTCAAGGACTTTATGGCAACTGTCTATCAACATCAGGAAGCTATCAGAGCAATTCTAACTCAGGTGCCGAAGGATAGGAATGATGCTATAGACCGTTTATTAGGTCTTTCAGATTACAGGAATATAATTGGAGGCATAGAAGATGCCTTAAAAGATCTAAAAAGCAAACGCGGAAGAGTAGACATAAACAATCTTTCCCAAGAAATTGAAAGCAAGAAAAACTTTATTGAAGATTCTATGAAAGAAAAGAAAGAAGAAGCACTACTAAAGGGAATTAAGGAAGAGCAAATAGATGAAACTGCAGTTTTAGAACTAGCTAATAAAGAAGTTAAAGAGAAATTGCATAAATTTGCCCAAGATGCAAATCTGCAAATGCCCGAAATCTTAGTTCCTGATCATTGGAAAGAACTTAATTTATTTATAAATTCTGCTAAAGAAATCATAAATAACTATCGTTCTGAAATTCCCGAAGTTAAAAAACAAAAGGAATTATTTGATAATCGTCTTTTAATTTCTAATTTGCAGGCAAGCTATGAAGAAGCGGATAAAACTCTAAAGGACTATAAAAAACAACTAAACGAGTTTATAGAGAAAAATGGTGATAAAACGACTATTAACAATAATATATCCAAAATTAAAGAACAAATTGAAGCCAAAAATAAAGAACTGGAAGAAACCAATGCTAAAGCAGCTATCATTAACAATGCAATAGGATATCTTAGATTAGAAGATATAAATAAAAATATATGTCCAGTTTGTGGAAAAGAAACACCTGATTTATTAGAGCACCTTGAAGAAGAATGGGAAAAAGTATACCAAGATAAGGTCGGAGATATTGAAAAAGAAATTAATAATTTAAAAGCAGAATTAAAAAATAATAAGGCTTTGATGGAAGAATATGAAAAAATAGAACAAAAGGTCAATACTTATGAAAATTTAAAAATTGAAGAAGCAAAGAAGATCGGAAAATTTTTGCAAAGAGAAATTAGCAAAGATGATGATCCTGTAGCACTACTGAATGAAATAGCTATATCTATTGAAACAAAATTAAATGAACTGAAATTATCCTTGGATAATAAACAAGATATATTGAATAATATAAACTTCGCACTTGATAAAATTAATTTGATAGTAGAGCTATTAAAATCTAAAGAAAAAAGGGAAAGTGTAGATGTAATAGAAGAATCACCAGAGTTTAAGCAAATACAGCTCCTGAATAAAAAAACTGATAAACTTATTGAAAATCTAAATTCTATTAATAATCTTTTAATTAAGGTATCCAGGGAAGAAGCTGAGAGTAAAATATCTGCAGCTGAAGCGGCTATAGATGATTATTTTCGTAGAATAGCAAATAATCCCTTAATTAAACACATAAAATTTTCTGTCGGTGATTCCTCTAATACTAGCTCCAATTACTATGAATTCAAAGGACAAAATAATGAAAATTTAATTCCCATACTCAGTCAAGGCGATTTAAATGCACTGGCTTTATCTATTTTCTTAGGATTGACCTGTTCCGAAGGAATAAATCAACCCTTTAATTTTATCATCTTAGATGATCCCTCTCAAAGTCTGAGTTCCAACCATAAAGAAAATTTTGTTGATGTATTAAATAATGTTCTGGAGAATAGAGTAGTTATCTTATCTTCTATGGATAAAGAATTACAAAACTTGCTATCAACAAAAATTACTAAGGCTAAAACAAAATATTCTTTCATAAACTGGACTCCAGAAAGTGGACCAGAAGTTGAAAAGGAATAAAATTTATGAAAACCGAAACCTACGATAAATTAAAAAAACTCCATTTACAGTATAAACCGCAGGAATTTGGGAAGATTTGTCAGAAACTATTGGCTATCAGTTTTCAAAAAGCAGGATACAGTCATATAATAGAAAGAAGCATTCAAGGGGTGGATATAGATGTTGCTAATGAAAAAGGCGAAAAATATGCTATTGAAGTTAAAACTTCCGTAAATAATTCGGTTATATTTGAAACTAAAGATGCTTATGGCTTACAACAAAGAAAAAAAGATGGGTATCAGCCAGTTCTTGCTGCACTGGAACTGAAGATGTTTTCAAGTTGGGCATTTATTAAAGCTAATGATTTAAAACCAGGAAAACATCATATTAATTTGCTGGTGCCCCGTATTTACGAACTTGAAGATATTATAAATCCGCTATTTGATCAAGCCGTTAAAGAGCATTTTAAGGATACTTTGGATAAAGGACAAAAATATCTGAATGAGATATTAATAAAAGGCGGTGCAGAAGTAAGAGAATAAGGCAGCACTGAAATGTAGCTGAGGTGGAATACTAATGTTATGTAAACCAAAGGGAGAAACAGATAAGATAAATTCTCTATTTAAAAGTTTATAATTCATTGTTATAGTATTCATATCCTGGTACTTCTGGTAAAAGTCCAGCTTCTACAGCTTGTTTAACCGTCCGACAGGGGAGGTTATTTTCTATGATATCTTCACGAGTAAGGATAGCAAGGTCTATAGGTGTGCTATTTTCGGTGAGAGGAGATCCGTTGAGGGAATAGGTTTTTGCCATATTCCACATCAATTTAGTGAATGCATTATACCAGTTATTAAGAGGATGATCTCGGTATTCTCTCATAGAGTTGTAAGCATTCACATAGTTAGTTAAATCCTGTCTGTATCCTGAAGAGGGAGATAATTCCTTCATATTTTTGGCGATATCGGTATAGAGCTGGTTTTGTGGTGTCTGACGACGGGGTGTATAACGCCGAGCATAATAGCATTTCAAGCGTGGATTATAACAATAAATTAAATCATCAAATTCACCACTATACGCTTTTATTAGATTTTTATAATATACTTTCATTGTGCCCTCCTATGGTTTATTAATGTAGTAATTATATAGAGTTTATGAGGAGCTTATGTCTGCTTTCGGACATAAGCTGGACATAAGCTGGACATAAGCTGGACATAAGTTATTTATCTAAAGAAAAAAAATTATGCCCTCTATATATATAGGTATGACATTATTTCTGTGTGTAGATGAAAGGGTGTGCAGATGTCCCCATCTGCACAAGC
>DFOM01000009.1 GCA_002376725.1 Cloacimonetes bacterium UBA3541 | reverse complement strand
TCTTTTCACTGTCTAGTTTTTTGAAATTTTCATTTTCAAAGATTCTTCTTAAAGAATATGGGTTTAGTTCCCCGTCTTTACCCCGCCACGATAAAGCTCCTTCTAATGCTTTTAGTATTCTTTCTTCGTATTTATATATTTCATCTTCCTGGCATCTTAAAGGTCTATATGCCGCCCCACCAGTTTGGGAGACATCAAATCTGTAATTTACCCTAAATCCGATTAATGGGCCTTGTTTTTTACCATCATCTTTGTTTGTTTTATCAAACACTGGTGAAAGCGTTGGTGTTCCGTATTCATTATCTTTTACATATCTTCCCATATAGTTCCATGTCCTCATCCCTTTCATATCAGTAGCACCTGGTGCGTACTGCATGATTAGCGCTTGGTTTTTTAAACTAAAGTTTCCATGATTAACCATACCTTTGATAAAGCCTTCATATTTCCCTGTTGCAAATATTTCATCTAAAATATGATCTGCTTTTTCTGCTAATAGTTTTGTCTCTTCGATATTAATGTCCATTATTATTCTCCTGCTTCTTACCGCTGTGTATTAATTATTTTTTAAGATCCTATAAGGGAAGGTGTTTATAAAACCAATCTTCTCTTTTAGTGTGTACGTATTGCCCCCGCATAATCTAGCCACGAAATATTAATTTCGTGATGTTTAATTGGCTTTTTTCTATTTGAAAGGAATTGGTTAACAATAGATTTATAATTTTCTGGGTGTATCTTATATGGATAAAGTGATTGTTGCATAAGTTCTGCTAGTGGTGTGGCTGTGTGCATGGTGTATCCTATATGGATAAAGTAATTTTGGCATAAGCTTTAGTTTTTATTCTTCCCAAAGTTTAGATGTTTTATTAGTTGCTAAAATATCTACAAATGTTTTTTCGGTTGGAGTGGTAATTAAAAGAGCCCTACCTCTTTTACTTCTTAGAATCTCTTCTCTTTCTATATCACTTATCTCTCCGGCTTTAGAATATAGGTCGGTTAGATCTTTTATGTCTCCAGGATTAAGGGAAAAGATTAGGGAGTATTGTGATGCATTTATTATTGCTGATGTCTTTCTTAACGTATCAACTGACCCACTAAAATCTTTTATATTTTGGGTTATTACTATTAACATCCCATCATACTTTCTTATCCTTTTTGCAAGTGAATACATAAAATCTAACGATACATTATGCTTTTCGTCTATGAATATATGCGCCTCATCTATTACCACACAGATCTTTCCAGGATATGCTGCGTCTTTAGAAACCCTTTTATTTTCTATGTTGTTACTCCTTGGGCTGGATGTCACTAACTGGGACCCACCCAGGTTTTCAAATATAACGGTTGGAGGGGATGTAAGAGAGGGAGAAATAAGTTTGTTTCTTTCTCTATTTTTAATAATTTCATCATATTTAGATTTTATAAAATTATCAATCAAAGCAATATCTATAGAAGAACTAATAGACATTATATCTTCAATAATTTTGGTCCGAGTTTTATTTTTTACAGAAATTTCTAAAGATTGAGCTAATAATTTTAGATTATTTCTATCAATGCTATTAAGTTTTAAATTTAAAACTTCTTTTCTACTCAATAAAGGCATTTTTATTTACCTCATTTTTTTGAAAAGCATTATATATTCATGCTTAAAGACATAAAATCCACCAACTAAAGCTCTATATCTCCAGAGTTCTTTTTGATTTCTTTTTGCTCTTGTTTCTTCAAAATTTTTTACAATAATGCTTTTTAAAATATAGGATCTTTTTAAAATTTCATTCATACAATAAAATCCTAAGGGGATCCATTCACCTTTTGAATACTTATCTCCTATTACAAGGACTAAATACCTACCTTTTTCAAGAAATGGAGTCATATTATCAACGACTTCTCCAAATTTTTTCAAAAAAGATTCTGTATTTTCTGAATTAGAAAGATCATTTGAATCATTAGAAAATTTGATAATATCATGGTAAGGGGGATGCATAATAAGTAATTGAACTTGTTTGATATTATACTTATTTAAAACAGGTTCTAAATTAACTTTCCTACTATCTCCTGTTAAAATTTCGCTCATTACATTAAATTTATTAGGTTCAGCATCTATATATTTTTTTGCTTCATCTACTACTTTTGGATTTAATTCTATTCCTATCCCATTTCTGCCCAATCTTTTACTTTCAATTAGAGTAGTCCCGCTTCCTAAAAAACAATCTAATACCCAATCATTTCTTTTGGTATATCTCATCATCATTTGATAAGGAATTTGAGGAATGAAATTGCCCCAGTACCATCCTAAATGAGATCCTGAGGTATCTCTTTTATCAAAAATCCATAAGCTATCGGTCAAGACATCATTATATTCTTTCCATTTTAATAAATTAATATCGTTAATTTTGTTTGTTTTTACCTTATCAATACTGTTTTTTAATCTTTTTATATAATATTTTGCTCTTTCTAAAGTCTGTGATTTTAGTATTTGATCTAACTCATCTATTATTATATCTTTTCTTAAAGAAATAGTATCACCATTCATATTAATATTAATCAATTCCATAAAGTCATTACTATAATTATTTATTATTGCTTTTAGGGATATAATTTGATTTTTAATTGTATCTAATTTTTCAGAATTCTCTAACTTTTCTAACTCTTCTAAAAATTTGGTTTTATTTAATATTATTATCTTATAAGAATTCGTAAAATCTCCATTTATAGGTAATGTAATTTGATTTGAGTTATTAGCTTTCATATAATTTCCCTTTTTTTAGGCATGAGAATTTTCAATCATAATATTTAAAACTATATTTACTTTATAAATTGATGTATTAAATTGTCAAGCATAAAATACCTTTATTGCCACTATCTTATTAAATATCACATGATTAACATTATAAAATGAGTTGATATCAATTAATTTTGATATCAACTCAACTAATTCATAATTATAAATTTAACTATCCAATAATAGCTTTAACATCATCTTGTGGATTGGTTATAGGTTGTAATCCAAAAGTGTCTATAATGACTTTTGCTACATTAGGTGATAGAAATGCTGGAAGAGTTGGACCTAAACGGATATTTTTGAATCCGAGAGAAAGTAGAGCTAGAAGCACAGCTACTGCTTTCTGTTCATACCAGGCAATATCAAAAGCGATAGGTAGTTGATTTATATCTTCCAGCCCAAAAGCTTCTTTCAATTTTAAAGCAATAACAGCAAGAGAATAGGAATCATTGCATTGTCCTGCATCCAGAACTCTTGGAATGCCGTCTATCTCTCCTAAGTTAAGTTTTATATAACGATATTTGGCACATCCAGCGGTAAGAATTACGGCATCAGGAGGCAGTTTTTTTGCTACTTCAGTATAATATTGACGGCCTGGCATTCTTCCATCACATCCAGCCATAACCACAAATCGTTTAATTTTCCCAGATTTGACAGCATCTATAATCTGATCTGCCATAGAAAGGATTGTTCTGTGATTGAAACCACCTACAATTGTTCCATTTTCTAATTCTATAGGAGGTGGGCATTTTTTAGCTTGAGCAATGATGGTACTGAAATCTTTAGCTTTATCAGATTCTCTATCTGGAATATGAGTTGCTCCCGGATAAGCTGTCATTCCAGTGGTATATAGACGGTCTAAATAAGTATTCTCTTTCCTTAAAGGAACCAGACAATTCGTGGTCATAAGAATAGGTCCATTGAACTTTTCAAATTCATCAAGCTGATACCACCAGGAAGAGCCATAATTTCCATATAAATGACTGAACTTTTTAAAAGCAGGATAGTAATTTGCGGGAAGCATTTCACTATGAGTGTAAATATCAATTCCCGCTCCTTCACTTTGTTCTAAAAGTTCTGCCAAATCTTTCAAATCATGTCCGCTAACCAGAATTCCTGGACGATTTCCTACTCCAAGATTAACTTTTGTAGGTTCAGGTACTCCATAAGTTTCAGTATTAGCATGGTCTAAAAGTTCCATCACTTTAACGGCATATTCTCCCGTGTTTATTACCAGCTTCGTTAACTGTTCAGCGCTTAAAGTATCATCAAGAGTAGCAGCTAATGCTTTGTAAATGAATTGATTGAGGTCATCATCATAATAGCCAAGTACTGCACTATGATCACCATAGGCAGAAATTCCCTTTAGACCATAGATAATCGTTTCTCGCAGAGAACGAATATCCTCATTTTCTGAGGAAAGAACGCCAACTTGAGCTCCAAAGGACTCATATTCTTCTACAGAAATATGAAAGAGAACAGCTTCCGGATATTTTAGATTTCTATCTTTTGATATTGCCTCCAGTTCTGCTTTTCTTTTATCCCTTAACTTTATAAGATTGGATATAGAAAGCTTGAATTGCTCTTCATTCCAGTTGGTATTGGTAATAGTACGGAATAACCCTTGCATAATAGTGATAGCATCTTCCCGATGATAGACATTATGCTCTAATAACTTTGCTGAAACAAAAGCCAGGCCTTTCATCGTATAAATAGAAAGGTCCATCAAATGACACAGTTCTGGAGATTTTCCACAGACACCACGAATCGTGCAACCCTGATTCCTTGAGGTTTCCTGACATTGATAACAGAACATACTCATATAATTACTCCTTTTTTATTAATTATGGTTTTGGCATTTTAATGACCAGCAATCTGGCAGGTTTATCACTATTATTAACTATTCCATGAGGGATATTTTTAGGACTATCAATTATAGTATCAGGTGCAAAACTTTGCTCTTCATTTCCAATAATAAGTGTTGGATTACCTTCCAAAATATAGAAAGCTACATTGACAGGGGTAGTATGAACGGGTAATTCTGCTCCTGGTTCAAGAAACATATGCACAATCTCTCCTTCAGCTTGGGAATATATCTTTGTTCCCTTGACTCCTCCCTTATCTCTGACAGGTGGTAAGTTTTTCCAGAAACGGCTTTCCATAATTTTCTCCTTTGTTTTTTTATATTTTCTTAGGTTCAATAAGATACTTTATTGTCTGCAAAAGGCTATTGCCTTCTTTGATTAAATCAAATTCTTTGCCACTGAGATTCCATTGAGTGATAAGAAATCGCATAGAACCAATAAGGATAGTGAAAATCTGAGTTGAATTAAGTTCTGATGGGATTAAGCTTTCATTTTGAGCTTCATTTATAAAATTTAATAGAATCTGTCTATGATTCAAGGATATCTTTTGAAATTGTTTAAAAAAGACCGGGTCATGATAAAACATCTCATCAGAAAACATTACTTGAGCCAAATCCGGATTTGAAGTGAATAGTTCATAGCGATTCATAATAAAAAAATGCACTTTCTCCAGAGGATTGAGATTACTTTTCTGAAGTTCTTGTAAGACATTATGAGAAATATTTTCAAAGTAGTGCATAATGCTTAAGAGCAAATCTTCTTTATTAACGAAGTGACGGTACAAAGCAGCTTCAGAGAGATGCAATTCTGAAGCGAGTTTTTTAGTGGTAAGATTTTTATAACCTTCTCGTGCAATAATAGAGATGGCTGCCAAAATTATATCTTCCTGTCTTTCAGTCATTAATAATAAACTCCATGGTGTAAGTAAGTATTTACTAACCTGGATATTCAGCCGGGAATTTTTGGCAAGAAAAAACCGCAGCATTCTTATCTCGCTGCGGTTAGTGTTATGTACTATGAAACGACGCTTAATCCGTAGCAATAACCTTGAAGAAAGCTTTATCCTCAGATGCTGTAGTTTGATATTGAGTGGAATACACCGTATCAATATAGTTAAAATCTCCATAAGGTTGAGAGGACTTATAGATTTTATAGGCAGTAGCATTAGGTATGGCTTCCCAGGATAATATCAGTTGGTTTGTTGCATTGTTCACAGTTATATTAACAACTGGAGTTTGCAGCAAAGATTTAACCTCTACATTATTAATCATAAAATCATTATCCGCATTTGATTCAGTTGATCCAGCAAAGAAAGCAATGCGTTTTCTTCCGCTATGACCTGCTAAAGGAATACTGATATGTGTTCCCCCTTCAGGAATATCGTTTAGGACAAAGGGGGAAGAAGTATTGTTCCACTCTCTTAAGATATTAGCTGTTGACCAGGAAAATCCATCTCCGATAAGAACGGCAAACCTATCATCTGTTCCTGTTATATCATGAGGTGTTCCGGTTGGAGGTTGATTATATTTTAAAAGAGCAGCATCAAAGCTTAAAAACTGATCATCACTGATATTTAATAAAGGTGAAATAAGCCAACCACTAATGGGACCCCAGATATTTATTTTGGCAGCCTTGTCGGTAGAAGTGATATTTAACCAATCATCTTGTTGCCATTGACTTGAACCATCAGCTCCTAATACAATAGGGTCAACTAATCCCCCAGAATGGTCAGTCCAACCTGAAGGTTTGAAAGTTCCATCAAAAGTTTCTAACCAGGGGAAAGTATAAATAGTTGGATCGGCCATAGTAGTAAAACTCCAGACAGGACAATCAATAGCATAGCCAAAATCATTATGAGGAACTACTCTCCAGTAATATGTAGTACCATAATCCAGATAAGTTGTAGGAGTATAAGATTCTTCATAAACAATAAGTCCATTAACCAGATTGGAAGGAGGATTATCTGTTCCTAACCAGAGACGATAATGATCGGGATTACCACCCATATTATTCCAGCGAAGAGTGATATTCACATTATGACCATCACTTCCATCAGCAGGAAATACACATTGTGCAGCAGGAGGAATATCAGTAACTGGAGTTTGAATCCAGATATTCGGGTGATAGGAAGCTCTTTGTCCACTACTGGTAGGAAACGATGTATCAATATGTTTATAGACAGAACTATTACTTAAACTTGTATAGTAAAAGCTAGGGGGTCCTCCAACTTTGCTGCCATCATGATTTTCCCATAAGATTTCAAATCCATAACTGGAATCATAATTAAAAGGTGTAGTGAATTGAATATGGACCCAACCAGGACCATTAAAAGTCACAGAACCGTTATATACATTTGTATAGTAAGAATTATTAGGATAACCTACTGCTGTTGAAGCATAACTTGTATTATAAAAATGAGTAAGATAAATCTGCTGATTATCCATAACATAATTAGATATAGTATTACTGACTTTAAGAGCTATTCCAGTGATTTGTACAATACCGCTTATCCCAGCATTATTAGTTTCTGTAGCTGTATAGAAAAATTTACTCCATCCATAATCATTATAGCCATAAACAGGAACTTTATTTTGAGTGCTTGTTCCTGTACCGATAAAATAATCTCCGGCACTTAATGCCACCCAGATGATTAGTAATAATAGAACAAAGATATTTTTTTTCATTTTTAACCTCTCAAGGATTTATTATTTAATCAGCATAATCTTATGCTGCTTAATTTGATTGCCATCATCCAGACGAACTATATACATAGCACTGGAAACGATAGTACCATTATCATCTTTACCATCCCAGACATAATTGTGTAATCCAGCAGAAAGATTATCATTTAGTAAGGTTTTAATTTTTTGTCCGCGGGTATTGTAAATATCCAGCTTCACATTAGCACTTTTTGCCAGAGTGAAAGAGATTGTAGTAGAAGGATTGAAGGGATTGGGATAATTTCCATTTATTCTTGTTTCTAAAATGGGGGTAATATAATCTTCGTTCGCATCGGGACTTATTCCGAACCAGTTCATCAAATCGGACATCAATTCTTGTCTTTGAGCTTCCTGATATACTTGTGAAAAGTCAAAACTGAAATAGAAAGCCTTGTAAATAGGTAAGATAACTGTGGTAGCACAAACACCATGATAAAGATAGGCTTGTCCATCTATCGGACCATCCTCAAAAAGAAATACACTCTGTGCCCCTATTTCGGGATATTGAACTTCTGAAGCGTACCAGTCTGGACAGCTATCATAACGAAAGATACAATCAGGACTATCAGCATAAACTTGATACTCATTTCCCACGGTTCCTATAGGGGAATTAGTATAGCAAAGGATACTTCCGTATTGATGGGAATAAACTTCAGGTCCAGCTAAGCCATTAGTTCCGCCTCCTGAACCAGTTGGAACATAATAGGAACGGAAATAAACACTAAAAAGCTTTTTAATTAGACTGGTATTGGGATTAGCATGGGTGCTAGCAGCAAAGCCGTCTGAAGCAAAAAATACATTTTTAGGTGAAGTGGTTGTCCCACTATCCAGATATTGCATTAAGGCTAAACTTAAGGTATCAGATAAAGCAGTATGAGTTCCCACACTGGCATAACAGAGAATAGCATTATATTGAAGAGGGAAACGGAAGCTATCATACTCTTCCCAATTATAGATGTCATAAGATATATTGAGATTATCTAAAAGATTGGTATAGACAGGAAGTTCAATGCTTTGATAATCCTGACGACCGGAATAAGCAATCAGAACTTCTGTATCAGCAGTTGGTAATATCTTAAAGCTATAGAAATTCGCCGGTGCATCTTCAGGTAAATATCCGGTATTTCCTGCAGCATCCGTACCAGTGAAGTAATATTTCAATTCCACACCTTGAGGTAATTGCGGAAGCTGGAAATAATACATCGTTCCAGATTGACTAGTATATCCCATACTCTGCCATCCTTCTCCTATATTATAATGTAAAGCAAGAGAGGTTATGGGGGAAAGGTCTATAGCATTAACTTTTAATAGTGGACTGTTATTAAAGGTATTTCCTGCTTCGGTATAAGTCAAATGTGGAGGTTGATTATCTTCACCTGTGAAGAATTTTATAGCAAGATTATTATGTAAAAGATTCCCAGGAGGTTCCACACCTTGATATTGATTATTTACCACAATCTCTCTTAAATAGCATAGACCTATAGTTGTATCCTGATTCTGAATAGCCACCGTGGTACTTTGTCCATTTTGATGAGGAACATTAGAACCACTTTGTCCGGTATAAGTGGTATGATATTGCATCAGAATATCACCGTTTTCATAGAATATAACTTCAAACTTTAATTGAGGAGTTCCTCCTGTTCCTGCTACAAAACGAAGATTATTCCATTGTACTACTGTATAACGGTCGGGAGCTTCTCCAAAGGTCTGAAAATAGATATCACTTGTTCCCGGTTCAGCAAATAAATCATCCCAATAAACTGCAATTAAAGTGGGCATTGCAGTATAACCAGGAATAGGATACACATAATTAAACATATTGCCATCACTATCCCATCCTGTATCAGGATAAGGTTTTTGCCAGTTACTTTCGGAAAGTAATATTTCTCCATTAATATCTACATACATATGATCATACTGTTGACCATAAAACGGGAAAGGAAATCCCATTGGAATAGATTCACTAAAATTATCATCTCCTGCCCAGCTAGGTACCTGGTACATTATTGTTGATGTTCCCGTGTTACTTATATCTATCCAGTTAAATTCTGGTCCTGCTTCATCATCACTATCAATAAATCTATAACCAAAAGTATCTGGACCTCCTTGAGTGATTCTATTCACTACAGTAAAGGCTTTTTCCAGAGTATCATTGGTAGGATTTCCATCTTCTGAAATTAAAGTAAAGTTAGCATTGTAAGTTCCTTCTTCTGTGATAGTGCAAGAGGTTGATAGAACAACGATAGCACTATTACCTGGTTCTAATTCAAGAGGATGAAACTCATCATTACTGTATATAGAAGTTCCTGAACTATTCAAAATATGACAGGAAATAGAAAGCATCCCTGAATAGGTAGCAGTGCCTGTATTTTGAACTTTTAAGGACGGTATAAAAGAATGATTTAGATATTCAAAATCACGAGGTGAGGTTATTTCTGTGATACCAAGGTCTAGGGTCGGAACAGGAAGAACTTCTACCAGCACTGTATCAGAAGCAGAAAGACCAGATATATTATCAGTCATTGTAAAGATAATATTTTCCGAACCCGTAAAATCTGGAGCACTAAAGCTGACTATTCTGTCGTTAATCTGGACATTGATATGAACATTTCCTGAAACGCTCAGTGTGCAGGAATTGATATCGGTACAGGTTATAAAGGGAGTAAAATCTACTGTCAGAGTTTCACCTTGAATAAAACTGAAGTTTTCTGGTAGGTCAAGAGCAGGTTGAATAATTAATGGTTGTCCTATCTGAATATCATCTATCAAGATACCATAATTTATGCAATTCCACAAAAAACCTATATAAATTGCTTGATTTGCCCAGTTAGAAAGATTTAATGAAACTCTTTGATAGCTAGTACCTATATTTTGTAAGTATAGAATTTGATTAGTGAAATTATTAACCGCTGTTCCTGTGGTTGAGATATAAATTTTGAGTTGTTCCGTACTAATCCAGGAACGAGTGTAAAATATAAGAGAATCACCATCCACGATATTTAACTGAGGAGTTATCAACCAATCAGCATTCTGATTAGGGAGATAATTATCACAAAAAGCTGCTCTGGTCCCTGAATGCGCATGAGTTGCATTATTAAGATTCCGCCAGACCATTCCATCTCCATCATCATAAATAGTCCAGCCCGCAGGCAGAGTGGTAATATTATCAAAGTTTTCATCTATGTGCCATTGTCCCAGGCAGATGGTACATAAGCATAATAGGGCGATGATTAAAATAATGTTTTTTTGCATAATATTCCTCTTTTTATAAATAAGAAAGTTGTGGATTTTCTATCTGAATATACCATTCATTTTCCCCGGCTACATTGCCACCGAGGGATATATTCTCTCCCCAATAGACAGTAAGTAAACCCTGACACTTATGTTTATAGGAAGAATCAATATTGGTTAAATGAACATTTTCATTAGTCCCTAAACATACTAAGGCAACTTTTGCTCCATCTTTTCCACCAGCCATAATGGCTTGTTTCATAAGTTCCTCATTAGATTCAGCTTTAAATTCTGCTATTTTGTTGTTTATAAAACGAATCCAGGGTCTTTCTACGATTTTACCAGAGATATAAGCCAAGTCCCCCGTTATTTCTCCATTTAAACTATCTGGTTCTGGAATGAGAAGAATCTCTCCTCCTGGTAAATTAATCGTTGGACTCTGGAATTCACTATAACCAAAAGAACCACATTCTGCCAGGATCTTCTGGATATTAAAAGTGAAGCCAGTAGTTGAATTGCTCACTCTTATAGTTTTGTGTCTGGACATATCAGTACAAAGATTATGAGTGCGTTGATACAGTTTTTTATAATCTATATCCAGAGCTTTCCAGAACTGTATTTCACTTTCTAGGGCTTTTTCTTCTAAAGTATGAGGAAGTAAACCAGGCATAATAGCGATTTTAATCTTATTCTGCGAGATGATTTTTCTGCTTTGGGAAAAATGCTTGACGCGTAATCTTTGTTTCTGAGGGTCTTCAAGTTCCAGATAACGAGCCTCACCATTAAGATTTAGATAGACATTATGTTTGGCTAAAAGACGATTAAATTGTTTATAATCCGCATCAAAAGCAGCTAAAGAATATTCTTCATATTTAGCTTTTAAGATTTCTGTCGGTTGATAAATCCAGGTAGTGAAAATGCTCCTTCTTCCTGCCTCTATTAATATTTTTTCTACTAAGGGTTGATTGTATCTTCCGCTAACGATAAGCAAGGATTCCTGAGGTTTCATTTTTAGACTGTCATCAAGAAGCTTAGCTGCCACACTATTAAGATTCATATGGTATTCTTGAGTCAAAATATTATCAATTATATCCCTTGTATTCAGAGAGTGGTCATTAATATTTTGACCAATAGCGAAATCTAATACAAAATTCTTTGCTGTAGCACGATAATAAACCTCTTTAACTCTATTCTGATTGGAGGGAACTATTTCAATCAAATTTTCTTCTAAAAGCTTATTGAGGTTATAGTGCACTTTTTGTTTACTTATGCCATAAATGTGCGCTAATTGTTGACAAGTAGCTGCTCCACGAATTAGCTCTCTTAAGATATTATATCTCAATTCGGAACCAAGTTCTCTAATTTGAGAGTGCTTATTTAATACTTCAATATCTTTTATCATATTTTCACCTTACAATTTCCCTAATAATAAAAGCTAGATATTTGTCAAGATATTTTTGACTATCTATAATAAATTTCAATTCTCTTTTCTACTAAACATAATG
>DFOM01000039.1 GCA_002376725.1 Cloacimonetes bacterium UBA3541 | reverse complement strand
GCCTCGCAGAGGCTTTCTAAATTGTTAAGCTTACTTGAACTGAGGGATAAAGTATAAGTTATTAAGGTATTGTGCAAAGGAGGACCTTTACATAACAATAAATAAACACAAGTCTCTACGAGTCTTTTTAATAAGATATAAAGTTTTTCTTATATATATGTACCATAAAACTTCCCTCCTGATAATTAATTTACTCCTTTCATACTAAAAAACTGGCGATAAGTTATAAACTGTTATAAAGTTCAGGGATTCTAAAGAAAATACTTTACAATAAAATTATAATTATATTTAAGTGTCCTTAGTATGAATTGTTATTTTTTAATAGAAAAAGCTATTTTGATCAGGAGTTTTCAGCTATGGTAAAAGGTAAAAAAAAAGATGAAGCTTAGTTTTTTATTTTCTTTATCTAAAAAAAGTGAAGGGAGAAAAATGGGTGAATCTCAGGATTTATAGGCGAATTCAAATAATAGAGAGTTTTACATCTAATTTAAAGAATTATTTCCATTATCAAATTGTTGCAAGTATCCCTCCAGCTTTGAGCTGCAACTATTTATCCAATTACCAAATATCGCAATCAAGAAAGAGAGTTAAAGAGAGATCGGATCTCTTAACTTTTGGTTTATTCACAAATTTAACCCCAAACTAACTTTTTCAAGGATCTAATCAAAAAAGGAGACATTTAAAATGAAAAAGACTATTTTAATCATATTATTATTACTCTGCACCACATTTATTTTTGCTCAGAGAGAAGTATGGCAATGGGCAAAGAAAGCTGGAGGATCTAACGCCGATCAAGGCCATAGTATTGTAACTGATTCCTCGGGAAACAGCTATGTCACTGGTTATTTTAGAGAGACTGCTTCTTTCGGAAGTACAACCCTTGAAAGTAGTGGAGATGCTGACATTTTTGTAGCCAAACTGGATAGTAGCGGTAATTGGCTTTGGGCAAGGCAAGCTGGAGGAACTAGTAACGATTACGGCTATAGTATCGCAATTGATTCTTCGGGAAACAGCTATGTTACTGGTTATTTTTACGGGACTGCTTCTTTCGGAGATTCAACTCTTACTAATAGTGGAAACCAAGATATTTTTGTAGCCAAACTGGATAGTAGCGGTAATTGGCTCTGGGCAAAGAAAGCAGGAGGAACTGATAGCGATCAAGGCTGGGGTATCGCAATTGATTCCTCGGGAAACAGCTATGTCACTGGTTTTTTTACCGGCACTGCTTCTTTTGGAGATTCAATTCTTACTAATAGTGGAAACCAAGATATTTTTGTAGCCAAACTGGATAGTAGCGGTAATTGGCTCTGGGCAAAGAAAGCTGGAGGAACTAGCACCGATCGCGGCCTGAGTATCGCAATTGATTCCTCGGGAAACAGCTATGTTATTGGTTATTTTTACGAGACCGCTTATTTCGGAGGTTCAACCCTTACTAATAGTGGTAACCAAGATATTTTTGTAGCCAAACTGGATAATAACGGTAATTGGCTCTGGGCAAAGAAAGCTGGAGGAGGTATTACCGATTACGGCAATAGTATCGCAATTGATTCCTCGGGGAACAGCTATATAACTGGTTATTTTCAGGGGACTGCTTCTTTTGGAAAGACAACCCTTACCAGTGGCGGGGATGATGATATTTTTGTAGCTAAACTGGGTAGTGATGGTACATGGCAATGGGCAAAGCAAGCTGGAGGAACTAGCGACGATAGAGGACAAAGTATCGCCACTGATTCCTCCGGAAACAGCTATGTCACGGGTTATTTTACCGGCACTGCTACTTTCGGAAATACAACCCTTACCAGTAGTGGAGGTTATGACATTTTTTTAGCCAAACTGGATAATAATGGAAATTGGCTTTGGGTACAAAGAGCTGGAGGAACTAGCGACGATAGAGGCAATAGCATTGCCATTTATTCCTCGGGAAATACTTTTCTTACTGGTTATTTTAAAGAGACTGCTTATTTTGGAAGTATTAGCCTTACCAGTAACAATAACAACCAGGATATTTTTATAGCTAAGGTCCATATACCTTACTTTCCAGAGGATGTATTTGTAGAAGAAGAAAATACGGGACTTCGGATTAAAGTATCCGGTGGAGATGCAGATATAGGTAATCTGGATAATTTTCCTAACATTCCTAATCAACCTAATAGCTATCAAAAGCTTAACCTTATTTTACATACTAGTGTTTCAAGTTGGAATATAAATATACAAACTGATGATACCTATGGGGCATATTATCTGAATAATCAATGGAATGTTGTTCCTGGCAATGGAACGCAGATTGTCTTTACTATTGTTCTCAGTAAAACAAAAGGAGTTGATATAGGAATTCCCATTATTGTAGGTAATGAGAATCCTCTACCGATAGAACTTTCTTCTTTCACCGCTTATGTTAATCCGCAGAATAATATTAATATACTGTGGATTACTCAAACTGAGACTGGAATGTCAGGATTCTATGTTATACGTAGCACTCAAAATGAATTGTCCACAGCTGAAGTAATCAGTCCTTTAATCTATGCTACCAATACCTCTGAACCTAAAACCTATCTTTATACTGACACAGAGTTGACAGAAAGCGGAACTTATTATTATTGGCTGCAGTGCAATGACCTGGACGGAACTTTCAAGATATTTGGTTCTATATCTATAGACTACAATCCTACGGGTGGCAGTACTACACCTTCTATTTTGGTAACTGAATTACAACCGGTATATCCAAATCCTTTCAATCCCCAACTGTTCATACCTTTCAGTTTGGCTGATAAAGCAGAGGTCAAGTTCATAATCTATAACACTCGTGGTCAGATTGTAAAGACATTTGATTTGGGCACTCAAGAGAAAGGACATCATCGGATAACCTGGGATGGACGAGATAATGATGGTAGTCTCTGTGGTAATGGAATATACTATCTGGCTATGAAAGCAGGCAATTCCAGTTTTCGGCGGAAATCAGTTCTGATGAAATAGAATAAATCTCACATTAGATAAAAAAAATAGCCCTAGTAGAAATATCAGGGTTATTTTATAAAGTTGAACCCAATTATAATTTTGATGACATAATGAGGCAGAAAGGGTGAAAAGAGATTCTAACCTGAACAGCAATATTTTCTTTATTGGGGAAATGCTAATTTAATATTGAGGTAAACGGGTTTTAAAGGGTCATCTAAAAAGAAGAGAAATATAAGATTGAAATAGCAGTAATTTATACTTGACAGAATAATGTGGATTTCAATCATAGAAAAAAAATAGGTGCGCCCATGGCTCAATTGGATAGAGCATCTGACTACGGATCAGAGGGTTGGGGGTTCGAATCCCTCTGGGCGTGCCAAGATTTTACTTGCCGGCGGAAGCTGGCTTTTTTTATAGTGTAAAATATGGATAAATCAACAAATACAAAAGGCAATTGGAAAGACCTGAAGAAAATCTATGGCATAATGTTTCGCTATTGGCCAGTCCTGGTTACGGGTCTGATAGCGATGCTTTTGTATGCTCTTTTTTCTGGGGTCAGTATCACTTTTGCCATCCCTCTCTTTGATTATGTGTTCAATCCTAACAAACCTGCTGCTCTATATACAACTATGGGACAGTTCTTTGCTGCGACTGGCAATGCCTGGAGCAGTTTTATGAGCGAAATAGGGGGGATATTTGCAATAAAAGGGTTGAGTGATTTAGCACCTTTCTGGGAAAGCTTAAAACAGATTATGCTCCAGACCAACTCACTCAGCTTACTTTATGCGATTTGTCTATTAGTAGTGATAACTATGGTGCTGAAGAATTTGTTTTATTATATTCAGCGGGTACTCTTTGTTGATTTGCGTGGAAACACTATTCGGGATGTTCGGAACCTGATGTTTTCACGATATATGAAGCAATCCCTTGAGTTTTTCAATCAGAATAGAGTAGGTGATGCATTAGTTCGGATGGTAAATGATGTAGAGATTGTAAGTGAGCAATTTATACGGTCTTTTTTGGAAGGGATTAGGGATATAGTTACTATTCTGGTATATATGCGGATAGCATTATTATTGAACTCACAGCTATTCTTGTATAGTATCATAGTGTTACCAGCATTTTCTTTGACAGTTGGTTTTTTAGGTAAGAAAATAAAGAAGTATTCCAGACGCATTCAGGCACAACTATCCTCAATGTTTTCTACGGTGGAAGAAGCTCTGAACAGTATGAAGATTGTGAAGGCATTTCGGAGAGAGGAAAGCGAATACAAAATCTTCAGTCAGATCAACAAAAAACATTTAAAACTCTGGAAGAAGGCTCAGCGTTATACTGCCTTAAATGTTCCTCTTTCTGAGATGACAACTTTATTTACCGGAGTGATTGTGATTGTTATAGGTGGCAGAATGATTTTAGCTCCTGGTTCAACTTTTTCTTTAGGAGATTTTACTGCTTTCCTTTTTGCTATGTTTTCTATGTTGCATCCATTAAATTCTTTAACTCAAATCTATACGGATGTTAAGAAGGCTATGGTTTCTCTGGGAAGAATTTCAACTGTGCTAAATACTGAATCTTCGGTGAAAGAAGCTGAAGATGCCGTAGAAAAAAAGGATTTCAATAGGGAGATTATTTTTGATAATGTAAGTTTTAACTATAAAGGCTCAAAAAATGTGCTACATAATGTTTCTTTAACTATTCATAAGGGAGAAAAGGTTGCCTTTGTAGGTGCCAGTGGTGGAGGAAAGACCACTCTGGCAAATCTTTTTAACCGGATGTACGATGTTAATAAAGGTGCTATTCTCATTGATGGTATAGATATACGAAAGATAAAGATATCTGATTTGAGGAGGCTTTTTGGAGTAGTGACTCAAGAAAGTGTGCTCTTTACTCGTTCTGTAAAGGAAAATATTGCCTATGGTTCTCTGGAAGAAGTGAGCAATGAACAGATTCAGAAAGCAGCTCAAATTGCACATGCCGAAGAGTTTATACTGAATTTTCCTCATCAGTATGATGAGATTTTACAGACAAAAGGAGCAAATCTTTCCGGAGGTCAAAAACAACGGCTTTGCATAGCTCGTGCTATTGTAGCTGATCCACCTATTTTAATCTTTGATGAAGCGACCAGTGCTCTGGATACGGAAAGTGAAAAGCAGGTGCAAGAAGCTATTGATGAAGCAACACAGAATAGAACGGTGATTATGATAGCACATCGTCTTTCAACGATTCAGAAAGCCGATAGAATTGTAGTTTTAGAACGTGGTAGAATTGTCGGGATTGGCACTCATCAGGAACTGATGGAATCTTGTCCTCGCTATCAGAAATTATATAACCTCCAGTATGGTCATAGCTATTAATTATGAAAATAAGTGGGTTTTCTTTTGTTAGAAATGGAGTAAAGCTCTATTATCCGGTGGTAGAATCCATCAAATCTATACTACCAATCTGTGATGAGTTTGTGATAGCGGTAGGAAAAGGAGATGAGGATGACACCACCCGTGAAAGTATTATTGCCCTGAATGACCCGAAAATAAAGATTATTGATACTATCTGGGAAGAGAAATACTTCAAAAAAGGGATTATCAATGCCTTGCAGACGGACATTGCAAAGCAAGCTTGCAGTGGAGATTGGCTTTTTTATCTTCAGGCAGATGAAGTAGTGCACGAAAAATATTTACCAATAATTCAGAAACGATGCGAAGAGCTTTTAGACCGGGAAGAAGTGGAAGGGCTGCTTTTTCGCTATAAACATTTTTGGGGTGATTATCAGCATTATCATAAAGCTCATGGTTGGTATCCTTATGAAATCAGGATAATTCGCAATCTTCCGCAAATACATTCCTATCAGAGTGCTCAATCTTTCCGCTGGTTTGATTATTATGAGGGGCCCAGACAGGAAAAAGGGACCAGAAAGCTCAGAGTGGCAAAAGTAGATGCAGAAATATATCATTATGGCTGGGTGAGACCTCCACATTTGATGCAAAATAAATGTAGGGCTTTAAACAGTTTGCACTGGGGTAGAGCTAAAGCTGAAAACTATTATCAACAAGCACCTGAATATTTTGATTATGGACCTCTGGACCGTCTTGCAGTTTTTACCGGAACTCATCCGAAGGTGATGGAAGAACGCATTAAAGCTATGGATTGGCAGGATAAATTACAGTATTCTGGAAAACCTAATCCTTTCAGAGAGCCACATAAGCATGAGAGATTTGATAATAGAGTGCTTAGCTGGATTGAGCATAATCTCAATGGCGGAGAGCAGATAGGCACCTTTAGAAATTATCAGCTACTTAGAAATATATAAGTAAATGGCAAAAGTTTCTGCTGTAATGATTGTTAAGAACGAGAGTGCAAATCTGAAAAGATGTCTTCCTGTGCTTTCCTGGACTGATGAGATTGTGGTTCTGGATACCGGTTCTGAAGATGATACCATTGATCTAGCTCAATCTTTTGGCTGTAAAACCGCAAAACTGGATGTCTGGGAAGGCTTTGGTAAAGCTAAGCAAAAAGCAGTAAGCTTAGCAGAAAATGACTGGATTCTTTCTCTTGATGCTGATGAACTATTATCAGAAGATTTGCAAGAGGAATTGAAAGCTCTGGCAGAGAAGGATTTTCTTAATTGTGCCTGGCGCTTGAAAAGGAAATCTTTTTATGAGGGAAAGCTCATTCATTTCTGTGGCTGGCAAAATGACTGTCCCTTACGAGTTTTTAATCGTTTAAAAGGCAATTTTAATGATTTACCTGTTCATGAAGGTGTCAAAACTGAGATGGAGAAGCGATGCTGTAAAGGTATTTTATACCACTATCCCTATACAGACAAAGAGACTCACTACCAGAAAATGCGTTTTTACGGAGAAATAAGAGCAAAAGAGCTGAAGAGTAAGGGTAAAAAGAGCAATCCCTTTATTGCTGCTTTAAGAGGAATATTGAAGTTTCTTAAGATGTATATTCTGCAATTAGGGTTTTTAGATGGCAGAGCAGGTTTTTTATTATGCACTCGTTCAGCCTGGGGTATCTGGTATAAATACCACTATTTATGGAAACTAAGTCAATAAAAGTTCTGCATATTGATTCGGAAAAGCTCTGGCGAGGAGGACAACAACAGGCAGTTTATCTTTATGAAGGAATGCAACAAAGAGGCATTCCTGGCTGTTTTGTGTGCCAACCTCATTCCAAATTAGAACAATATTTCCAGAAGCACAACTTAGAATATAAATCTATTCCCTTTATGGGAGAACTGGATTTAATAGCAGGATACCGCCTATCAAAGTTTGCCCGAAAACATCAATTTTCCGTACTAATATGTCATAGTGCTCATTCTTTAAGCTGGGGTTTAATGGCTAAGGCTTTTTATCCTCCTTTAAAACTTATAGGAATCCGAAGAGTGGATTTTTCTTTAAAACCGAATCCTTTTTCTCGCTGGAAATATGTAAATTCAAAAGTTAATAAAATAGTTGCTGTTTCCAAAAAAATTAAAGAAGTGCTTATTCAATGTGGTGTTTCAGAAGATAAAATTACGGTCATATATAGTGGAATAGATTTTAATAAATATGCGCAGGCAGAGAAAGATTATAATTTTAGGAAAAATTTTAATATACCAGAAAAGAGAATTTTGGTGGGGACATTAGCAGCTTTTGCAGGGCATAAAGATTATCCCACTTTTTTAAAAGCTATCGCTTTAGCACTTAAACATAGACCAGATTTATACTTTTTAGCGGTTGGTGAGGGAGAGCTGAAAGAGCCTATGCAGGAACTGGCTCAAGAACTAAATATTGCGGATAGAGTGATTTTTACCGGATTTCAGCAAGAGGTGGGGAAAATACTTAAGTCTCTGGATATCTTTGTCTTAGCTTCTAAAAAGGAAGGATTAGGCACCTCTATACTGGAAGCTATGGCAGCAGGAGTTCCCGTGATAGGAACAGCTTCAGGTGGTATTCCTGAACTAATTAAGGATGGAGAAAATGGACTTTTAGTTCCTCCTTCCAATCCCGAAAAGTTAAAAGATGCTATCTTAAAACTTGCCAATTCACCAGAATTGAGAATCCAACTGGCTGAAAAGGGGAAAACTGTAGCACAGAAATTTGATAAAGAGATTATGATTTCTAAATATATTGAGCTTATACAGGAATTATGAAAGAGATTAAGCGGATTTTCTTTATTCAGACAGCCTTTTTTGGCGATGTGATTATGAGCACACCTATTCCGAGAGCGTTAAAACAATTGTACCCAAATGCCAGACTGGATATAATTCTGATTCCGGAGACCCGTCTTATCTATCAGGATAATCCGTATGTGGACAATATCTACCTCTTTGATAAACGAAATCTATTAAAGAGAATTCCTTCCTTTATAAAATTGGTGCATACTTTAAGAAAGAACAATTATGATTTAGCTATATCCGTGCATATATCCTTTTCTTCTTCGTTGCTTATGCTTTTTAGTGGAGCTAAGATTCGTCTTGGTTATCCCAGACAGAAATTTAAAAACTTAACCATTGATCTACCTAAAGGTGTGCCTGTAGTAAAAAGAGGATTGTTATTACTCAAAGCTTTCAGCGATCGGGAATTTGATTATCAAACAGAACTCTTTATCCGTCCTGAAATTCAAAAAAAGGTGCAGGAGTATATCAATAGTAATAACCTCAATCCAGAAAAGATGATAGCTATAGCACCAGGTTCGGTTTGGCCAACAAAACGCTGGTTGCCTGATTATTATGCGGAAATTGTGAAAGCCTTAACTGAAGAAGGTTATCAATGCGTGATGATAGGAAGTGTTGAGGAAAGACAGCTTTGCCAGGAAATCATAGAAAAAGCGGGAGTGCAGGCATTTAATAGTGCAGGCAATTTTAATATTCTCGGTTCTGCTGAACTTATAAGGAATGGTCGTTTGATTATAACTAATGATAGTGCTCCTATGCATCTGGCAAACGCAGTTAAAACTCCTGTTCTGGCTATTTTTGGTCCTACAGTTCAAAGATTTGGTTGCTTTCCTTATAGAGAAGAAGATAGAGTAGTGCAGGTAGATTTAAAATGTCGCCCCTGTGGTAAACACGGACATAAAAAATGTCCTGAAAGACATTTTCGTTGTATGAAGGACATTACTCCGGAAATGGTGTTACGGAATATTAGAGAGATGTTACAAAGTGAGGTTAAAGAATAGCAATGAAAGAGATAAATTTACTCGTTGGATATGACGGTTTCTTTGGACAAACCAGAAAACCCTGGGTTAGCATTGATACCCTGTCTTTAGTTAGAGAACTGGAGAGGTTAGGGTATGCCGTGCAAATGAATGAATTTCACGAAGTAGTGAATGATAAAGTAAAGATTGAGAATAAAATCGTTTTCTACACTTTTAGTCATCGCCTTAATTTGCAACAATACATAAGAGATTGTCTTTTATATCTCTTAGCTTGTGGTGACACTCTCATTCCTTCGTATGAGCTATTTTGTTGTCACGAGAATAAGGGTTGGCAGGTTCTCCTGAGACGAGAGCTGAATATTGAAGGGTTATGGAATGCCTATTTCAGCTCTAAAAGAGAGCTAAAAAATTACGAAATAAAATATCCCGTCGTCTTGAAAACTCTCACTGGCTCCAATGCCAAAGGTGTATTTCTCGCTAAAGATGAGGAGGATTTGTTAAAAAAGATTAAGAGCCTGGAGAAGCAACCGAGTATAGCGCAGAAACTGGATTTTTTCCGGCGAAAATATTTTCGGAAATATAAAAAACTACCAGGTTATCCAGATTATGATTTTTTCAAAGATGCCCTACTTTATCAAGATTATATGACACCAGAGATACCTTTTGTGTTGCAGGAATTTGTTCCAGATTTAACTTATGACTATAGAGTTGTTGCCATTGGAGAGAAATACTTTGTTAGTAAAAGATTGACCCGGAAGAACGATTTTCGTGCCAGTGGAGCAAAGAAATTTTCCTTTGATTTTCCCCTTCCGGTGAAACTTCTTGATTTCGCCAGTGAGTTGCATCATAAGATTCATTCTCCTTATCTTTCTATTGATGTGGGAGAAGATAAGGAAGGGAAGCTATATCTATTTGAGTTTCAAGCGGAACATTTTGGGATATATACCATAATAATGGGAAAAGGGTATTATGTTCAGGAAGAGGAGACCTGGAAATTTGTGGAAGAAAAGAAGTCCTTTGAAGAATACTTAGCTTATGGTTTAGACCTTTTTCTAAGTAGCTGAAAAATGGTATTATCAGGCATTTTACTCAAACCTTTTTATTCTTTTACCTGGTCTTTATTAAATATCTTCAAGCCCAGAGAGAATACAGTTTTTTATTGTCATACACCGGTGGATATGGAGATGTGGTTACCCGTGCAAAAGTATCTCCAGGAGCTGACTATAGTTACGGATAAAGCTAAAACAGCTAAAGCGCTAAAGAAGCAGGGATTTAACTGTAAAAGGATGACTGTCTTTCCTAAAGCAGTGATAATGTGCCGGGTGGCAGCGCATAAATTTCCCTCTGATAAGGTTATAAAGATTGGAATGAATCACGGTGCTTACCATTTTAAAAAGATGACCTCTCCCTCTAATTATAGACCCTTCACTCTTTTCTTTTTTTCCAGTAAATCCGATTTAGCCAATGCAGAAACAGTAGGAGTAACCTGTGGCAAAGCAGTTGGTTACCCTAAGCTGGATCCCTATATAAATAAATCAGTTAAGTCGTTACATAATAAACCTATCATAGTTTTCACTGCTACCTATGATAAAAGCAAAATGAGTGCCATTCATCTCTGGGCAGATAAGCTGGGACTTTTATCCGCGAAATATGATATTTATGTTACTTTGCATCCGTGGATGTCCAGAAAATATGTTAAAATTATCAAGAACACGGAAGGAGTGAAGCTCATAGAAGAAGAGAGTCCCTTAAAATATATTGCAGAAAGCGATGTCTGTATCGGTGATACTTCCTCTATTCTGGCAGAGTGTTGTGCCTTAGATAAACCCATTATAACCTGGAAATTGCCTAGAACCGAGAGAACTATACCCGAGATAGAAGAAATATTAGCTAAATGCACTTTGAGAATTGCTAGTTTTGAAGAGCTGGAACCTGCTATAGAAAGATCTATCTCCTATCCAGAAGAATTGAGAGAAGAAAGAAGAAAAGCGAGTTCCATTTTCTTTGATGAACTGGATGGACAGGCAGGATTACGGGTAGCAAATGAAATTTTAAAGATACTTCCGGAGCTGAAAAAATGAGATTAGTTGATGCACATTGTCATCTGGCAAGCTTGAATCAGATAATGCCAGTAGAAGTTTTGCTGAAAGAGGCAAAGGAAGCAGGAATTACTCATTTCCTTTCTTCTGCCTTATCTAAAGAGGAGATTGCCTTTCATCGTCAGCATTCTTTGCCAGGAGTGCTTTTTAGTGCTGGAATTCATCCTCATTATGCAGGATGTTATTTAGAGTTAAAGGATATAGAAGAGGTCTGTGCAGAACATTGTGTCTGGGCAGTAGGAGAGATAGGTCTGGATCGCTATGGCAAGGATATAGAAAAGCAAATAAAACTTTTCTCTCAGCAATTGGAGCTGGCAAAACATTATCAGCTTCCTGTGGTGCTGCATATAGTTGGTTATCAGCAACAAGCTTATGAATTGCTGAAGCATTACCCTTTGAAATATCTGGTGCATGGGTATGCTGGAAGCCTGGAAGGCTATCGTTTACTTTCTCGTCTTAATAGCTATTTTACTATCAGTGAAAGAATTTTGCGACCAGATAAACATAACCTCTTGCAGGAAATGGTAAATGATAAAAGATATCTAATGGAAACCGATATAACCAGAGATTATGTCCTGCCAGGAGAACATAACCCACTCTTAAGATTATTAGATGTGTTTGAGCAGATACCCAATCTATGCAAAGTGAATGCAGATGAAGTACTTAGCATTCAGTGGGATAACTTTATAGCTTTGATGGAAGGGAAATAATGAGTGAAGTTAGATTCAGTCGTACCGCTCTCTTATTAGGTCCCAGCTCTATGGAAAAGTTGAAAAATGCTCGCGTGGCAATTATAGGTCTGGGTGGTGTGGGCTCCTATGCTGTGGAAGCATTAGTCCGTGCTGGAATCGGACATTTCACTCTCATAGATTTTGATGTGGTGGGGGAGAGCAATTTTAATAGACAGTTGCTGGCTTTAAATCATACTTTAGGAAAACCCAAAACTGAGGTAATGAAACAGCATATAGAGGACATCAATCCTGATGCAGAAGTGAAAACCTATCCTGTTTTTCTCGATTCTACTAATAGAGAAAAACTTCTTCCCGGACAGGATTTTTATCTGGATGCCATAGATAGTTTAGGTCCTAAATGTGGTCTGCTGGAATTTGCCGTGAAAAATAACTTTAAAATTATATCGGTGATGGGGTCTGGAAATAGACTTGACCCGGAGCAGATTCATATTTCCCCCTTAAATCAAACCATTAATTGTCCCTTAGCAAGAAGAGTTAGAAAGTATTTAAGGAGCTGGGGAGTGGACTGTAATTTTCCTTGCGTCTATTCTTCTGAGCTTCCCAGGCAGATTTTGAAGGATATACCCAGTCCCGATGAAGACCTCCTTCATAGAGGGAGAATACGCGGTAAGGTGGGAACCATAAGTTATATGCCCGCTATTATGGGAATGATGGCTGCGAGCTGGATTATTAGACAGATTGTAGAGTAAGAGTAATCATCAATTATATCATTAGCTATATTAAAATTGACAAACATCTATTATTAAAATCATAAATAATTAAATATTTTAATTCTCTCTCTCTTGTCTCTTTCCTGACTCTTTCTTGACTCTCTCCCTTATCTGGAGAGGAGAAGGAGTCAAGATAGAGGTAAGAAAAATTACATAAAAAATAATTTTTCCTATTCGTAAGAAAAAAGTAAGGATAACACCTTTAGAGCTTCGGAGATAGGGTCCTCTCCTTCTCCGATAAAGATTGCTCCTCCAGAAATTCATAGATGAGGATTAATACTTCCCCATTATGGTAGACAAGATAACTTCAGTTTTTCAAAACCTCCAGTTTTTTATAGCAAGATGGCACATCTTCTTGTCGTAAAGCTCCAAAACTCTTCTTAGATTAGCCCTTACAATCTATAAAGCTAAATAAAATCCCCCTTGAAGCATAAGTCATTCGCTTCGGAGATAATGCTCTTCCCGCATTTGGCAAGATACTAACATCTTTCCTTCCTGACTGCTTGAGAAGAATGAAACTAATATACCAAAAATTGCTTAGAAAAAATCTTGACATAAATCATAAGATATAATATTTATAAATTCAGATTGAGTGTAGCAGATTAATAGATAAATAAAAGAAAGGAAGTGTCTTATGCTAAGAATTCGCAATTATCTTTTGGTTATCCTGTGGATAACCATTATCGTTTCCCTAGTGGCCCAAAATGGAGCGCCACAAATAGTCAGTATAGACCAACTGTCAATAGTTGGTTCTGATGTTTATGATTTTATCATCATAAACAATGCAGCCTATCTTAGGGTCGGCTGTCAGCCTAACCAGGTGGTCAAAGTTAATCTAATAACCAAGCAAACAGAATGGTCAGTAAATATGAACTCGCCTTTCAACACGAAAGATGAGCTAGTTAAAACACCAGATAATAATCTCTGTTACGCTGACGGCGGGCTAATAGTTAAATTATCGGCCCAAAGAGATACTTTATGGGTACGTGACCTGTCAAACTATGGTAATTTCTCACTGTCAGCCAGCTCAGCGGAATTTTTGACTTGCTACAGCATCTCCAGCCATTTAGTGTTACTTGACTATGCTAGCGGTCAAATAATTAACCACTGGCCAATTATAACTGACGGAGCTTCCGGTTGCGGCTCTCACAATGCTTATGCAGCAGCTGACTCCACCTTCTACTTATTTGATGATATGCCAATGGGCCTAGAGTGGAACACTGGAATAAAATTGACCAAGGTAAAAATTATCAATGGTATGGCGGAAACTATCTGGTTCTTACAGGTTGATGACCTCTCTAACATTAACGGTTTAGCCGATGGTAATAATATTTACTTTACTGCCCGGCAAGTCAGGCCCTGGAACAATGGTCTCATTTATGAAGTCGCCGATCAAGGCACTAATTATTTAGTAGAATCAATTGTCGATATAGCTGGCCCTGACAGCACCGGATTTGCCGGCCCCAGCATAGCGGTTGATGACAACCACCAATTGATATTGCCCATAGCTATTAGACTAGGTGACGATCCCAATGGCGAAGATGGTTTTAGCGGGGCAATTATGGCCTACCATCAAGGCAATCTGGTGTGGCGCATTAACCAAAGCACCATGCCATTCTGTCGCCCACGAGCGGTCGCTGTAGATTCAACTAAGATCTATAGTATATCCTGTTGCCACCAAACATATGGTGGTCCTCTAACCTTCTGGTTAACCGAGCTCTCCACCACCGTAGCTAACGATGACCCAACTACCCCGACAATCCCCGAGCCTGAACTCTCCTGTTATCCTAATCCTTGCCAGGGTAGGTGTACTATCAAATTTAGTCAGATTGACAACAGCCCAACTACTGTTGCAGTCTATAACATTAAGGGCCAGCTCATTTGTACCTTAATTAACAATCAAAAACTATCCCCCGGCGAACACACTGTCGCCTGGGATGGCAAAAATGATGAGGGTCAGCCAGTAGTGGCTGGAATTTAT
>DFOM01000062.1 GCA_002376725.1 Cloacimonetes bacterium UBA3541 | reverse complement strand
ATATAATATCAAAGATATTAAGCATTAATATAACTGGCTATAATTATTTATCCGGTTTATCTCTTAGAACAACGAGTAAAGGCTAGTCCTCTTTTTCATTAGCTAAACAAATTTAATAAAGAACATACTCATTATTTTAGTTCAAAGCCAAAGAAACATTTTTCTATTGACAAAAAAAGATTGGGGTTTATTATATATAAGGTTAAGAAATGCTAAGGAGTCTTCATGAAAAAAGAACGTTTCTTAGGCATTACTATTTGCCAGGAAGCTCTTTATGCCAGATGTTTTAACAGCATCTGGATAGACGATAAGGAGGTATTGCTACAACTTTCCGTTTTTAGCGCAACATTGAAGCCTCTGTGGTCGGAAACTTATCCTAGTTAAGTAGTTGGTAAGTTTCCGGTGAAGGATATTTCCCTAAATCCGAGTAATGCGGATTTTCCTTTTATACCTTCAAAATAAAACTACAGAGGTGAAAAAATGCAAGCATTAGGCAAACAAATATTAGCAGAATTTTATGAATGTGATGAGGACATTCTGCGAGATGAAAAGGCTATTCGCCAAGCAATGTTAGAAGCTTGTGAAATTGGAAAAGCCACCGTGGTCAGTGATACTTTCCATTCATTTAGCCCTTATGGAATAAGTGGAGTAGTAGTAATTGCTGAATCTCATGTAGCTGTCCATACTTGGCCTGAATATAGATATGCGGCAGTGGATATCTTTACCTGCGGTCAGACTATCTCTCCCTGGGACCTCTTCAAACACCTACAAAAATGCTTTAAGAGCAAACATACTAGTAATATGGAATTAAGGAGAGGTCTTTTTGATACTGGAAATGAACCAATTAAGCATAAACCTTAATGAATTATGAGTTATTGGCATATAGATTATCACAGTAAATATCAAGCCCTGACCTTTGAGGTTACAGAGAGTTTGGAAAGCATCCAGAGTCCTTATCAAAAGATTGAGGTAGTGGAAACTCCTGCTTATGGGAAAGTACTTTTATTAGATGGGGATTTAATGCTAACTGAAAAGGATGAATTTGCTTACCATGAAATGCTCGTTCATCCTACAATGTTTACTCACGACCATCCAAAAAAAGTGCTTATTATCGGTGGTGGTGATTGTGGAACCCTAACCCGGGTTTTACAACATAAAAGCACAGAGAAAGTTGTGATGGTAGAACTTGATGAATTAGTGACTAAGGTCTCTAAAAAATATTTCCCCCATTTAGTTTCCTCAACTCAAGACCCGAGAGTAAGCATCATCTTCACAGATGGAATTAAATATGTACACAATTGCACGGATAAGTACGATGTTATCTTAGTTGATTCTACCGATCCAGTAGGACCAGCAGAAGGTCTTTTTCGCCTAAATTTCTTTAAAGATTGTTTCAAAATTCTAGACGAAGATGGGATTTTATGCCTCCAATCAGAATCTCCCTGGATTCCCGAATTGGCAGAACTTATCTCTCAAGTTAACCAAAACTTGAAATCTTTATTTCCTATTGTTAAAGCTTATGGAGCTGCCATTCAAACTTATCAAGCAGGTTTTTGGCTGTTTCAGATAGCTTCAAAAAAATACCATCCTCTCTCTGCAGAAATAGAAAGGAAAATCATAGAAGCTAATTTAAATACCAAGTATTACAATTCAAAGATACATTATGCCGCTTTTATACTCCCTACTTTTGTTAACAAACTTATTAATGAAACTTCTAAAAATAATATTGAGTGAGTAATGATAGAAACAGGATTATCTCTTATAATTTTATTTTAAGAGGTATCATAAATTTAACCAAAAATAATTAGCAGTCTATCTGTTAGACTGCTAATATTTCCGCTTGCCCTTTCTCTTTTTTCACTTATATTTTTATTAAAAAGGAGATGAATATGAATGCACAAAGATTTACCATAAAAAGTCAGGATGCTCTCCAAGGAATGCAACAAATAGCAGAAGAAAACGGGCATCAAGAGATAAAAGATTTACATCTACTTTTAGCAATGCTAAAAGAAACGGAATCTTTAGTGATTCCGGTTTTGCAAAAGTTGGAGGTAAATACTGCTGATCTGGAAAGAAAGGTAGAAGATGCCTTGAAAAGATTACCGAAGGTTAGTGGTGGTCAGCTTTATCTTTCTCAGAATGTTTTGGATATTCTTAATCAAGCAGAAAGAGAAGCAGACCAGTTACAGGATGATTACATCAGTCTGGAGCATATACTATTGGCTTTAGTGGAGAAAGGTAAAGACGCAGCCAGGTTACTTCAAAATGCAGGAGTAACTCCAGATAAACTGCTTTTAGCCTTAAAAGAGTTACGAGGTAATCAGCGAGTTACTGACCAGAATCCCGAGGCTAAATATCAGGCATTAGAAAAATATGCTCGGAATCTCACCCGACTTGCTCGTCAGGAGAAGTTAGATCCAGTTATAGGAAGAGATGAAGAGATTCGTCGTACCATTCAGATTCTTTCTCGTAGAAGAAAGAATAACCCTATTCTTATAGGTGAACCAGGAGTAGGTAAAACGGCTATTGTAGAAGGGCTAGCAAGACGAATAGTTAATGGTGATGTTCCAGAAAATTTAAAAGATAAAGAGATACTGGAACTGGATATGGCAGCTCTTTTAGCCGGTGCAAAATTTCGGGGTGAGTTTGAAGAGCGATTGAAAGCTGTACTTTCAGAAGTAGAAAAATCTGAAGGCCACATTATTCTCTTTATAGATGAAATTCATACCGTAGTAGGAGCTGGTGCAGCAGAGGGAGCTGTGGATGCTTCCAATATGCTTAAACCAGCATTAGCTCGTGGCACCTTGCATTGTATTGGTGCTACTACTATTGATGAATATCGTAAACATATAGAAAAAGATCCCGCACTGGAAAGACGTTTCCAACCCATAATGGTACAGGAACCTAGTGTGGAAGATACCATTTCCATTCTTCGTGGAATTCGTGAAAAATATGAGATTCATCATGGTGTTCAGATTACAGATACAGCACTTGTTGCTGCTGCTGTCTTAAGTGACCGTTATATCTCCGATCGCTTTCTCCCTGATAAAGCCATAGATCTTATAGATGAAGCCTGTGCAAAACTGCGAATGGAAATGGATTCTATGCCTACAGAATTGGATGAAGTGGAGCGCAAACTTCGTCAACTGGAAATAGAAAAATTCTCCCTAGCAAAAGAAGAGGACAAACTCTCCAAACAACGTCTGGAAAAGATAAATGAAGAAATAGCAGAGCTCACTGAAAAACGTAATACTTTGCGTTTAAGATGGGAAAACGAGAAAAAGTTATTTGAACGAACTCGTGCTCTCAGAGCTGAAATTGAATCCTTGAAATTACAGGCAGATAAAGCAGAACGTGAAGGTGATTTAGAAACTACAGCAAAGTTGCGTTATGGAATCATTAAAGAAAAAGAAAAAGAACTAGCTGAACTTATAGATAAAAGAGAAAATACTACTGAAGACTATGAACCTCTAATCAAAGAAAAGGTAGACGAAGAACTTATCGCTGAAGTAGTCTCAAAATGGACCAATATACCCGTCTCTAAACTAGTGCAAAGTGAAATGAGCAAGCTGCTTAATCTGGAAGATATCCTTTCTCAGCGAGTTGTAGGACAAAAAGAAGGTATCACCGCTCTGGCTAATGCTATTCGCCGTTCCAGAAGTGGATTGAGTGATACCAATCGTCCCATAGGTTCTTTCCTCTTTTTAGGTCCTACTGGTGTGGGTAAAACTGAGCTAGCTAAAGCCTTAGCCGCCTATCTTTTTGATACCGAAAAGGCTATGATAAGGCTTGATATGAGTGAATTTATGGAAAAACACTCCGTTTCACGTCTTATAGGTGCTCCTCCTGGCTATGTAGGTTATGAAGAAGGTGGTTATCTAACCGAAGGTGTACGTAGAAGACCTTATTCGGTTATTCTCTTTGATGAAATAGAGAAAGCTCATCCTGATGTGTTTAATATTCTATTACAGATTCTGGATGATGGAAGATTAACTGATGGAAAAGGAAGAACGGTAGATTTCCGTCATACTATCATTATAATGACTTCCAATATCGCTTCTCAGGAAATCTACGAAGCTGAAGACCTGGAAGCATTACGTCCACATCTGATGAATATTCTACAGCAATACTTCCGTCCAGAATTCTTGAACCGTCTGGATGATATCATTATCTTCCATCGGCTTAGCCGAGAGAATATAAAAGAAATCGTAAAGATTCAACTCAATCAATTAGCAGAACGGGTAAAAGAAAGAGGAATAGAACTTAGCTGGACTGATGCATTGATTGATTATCTGGCTACAGCTGGTTATGATCCACAATATGGAGCACGTCCTTTGAAACGCTTAATGCAAAAAGAGGTAGAAGATTCAATGGCAAAGGCTATGATTGCTGGTCAAGTTGGACCTCAAATCAAACTGGACTATCAAAATGGCTCTGTGATCATTAGCTAAAATAAATATAATTAAAGCCGCTACCTGAAAAGGGAAGCGGCTTTTTTCTTTTCTTCAAAAGCTCTGACTATAAATATCTTAACATTTCACGATCTATTACACCTGCATACAATTCTATATAAGGCTTGACCGGACTATTATTTATTTTAGGGAAAAAGACCTCTTCCACCTGAAAGAAACCAACGGAGGCATTCATTTTTACCGTGATAGCAATAGGTTTCTCTGTTCCTTTATGAATCTGAACTTTCTGAATGGCACTGGCAGAAGTGCGATGAATGTCACCAACTCGTGGTGCATTAGAAAGCATAGCGGGTATTCTTGCTCTTCCCTTTTCCATATCACTTCCATCTCCAATTAGCACTAGACCTGCTTCCAAAGAATATATATGCTTGGTTGCCATATGACCAAAGATGCCCTCAATAGCAATTGCCTTAATAGCAGTCTTGATCATTAGTTCTTCAGGATTATAAATTGTATTCAGAATACTATCTATAAAAGGAAGAGCTAACTGAATGGAAAGCTGTTCATGTGAATCCCGGGCAATTGACATCCCAAGGTCATGTAGTAAAGAAGATAAAAGAACAGCAGTGAGTGAATCTTCGGCTTTACCAACCCCTTCTTTTTCAAGATTCATTTTGATGCCAGCTTCATTGAGTAATTTGAACATCTGAATGGCATTCAAAGTGGCTTTACGCACATGGACCGGTCCATGATCATTAAAGCCCAATCTCTTGATTGCCACTATATTTGCATATTCTTGCATAGTCTGAAGTTCGGGGTCATTAAAAAGTATTTGGGCTGCCTCTAATGGCTTACCCTGTAACATTTTCTGTATTCTTGTTTCCAGATTGATTTGTTTAATTGATTTATACATCCTATTTATTCCTAAAATCTGTCCTTTAATCTAAAGATAATATTTGTCACACTACTCACTACTGCTATAGCTAAGGCTATGGTTCCAGAAATCAACAACACTTTATAAAGATTCTCAGAAGCGACTGCACTATTTCCAGCAATATAAGCTTGCATCGCATAATAAAGATTTCTACCAGGAACAAGGGGAATAATAACACAGGTGACAAAAACTGAAACCGGTATCTTACTCAAACGGGCTACAACCTCGGAATAAGTACATACCAAAAACACAGAGAAAAAGATAGAGAATAACAGGGACTTACTGAAATATAAAAATATGAGATAAAATGCCCAGGTTAATCCTCCACCCAGTGCTATCAAAAAGATTTTCCAACCTTTAAGATTTACCCTTATAGAGAAGCCAAGTATAGATAAGGTAGACCAGCAGAATTGCATTAAAGTTAGATGGTCAAAGGGTCGCATTTTACATCCCCCATAGTTCAAAAAGCTTAAGCATAATACCACTTCCTGCAGCAATAGCAATAGCTAACATTATTGCTTCAATACCTCTTGCAGTTCCAGAAACAAGATCTCCACTCATAGCATCACGAATTGCATTAACAAAACTTAAACCTGGAACTAAAAGCATAATTCCACCGATAATTATGTTATCCAGTTTTATATAGGGTACCCAGATATCCAAAACTTTGGCAAAAACTACTATTAATGCAGCTCCCACTATATGTGTCAAAAAACTGTTAAGTCTTAAATTACCAAGTAATTTTAAAGATAAACTAACTAAAACTCCAACTATATAAGCAACTGCAAATTCCAACCAACTACCACCAAATAACAAACAAAAACAACCACTGGTCAAACCTCCACAAAAAATGGTAAACCATTCTGGCCAGGCTCTCTCATTCTCAATATGTCTTAGTTCATCTCTAAATTTATCGGCATCCCACATACATAATCCGTCTCTACAATATTGCTTCTCCATTTCATTGACTAGATGGCTGATTTTAGTTATTTTCCCTAAATCAGTTTTCCGATTTTCAATTCTCTTAATACTGGTAGTGATATTTTCTTTACCATCAGAAACTGTAAGAAAGATGCCCGTTGGAGTAACAAAAGCTTCAGTTTGAGGATACCCAAAAATTTTACATACCTTGCACATCATAAGTTCCACACGATTTGCCGTAGAACCATTTTGAAGCAAGATTTTCCCTATTTCCATACTTATTTCAATGGTTTCAGATAAAGTTATTCTTTTCATTTATCTTTAATCTCAGTATATTTTAAAACCTCTTCGGGCATTCCAAGGATTCTTGCCACATTTATAGCATTTAGAGGGGGAGCTTCATTCTTTTGTAAGCGCTTAATACTGTAGTCCATAGCCTCATTAAGAATTTTTAGCCTCTCATTAGCATCCTTAGGATTTTGAGCTTGGATTTTATCCAAATTTAATCCTGCTATACTATATTGCGTAACTTTGGGAAGCATTGTTGGTGCAGTAAAATGCGTTGCCGCAATACTCATATTTTTGGTGGCAGCAAGATATTGCAATACTGCTGAAACCAATAACTCACCTTCAATAGGATTGGTACCGCGAGCAAATTCATCTAAAAGAAAGAGATTGGTACCAGATTGCTGTATTGCCTGAGTAAACGATACCACTTCTCTCCCAAAACTACTTAAATCAGCATTATTATACGTCTCAGATTGATTATACCAGATATGTTTAAATAGCGGTAATTCTGCACTTTCACAGGGAAGGGGAATACCATAGTGAAGTAGAGTGCAAAACTGACCTAGGGTTTTTAAAACCGTAGTTTTACCTCCCATATTAGGACCAGTTAGAAGAGAAACGGAACCACTAAATTCATAATCTACAGGTTGATATTTTCTGCCCATACTTTCCAAATGTTGCTTTAGAGGAAGATTAACTGCTTTTTTAACTATGATTGCTTTTTTACGCCATACAACTGGTATACAACAGTTATATTTAATAGCGAAATTGCTCAAAAGAATTTTCCAGGCACTTGTTCTTAAAGATAACCAGCTTAAAAAAATACTGCTTTCCCATTCTCGGTAAATATCGGTCAGTTCTTGTAATACATAGCGTTCCTCTGCTTCCATTTTTTCCTGAAGATTATTAATTTTCTTTTTAAGTTCCAGACAATGTTCATCATCTGCTAACTCAAAACTATAATTGGCTACATTTTCTGCCGTTAAAATAAAATAGGGAGAGTGAATGATCCTATCAGCTAATTCTGTTTCAGCTCGTGAAATAGTGAAACTTTCTTTAAGATAGGGAATCTGCAATTCCTTTTTTGCTTTTTCCAGAAGCTGCTCATAAGATTCTTTTAGTTCCTGCATCAATTGTAATTGTCCACTCAAAATATCGCCTATTTCGTCAGAATAAGCAGATGAAATAACAAATATAGGTAAACCAAAACCTTCAGGGTCTAATATTTCAAAAAATCCTGTAAGATCCCTCACATTATCAAAGAGATCCAACCAGCCTTGCTTTTCCAAAAAATAGTATAATTGATTGTAGTAATAAATATATTCTTTAATTTCATATAATTGATGCATAGTTAAAATCTTAACATTTTTATGTAGAGGAAACTCTAAATTGGGAATAGCCGCTAAAAGTTCCAGCAAGGTATTCAATTTAGATTTATGTGCAGTGAGCTTATCTATAATTAGTCCTAATTCTTTGTAATGTATAGGTAAGAAATAATTATCGTAAAAATTTTCCGGACACTCGGTTAAATGCTCCTTTTTAACTGATTTAAGGAACTCACCTTCTGCTTCAATCATTTCCAATATCAGAGGTACACCCAATACTTCTTCAATCTGAGTGAACATAAAATTCAATCTCCTCTCTAACTTATTAAATTACTTCAACTTTTGATTTCATTACCTTGTCAATCTTTTTGTGTAAAAGAATGATAGATAGTTCCTTCAGATGTGCGCCTTATACTCTCCGCATAAAGCTGGAAATTATACATTGGCTCAGGATGAGGAAAATTCCATTGATTTCTACGACCTACCGATATCCAAACTTCTTCTGGAAGAACTGTCCGAATAAATTCTCTACTGCTGGAACTCTTACTTCCGTGATGTCCTGCTTTTAAATAATCTGCTTTAAGTTCCTCAGGATAATGTTCCAGCATATAAAATTCTGCATTTATATCAGCATCTCCAGTAAAAAGATAACGCTTACCTTGATAATCCATCCTTACTACAAGTGAAGAACTATTGGAAGTAGCCGGAAAGAAGTATTTAGCTGGATGTAAAAACTTTAAACTTGCCTCCCCAATTCTATAACTGATTGTATCTTCAATACAGTGAATATTAATCTTATCCAAAAGACCATAATTTTCCCATTCTTTCCATCGCTGATCAGATATGGTTTCATCGCTTACTGCTATATTTTTAATTGGGAGTGAATTAACTATATCAGGAAAGCCACCAGAATGGTCAGAATCCAGATGAGTTAAAAGTAACCAATCTATCTCTTTTATATTCTTACGATTAAGCCAGGGAATTAATTTCTGAGATGCCCAGCTTTTTTCTGAAACTCTATAATATGGACCCGTATCTATCATTATGCTTTGACCATCATTGAGAGAAATTAATATACAATCTCCTGTTCCACAATTGAAAAGATAGATTCCCTTATCTGCTGGATGAAGAAATTGAGGAACAATGATAAGGACTATTCCTATCAGACAGATTATGAGTTTTTGCCAGCTTATCCTTAATTTCCTGAGCATAGATAGTCCACCAATAATAAGCAGAATACAACCTGCTAATTGCAAGCTCGTTATCCAGTAATTTTGGAGATAGAAAGGTATACTAGCCACCAACTCGGTCCAATAATTAAAGATATAAAGGAGAAAACGATAGGAATTAATCAAAGAAGCAGAAAGTAGATTTACAGCTGGAATAACTAAAATAAGAAAACTTAAAATTAAAATCACACCAGAAAGAGGAATGCCTAATATATTACCAATTATACCATTTAGCGAAGCAGTACCAAAATAATAAAGCGTTAACGGCATTACTGCTAAACCTACAACTAAGTTCATTAGCAATAAATCAAAAAAATTGTTCACTTTATTGCGTATATTGGAAGCCTGTATATCCTTTTCTTTTATCCATTCAATATGGGGTAGACCCAGTAATATCACTCCCACACATAGAAAAGAAAGCTGCAATCCTATATCAAACAATTGATTAGGATTTATTGCCGTAATTATTAACATACTTAATGCCAGAAGTTGTGAACTACCAAGAGGGATATTTCGCCAGCGTGCAATTATCATCAATCCTATCATTAATATAGAGCGTAAAACTGGAGGTGCCCAGTAATTCAATGCCGCATAAAAAATTATAAGAATAAGAAAAATTAATTCTGCTAGCCTGGGAGGAAAGAAGGCTTTCAAAACTATCATACATATTGCATAAATGAACCAGATATGAAGTCCACTTACTACAATCAAATGAATCATACCACTCCGGGTTAACTCATCTCGGTATTTACCTTTAGCAGAAATATCCGAAAACAGTAGTGCTTTAGCAAAATCTGCTTCATCTCCCATCTTAGTTTCCAGATTAGCAAGCAATTTAGTTCGCCATATCGCTATAGGAAATAGAGCTTTAGACATTTTCTCGGCTTTAAGATTTTGCCGGATGTAAGCACGAGGAAGTGATGGATACATATCCAATACAGCATCAGTCTCAGCAGGAACGATTTCTAATAATGCAGAATACTGCTGTCCGGGATTTAATTTATAATCACTATATAAAAGAAGATTTTCCCGATTTTTAATACCAGCAATTTCGTATAATCTTATCTGATACAGATTTGACTTAGAAGATATGAGATTGGTAACTAAAAATCTGGAATCTTGCTGAATATGAGATTTAGTTTTAAATACTTCTTCTAAAGCTGAAGGTTGCTGAGCAACTGTCCATCGCATTCCACCTAAGAGCAGACAAATTCCTAATAATAGATATATGCGACCAGATTTAAAAAAAAGAGCCAAGACAAACAATGCCAATGCTATAATTGTTTGCCAAATAAAGGGAATAACTAATGCTCGGGATAAAGCGATACCTACACACCAAAAAAGAACAGGAAGAAAAAGAGGAGCAGGTTTATCGTTCTGAGTCATCTCTATCCTATTGCAGATATCAAGATAAAATAATCTATCAAAACACCCATTTGAGAACTGACCTTAAGAGGTTAAAATTGCCAATTCTAAGTATATAAAACAAACGCTTAGTATTATTTCCATTCTTTCATTTTCCTACCGTTTAATCAGTTTGTTTTCTTTTTATTTGCCCGACTAAGCTGTCAATAAATTTTACAACCAGCATTATAAGCTTCCTTGAAATAAATTGTTCACTCTATCTACTTAATCACAACTAAAGCAATGAATTATAATCTACACAGGATAACTCAATTAAACATTCTATTGCTTAACTCATCCTATATCTTTACTTAAATTCGCCAATCATTCTCAAATTTATGAGTACCTTATGTCCCATTTCAGACATAAGTTGGACATAAGTTGGACATAAGCTGGGCATAAGCTGGGCATAAGCTGGATATTAGTAATTGGTGGAGAATAAAAAATTAAATAATTTGAAGGGAAAGAGAAATTATAGCGTAAATAAATAAAAATAATTATGAACTAGGTAATAAAATAACTTGACAAAAATATATGGTTATATTTACTTGTCTTTCTAGACGCGAGGTGGAGCAGCTGGTAGCTCGTCGGGCTCATAACCCGAAGGTCGAAGGTTCAAATCCTTCCCTCGCTACCATTTTTAAAAGCCGGTGGAAACACCGGATTTTTTCTCTTTTAAATATAGTAGGGCGGTGTAGCTCAGCTGGTTAGAGCGTCGGAATCATAATCCGCAGGTCCGGGGTTCAAATCCCTGCACCGCTACCAAAAAATGCGCCAGTAGCTCAGCAGGATAGAGCAGCAGCCTTCTAAGCTGCGGGTCAGGGGTTCGAATCCCTTCTGGCGTGCCATTTCATTAGATACTTAAAAAATATCTTTGTGGTGGGTGTAGTTCAACTGGCAGAGCACCGGATTGTGGTTCCGGGCGTTGTGGGTTCGATCCCCATCACCCACCCCACTTATTTGATATGATAACATCAAATAAATATTTCTTAGGAATAGACATTGGTGCTTCCAGTGTCAAATATGGATGGGGTAATTGTAAAATAGGTTTACAGTATTTTAACAAAAAAGACCTTTCCATAAAATCGCTCTCTTATTTAAAAAATATTATCTCTGATATTTTAAATTTAGCTCTTAGTAATCCTATCGGGCAAAACATACAAGCTATCGGTATAGGAACGCCAGGCACAATAGACCTCAAAAATCATCAAATAGTAGGAATAAATCCCAATCTCCCATTTTTAGTAAATATAGATATCCGAAGCCTAATTCCTGATAATATAAAACTTCCTGTTTATTGGGATAATGATGCCAACCTGATGTGCTTTGCTGAAGCCTGGCAACGAAATTTTAAAAACGATATAGTAGGCATAACTGTCGGAAGTGGCATTGGTTGTGGATTTGTTCAAAAAGATAACATTTTCCACGGTTCTCATGGATATGCTATGGAACTGGGTCATATCTGCATAATTCCTGGAGGAGAAATATGTTCTTGCAAAAGAAAGGGTTGTGTTGAAGCTTATTCCTCTATGGATGGTCTTCGGAGAAGAATTAGCTTACTGGAAATACCCTTTTCTAAAACAGAATTTTCCTTAAATGTTAAAGATTTACTCAACCTTGCAGCAATAGACCCTAAAGTTTATAGAATAATAGAGGAAGGATTATCTATACTTGCCCAGGGTATTGCTAATCTTTCTGTTCTTCTTGACCCAGAAGTTATTGTTATAGGAGGAGGTGCTATGGAGGGAGCTTTGTATGATTGGGAAAAGCTTCAGAATAAAATCAAAGAATGTTTACCCTCAATAAATGCTCAAAACATCAAGATAGAAAAAGCTTTAGCAGGAAATAAAGCTGGAGTCTTAGGTGCCATTATTTTAGCAGAATCTGCTAATAAATTTGTTTGGGAATGAAATATGCATATATTATATTTGTAAAAACTTTAGGAGAGTGTAAAATGAAAAAGATATTATTAGTTATAACAATGAGTCTTTTAATGCTGACTATCTTATCAGCAGACGAACTCAAAGCCTTAACAGACATAGTCATTGATCCTAATCCGATGTATGATTTTACCAAAATAACCGTAAGCTTTGATAGCCCCGTGGAAGTTCAAATAAGTATTGAAACAGAAGCAGGCAAGGTGATTAAAACTCTTTATAGCGGTATGGTGAAAGATAATCTACAAATGGTATGGGATCGGATTGGTGATAATGGCACTTATACTCCTTCAGGTGAGTATTTTCTAATAGTTCGTTTTAACCAGCGATATACTTCCGTTAAGAGGACTTTGATACTTAAATAACCCTTTATAAATAGAACAATTTACCGGCAAAAGTATTTCCAGCGTGAGCTGTATTCATTTTTTACTACTCTTTTAGCTCTCCTATCATCTATTTACATTTATTATTCATTATAATTCAATATGTTAGAACTATATTATCTTTCTTTAACTGAGTTATTTCTTGACAGATTTTGAGAGTTATAATTTTATACTATCAGTTTGGAGAATTGTTTTTTATATTAAAGAATAAATTTTCCGAACCATATAACAGATTCGTTATTCTTATGAAGTATAGAATGCGGATAGTTTTAATAATGGAATAGTATGAAGTTATTCACAAATGTCTCTCTTCCGACAACCTCGGCTGCATTTAAACGGGTTAATGTCCTGTTTAATGAAACTATTATCAAGATTTCCAGTGATGAAATCCAATCAGATGAGCTACCAGAGGTTATAGACCTCAAGGGAAAAATTTTGCTCCCTGGAGGAGTGGATGCACATAGCCATATTATAACTGATAAAGATCCAGAAAAAAACCTTTCTCACATTACTAAATCTGCCTTATTAGGGGGTTGGACAAGTTTTGCTGAACTGAGTTATTTTATTCCAAAGCCTATATTCCACTTAGAAGACCTTAATTATTGGCAAGAACTGATAGAAAAAAATTCCTATTTGGATATGGCAATATGGGGTAATGTTGATATGGCTTCCTATCCTTATCATGCTGAAGCAGCTCAGCAACTTTGGTCTCATGGTATAGCAGGATTAGCACTTTTTTATCCTTCTCCTAATCATCACATACCCACCCTTTCTTTATCTGAGATAATGGACCTTTTCCTAGATATTTACGAATCTGATACTCTCTTTGCTTTTCAGGGATATGATTTTGAAGAAGATAAAGAATTCTCTTTCCAGTCACAAGACAATGCTATCAAGAAACTTTTACGACGTATTCAAGAGAATCCTATCCATATACCTCGTATATCTTTTTATCCTACTATAGAATTTCTTAACAGTATATATAAACGCACAGATATCTCCTATGCCCTATGTATTGGAGATTTGATGAAGTTTTTCTCTGGAATAGACCTGGATCAAGAGATAGAGCTGGATGACCCTGAACATCAACTTTTTGAACTTTTACGTACCAACAAAATATATATGCTTTCCAACAATGTAGAAGCTTTATCCCTACCAAAAAATGTTAGTCAGGCATTTCGCGGTACAACGGAAAAGCTGTTACCCTATTCCTATCTCTGGACGCTCTCAGAACTCTGGAAAAAGCGTAAGGTTCCACTTGCTACGGTGATTAAAATGACCAGCGAAAATTCTGCTAAAAGATTAGGACTTTATCCCATTAAGGGTTGTTTAGCAGCTGGCTCTGATGCTGATTTTGTGGTTTATAATCCAGAAAAAGAAACCTTCTTTAAGGCACCTGATGGCAGTATGCATAAACTGGAAGGAAGCATAGAAGAAGTATATCTGCGAGGAAATAGAGTGGTTCAAAAGGGAAAGGTATCGCCACCCAGTGGCTCTTTCCTGCTTCGTAAAAATTCCCCTAAGAGGCGATATAATACCACTTCTTGGATTTAAAAAAATTAACTGGAGGATAAATGAAAAATCTAGAATACCTGAAAAACTTGCTGGACGCTCATCCTGAGCTTCAATATGAAATTATTGAACAATACTGGACAACGGACTTCCTGCGTTTTTATCATAGCCAGACTAATTACAACATCAGCAAGGAAGTAACCTCGCTAAACGCAACTATCTATAAAGGCAAAAAATCATTCAGCTTTATGCTGGATAATGCTAATTCCCAAACTATTGACAATGCTGTGCAGGATGCTTTGTCAATAATAGATAAGTTGCCCGAAGACCCTTATTTTGTAGATTTGGAAAACGACAAAACACTTGCTAAACCAAGAGAAGTCATAAACAATATTGAGGTTGTTCCTCTTAAACTGAAAACTGAAGTTTTAGCAAGGATTGCAAATGCCGTTGCTCCATACAATTTTGATATTTTTGGCTCCTTCGTCTGTAACTATCAAAAATACAGGCTCGTCAACAGCAATGGCTTAGATAAGATCAGTGTTAGTTCTCCTTACTATCTGGAAGTTAAAGCGGTGCATAACAAATCTCAGGTAACTGTTGTGGAAGCATTCGGAGGAGAAGATTTTCAATATTTCCAGGAAAGGAACTTCCTAGACAAATTATTACAAAAAATAGGTTACTGTGCTTATGATATTGTAGATATAGAACCAGGAACTTATGATGTAATTTTAGCTCCTCGTTGTCTGGGTGAATTCACTCAATATCTTGCCTATGGAATGAGTGCTCGCGCTTTAGACCAGCACAGCAGTTTCTTTGAAGGAAAACTAAATCAAAAAGTATTCCCTGAATGGGTTAGTGTATGTGATGACCCTAACGATCCAGAAATGATTCACAAAGATTACGGTTCTAATGGTCATATCTATCGTTATCTTTCTCTTATTGACCAGGGAATCTTTCGTAACTTTATGTGCGATAACTATTATTCCCATAAGACAGGACTTCCTAAAAACGGAAATACTGGATCTTGCTTGAAAATTGAAGCAGGAGAAAAGACTTTAGATGAATTAATAGGCAGTATTAAACGAGGTCTCTTCATTTCCAGTTTACATTATATGAACTTTATCAATCCTAAAGAAACCTCTATCACCGGTCTTACTAGAGATGGAACTTTTCTTATTGAAAATGGGAAAATAACCAAAGTCGTTAATAATCTTCGTTTTACAGAAAAAATAGCTAGAATATTTGAACACATTCAGGCATTGGAAAATCGTAGTCATCCTGTTCCTTTCTCAGGAAACTATTCTATTTTTGATATTGAGACAGTAAAATCTCCTCATGCTCTAGTTAAAGACTTTAATATTTCTTCATCCACTAAAACAATCTGAGGGAAATAAAATGGAACAAATAATAAAACAAACCATACAAAAATTATCGCTTCCCGAAATCACTTTTGCGGATGTGCGTATCACCCACACAGATAACGAGTTTATTGCCTTTCAAAATGGTTACCTGCGTGCTTATGGAACTAATTTAGATTCTATCGCTCTCGGTATTAGAGTATTGATAAATGGTTGCTGGGGTTTTGCTGGAACCCAAGACTTAAGTAATCATTCTATAGATAAGGCTATCAATACTGCTATCTCCAATGCCCGTTATGGTAGCCTTTTCCAAAAAAATAAAGTGGAATTTCCACCTCTTTCTCCTGTACAAGCTGAATATGAACATCATCCTGAGCAGGACCCTTTTAAAATGCCTAAAGAAGAGAAAATAGGATACCTGCATAAATTAGCTGAAGCTATTAAACCTCAGGGGAAAATCGTACATTCTGTAGTCTATGCTATGTTTATGCGTCAGGAAAAATATTACACTAATAGTGAAGGCACCTATTCCCATTCCACCTATTACAATACCCTTCCTATGATGGAGGTATTAGCTTCGGATGGAGCTCAAGTTCAATCCCGTACCTGGCCTGGACATATGGGTGCCGGAAGAGCAGGATTTGAACTGTTCCATAAACATAAATTTGAAGAAAATACAGAACGAATAATAAGAGAAGCTACTGACCTGCTTTCTGCTCCTACGATTGAAGAAGATAAAGCGGACATCATTATCGGAAGTGGTCATCTTGCTCTTCAATTACATGAATCCGTTGGACATGCTACCGAGGCAGATCGTATCTTTGGAATGGAGATATCCTATGCTGGAAAGACATTTATTAAACCTGAAATGATTGGCTCCTTCCAGTATGCTTCTCCTCAAGTAAATATCTTTAGTGATAGCACTGACCCTCGTGGTATGGGATATCATCCCGTAGATGACGAAGGAGTTGTAGGAAAGAAAGTAGACATCATTAAAAATGGTATCTTAGTTAATCAACAAACTTCCCGTCAGATAGCTCATCTACTTGGACTAGAACCTTCTTCTAATATGAAAGCTTCTTATGGAGATGATTTTCCTCTAGTGCGTATGACAAATTTCTGTCTGGCTCCTGGAGAAGGCACCCTGGATCAACTAATAGCTGATACAGAACATGGTTATTTACTTGATTTCACTAAAACCTGGAGCATAGATGACAACCGTAATAACTTCCAATTCACTACCGAAATCGGTTATCGTATTGAAAAGGGAAAGATTGTCGGTATTGTGAAAGAACCAACCTATTACGGTATTACTAAAGAATTCTGGAATTCCTGTGACCGTGTTTGCGGTCCAGAAGAATGGGATTATCAAAGCACCTTCAGTTGTGGCAAGGGAGAACCAGGACAATCTATGCAATTATCACATGGTGTTGCACCTGCCAGATTCAGAAATATTGATGTCCGAGTAAAAATCTAAGAGTTATATATAGTCCCTTCTGAGGCTTAAGTTTAATATAGAAGGAAACTCTTTATAAAAAATGGTGCGTCGTAATATAAACTTTACGACGCACCCTTCTATTTAGATTTCACTTTTGAGAGGACAATTGCAAGTTTATATCGCCTGCAAAATATCCAGCCTCTATCAGTTATTATAAATTCCTCTCACTGCTAGGATGGCGTTCTTTCCATTGTGGACATCTCTCATAATTGGGTGAAAATTTTCCTTCACGAGGACCTAATCCTAAACCACCTCCAGGAAAAATAGATTGCAGTTTAGCTTTTTGTTCCGAAGTAAGCTCCTTCATTATCTGTTCCTTAAGCTCAATACGGTTATTAGCTCTGACCCGTTTTTTTTCGTAAAGCTGACTATTGAGAATCTTAGAGGTAGTATAATCTTCCTCTTTTAAGGCTTTTCTTAAGTCAAGCTGAAGATTTCTGATCTCAGCATTAATCGTATTCATAGCTTTTCTATGATTTAGTTGTAATTCATCCAGTTTCCTTTTTTGCGCATCGGTTAAATTGAGCTCTTTTAATGCTTTCTGAAAACCAGCTTGTCCGAGACGAATATTCATTTCTGGATTGATAATCACTTTGGATGTTTGATCGCTTTTAACATTTGAAGGAGGTGGATTTTTAGCGGTATCTTTAGCCCAAATTATGCCAATTAACATCAGAGCGATTAGTGTGATAATAATGGTCTTTTTCATTTGCCTTGTCTCCTTTGATTAATTTTTTTTTCCTGAGTTTTTAGTCTTGCCACTTTGGGGGAAAAATATTCTTTTGCTTCTTGCGCTGTCATAGTTTTACGCCATTCCAGCATTTTATAACCCATAGCTCTTTCCATCTTACTTTGAGCCTCTACAGATTTTTCAATTATAGCCCTAACTTTTGTTTCATCAATAGGATCCTTTGATAATTCTTCCATCAATTCTTTTTTAGTAGTTAGAAAACTATCTCTTAACGCTGCTATCTGTGGATCAAAGTTAGAAGGAGGTATAAATTTACCCCTCTCGCGTGGAGTTTGCCCATTGGGAGGTCTTTGATAATGATGTTCTATGTGATTATGCCGAAAAGCATTCATAAATATCAATCCACCAATAATTCCGGCATTAAGAAAAAGAGAGATAAGTAAAAGAATAGTCAACCAACGTTTACTCATTTATAATCCTCACTCGTTTGATAAAATAAATCCTCCATCAAAGTGCTTTCTCCAAAAACTACTAGATTCAAACTATCGGTTTGCGATAAATAATTGCTATAAATTGCGGAAGCATTCTCGGGAAGAGGGTTGACCTTGCTGTAGGCACTTTTCCCTATTGCCCAACCTCCAATCAAACTTAAAACAATCACCACTAAGGCAGGAATGGTTTGCCATCTCACTATGAAACTGTTTAGTACCCTTTTGCGCTCGTGTTTAACCGTCTCATCCAGAATACGATTATGCAACCAGCTTGGAAATTCTACCATTGTAATGTTTCTTAATAATTGCTGCAATTCACGGGCATCAGCTTCATATTTACGGCATTGGGGGCAATTTTCCAGATGCAGCTTCAGAGCTTTTTCTTTTGCTTCTGGAAGCTCATTATCAAGCTTTAATTCTATCAAATATTGAGCTTTACTGCATCTCACGGTTGCCTCTTTTCGTATTTCATTCTTAAAATCTTGTTCATAAATCTATACCTTTCCTTCCATTCTATCCTTCATTAATTTTTTTCGGAGGCGTTTCTTGGCTCTTACTAATAATGATTCTACAGCTTTGACACTTATCCCCAGTTTTTCTGCAATCTCTTTATAGCTTAACTTATCAAAATACTGAAGCTGTATGACACTAGCTAATCTTGGAGGAAGTTCCTTTATAGCTGAATGAAGCAAGGAATAATCTTTTTGATCATTCTTATTGCTCCTGTCTTCCATCCTTTCAAAGGTTTGAGGTTCAAAATTTACATAACGATTCTTTTGCTTCAGATATGTCATACTCTTATTATGGGCAATACGATATAGATAGGAAAGAGCAGTGGACTCATCTATATTATCAATATGTTCGTAAAAGGAGAGAAAAACCATTTGCGCTACATCACTAGCATCACTTTCATCCCCTAAAAGGGAAAGCAAATAGTTATAAATCCTTTTCTCATTCGCTTTTAAGAATTCAGGAAACTGCTCTTTTTTCATTCTCCAACCTAATAGTATTTAAAAATATAAATTAATCTCTTCAAATTATCCCTGAGAACTGGTGTCAAGATATTTGGCTTATCGCAATCTCTTTTTCTTTCCTACAAACATTAATTATAAATTAGTTTGCTTTGAAAATAGTTTATTTGAACAAATATGCTCCTATTAAAGTAACTGCCGTCTTCTATCAGTTTGCTATCTTCTTTCTAATCAATATTCTATCTTATTGAAAAGATTGCAGGTTCCAATATTATCTCTTCCTTAACTGTCACTTAACTAATTAGGTAAGAAAGAGTCAAGAAAGAGCTAAGGAAGAAATAGAAAAAAGCTTTGTAATTGATATTCTAAAACGGAATCATTAATATCAGCTCCATGAATATAATATAATAATCCCAAAATATAACTTTTATCTTGCTCTATTTTACATTTACAATAAAGGAAAAGAGAAATTTTTACTTGGACATTAACGCTATTTAGATTACTATTATTCTATAAAAGGAGGTAGAGAAAATGAAAATATTAGTACTGTTTTATTCCACCTATGGTCATACTTACGAAATGGCGAAAGCTGAAGCCGAAGGAGCACAGAGTGTTCCTGAAACTGAAGTTCTTCTTAGAAGAGTTCCTGAAACTTTATCACCTGAGATATTAGAAAAGATGCATGCTAGCGAATCTCAGAAAATATTTGAACATATACCAGTAGCAAGAGTTCAGGATTTAGCTGATGCAGATGCTATAATCTTTGGCACTCCCACACGTTTTGGTAATATGGCAGCTCAGATGAAAACTTTTCTTGATGCTACAGGTCAGCTTTGGGCTAATCATTCTTTAGTGGGTAAAGTTGGTGCTGTTTTTACCAGTACTAATACTCAACATGGAGGACAGGAAACAACTATCCTGAGTTTTATGATTACTTTGCTTCATCACGGAATGATTATAGCTGGGTTACCTTATACCTTTGATGGACAAACTACGATGGCTGAAATTGCTGGTGGTTCTCCTTATGGAGCTTCTACTATAGCAGGTGGTAATGAACCTCGTATGCCGTCTCAAACAGAACTTGATGGTGCTCGTTATCAAGGAAGATATGTTGCAGAGATAACTGCTAAGCTTAAAAGTTGATTGTTATTGACACAAAATATAGCTCCTTATTAAGTGACTTAAGATAAGGAGCTTTTTATGCATCGGTACTTTTTCATTGTAATCTTTTTTCTCTCGGTTAGCTTAGTTTCTGCTAACAACATAGGAATCCTTTCTTCTGCAGAGATGGCACAATTAGTAGATATGTTGGATTCTGCGCGTTTAACCTCCAATTCCTTAAAGTTTGAAAAGGACTGGGATTTAAGTACTAAGTATAAGTTGAACTGGCAATTGAATCAACTTCAGAATCCCTGGTTAGCTTTAGAAGATATTCAACACATAAAAGAATTATGTAATTCCTCTAAAAATGGTGAGATAGAACAATTGCTTCGTGAAATAGGAGGAATTGCTTTCAATCTCAATCCTCATCAATTTTCTACACTTTATCCTTCTGCAAAATCAGTTTATGCTGATCAGCTCACACATAAAGTAAAAAAGCCAGAAGATATATTTAAATGGCTGGATTTGCATCTTGAGAATTTTAAATCTGAATTTGATCAGGTTATACGCGACCTGAATGAAAAAAGTTTAAGGGAGTTCATAAGTTTCTGGCTCTGGCAATTCATTGAAGCTGAAGATACTCTTGCTTATAAATCCTATTTTACTCAGCGGAATCTCCCCAATTATAGTAAATTGAATATAGAGAAGCTGGAAAAGGAATTTTCCCGATTACATTTTGACTTGCTTTTACAAATAGGAATAAAATATCTCGCTCTTGCTGATGCCTTGACTGAACATTGTAACACCTTGAAATATGATAATAAAAAGCCCATCATTAAACGAACAGATTCTGGCTATATGATTATCGGAACTAAAGAAGATGATATCTATAAAGATAAAAAACTTTCACCTATCTGTTTTATGTATGACCCTGCAGGAAATGACCGTTATGAAATAGAGCTTAAAACCACTATAGATAATCCCTTCTATATCTTTATAGATTATCAAGGAAATGACCTTTATAGAAATCCTGAGATTGCTTCTATTTTTTGTAGTGAATATGGTTTTGGCTATTCACAAGATTTAGCTGGAAATGATATTTATCAGACAGGAGATTTTTCGTTTGCTTCCTTCATAGGGATAAATCTTCATCAGGACAAGGCTGGAGATGATTTTTATCAAAGTGGATTATTCTCTCAGGGAGCAGCAATGTTCGGAATTGCAGCTATCATTGATTTTAATGGAAATGATAGCTATAAAGCTACCTGTATGGCTCAAGGCTTTGGTAGTACTTATGGCACCGGTGCCATACTGGATTTTGCTGGAGCAGATATCTACTATCTGGGAGGGAAATATTTTCACGAACCTTTAATGCCTCTGGATTATCTCACCTTAGGACAGGGTATGGGCTTCGGTTTGAGGCCTGATCTAGCTGGAGGTTTGGGTTTACTCTTTGATGGCAAGGGCAATGATAAATATTTGGGTGGAGTTTATGCTCAAGGTTCTGGTTACTGGTATGCTACCGGACTCTTGCTTGATGAAGCTGGAAATGATATCTATAACGCTGTCTACTATCCTCAAGGCTCAGGTATTCATCTTGCCTGTGGCTTTTTGCTTGATGAAGCTGGTGATGACGCTTACTATAGCAGAAATGGACCAGGACAGGGTGCAGGTCATGATTGGGCTTTAGGTATCCTTATAGATAGTGCAGGAAATGATGCTTATTCCATTCCAGGTGGCAATGGCTTGGGATTAACTAATTCCGTGGGAATCTTTATAGATAAATATGGAGACGACCGCTATGAACGACTATATCCTCAAAATTATGGATATGCAAATTACTCTCGTAGTACTGGCGGAATTGGTCTTTTTCTGGATGCAGGAGGAAATGATTGCTATCCTGACACTCTGCAAGCTAATAATAGCACCTGGTATCTTGGAACCTACGGTATAGGTCGGGATATAGATTTGAATATAACTCCACACACTGAGATAGAAAAATTAGCTGAAGAAGCTCCGTTACCTAAGGAAACCGATAGCATAAAAGAAATCTTTGCTGCCGCTTCTGAATGGGAAGTTGGCTCTGCGGTGAAAAGAGTTCAAAAGGCTCGAGAAATTCTAATTCAACGAGCTGATGAAGCTATTCCCTATATTTTATCTAATAAAATTAGTACTCAATCCTCACTTGAATACCGAGCTCTTGAAACCCTCGTAGCTAACTCTCCACGATTTATCCAGGAACTATATAGGGTAATAGATAAAGAAGATAGCTTAGAAGCAAAGAATGCACTCTCTCTAATTGCAGCAACTAGAGATACTTTGCTGGTAGATTATGTTCAGAGGCTTCTTAACCAGAAAAAATATGAGACTACCTGCATTGCTGTTCTCGGAGCTATAAATAGTGAAAAAAGTGTTAATCTTCTTAAAAACTATATACATCATCCCAGTGAGAGATTCCGCTATCTTGCCGCTCGTTCACTAAAACAGATTAAACATCCTTCCGCTCGTGAAGCCTTAATGCTGATGAAAGATGATAATTCATTCTTAGTTCAAACTCTGCTGCGCAATCTACCTCCTGAAATATCCAGATGAATAACGAGAGAGAAGAATTCATCCATTTTCTGCAGGAACTTAAACTTTCAGATATAGATAAGATATTATCCAAATTTGAAATGTATTATCAGCTACTAATAGATTATAATCGGTATCTTAATCTTATTTCTCGTGCTACACCTGCCCCTGAAATCTGGACTTATCATTTTCTTGACAGTCTTCTTCCTTTAAAATCTATAGATTTATCAAACAGGAAAATACTGGATTTTGGATCGGGAGGTGGTTTACCAGGTATACCCGTTAAGCTGGTAGTTCCTTCTTGTAAAATGGTTTTATTAGATTCTACTCAGAAGAAAGTAAAATCTCTAAAAGAGATGATTTATAAGCTAAACTTAACTGATTGTGAGGCAATCTGTAGTCGTCTTGAGGATTATTACACCGAAGAAAGATTTGACTACATCCTCTGTCGTGCTATAAAAATGGAAAAACGCTATTTTAAACCTTTGCATAGTTTACTTAAACCAACGGGAACAATGCTTTTTTATAAGGCTCAGGATATCAGTGATATTAGTGATTTACAACCTAAGGAATTGATAAGAGAGAATTTTTCCTATGGCAGACGTGTTATTTATGCTCTTGAACCATCTCAGTTTAGATAATAAATATATAATATAATATAATATGGCTAAAGTAATTACAATAGTTAATCAAAAGGGAGGTGTGGGAAAAACCACTACTGCCGTAAACCTTGCTGCTGGTCTGGCAGTACTGGAAAAAAATACCTTACTAGTGGATTTTGATCCTCAAGGTAATGCCACCAGTGGTGTAGGTATAGATAAAGACAACCTTTCCTTACAAATCTATGATGCTTTAATTGGTAAAGTTCATATCTGCGATACTATCCTTCCTACGGAAACAGATAACCTCTGGTGTGTTCCTGGAAATATAGATCTCACTGGTGCTGAAATTGAACTGGTGCATGAATTTGCCCGAGAACAAAAATTGCGTGAAGCTCTTCAACCAGTTTTAGATCAATATGAATATATAATTATAGATTGTCCCCCTTCTCTTGGTCTTTTGACGGTAAATGCTCTTACGGCAGCAACTGACCTATTAGTTCCTATTCAGTGTGAATATTATGCTTTGGAAGGTGTAAGTCAATTGCTTACAACCATCCGCTTAATTCAAAAGAATATCAATCCTATCGTTAATATTATCGGCGTTCTACTAACAATGTTTGATCGCAGAGTAAATCTTTCCTTGCAAGTGGCAAAAGAAGTAAAGCACTATTTTAAAGAGAAGGTTTTTCGTACTATTATTCCTCGCAACATCAAGTTAACCGAAGCTCCCAGTTTTGGTAAACCAATATTTTTATATGATATTCGCTCTCCTGGAGCTATGAGTTACCTCAATCTTGCCACCGAGATTATTGAAAGGACAAAGGTATGAAAGAACATCTTGGACGCGGCTTAAGTGCCTTAATTCCTGATAAAGAAGACAGTGAAGAACTTAAATCTCATTTGAGTACCTTACCTATTGACCAAATAAAAAGCAATCCCTTGCAGCCAAGACTGGTTATAGATGATGAAAGCATAGGAGAACTTGCTGAATCTATCAAAGCTAATGGTATCATCCAGCCAATAATTGTGAATAAAACTGCTGGTTCATATTATGAAATTATAGCCGGAGAACGTAGATTACGTGCAGCAAAACTGGCAGGTCTGGACTCAGTTCCGGTAGTAATTCGTAGTGTGGATAAAAAAGAGCAACTTCAACTTGCTATTGTAGAGAATATTCAGAGGAAAGATTTAGATCCCATAGAGGAAGCCCGAGCCTATCAAACTTTAGTAGAAGATTTCTCTCTCACTCATCAAGAAATTGCTCAAATTGTAGGTAAAGACCGTCCCACTATCTCCAATTGTATACGACTTCTCAAACTCCCCATTGAAATACAAGCTCTAGTCTCGGAAGGCAAACTAAGCTCAGGTCATGCTCGTGCTATTCTCAGTATTGATCCCGATTACCAAGTTTTATTTGCTCAACATATTATTAAGTATCATTTAACCGTTCGTCAAGCTGAAGAGAAGGCTAAGACCTTCGTTCAACAACTAGAAAAACCAAAACCTCAAGAACCAAATCCAGAGCTAATAAAAAACCTGGAAAAAGAATTACATCGCTTTTTCGGACTAAAAGTTAAAGTGAAAGAACGAGGTGGTAAAGGCAAAATAACCCTTGAATATTCTTCACCAGAAGAACTTCAAAAATTAAAAGAATTAATAAAATCATTGAGAAGGACTTGATATGAAACGTATTATTGTTACAGGTGGAGCTGGTTTTATCGGAGCTAATTATATTCACAATCTATTTGAGAATCCTGGTTTCACAGGTTATGTGCTCAACCTAGATAAACTTACCTATGCGGGTAATCTGGAAAGTCTTAAGGACATTCAAGATAAATTTCCCGACCGCTATTTCTTTGAACTAGCTGATATTACAGATACAGAAAAAATAGCCTCCATATTTGAACAATTCCAACCAGATACGATTGTTAATTTTGCCGCTGAATCTCATGTGGATAGGTCTATTGATGGACCTATGGAATTTATTCACACTAATATCGTTGGAACTGCCGTGCTCTTAGAAAATGCTTTGCGTTACTGGCAAAAACTAGATAGAGAAGCACAAAAGAATTTTCGCTTCCATCATATTTCTACGGATGAGGTCTTTGGCTCTCTAGGAGAAGAAGGTCTTTTTACTGAAAGCACTCCCTATGACCCTTCTTCACCTTATTCTGCTTCAAAGGCAAGCTCTGATCATCTGGTTAGAGCCTGGAATAGAACTTTCGGTCTTCCTGTATCTATCTCTAACTGTTCAAATAACTATGGACCTTATCAGTTTCCCGAAAAACTCATTCCTTTAATGATTCTCAATTGCCTTGAATATAAACCACTCCCTGTTTATGGACAAGGTTTAAATGTTCGTGATTGGCTTTATGTAAAAGATCATTGTGAAGCTATTAATTGCATCATTCAGAATGGAGCTATAGGCAAAACTTACAATATCGGAGGACACAATGAAATGAGAAATATAGACATTGTAAATATCATCTGTGAGTTAATAGACGAACTGCATCCCTCACCTAAATTGAAGTCCTACAAAGAATTGATAACTTATGTAACTGACCGTCCCGGTCATGATTTACGCTATGCCATAGATTCAACTAAGATTCAAAAAGAATTAGGCTGGACCCCTAAAGAAACCTTTAATACAGGAATTCGTAAAACTGTTATCTGGTATCTGGAAAATCAAGATTGGTGGAAAAACATCCAGAACAAGAAATATCAACAACAAAGATTAGGACTGGGAAGAAACAACAACTCCACTACCTGATTTTCTTATTAAAGCTCTCTGGGTTCAGGTACTGCCTTATTTTGAATATCTTCTCTAACTTTTTCCCAAACCGTATCTTTTCCTGAGAAATAATCCTCAGGAGTAATCTTAATCCAGACATCAGGATACAGACTGTCCGAAGGATCTCTTGTATAATCCGGACGCCGAAAATATTTATGTGAAACCCCGCAAGGAATACCGGTATTGGGTAAAGCAAAGCTAAGAATATCCCCAAAACAGGATGGTTTGCCACCTGTAGGTGTCCCATAAAGAGTAGCTAATCCATTATCCTGGCATATAGTGGCAAACATTACTGCAGAACTAAAAGTGCCATATCCCGTCAGAAGGATTATCCTTCCCTCAAAAAGAGGAGGCATAATAAGATTTTGCCCTAAAGTCCCTATTTGCTGATTAATATAACCTTCAGTTGTTATCCAGCGAATTCCTTCATCCACTTGTTTTATAACATAGGGCATAGTAAAATCTTCAATCTCTCTATTTAAGTCCTCTTCCAGCATCTTTTTTACTTCTTCTAAATCCTTATTATAATTCTTAAGCATCAATTCGCTGATACATACATCGCAAGTAAAAGTAGCTAAAGAATCCGGCAACTTACAAAAAGAAAGCAGGATATCACCCATTTTTGAATTGCCTCCAGAATTATTACGTAAGTCTATCACCAGGTTATTTATTTTAAGACTATCAATACAATTAAAAGACTGAATTAGAAAAGAATTCCAGTTATAAAATTCTTCCTCCGGATTATCGCTCGTGGTATCTCTAAATTCATTAAACTGAAGATAATAAATATCATTGGAAGGTAATGCTTTACCCCAATAAGGAACATTCTGATATTGAGTTATCCCCTTAAAAGGAACATTAATATAATTGCACCTTTCAACCTCTTTGAGAATAAGTTCTTTTTTCTCTTCTCCCTTTTCTACCACCAAATGCAAAGCTTTATCTTCCGCAGCCAGGTCTAATAATTTCAGATTTGAAGAATAACGAAGAACATCACTTACTGTTTCCCGAAACCAATAGATATTTTCACCCTTACAGAGAGTCATCAAAATAGACATAAATTCATCAGCTTCTTTTCCATTTATGCTGACTATTTTACTTCCTACATATTCAGCAAATTCTTTACTAATGTAGCTAATATACCAGCCTTCTTCAAACCAACATACGATGATAGGATAAAACAGAGTTTCCTCTTTATAATAAAAAGGTCCGCTATGAGCATCACCTAAACAATGAGAAAACTGCTTTAACTTAGCTAAAAAATGTAAAGTATCTGTTTCTGTGGCTAATTCTTTCAATATAAGATTTACCTGTTGATTAAATTCTGGTTCAGGTAAATTGTTATAGATATCAGGATGTGATTCTCGCAGGGTTTTTTGAAAATAATCAAAGTCCTCCTGAAATATATTAAGGACTGGCACATCAGCTACAACTTCAGTTATCGCATTAAGAAAACCGATAAAAAGTAATCCTATCATTAACAAACAACATAATTTTATATTCATATAATGGATTGGCCATTTAATAAATGTTATTTTAAAAAACAGATAATAAATACATTTAATCAGGGATTACTTACCACATAGTTTGCAATCGCAATTTCGCTTGGATTCCAGTTTGGTTTAAAAGCACGAACTTTAAGAGTTACCTCTCCAGTTTGTGAAATAGTAAATTCCTCAGTATAAGGGATAGAATTCTGAGTGGGTTCTGTTCCATCAAGGGTATAATATATCTCTGCTTCAGGTGTGGTGCATCTTATTGTTATAACTGTCTCTGTCGTGATATTTCCCCCCACAGGAGAAATTATAGGGGTTGTAACAGTATTGTAATAAGTTACAAAATAGGTGGCAGTGGACACATTACTGGGTTCAAATCCCTCCTTATACGCTCTAGCTTTAATGGTGGCAGAATTTGCTCCTGCAGGAAAGAAATTGGGAATAATAAGTGGTCCATCATACAAACTGTCATTCTCCGTCGGTTCAGAACCATTTACCGTATAATATATGGATGTTCCATACTCAGAACTAGTAATGTAGATAGCTTGACCAGCTAAATAAGTACCACCTACAGGATTAAATACTGGTGCCTCTAGTTTTATTAGTTCTGTAGTTGTTTTTTTAGAACACGAAAAAGAATATAAAATTAAGACTAATATAAAAGCAAAGCGAAGATATTTCATAATGCACCTCTTATATTTTTTCATTTATCTCTCAGTATGATTATAATATTATTCTTAAACATAATTTCCTGTATAAAAATCCTCATCTTACTGTCAATTTATTTTTTTTCACCCGATCTCTTTTTTATTATTTTTTGAGCTCATCCCAAATAAATACTATCTCGGACTATTGATTAATGACATTTAGAGATTGCATATTAATAACTTATTCTTCTGCTGTATCAACACTGGTTTCAAGAAGCTTAAATTACCTTTATTTATTCATCATTCGCCTAAATTTAAAAATATTTTTATATACCATTTCAAAATAATTTTTAAAAATCTTTAATTTTATGTGCGATATATAGATATAGACCTAATGACTAAATTCCAAAAATCTTATATTAGTGGTTTAACAAGTTTATACTTTTAAAGATATAGAATATGAAACTAACTAATTATAAATAGTTAAATGATTTAGCTACTTGACAAAATGTTACATCTCAGAAAAACTATCTTTTGAAAAAAATGAAAAAGAAAGTAGAAATGGAAGATTATGGCGTGTTTAAAATGATACAGCATACAGGATGTGGAAAAGTTGTGGATAACTTTATTGGTTCTAAATTGGAAAATGAATCAGAACTACGGTTATCTTATTGATTAATAATGAATAATGAATCAGGAAAGGTTTGAGGATAAGCTACTCCTGATTTTGTGGATAAATAAATTTAAAGTTTTAGGATGGTTAAAATGGATCAGGATATTTGGCAGAATATTTTAGATAAGTTAGAGGAGAACATCAATCCGCAGAGCTTTAGAACCTGGTTTTCAGACACCAAGTTAGTTGATGTTTCAAACAATGAACTTGTTGTGAAAGTCCCAACTCAGTTTGCTGCAAACTACCTAAATCAGAACTATACTGATACCTTAGGAGAGATAGCTTATGCGTTATATAAGCAACATTATAAGATAAAGTTTATTTCTCCTCCTCACTATGTAAAAAACAATTCTGTTAAAACAATAGATTATTCGGATAACCGGGTTATGGTTAATACCAAACTCAATGAACGATTTAGTTTTGAAGAATTCGTAGTGGGACGGAATAACAACTTTGCCTATTCAGCAGCTAAAGCAGTAGCAGAAGCACCTGGTTACACCTATAATCCTCTTTTTATCTATGGAGAAAGTGGAATGGGAAAAACCCATCTAATGCAAGCAGTAGGAAATTATGTAGTAAAAGAGGGTCGCAATTGTTCTATTTACTATACTACTAGTGAAGAATTTACCAATGAGATGATAGAATCCATAAGAGCTAATAAGATGCCAGAATTTCGTTCTAAATACCGTAAAGTAGATTTACTTCTGGTAGATGATGTACATTTTCTATCTAAAAAAGAAGGCACTCAAGAAGAGTTTTTTCACACTTTTAATGCCCTTTTTGACAATCGTAAACAAATAGTTTTAACTTCCGACCGTCCTCCAAAGGATATTCCTGATTTAGAAAAAAGATTGGTTACCCGGTTTGAAAGTGGTTTGCTTTGTGACTTAAAGAATCCTGATTTTGAAACCCGTGTGGCTATCCTAAGAAAAAAAGCAGAACCAGAAAATATTATTCTTACAGATGAGGTTTTCTCTTTTATTGCTGAATCTATTACTTCCAGTGTGCGTGCTCTAGAAGGTTCTCTTATCCGTATCTTAGCTTATGCATCTTACAATAATCTTAATTCTGAAGATTTGGATGTAGATACGGTTCGTTCTATTCTTAGCGATATGATATCTGAACAACACAAAGAAATAACCCTTGATACTATCACTAAAGAAGTATGCTTGGCTTATAGTATAACTATGACTCAAATTATGGATAAAACCAGAAGACAACAAATCTCTTATCCCCGTCAAATTGCTATGTATCTTGCAAATTTACTTATTCCTCAGCTTTCTTTAAAAGAGATAGCCGAGTATTTTAAAAGAAAAGACCATACGACAGTTATTCATGCTAAGAGAATGATTGAAAATCGCTTTCGTGAAGATATAAATTTTCGCTCTCATATTGAACAACTAATCAAAAATATAAAATCATAAAATTAATATGAAGTGGATAAGTGGATATTTTCTGTGGATAAATGTGGATAAACTCATATATAAGATTATTCTTTTAGGGGATTGTGGAAAACTAGGAATTTTCTATGAACTTACCCACAAATTATCCCCAAGAACGCTTCAAAATTAATAAGCTTTATTTCAATAGGTTTAAAAAATACTTGACCTATTATCCACTTATTCACATTGCCTACTTATACTACTTTAAAAGAAAGAATATTTAATAAACTAGGTATTATAGGTAATATATGAAAGCTATTCATCTTTCAAAATTGAGATTACTCCTCGTTGCAACCTTATTTTTTGCGATTCTACTTAGTAGCTGTATTAAAGGTCATAATCCAACGGGAAATAACTGGTCTAATGTTAGACCTATGACTTATACTACAACTTTAAATGTAGTAGCTGGATATAGTTTTCCAGGAACTGTTTCTATAAAAGGAACCGAAACCAGTTTAGTGTGTGGAAATTATAATAATATTGAATCTGTTGCTTTTATGCGTTTTACGAATCTTCCTTCTGTTGAAGATTTTCATATACCAGCTGCTTATCAAGATTCTACCTATCTTAGTCTTGTTCTTACCCGAAAATTTCCTACTTCTAACAATCCAGTAGAGTTGAAAGTTTATAAACTAAATCAAAGCTGGGCTGCCGATAGCACTAATCTTATACAAGATTCAAATTTGACTCTAATCACTCCTCAATCATTTACCATAACTGATACTATTAGCACATCTGGAACTCAAATTAAAATACCCATTCCTCTAGAAGCTTTAGAACAATGGACTTCAGAAGCAGATACTCTGGGATTGACTTTAGCTATAAAAACAGGAGAGGATTCCTATATAGAAATTAAATCTCTGGAATCTGGTTCTGGACCAAAACTCCGATTTCTTTACAGAACCAATGAAGAAGAACAAACGGAAAAGAAATATGAACAATATTGTACCAAGGATAGTTATCGCATTGATGATGATATTGCCCCTATACTTACCGATCAATGGGTATTAAGCAATATTCCTCCTTCCAGATTGTTTTTATATTTTCCTTTAGATTATTTATTATTCCAGGATGAAGAGGGAAATCCACTTAATGAAATTCAACTTAAGCGAACTACTATTAATCGTGCAGATCTTATCTTCTATGTTAAAGAAAATCCTTATTATGATACCTCCACTCAGTATAGTATTAGAGCGGATAGGGTTAATGATTCTTTGGATATAAGTGAAGCTATAGCAATTTCTGATGATCAACTTGCTTCTGGAATTACCACTCAATCTTATATTAGAGGAGATAGTTTAATAGTTAATATAACTCCCTTAATTCAAGCTTATACTTCCCAAGATAAAGAAAATTATGGGATAGTTATTAGGTCTATGCAAGAATTAAAGAACTACGGAAAGATAGAATTTTGGCATTTTAATGATAGTAACATTCCTCCAGAGAAAAAACCAAAACTAAGAGTAACCTATACCCCTCCTTTTCTTTAAAATATGAAAAAAATATTAAACTTAGTAATACTAATATTTATACTATGCTCTGGCTGTGAGCTAAAAAAGGGAAAAGAAGAATCAACTCCATTAGCAGAAGTTAATGGAGAAATTCTAACTTTAGAATCATTTTGTTCTCTTTACACAGAAGAACAATGGAATAATTTAAGTGAAGCTCAGAAAAGGAAGGAAATAGAAAATTGGGTCAATCTAACAGTTTTGGCGCAAGAAGCAGATAGAGAAAAAATTAGTGAAGAAAAAGCTACTAAACTGCGTATAGATTATGCCGTAAAAAAAGTTAAGGCTAATGCTTTACTTGCCCAAAGATTGGCTAATTTAACTATCAGCGAAGAGGAAATGTTTAATTATTATCGCTTACATCAAGCAGATTTCAATAGAAAACTTATGGAATATAATATCCAAAGGATACTCTGTTCAAATGAAAATACCGCTAAAGCACTTCTAAATAGAATCAAAAGTGGAGAATATGATTTTAATCAGGCAGCACTAGAAAATTCCTTAGAAGAATTAAAATATAAACAGGGAAGAATGGGTTTTGTCTCTGCTAATAGTCCTGATTCTCTATTCTGGAAAACTGCTCAGAAACTTAAGATTAACGAACCTGACATAGTTACAGTTGATAATAAAACTTATATCATCCGTTGCACAGAACAAAGAGAAGGAAAGCAAGAAGCCACTTTTGTAGATTACCGTAAGGAAATCTATGACCTACTCTTAAAAGATAAGAAACAACAATTATACAACGATTTAGTGCGTGAACTAAAGATGAAAAATAACAATATCTACTACTATTATTAATCTTACAAATTAAAAAGGAATATAATGAAAAAAATAATTCTAATCGTTTTAACTTCATTCCTCATTTTTGCACTTTCGGCAGAACTGGTTGATCGTATTGTAGCTAAAGTAGGACCAGATATTATTCTATTAAGTGATGTTTATAAAATGATGTATCAAATGCAAGCAGCAGGAATACCTAAAGAATATATTTCTCAAGATATGGCTTTACAAGAAATAATAGAACAAAAGGTTATTTCCCAGAAAGCTAAAGAACTGGGCATTAAAATTGATGAAGATAAAATAAAAAGATATGCCCAGAACTATCTATCAGAAATGAAATCTCAATATCCATCTCCTCAAGAGTTCCAAGCTGCATTAGCAAAAGAAAATCTCACGGAAGCTGAATTATTAGAATATTTTATTGAAGAAATTAAAAACAGCGCTATGTCACAACAATTAATTGACTTATATGTAAGCTCGCAAGTCTCTGTAACTGAAGAAGAAATGCAAGAATTTTATGAAGCAACTAAGGATACTATGGCTGTGAAACCTATAACCTGGGAAACCGGAATGATAATGTATAAAATTACTCCCAGTAAAGCAACAGAAGATTTTATTTATAAGCAGATGCAAGAAATTAAAAAGAGAATTGACGCAGGAACGGATTTTGCCTCTTTAGCAAGTGAGATAAGTGATTGTCCAAGTAAAATTAGAGGCGGAGATTTAGGTTACTTTAGCCGTGGAATGATGTTAAAACCTATAGAAGATACTGCTTTCTCAATGGATGTAGGAGAAATATCTGACATTATTCGCAGTGAGAATGGTTATCATATCATAAAACTTACTGATAAAAGAAGAGATGAAGTGCGAGCAAGTCATATACTAAAACTAGTTCAACCCACAAAATCAGATAGTTTAGCTGCCTATGCAATAATGGAAAGAGTTCGTGAACTTTATGAAAGTGGACAAAGCTCTTTCACCGAACTTGCTTTACAATATTCTACTGATCCAGATGTGACTAAAAATAAAGGTATTATAGGTGAGTTAGCAGAAAATGAATTTCCAGAACCCTTTAAAAGCTATATTTTAGCAACTCCTGTTGGAAAAATGACTCCTGTCATAGAAAAAGATGGGACACTATATCTTTTTGTCCGTCTAAAAGAAATTCCACCCCGTATTTTCACCTATGAAGAAGTTAAAAACAAAATCTACAATGTTCTTTACCAGTATAAGTTACAATCAGCATATAATGAATGGATAAATAAATTAATAAAAGAAACTTATGTTGAAATCATTAAGCAATGAATTCTAAATCCTTATCTTTGGAAACCTTCCTGGCTTCTGTTTTTGGAGTAGGATTTATTCCTTATGCTCCCGGGACCTATGGCACTCTTGTGGCAGCAGCTATTTATCTTCTGCTTCCGCAAATGTTATTCTCAGGTAAAGGATGGATCTGGTACAGCGGATTTCTAATTATCTTAATTGTCTTAGCGGTATGGTTAAGTTCTAAAGCAGAAGAAAAGCTGGGAAAAGACGCTCCTCAAATAGTGATTGACGAGGTATGCGGTTTTTTTCTAAGTGTTTTGCTATTACCTAAGTCGTTTTTATTGGCTGTTTATGCTTTTGTTATTTTCCGGGCTTTGGATATTGCCAAGCCATTTCCGATTAAGATTTCACAAAAAATTCCCAGAGGTTGGGGTATTGTTATAGACGATTTAATAGCAGGAGTCTATACTAATATCCTGATCCATTTTATAAAACTTATAGCGCCAAAATTCTTTGGCTAAAAGGAGAAAAAATGATATTTAATCTACTTCAAGCTGCAACCAACAGTGCACAAGCAAAACAAAGTTCTGGTGCGAGCGGAATGAGCACTTTAATTATTCTAATTCTGCTATTCGTGGTTATGTATTTTCTAATGATTATGCCACAACAAAAAAAGCAGAAAGAATTACAAAAAATGCTGGATAGCCTGAAAGAGAATGATAAAGTGATTACAACTTCCGGAATCTATGGACGTATAGTATCCATCAAACCAGATAAGAATACGGTTGTCCTGGAAATAGATGATAATAACCATATTAGAATTGAAATCCAGAAAGGTGCTATTGCCAACATTGTAAGCTCCAGCGAAAAAGCTAATGCTTAATAAGTCAAATGTCCCGTAAACCTAAATTATTACCTATCCATATCTATGGCGATAAAGTCCTCAGACTTAAGTGTGAGGAAGTGCAAGTTATTGACGAAAACATATCCCAATTTGCTGAGGACCTTATCGCTACTATGTATCAATGGGATGGCGTTGGACTTGCTGCTCCTCAGGTTGGTGTTAATAAACGTATTATCGTTATTGATGCGGAAAGAAAAGATAACCCCAAAAAACAATCTCCTCTAGTTATGATCAATCCTATAATTGAAGAAAGTAGTGGAGAAACTGAAACCGAGGAAGGATGTATTAGTATTCCTGATATTTATGCTAAAGTGGTTAGACCATCAAACATAACTGTTTCCTATACTGATATAAAAAACGAACAACACAGAATAAAACTTTCAGGATATCCAGCCGTAATTGTTCAACACGAATGTGACCATCTGGATGGAATTCTATTTACTGACCATTTAAGTACTATTGCCAGGTTGAAAATAAGAAATAAGTTGAAAGAATTACAAAAGAACACCGTTGATGGAGTTAATATCCGTTGCGAAGAATAAGATAGGAAAACCTATAATGAAGATTATATTTGCTGGAAGCTCCAAATTTGGCATTCCTACTATTATTAAACTTAAAGAAAAGCATCAGTTATTACTAATTATTAGCCAGCCAGATAAACCAGCAGGACGCAAACAAAGAATTAAACCCTGTCCTATTGCTCGTTTCGCTAAAGACCAAAAATTGGAGCTTTATCAACCTAAAAGTATTAATTCCAGTGAAAGTATAGCAAAAATTAAACAATTAAATCCTGAACTACTTATAACCGCTTCCTATGGTGAAATAATTAAAAAAGAAGTAAGACAAATTCCTCTCTTGGGTGCCATTAACATTCATCCATCTTTGCTTCCTAAATATCGGGGTCCAACTCCTATTCAAACTGCTCTTCTTAATGGAGAAAACAAAACAGGAACTACTATTTTTAAGCTTACCTCTCGTCTGGATGCTGGTCCAATCTTAGCCCAAAGAGAATTAGTTATCCAGTCAGAAGATAACTTTGGCTCTTTAGAAGAAAAACTGGCTAATATATCAGCTGAATTACTAGGGGAAATTCTACCTGCTATTAAAGATAAAACTTTAACTGTGAGACCGCAAAATGAAAACTTAGCTTCCTACACACATAAATTTGATAAACAAGATTTATGGATAAACTGGAAAGATAAAATTAGAAATATATTTAATCAGATTCGGGCATTTTCTCCTCATCCAGGTGCAAGAACATTTATTCATAATACTAACCTCAAAATTCTACAAGCAGAGATGTATGACTTTTCTATAAATAATAAAACAGGGACGATTGCAGGATTTATTAAAAATAAAGGTATTATAGTTAATTGCCAGGATGGTAAACTCTTAATCACTAAAGTACAGGCTGAAGGAAAGAAAGTTATGTCTGCCTGGGCTTATCAATTAGGTGCAAGACTTTCCGAAGGGGAAAGTTTTGAACCATTTAATAAAGTATTTTTCCAAAATTCTTAAAGGGAGGAATTATGAAAGATCAGGACCTTTACCTCTCAGTTATAAAGTTTCCCGCTTTTGTTAGCATCAGTCTGCTCATTATAAGTGCTGTATTTCTGATAATATTATTTAGTGTTTTCGCTCAACCATTACTGGCTAATTGGGTTAGAATACTTTTTATTATACTACTAGCCATACTTATTTTTATTATTTTAGGCTGGATAATTACCCTCTTCTCTACTCATACCAGATTAAAACCTCGCTGGCTTCAAAAGCTTAGTAAATGGATGCTTTTTAACATTTATTACCCCCTAGCTAAAGGCTTAGCTTATATTACTTTCTCCTCCAAAAAAAATCTGATTATATCATTCTTATACTTCAATAATGAGATAGTTCTTACCGACCAAAAAGATATCCGTAACATAAATATTCTTGTTCTACTACCTCATTGTCTTCAGAAAGATGATTGCACCATTCGCATTACTAATGATATTATCAAATGTGAAGAATGCGGAGGATGTGATATAGCTAAAATTAAGAAGCTTATAACCGAACATAATGTTGATGCCGCTGTTGCTACAGGAGGTTTTTTAGAGAGAAAAATGATTGCAGAAAAAAATCCTACCGTTATTGTTACCGTTGCTACAGCTCAAGAGCTGGTTAATGGTCTAAGAGACAACTGGACTTATCCGGTTTATGCCGTCTTAAATGAACAATATACAGTTTCTAATGAAAAAACTCCGGTAAACATATCTTTTGTTGAGTTTGCTATAAAACAGTTTAAATAGGAAAATTTATGAAAACATCAGATATCATCATTATTGCCCTGGCAGTCCTTATTCTTAATGCTGGTATCACGCTAGTGCTTATAAATCAGAAGGAAACTAAATCTCCTACTTCTACTACTACTATTGTTGACCCTTCACTCAATCAACGCCATAATGAAATTACCGCTGCTGTTCAATTAGTGGAACCAGCCGTAGTAAGTGTTAATGTTACCAAAACGCAGCTTATTAGACCTGGATTTGGATTCAGTATATTTGATTTCTTTGGAGATATACCCATACAAAGAGAAGTAGTAAGTATCGGAAGTGGCATCATTTATGATGAAAATGGATATATTATTACGAATGCTCATGTGATAGAAGGTGCATCAGAAATAAAAGTTGTGCTTCCGGATAAACGAGAATTCATCGCAAAAGTGGTAGGAGTGGACAACACTTATGATATAGCTAAATTGAAAATAGATGGTAATAATTTCCCATATGCAAAACTTGGAACTGCTAAAGAATTACTTATTGGTGAATGGGCTATCGCTTTAGGTAATCCTTATGGATTTATGATGAGTGACCCTAAACCATCTGTTTCCGTCGGCGTTATTTCAGCGCTTAATAGAAGTTTTCAACCCCAAAATGGTCATAGATACACCAATATGATTCAAACTGATGCAGCTATTAATCCCGGTAATAGTGGGGGTCCTCTGGTAAATGTTAAGGGTGAAGTTATAGGTATTAATACCTTTATAGTTTCAGGAACAGGAGATAATATAGGCATTGGATTTGCTATTCCCATAGATAGAGTTAAAGCAATTATGAAAATCTTGTAAATCAATAACATCTCATACGAAAATTTGCTGAACTGAAATTGGGCTAATTTCTGATAATATAGAAAGTAATAAATTTACAAGATAAGCAGCTATTTTTTCCTTGCCAAAATATCAAATTAATTTATAATATCTTTAAGCTCACGGGAAAATTAGATGTTCGCTGCTACTGAAAAGTAGGAGAGGAAAGTCTGGACACCAAAGGGCAGGATACTTCCTAACAGGAAGCTGCAGTAATGCAGAGCTAGCTCCACAGAAATAAACCGCCTGAAGCAGCGTTTTAATAAAATCTACTTCAGGTAAGGGTGAAATGGTGGTGTAAGAGACCACCGGGAATCTTGGTGACAGGATTTGCCAGGAAAGCCTTATCCGGTGCAATGCCAAATAGAGAAGTCAGGAAGTGTTGCCCGCACGATTATGGCTTCTGGGTAGGCAGCTAAAATCTATTCGTGAGAATAGATGTAGAGGAATGGACATCAACCTCCTTAATGTAAGAGGTACAGAATCCGGCTTATTATTTTCCCGTGAGTCTCACTTTTCAGAATAATAATTAATCTCCAAAGCATATCTGCAAGTTTTTATAATAAAAAAATTAATTTCTGCTAATCCTTTCTTAATTTCGCCAGCTCGTTATTGATTTTTTGTATCTTGAAAGCTTACATATGATTAATTTATGTCCAGCTTATGTCCA
>DFOM01000011.1 GCA_002376725.1 Cloacimonetes bacterium UBA3541 | reverse complement strand
ATCCCGATTTCGTCAATTGACTTGCTAAATCAATTGCTTTGTATGCTGCAATTCCACCAGTCACACAAAGTAATATTTTCCCTTTCATTTATTCACCTTTTAATCCTTAATCTTAAAATCAATTTTAATGTCAATTTGGATTTCAGCGTTTATTAACATACTAACAATAAAGCAATTTACTCCATAAAAATATGGTTATACCAATTAATATGTATTATATACTATGCCAGATTCAGGATAAAGTATTATTGAATCAGATGTCTGGTCTATATCTCCTAAAATTAGGATAATTTCTGAAATTGATAAAAAATCCAAGGATAATTTATCTTTTCCATAATTTAGTACTACATCAATCTGGGAATTTTCGTCATATCTTCTCCAGGCAAGAAGTCCTTCTGGAGTAGAAATAAAGCTAAATTCTCCATCTATTAAGAGAGGATTTGATAATCTTAACTTAATAAGAGTTTTATAATACTCTCTAAGGTCAATAGCTACAGGATTTTCTTCCCATTTCCAGTTGAAGGGACGACGATTATCAGGATCTTTTCCTCCTAACATAGCAATTTCATCACCATAATATATATGTGGAGCTCCAATAAAAGTCATCTGAAAAAGAAGTGCCAGTTTAAGTTTGTTAACATTACCTTTAGCAAGTTCCAAAATCCTTATGGTATCATGACTTCCCAGTAGATTCATCATTGCTTTCATTCCCTGAATGGGATATTGAGCCAGACCATTTTCAATTCTTGAGTAAAAGTTTTGCTTATCACAGATACCGAGAATAAAGAATTCCAGAACGGGATCTTTGAAATAAGCATAGTTCATAATGGAATCAAAATAGCGATGATTTACCCATCCTTTACCGCTATGCCAGATTTCTCCAACTATCCAGGCATCAGGTTTCATTGCTTTTACTTCTTTTCTAAACAGTTCCCAAAACCAGTATGGAACTTCATTAGGAATATCCAATCTAAAACCATCAATATCAATATCTACTATCCACCAGCGTACACATTCCAGAATATGATTTATTAAAGAACGGTTGGGAACCGCTTTATTAATATCACGCACATAGTTTTCTGCTGGATGAGGACGGCTGAGATCATAATTAAGATCTGGCATATCTTTTATGCCCCACCAGCATTCATAATATTCACGAGGATTAAAATCTGGTGGAAGTGGATCAGGAAGAGGCCATTTATGCCAGTCATACCAGAGCCAATAAGGCGAATTTGGTCCTTTTTCTACGACATCACGAAAAGCCCAGAAGGTTTCTCCTGTATGATTGAAAGCCACATCCAGGATGATTCTCATATCATTCTGATGAGCTTCTTTAACTAATGTTTTAAGTTCCTCTTCAGTTCCAAAATGGGGATCAACCTTCTTGAAATCTGCTGCATCGTATTTATGATTGGATTTAGCCTGCCATAGAGGATTAAAATAAAGCAGATTAACACCTAGATCCTTCAGATAAGGAAGTTTTTGACGAACTCCTGCTATGTCACCTCCATAAAAACACCACCAATCAGGTTTTCCTTCAGGTAGCCAGGGACTTTGTTTCAAATAGCTGATATCATACCAATCCTTAACTAAGTGAAAATACTCTGCATAGGGAGGTAAGAATTCTCCCGGAGGTGGAGGAGTTCTGCAATCCTTATAATAATCTTCACTAAAATCTGGATCATTGGATGGGTCACCATTGCAAAAACGATCAGGGAAAATCTGATAAATAACACTATGAGCAACCCACTCAGGCACTGAAAAAATTGGAACACTTGATAGTTCTAATAAATATGGTGTAACTTTATCTTCCTGAAAAGAAAATCCTTCAGCACCCCAGAAAAGAATATTATTGTTACCCTGAATCTTTATTTTTAAATTGCAGAACTCTGCTTTGCAATAAAAAAGACAGTGAAAAACTTCTTGATTTCCTGTGATTCCTAACCGGTATAAAGTATAATGAGATCCATCAATAATAGCAGTCAAATCTGCAGGTAAGGAGGGAAACCAATTAAATCGTAATTCATATTTTCCCTCGGATAAACGATTAAAGACAAGAAAATAACCCCTTCGTTCATCCAACAGGTTCAAATTCTGCATTATCTCTTTCCAGTTGAAATGAGATGGAATAGTTTCCTGAACAATGAGAATAGAATTGTAGCCACCAAAGGGATCTGGTTCAGTTAAAGGATTAGCAGGATCAGGAATCCAATTTCCATCCACAATAAATTTATAGCAGTAGCGTCCTTCATCAATATGGAGATTTAAGAAATAAACTCCCCCTATTTCGTCCATATCAAGGATTTCCCATCCCGTAAAATCACCAGCTAATCCAACTAAATGAGTTCCTGAAGTAGGAGGCTGATACCGAAATTGAATTTCTGCCATAAACTGACTAAATTGCCTTTTTGACCAACTTTTTTGTAGCTTTTCGGCTTATTTCTGGTTTTTCTACTTTATCTTGTCTATAATGTTTTTTCAAAAATTGCCCAGTATAAGAATTCTTATTTTTCATTATTTGCTCGGGAGTACCTTCAGCTACAAGATAGCCACCTTCATCTCCTCCTTCGGGACCTAAATCAATAACCCAATCAGCACTTTTTATCACATCCATATTATGTTCAATAACTATTACCGTATTCCCCATTTTTACTAGTTTTCTAAGCACTTGCAGAAGACGGTTTATATCATCAAAATGAAGACCAGTTGTAGGTTCATCCAGTAAATATAATGTTTTTCCGGTGCTGACTTTGCTCAATTCACGGGACAGTTTTATTCTTTGAGCTTCTCCTCCAGAAAGAGTGGTTGAGGGCTGTCCCAATTTAATATAGTGCAAACCTACTTCCATTAAAGTTTGAAGCTTATTGCGAATAGCAGGAATATTCTGGAAAAATTCATAAGCTTCCTGAACATCCATATCCAGTATTTCAGCAATATTTTTACCTTTATAACGAATAGAAAGAGTTTCTTGATTATACCTTTTCCCTTTACAAGCTTCACAGGTCACATAGATATCAGGCATAAAATGCATTTCAATTTGTTTGACTCCAGCGCCTTGACAAGCTTCACATCTTCCACCTTTAACATTGAAAGAAAAGCGTCCAGCACTATAACCTCGCATTTTTGCTGCTGGTAACTGACTGTATAGCATCCGGATAGGGTCAAATACCTTAACATAGGTGCTAGGATTGGAACGGGGAGTTCTTCCTATAGGTTGCTGATTAATGTTTATAATTTTATCTATATTTTCAATGCCTTCAACCATATTTACTCTTCCCACTTTGTGACTAGTATGGTAAAAATAGTTATGTAGATAAGGATAAAGAGTTTGATTGATAAGCGAACTTTTCCCACTTCCAGAAACACCGGTAACACAAACAAATAATCCCAGAGGGATATCCACATTAATATCTTTCAGATTGTTATGTTTTGCGCCTCTTATAGAAATGTAACCTTGCTCGGGAGGAATTCTTACTTCAGGAATAGGAATAGTCTTTCGTCCGGATAAATAATCACCAGTTAAAGATCTATTGCAATTTATAATATCATTAACCGTTCCACTAGCAACTATTTCTCCACCATAGATACCAGCCTTGGGACCAAAATCAACAATCATATCAGCTGTGCGAATAGTTTCTTCATCATGCTCTACTACAATAACGGTATTTCCAAGATCGCGTAATTGACATAGCATTTGTAAAAGCATAGAATTATCTCTTTGATGAAGACCAATGCTTGGCTCATCAAGGATATACATCACACCAACGAGCTGATTTCCTATTTGACTGGCAAGTTTAATGCGTTGACTTTCTCCTCCAGAAAGGGTTGGAGATCTTCTATCTAGTGTAAGATAATACAATCCCACGCTTTGTAAAAAACTAAGTCTATTCCGTAATTCCTTCAAGATTTCAGCCGCTATGATTTGGTCATTCCCTTTTAATTTCAAATTATTGAAAAAATTAAAAGCTTCACATACACTCATAGCAGTTATTTCAGCTATATTTTTGTCTCCTACTCTAACAGCTAACGAACTTGCTTTTAGTTTTTTACCTCCACATTCAGGACAGGGTTTATCGCTTATAAACTGCAAATAATATCTTCTGGCATCTTCAGAAGAGGTTTCTCTCATTCTTCTATCCAGAGTATTTATTACACCTTCAAAACGCATATTATAGACACTATGTCCATTTTTGTTTTGCCATTCCATCCTGAATCTTTTTCCCTTTGAACCGTAAAGTATAAGAGATTTTATCCATTCAGGAAGCTGAAACCAGGGTGTATCCAGAGAAAAATTATAATAACTAGCTAGATTATGGATAGTCCTTCCGGTCCAGGTATCCATTTTGTTTTCAAGAGTTCCCCAGGGAGCAACAGCTCCTTCTCTAATTGACCTCTCGGGATAAGGAACTACTAAATCGGGATCAAATTCCAGTTTATAACCCAGACCATTGCATTCAGGACAAGCACCTATAGGACTGTTAAAGGAAAAATGTTGCGGTGTCAAATCTTCAAATCCTATATTGCAATGCGGACAAGAATTGGTAGAGGACATAATAATAGTTTCACTTTCATCTGGAAAGTTAACTTTAACCACACCATCCGTCAATTTTAAAGCAAGTTCAAGAGAATCTCGCACTCTTGATTCCACACCAGATTTTATCACTATCCGATCTATAACTACATCTATATCGTGTTTACTTTTTTTATCCAAAACGATATTTTCTTCCAGACTACGCAGTTGTCCATTAATTAAGACCCGAACAAATCCTTGTTGTCTTAAATCATCTAATATTTCTTTATGCTCACCTTTACGGGATTGCACCAGAGGTGCTAGTATCTGAATTTTCGTTTTCTCCGGTCGCTGCATCAGATAAGCGGTCATCTGATCTACCGTTTGAGCACCTACAGGATTACCACAGATATGACAATACTGTTTTCCTACCCGTGCATATAAAACCCTTAAATAATCATATATCTCAGTAACAGTTCCGACCGTGGAGCGAGGATTTTTGCTGGCTGCTTTCTGCTGGATTGCGATAGCTGGCGATAAACCTTCTATATAGTCAACTTTAGGTTTCTCCATCTGACCTAAAAATTGTCTGGCATAGGCAGATAAAGATTCCACATAACGCCGTTGTCCCTCTGCATAAAGAGTATCAAATGCTAAAGATGATTTTCCAGAACCTGAGATACCAGTAAATACTATCAATTCATCTCGTGGAATCTCTAGACTTATATTTTTTAAATTGTGCTCACTAGCGCTTTTAATGATAATCTTGTTCTTCAACTATACTCCTTATTATCTTTCAGCAATTTTCTTATGCTTTATTTTGTCAAATAAAATCATTTAGATATGTATTATAATGGAATTATATCATTATGATTTATAATAAATTAATCTATTATTAATAATCCTTTTCTTTATATAACTATTTATAATTATATGTAATTAATAGAGATACTCAATAATAAGTTTTCGTTTTATGCCGAATCTAGAAGTATTTTTCTTTTTACCTTTTTATCAGGTTTTTCATTGCTCCTCTTCCTATTGATGAGTAAACTAAGTCCAATTCATAGCTATCTTATGTCCAACTTATGTCCAACTTATGTCCAACTTATGTCCAACTTATGTCCAGAATGGGACATAAGCTAGTCATAGTCTATTTATAATTTTCTAATCATTTGTTTAGAAACGCATAAAAATTCAATCATTTTCAATTCTATTATAATTTAAAAGATTACGCTATGCATTTTAAACAAACTTATTTTGTTTTTCTGATTTTCTTAGGTATTAGTAAGTTGCGGATTTATCTTGACAGATAGTGCCTATTGAGTAGTGTAAATCGCATAAAAAATATTCATCAATAATTATAAACGAGCTAAGGAGAACAAAATGAAGTACTTTAAAAAGATGAGCGGAGAAAAATGTTATCTTTCCCCCATTTCTTTAGAAGATGTAGAGCTTTACACTCAATGGGTAAATGATATGGAGATTGGTCAATTTGTGTTGTTTTCCACTACTATTTATGATATTGAAAAAGAAAAAGAAGCTTTAAAAAAGTTGATGGAAGAAAGCATTAGCTTTGCTATTGTAGAAAGGAATACGAATAAAGCTATTGGGAATTGCAGTCTTTTTGGAACCAGTGATGTACATCGTCACGGTCAATTTGGTATTTTTATAGGAGATAAATCATATTGGAGTCAAGGCATAGGTACTGAAGCTACCAGGCTTATATTAGATTATGGTTTTAATGTTCTAAATTTAAATAATATAAGTTTGGAAGTTTATGCTTTTAATAAAAGAGCCATACGCTGTTATGAAAAAGTGGGCTTTAAGTTAGCTGGTCGTCGGCGTAATTATCTTTTTATGGCTGGCAAATATCACGATGTTTTAATCTATGACATTTTAGCAGAAGAGTTTGAAAGTCCATATGTAAATAAACTCTTTGAGCGCAGTTCCAATGAAGAAGTAGAGACCCAAAAGATTTCCTGGATTTAATAAATTTACCGTTTGTTAAAATGCAAGAGCAGAGTTTATTTTCAAACATCAGAGGTCAAAGCAGAGCTTTAAAAATTCTTTATCAGGCTGTAGAAAATGAACATATAGCCCATGCCTATCTTTTTCATGGAATAGAAGGAGTAGGAAAATTTACCACTGCTTTATACTTTGGTATGGCACTGAATTGTCTCGCTAATAAAGAAGTTCGTCCTTGTGGGGTCTGCAGTTCCTGTCATAAATTTCTTCATTTTGAGCATCCAGATTTACTTTATCTTTTCCCCACTCCCAATCTTCAATTAACCAGTGAAGGTGAGATAAAAAACGATGAATATCGCAAAGAATATGAGGGCTATATCAAAAATAAGATTCAAACTCCCTGGGAAGATTTTCGGTTCAGCTCTAATATTATGATTCGCAAGGAGAGCATATCTTGGTTAATTAAACGTTTAAATATCACCCGTTATGAAGCCAAATACCGAATCTGTATTATAGAAGATGCAGATTTAATGAATATAGAAACGGCAAATGCTTTTCTAAAGACACTGGAAGAACCGCCTGAATCAACAGTTATAATTCTTACTACCAACAATCCTTCACAATTATTACCCACCATAGTTTCCCGTTGTCAACCCATACATTTTCAGCCAGTAGACCCTAACATTATTTCTCAAATTCTGATAGAAGACTTCAATACTTCTCCCAAAATTGCCCGGATAGTCTCTCAAATAGCTGATGGTAGTGTCAAATATGCCATTCATCTTGTTCAGGGTGAATCCTCCCAATTGCGTGAAAGGTCCTTTGAAATTATGGCAATGACTCTTGAGGGTAATGATTTAGCTTATTATCGTTCTTTGCAGGCTAATTTACAAAAATATAATGCAGAAAATCTAATAGAAATTATTCGCTATCTTTGTATGTTTGTGGGAGATTTAGATTTGATAGAATCAGCTCCAGAACAGGTAGTGAATATAGATAAAAAGGATTTTTTGATTCAGGCACGAGCAAAAATTCCAATTCAGGAGAGTGCAGAATTAACCGATAAAGTTCTGGATTTTGTATTGCTAATGCAGGATTATATCCGTAAAATTCGTAGTAATGTCAATCTTCAGCTAATCCAATTAAACCTCTATTTTCAATTAAGTAAACTTTTCCGTCCTTTAGGCTATGGCGGAGAATAAATTAATCAAAAATATCAGTGTAATGTCCTTTGCCATACTGATTAGCAGGATTATGGGATTAATCCGTGACCAAGTTATGGCTTTTTGCTTTGGTACTACCTATCTGAATGATGCTTTTGTAGTTGGTTATCGTATTCCGAATCTATTGCGTAGTATGTTTGGTGAAGGTGCACTTTCTGCAGCTTTTGTTCCTTTATACAATGAGATTGGAATTGAAGAAGGCAGAAGAAAACAGATCAACTTTGCTTTGCAAGTACTTTCCATTCTGACCTTTTTCCTTCTAATACTAACCATTATTGGTATCATTTTTGCCCCTGCAATCGTAAAAGTCTTGTATCCTGGTTTGGCTCCTCAAACTTATAAATTAGCGGTTATCTTGACCCGGATAATGTTTCCTTATCTTCTCTGGATAGGACTTTCTTCCACAATGATTGCTATACTCAATTCTCACGATAAATTTTTTATGACTGGATTATCCTCTGCTTTGCTGAATTTAGGTATGATATCAAGTATGGTAATTCCGAGATTTGTTTTTCATATTGAAGGAGAAGAACTTGTTCGTTGGGCTGCCGTTGGTGTTTTTGGAGGGGGTTTTTTACAGACTATCATAAACTTTCCCTACCTCAGACAACTAGGTTACCCATTTAAAATAATAGTTAAATTTGGAGGCGAAGCTTTAAATACCTTATGGAAAAGGTTTATTCCTTCCTTAGTTGGAGTTGGAGTAAGAGAATTAAATCTGATAGCAGATTCTTTAATGGCTTCTTTTCTCGCTGTAGGAAGTATATCAGCTTTGGAATATGGCTATCGTTTGTTTCAATTTCCCCTGGGTATGTTTGCTATCTCTACCGGAACTGTTTTATTACCTACTTATTCCAGATTGGTAACTCACGAAAATTATCCTGAACTTTCCAAAAACTTGCGTATTGCAATGCTCAATTTAACCTATTTAATGTTACCTATTACCGTCCTCTTAATTTGTCTAGGACAGGATATAGTGCAAATAATTTTTCAGCGTGGTGCTTTTGATGCTAAAGCAACTCTTTGGACCACTCAAGCACTTATTTGTTATAGCTTAGGCCTTATCTTTTTCAGTTTTAATCAGACCTTAACTCCTTTATTTTATGCTCATAAAGATACTCGTACTCCCGTTCGCATCGCTATCAGAATGGTGTGTCTAAATATAGTGCTCAATTTCATTCTAATGCAATTTCTTCAACATAGAGGACTTGCTTTGTCTACCTCAATAACTGCAATGGTCAATTTCATTATATTGCTAAAATTGATTCATAAACAAATGCCTCATATTGATTTTAGTGGGATTTTTCCTAATGTTGTAAAAACTCTTATAATTAGCGTAATTATGTTCTTCTTCCTGATTATTGCCAGCCATTTTTATACTGCTGTCGGTTTAGGGAAGATGATAGTCAAAGTTATTATTCTTTCTGTTTTAAGCCTAGGCTTATTCTATGTTCTTGGACTATGGTTTAAACTGGATTATCTAAAAGAAGCAGGAACTAGTTTATGGAAAAAATTCCAGAAAAAGTAGTAGAAAAGCTTAGCTTATTGCCAGATGACCCTGGAATTTATCTCTGGAAAAATGCGGAAGGTGAAATAATCTATATAGGCAAGGCTAAATCCTTAAAAAATCGTATAAGTTCCTATTTTAGTTCAAGTAACAAAGATATAAAGACTGAACATTTATTAAAATATATTCAGGACTTGGATTATATTCTTGTTCCAACGGAGCAGGATGCATTTATCTTAGAAGCTAATTTAATAAGGCGTTATAAACCTAAGTATAATGTATTACTTAAGGATGATAAGCGTTATCCCTTTGTAAAGATAACTTTAAATGAACCCTTCCCCCGTATTTTAGTGACTCGTGATTATGTTCGTGATGGTTCTCGCTATTTTGGACCTTTTACGGATACAAAATCATTGCGTATGACTTTGCGAAATCTGGAATGGGTTTTCCCTATTAGAACCTGTTCCCGTCAGATTCCAGCGGATAGAATAAAATATCAAAAAGCCTGTATCAATTACCAATTAGGCAAATGTGTTGCTCCCTGTATTGGTGCAATTTCGCAGGATGAATATATGCAGATAGTAAAAAGACAGATTCGTTTTTTAGAAGGTCATTATCAGGAAATAGTGGAAGAATTAAAAACCGAAATGAATAAACTTTCTGAAGAACTGAAATTTGAACAGGCGGCAAAATTACGGGACCGCATACAGGCTATAGAACGAATCAAAAATAGACAGGTAGTTTATTTTCCAGATTCTCATAATATTGATGTCATAGGCTTTTATCAGGAAGAAAATATTGCTGTTTGTGTTGTTTTGCGGATTGTTAATGGAATGATTATCAATAAAGAAGATTATCCTCTGGCTAATGTGGAAGAAAATACTTTTGAAGAGATTTTAGCTGCTTTCTTAAAGTTGTATTACAGTGATAGAGATGAATTGCCGAATGAGATTCTTTTACCCTTTGAACCTTCAGAATTTGAAGATTTAAATGAATGGTTACAGGGAATCATTACTATCCCCAAAAGAGGTGAAAAGAATAGATTAATAGCGATGGCAAATAATAATGCTTATCATCTAGTTGAGAAACGCAAATTAGCTCATCTACGAACATCTAATAGAACTATCTATCCTATTCAAGAATTAAAAGAAAAGCTAGGGCTTCCCAAATTACCCCGTAAAATGGTCTGTCTAGATGTTTCTACTATTCAAGGAACAGATACAGTAGCTTCAGCAGTATTCTTTGAAAATGGAAAACCGAAAAAGAAATTTTATCGCCATTTCATAATCCAGAGTCTAGATAAACAAAATGATTATGCAGCTCTTCAGGAAACCTTAACTCGTTTTTTAAAAGAATGTGAGGAAAAGCCTGAAATGCTACCTGATTTATTTATCATAGATGGTGGAAAGGGACAACTTAATGCCTGTATGGAAGTTTTAAAGAGTTCTTCTCCTTCGGAGATACCTATTATATCTTTGGCTAAGAGAGTTGAAGAAGTTTTTACTCCGTCTAATCTTCAATCTATAATTTTACCCAGGTCTTCTTCTGCTTTGCGGCTATTGATTGCAATTCGGGATGAAGCTCATCGTTTTGCCATAACTTTCCATCGGTCTCGTAGATCTCGTAGAACTTTAATTAGTGAACTAGAAGAGATTCCTGGTATTGGCGAACAAACTAAGTTTTTGCTTTTAAAAGAGTTGGGTTCTGTTGATGCTATCAAAAATGCAACTCCGGAAAAACTAAGTTCTATAAAAGGTATTGGGCCAAAAACTGCAGAAAGAATTTACTCCTATTTTCATACACCGAATACATAAAAATGGAATACGAGCAAAATTTTCCTTGTCAAATCCTGCAATAACATAAAACTTGAAAAAAACATTTATGGGGTGAATAAATGAAGCTATCGCAACGAGCTATGGAGATTCAAGCTTCTCCTATCCGCAAATTGATGCCTCATGCAGAAGCTGCTAAAAAACGAGGTCTGAAAGTTTATCATTTGAATATAGGACAACCAGACATTCCTACTCCTCAGGTTATGATTGATGCTTATCACAACTTTTCCGATAAGGTCTTGGCTTATGGTCCTTCTCAAGGTTTAGATATTTACCGACAGGGCTTAGTCAAATATTATTCAAATTATGGTATAAATCTTAAAGAGGATGAAATTATAGTCACGACTGCTGGTTCAGAAGCCATTACTTTTGCTATGATGGTGGTAGCAGAAGTTGGAGATGAAATTCTGGTTCTTGAACCTTTTTACACCAATTATAATGGCTTTGCTACTATGGCAGGAATCCATTTGAAACCTATTACCACAGTAGGAGAAAATGGCTATCAACTTCCACCCGAAGAGGTAATTGAATCTTTTATCACCAAAAAGACTAAAGCTATTCTAATTTGTAATCCTGGAAATCCTACCGGGACAGTTTATCCGGAAGAAGATGTAATTATGATTGGTGAGCTAGCCCTTAAGCATAATCTCTTCATTATTTCGGATGAGGTCTATCGTGAATTTATTTATGAAGGATTACAACATACTAGCATTATGAATGTTCCTAATCTGGAAGAAAATGCTATCTTAGTTGATAGTGTTTCCAAACGTTATAGTGCTTGTGGAGCTCGTATTGGATGCATTGCTTCTAAAAATAAAGAAGTGATAAATGCTTTACTAAAATTTGCTCAAGCAAGACTATGTCCTCCAACTGTTGATCAACTTGCTGCACTTGCATGTGTAGATTTAGGAGATGAATACTTCCGACCTCTAATTGCTGAATATGAAGCAAGGCGTAATTTAGCCTATAATGCATTAATGCAAATTCCGGATATAGTTTGTGTAAAGCCACAGGGAGCTTTCTATATCTTTGCTACTTTACCAATTGATAATGCAGAAGATTTCATAACCTGGATGTTGGATGAGTTTAGCATTGATGGAGCAACGATGATGGGTGCTCCAGGTGATGGTTTTTATTCTACACCGGGGTTAGGATTAAATGAAATGCGTCTTGCTTATGTTCTTAATCAGGAAGATTTGAGCAAAGCTATGCGTATTCTTGCCGAAGGAATTGAGACTTATAATAAAATAAAAGAATAACTTAACATTTGAGAGGATTAGCTGATGAAGACCAAGCATAAGTATGAGCCTTATCTCTATATTCTTCCAGCTTTAGTGTTGCTTCTACTATTCCGTTTCATACCCATATTATTGTCTTTTGTTATCAGCTTCTTTGATTTTGGAATCACCAGTATCGGTAATTTTATCGGATTCCAAAATTACAATAAACTGTTTGCTGACCCTGAATTCTGGCAATCTATGATGAATACAGTATGGTTGGTAATCATTGCTGTACCTTTAAGTATAATTATACCTTTAATCTTTGCCTCTTTGCTAAATCAGATTAAGTGGTTAAAGGGATTTTTCCGTACCATTTATTTTATGCCCTATGTTACTTCTCTGGTGGCAGTTTCCATAGTCTGGAAAATAATTTATGCTGAAGAGGGTGGATTAGCCAATGCTATGCTTCAGTGGTTAGGATTTCAACCTCTCAAATGGTTAGCAGAACCCAAAGGTATCTTTACTTTATTGTTCAATTCTATGGGAATTTCCATTCCTTCCTGGTTAGGAGGTCCTTCTCTGGCACTTTTTTCCATAATCATTATGACGGTATGGAAAAGTTTGGGATATAATACTATCATCTATCTTTCGGGACTACAAAATATTTCTAAGGTATATTATGAAGCAGCTGCTATTGATGGTGCCAATAAATGGAAACAATTCTTTAAAATAACTGTTCCTTTAATTTCTCCTACTACTTTCTATGTCCTTTTAATGACAACTATTACCAGTTTCCAGACCTTTGCTCAGGTCTATATGATGACAGATAAGGGAGGACCCTTAGGAACTACTAAGCTTATAGTCTATTATATATATGAGAAGGGATTTGATGACCTTCAGATGGGATATGCCAGTGCTGCAGCTTTAGTTTTATTTGTAGTTATTCTCGGATTAACTTTACTACAAAGAAAACTGGAAAGTAAGGTTAATTATTAAGAGGTGAAAGATGAAAAATATATTCAGTAATTCAATAGTTTATCTTTTCCTAATTTTCTTTGGGATTATGATGATACTGCCTTTTATCTGGATGATTTCTACCTCTTTGATGTCTCAAGCAGAATTTAATAAAAATGAATCCGTGTTTATTCCTAAAGAAGAATATTATGTCTGGAACGAAAACGGTAAAGAACACCGCATTATCCTGGTTCAGCAAAAAGAAGAACATAGCATAATTCATGTCTTAGATGAGAATCTTCAGATATCTAAAGATTATCCTGAATATATGAGTGTACCTTCATCTCAGGTCAAATTAATCAAGAAAGTTCCCAGTTTTCATTGGGAAAATTATGTTACTGCTTTCAAGAAAGTACCTTTTGCCCGTTATTTTACTAATACTATATTTGTCTCATTAATGACCCTAATAGGTGTGCTTATTACCTCTTTCTTAGCTGCTTATGCTTTTGCCCGGCTGGAATTTAAAGGTAGGGACCTCATATTTTATCTCTTTTTAAGTATGATGATGGTTCCTGAACCGATTTATATCATATCCTCATATATGATGTTGGATAAATTTAATTGGTTGGATACTTATCAGGCTCTGATAGTTCCCTGGTGCGTTAATATTTTTACTATCTTTCTTTTCCGTCAACATTTCAAGTCCTTACCTCAAGAATTGTTTGATGCGGCAGCAATTGACGGTTGTAGCATTTTTGGAATGCTCTGGAGAATTGTGTTACCTTTATCCAAATCAGTCATTGCTACTGCTTCAGTTTTTTCCTTAATCGGTAGCTGGAATAGCTTTATGTGGCCCCTCGTAATGACAGATAGACCAGAATTACGAGTTCTTCAAGTAGGATTGAGTTATTTCAGTCAGGAAGCATCCACTCAAACCACTCTTTTGATGGCTGCTTCAACCTTCAGTATACTTCCGATTTTAATTATTTTCTTCTTTGCTCAAAAACAAATCATTGCCAGCTATGCTAAAGCTGGTTTAAAAGATTAATAATGGAGATAGATAAATGGCTAAAAAAAAATCTGATGTTAAAGACATAAAAGAAAAGCTCAGGCAGTCTTCTTCAACCACTAAAAAACAGGTTAAAGAATATAAAGTTCCAGAAAAAGCCCCTGCTTTTGACGAAACTCAGCTTAGACCTCAGGCTTTAGCTCCTTCAAAAACCAATACTATCGTTGCCTGGATTGTTTTTGCCTTTGCACTAATAATTTATATGCTAACTCAAGCCAGGTCTTTATCGTTCTGGGATTCGGGAGAATATGCCACCTGTATCAGTATTCTGGGCGTTCCTCATCCGCCTGGAAATCCTTTATATATACTCTTTGGACGAGCTTTTGTTTCTCTCTTTGGTAATATTTTCTCTCATGCTGTGATAGCAGCCTTTATCTCTGGATTAGCTTCTGCCTTCGCGGTAATGTTCACTTATCTGGTTACAGTTCAGCTTACCAGTATGTTTAAAATTAAGCCCTGGCAATCAATGTTCGCCGGTGTAATTGCTGCTTTATATACTGCTTTTTCTTATACTTTCTGGATGAATGCCGTTGAAGCTGAAGTTTATGCAGGTCTGGTCTTCTTTATCAATCTAATAATCTGGCTAACTTTGAAATGGGTACAAAATTCACGAGAATTTGATAAACAGAATTATCTCCTTCTAATTGTATATTTATTCTTCCTTGGTTTCTGCGTACATCAAACAGCATTGCAGATTGCACCTGCTATTCTTTTCATTGTAGCCTATCCTATATTTTTAAAGGCAACCACAAAAAAGAACTTCTGGTATAAAGTTTTTGGCTATGGCATAGCTTTGGTTGTTACCTATCTAATTTTTGGTGAAATAGGAAAAGCATTCAACATAGATTCTTTTGACCAGCTTGGCTTTGCTTTGTGTATCATCGTCTTGATGTATATAGACTTACATAAAGTGCTGGATAAAAAAATCTGGTGGATTGCTGTTGCCCTGATTATCTTAGGTGTTTCTTCCTATATATATCTGCCTATCAGAGCTGCAGACCGTCCTTTCATCAATCTGGCAGATCCAAGTACACCCCAAAGATTTGATGATTATATTCAGAGACGACAGTATAAAGCTGAACAGGTGACTTCAATGTTTACCCGCAGGGGAAATTTCTTTGAACATCAATTAGGTTATCATTTTCTTAGATATTTCAATTGGCAATGGTTCAAAGCTGATTCTGTAAATAGAATGACAGGAATTCCAGCCCAGGTAGTTAATGTTTTTGGAGGATTATTTGTCGCCTTCCTGGGGTTATTTGGAGCAGTTTTCCACTGTAAACAGAATAAACATAGCTTCTTCTATTTCTTAGCTATCTTTTTCTGCACTTCGTTACTAATGGTTTTTGTAATGAATCTTTCCAGTGCAGAAGTGCGGGACCGTGATTATTTCTTTGTAGCTGCTTATAATATGTGGGCAATTTGGCTAGGCATTGGTGCTATGGGATTGGTGTCTTTATTCAAAAATGATAAACTCTTACGAGTAGTAATGGCTATATTGATGCTATTTTTACCCATCTTTAATATGGCAGCACAATACTTTGAACACGATCGTTCCCGTGAATTGATTGCTCTTGATTATGGAGTAAATTTCCTCAATTCTGTGGAAGAAAATGCCATTATTTTCACTAATGGCGATAACGATACTTACCCTATTTGGTATGCTCAAGCAGTCAAAGACCCTTATGCAGAACCATATATGCATCAAGCTCGGGAAGTTTATCCCACGGTAGAATCTCAAGAAGCTATCCAAAGAGCAATGGAATACAAGAATCAACAGTGTAAGGGTATCCGTAAAGATGTTACAGTGGCTAATCTTTCTTTGCTCAATACTTCCTGGTATATCCGTCAATTAAGAGACCTGGAAGGAGTTATTATTAATTGGAGCGAAGATGAGATTAATTCTCTGGATGACCGTTATGGAAGTTTTCAGAATTTATTATGGAGGGATTCCGTTACCTTTGATGCTGGCGACCCTGAAGGGAAAATGAAGTTTACCATTAATTACCGGGAAAACTATGAAAATAGAGAGATAACAGGTGATTTTTATCCTCGCAGAGCATCTGATTTTGCAGTTATCCAGATTATAAAGGATAACTTTGGTAAAAGACCTATTTACTTTGCCGTTACCTGCGAGTCAAGAGTAGGGTTTGATGACTATCTTCGCAACGAAGGTATGGTTTCTCGTGTCGTTTCTACTTACGATCCAATCAATGAACAGATAGATATTGATCGTCTTCTCACCAATATTGATAAAGTATATAAATATCGCTCCATCTTTGATCCCAAAGTTTATAAAGACGATAATATGAAACGGTTAGTGATGAATTATGGTTCTGGATTTTCTCGTGCTGCTGTTTACTTTGCTCAAAATCATAAGTTTGATAAGGCGGAACAATATGCAAAAAAGGCTCGTGCCTTCATAGATAGTGACATTCGCTTAACTGAATTTTATGTGACCTATTACATTGAAAAAGGAGAACTGGATAAACTAGATGCTTTTATTGAACATAATATCTGGGGAAATAAAGAAGAGGTTACCATCTATCGTGCTTTTGTTCTTAAATATGTTATGGAGAATAGACAAGATCTTGTTCCACGGTATTTAGCTAAAATTATGGCAAGATATCCTGATGACCCCGAGTTAGGTGCAATAGCACTAGCCTATGGTTACCAATATAAACAAATGGAACAGATTAGTGCTCTATTTGATTCCTTAAAAAATATCCTTCAATATACACCAGAAGATATCTACCGCTCTCTTCAAGAAGAGATGGGTTACGAAGGCAATTAAACTATATATTAAATAGACTAAAAAACTTAGCGGTTATTATTTAACAAAAAGAAAGATAATATAGTTTAATCTTTAGTATCTTTGTGCTTCTTTACTCTCTCCTGTCTCTCCCTTATTTGTTTCTTTTCCTAAGAGCCAAGAGAATGTAAAGAAAGAAGTAAGAGTAAAAAATCTTTGGTATATTTTCTTCAATCTAAAGAAGGTAATCTTTTTTATATTTTTTGAAGAGAGTATGGCTTTTAAAAGAGATTATTCTATACTTAAATAGATGTTCAGATAATGTGGAATGGAATAATAAAAAATATGATTTGGATATGTTAATAGAAAATTCTTGACTTTTCGACTATTTTAACTAATTTGGTCATAAATTCATAAAGTGATTCAGTAACTGTATCATATTTGATTAATAATAAAGGATTTACAAAGTATTGTATTATAATGACTGCAGTAATCGGTAAAAGAGAACGAATACTAGAGGCAGCAATTGAACTTTTCAATCGCTGGGGTTTTACAAAAACTTCTCTGGATGAGATTGCTCGGGCTGCTCATATAGCAAAATCTACAATTTATTATTATTTCCCGAGCAAAGAAAACCTATTTATAGTAGCTATTGAGGAAAAGGCAGAGGAATTTTTCTGTAATTTATATACCGCTATTGATGCATCAGAAAGATTTGAAGATAAGCTTTCCTGTTTTCTTCGTTTACCTATAACCTGTATCTTTGAGAATATGCCTCTTCTTGCAATGACTATGCAACAAATTCCCCCAGATTACTTTACCGATTTATTGGAAAAAAGAAATGAATATCGTCAGAGGATGAATGAACTTCTTGCAGAAATAATGGATTATGGAAAAAGTCAGGGCATAATCAATGAAAAAATCAACTCTGAGCATTTTAGCGAGATGATTAATGACTGGTTTATAATGGGAGATTACTGGAATAAAGGAGATAATAAAAATAAAATCTTGAAGCGTCTTGAAAGGGACCATAATTTAATGGTCCAATTGCTTTTATATGGCATTCTTAAGCGAGATACAACTCAAAAAGTAGAAGAAAAAAAGCGAATAAAAGGATAAACAAATGAAACGCATTATTATTATCTTATCACTTTGTTTGATAGTATCAATGTTTTGGTCAATCAGTTTGGATGAAAGTATATCTCTTGCTAAGCAAAATAATAAAGATTTGCTTATAGCCAAAGAAGATTTAGGCAAAGCTGATCAAACCTATTATCAGGTACGTGCTAATCTCTATCCCCAGCTTAATATTGTAGGTGCATATAATCTAAATAAAACCTATCTTCCTGATTCTGCTATTGTTCCACCTGTGGACTTAAGCTTAGGACTTGACCCCAACACAGCTAGCTCTAACGATTATTATTTAGCTAATGCAATGTCCGCTGCTCTCAATTCCTTAGTTCCTTCCTCTCCAATGGAAGAGGGCTCTGTAGCTCTTGCTTTACAAATGCAACAGGTGCTATTTACTGGAGGAAAATTAAACTATGGAATTAAAACCGCTGATATTTATCGCAATATTCAGCAACTAAATTATCAATTAAAGGAACAGGATATTGTGCTTAAGACTACTCAGATGTTCTACTCCTGTCTCTTAACTGATAAATTAGTTAATGTGCAGGAAGCAGCACTTGAGACTGCAAGACAACATCTGACTCAAGTAGAGATTTTTGCTGATGAAGGACTGGTCTCTGAATTTGATGTTATGCGAGCTCGTTTAGAAGTTGCTAAGCTTGAACCGCTATTGATGCAGGCACAAAATTCGCGGGATTTAGCTTTATCTGCCTTTCGTAATCAAATAGGTGTTAATGACACTACTATGGTTCCGGAAGGAGACTTTATACTACCCACAGAATTGGACCTTACTTTAGATGAAGCTATAACTCAAGGAATGGAAAATAGATTAGAGCTGGAAATGGCAAGAAAAGGAACCGAAGTTGCAGATCTACAATTGAAGACTGAAAAGTCTGGATATTTTCCCAATCTTGCTCTTCAAGCAAGTGCAGCTCTTTATACTAAGGCTGATGAATATGCTGTAGAAGGAGATGATTTTGGAACTAATTATAGCGTAGGATTGGGCATTTCCTTTCCTCTCTTTAACGGTTTTGCTACTAAGGCAAAAGTTAATTCTGCCAAGTTTAATTATCGTCAATCTCAATATCAAGAATATAAATACGAAGATTTAATTCGTCTGGAAATCACCCAAAATTATAAGAAATTAAAACATGCTGAAGAAAACTATCTGGTTCAGGAAGAAAATATGAAAATGGCAGAACGCAGTCTTCAGCTTGCTCAATTACGTTATGAAAATCAAGTGGGCATCCAACTTGAAGTTTTTGATGCTCAGACCACTTTATCTGCTATACAATTACAATATTATCAAGCTATATATGAAGTTATCTCTGCTACCAGAGAGCTTCAAAAATCTATAGGTATCATACTTTAATATGGAGTAACAAAATGAAGAGAAAGTATATCTTAATCCTAGTACTGACCCTTACTCTTTTATTCTCCGGTTGTGGAAGAAAGAAGTCACAATTTAAAACCTTGCAACAAATTCAGCAAGAACAGGGTATACCCGTTAGAGTTAAAACAGTGGAATTGGAAACCTTTGTTCAAGAATTAATTTATAATGCTGCACTTAGTGGAAGAGAAGAATCAAGCGGACAAGCCTTAGTCTCGGAAGTGGTTAATTCCGTCAAAGCTAAGATTGGTGATCGTGTTACAGCAGGACAAATTATTGTAACTTTCCCGCGAAATACCCCTAGCGCTCAATATGAACAAGCCTTGACAGCTTATAATGCTGCTAAGACTACTTATGAAAGAATGCGCAATCTTTATGCAAATGGTGCTATTTCACGACAGGAACTGGATAATATAGAAACTCAATTTAAAGTTACTGAAGCCAATTTAAATGCCAGTGATAAAATGATTAATGTCCGTGCACCCATAAGCGGTATTATTACTAGCATTTCAGTAAGTCCGGGTGAAAGAAGTTACCCTGGACAAAATTTATTCACTATATCTACAACCAATGGTTATAAAGCAAAAATAATGGTTGCTGATAAGGATGCACTTAAATTAAAGATAGGAACTCCAGCTACTGCTACCTGGGAAAATATCACTCTTACCGGAAATATTAGTAAAATCTCTCTTGCTTTAGACCCCTATCAGAAAGCAATACCAGTGGAAGTTACCTTTCCCAGTAAGGGACATAGTATAAGATTCGGTTCTACCGCTCAGATTAAATTGCAGGTTCTTGCCAAACCCAATTGTATCGTGGTCAATAGGGAGCATATTGTAAATGAAAATGACAAACAATTTGTCTGGATTAATCAGAACAATTATGCCATAAAAAGAGAAATAACTACTGGATTGGATAATCAGCTACAATTTGAGGTTATTTCTGGAATAGAACCTGGAGAACAGTTGATCGTGGAAGGTATGTCCTTATTAACTGATAAAGCTTTAATCCGAGTTATTGAGTAAGGAGGAATAGATGTTCCTATCCGACCTATCGGTTGATAGACCTGTATTGGTGACAATGGCATTATTTGTCTTCATTGTGTTTGGACTAATGGCTTATTTCACCATACCTTTGAACTTAATGCCAGATGTAAAGATACCTTTTGTTGTAATTCAATCCATCTATCCAGGAGCAGGACCCAGTGAAGTTGAAACGCAAGTTACTAAAAAAATTGAGGACGCTATTGCTACCGTCAGTCTTATTGATTATATCCAATCCTATTCCCTGGAAAATGTGAGCTTAGTAATGGTAGCATTTAAGATGCAGAAGAATGTTGATATTGCAAATCAGGAGATTAAAGACAAAGTTGATGCGATAATCCGAACTCTGCCATCTGACCTAGAAAAACCCATTGTTATGAAAATGGATATTAATGCCATACCTTTTATGGATATTATATTATCTGGAAATCTGGATAGTAAGGCTCTTTATGAACTGGCTGATACTAAACTTAGAGACCGTTTTGGACAGATTGAAGGTGTTGCACAGGTAGAGATCTCAGGAGGAAATAAACGTCAAATTCAGGTTCAGTTGAATGATCAGGTTGTTTTCCAGAATAAAATATCCATAACTCAACTGATGCAAATTCTTGCTGCCCAAAATATGGATATGCCTGCAGGGAACTTCCAAAGAGGATCCCAAGAATATTCAGTTCGGTTAAAAGGTAAATTTGAAAGTCTGGAAGATATATCAAATGCAAATATCCCCACTTCAACTGGTATGAAAAAATTAAGTGATATAGCAAATGTAATAGATGGAGTAGAAGAAGTACGCACTAGAGCTATTTATTTTGATGTGCCTAAAGGTAAACTAGATCAAAATATTGTCCATATATCTCTTACCAATGCCTCAGATGCTAATGTAGTAACTATCTCTGACCAAATACATAAGGAATTACCTGCTATACTGGAAGATCTACCTGCAGATGTCCATCTTCATATTGCTCTTGATACTTCAGACTTTATAAAATCCACCGTGAGTGATACTTTCACTAATATCTGGCTAGGCATTCTCTTCACTGGTCTTGTATTACTCATATTCCTGCACGACATACGCTCCACTTTAATTGTCGCATTAGCAATGCCTATTTCTATTATCTCAACTTTCGTGTTTATGCAGATTGCTGGCTTTAGTTTCAATATGATGACTTTAATTGGTATTTCCTGCTCTGTAGGTATTTTGGTGTCCAACTCCGTTGTAGTTATTGAAAACATATTCAGGCATAAAGACCTGGGAATATCAGCTAATGATGCAGCAAAACGGGGAACGGCTGAGATTGCAGTTGCAGTAATAGCCAGTACACTAACTAATGTAGTTGTCTTCTTACCAGTGGCAACTATGGGAAGTTTAGTGGGACAATTCTTCAGAGAGTTTGCCTATACCGTTACCATAGCCACGCTTTTCTCTCTAATAAGTTCCTTTACTGTAACGCCGATGTTGTCCTCTCGCTTTTTAACTGGTACGGTTAGAAAGAACAAATTTGGCGAAGCTTTTGACAATCTATTCGCTAAATTTACTGATCTCTACAAAAAATATCTAGGGACTGTGATTAATTCCAAAAAGCATAGTCGGAATATTATAATTGTGACTGTTCTTCTGGTTCTGGCAAGTTTATCTTTAATGACCGTCATAGGTTTGGAATTCATTCCTGAAATTGATCAAGGTACTATGTCTGTAACCGTTGAATTACCTGCTGGCTATAATCTAGATCAGACAGCTGAGGTTTTACAAATAGTTCATGAACGCCTAGGAAAACATAAGGAAATAGAACATATTATTACTAACCTTGGTTCTATGGGTTTAGTTAATACCGGCACTAATCTAGCTTCTGCAAGAATTAAGTTAGTTGATGCAAATAAGCGAAAATATACTGTAAAACATTTAGCAGAAATATTTAGTTATGAATTAGCAGATATACCCAATGCAAAAATCAAGGTAAGTGCTGCAGGCTCAGCAATGGGACAGGGTATGGGTATGGAATTCTATCTTCAAGGACAGGATAATGTCAAATTAGAACAATTAAAGAATAATATTTATGATCTCATAAAGGATACACCTGGACTAATGAATCTGGATACTAGCAGTAGAGGTGGCAGGCCAGAACTAACAATAATTCCAAAACGAGATCAAATGTCAGCTGTTTATGCTACCGTTTTTGATCTTGCAATGTCACTTAGAGCTGCAGTGGAAGGAATGGTGTCCACAGAGTATAATGAAGGAGATAATCAATATGATATTAAAATTTCACTTGCTGATGAAGCAGTTGATGCTCCCGAAAAGATAAGTAACCTGACTGTAATCGTCAATGGTCAACCTTATGTTCTATCTCAATTAGCGGATATTGAGGTTAAGTCCAGTGCAGGTAATATTATGCATAGAAATAGGGCAAAAACTATAGTATTCAACGGTGAAATTGCTGAAGATGCTGTTTTAGGTGATGTGATGAATGAAATTCAGAGTAGGCTGGAAAACTACAATTTCCCGCCAGGATATAAGTATGTATGGGGAGGAGGAGCTCAGTTGTTGAATGAAACGGTAGTCGCTATGCTTCAGGCTTTCTTGCTGGCTGTCTTATTAACTTATATGTTACTTACAGCCATACTGGAAAGCTTCATACAACCTTTGTTCATTATTGCAACTGTACCACTTGCTCTTATCGGTGTGGTCTTATCATTGCTTATCACACATCAAACTTTCAATATCGTATCAATGATGAGTATAGTTATGCTAGTAGGGGTAGTGGTCAATAATGCTATTCTCTTACTGGATTATGTAAATATAAGACGAAAACAGGGAATCACACCTCATGATGCATTGCTGGATGCAGGAGAAGCAAAACTGAAGCCGATAATAATGAGTACCTTAGCCATAATGATTGGAATGTTACCTATGGCTTTAGGTATTGGAGCAGCTGGAAGAGAACTAAGGAGACCTATGGGAATTGTAATCATCGGTGGACTGCTGGTCTCTACTTTTATGACCCTGTTTATTATTCCCGCTTTTTATTATCTTGTTATTCAAAAAGAAAATAATAATAATAAAGTTATCAAAAGTCAGTAAAGATTAATCATTCTCAGGGAGCGTTAGCTATTTGTTGATGTTCCCTGAGAAATTTGAATTTCTGGATATTATTAATGAATAAAATTATATTTAAAGGAGTATGAAATGAAAAAGATAATATTAATATTATCGTTATGCCTTTTTATTTCTATAATTATGGGTGCTCCATTATCCATTCATCAAACACAGCTAAATGCCGGAGCTGGTCTCTTTAATTATCATTTACCAATATATGTTGGAATGGATTATGGTCTAACTAAAAATTCTACTGTTGGTGGTGGATTATCTACTTCATTCTATGATTATGGTAACTGGTTTGATATCTATGGAAACTGGAATTATCATTTTGTTAATCTACTCTCTATGCCACATAATACCGACTTTTATGCGGGATTAAGTTTATGTTTTGATGCCTGGCTTGGTCATAAGGGACATGAGGATGACCATAAGTCAGTTCTTATTTTAACTGGTCAAATTGGTGGTCGTTATTATTTTAATAACAACTTGGGCATCCATCTGGAGATTGGAGGTTGTCCCACTTCTAATGCAAAAATTGGCATTTCATATAAATTCTAAGAACGCCAATTGTGAACTAATAAACTTAATTTGACTTTTAATAGTTTACCATTATGATATCAGTAAAATACCTAATAAAGGAACGATACAATGATAGAAAGAGAAAAAATTGAAGAAATCCTGGATCAAATCAAGCCATCCATTCAAGCTGATGGTGGAGATGTGGAATTGGTCAATATCCGAGAAGATAATGTTATTGAATTACGTCTTAAGGGTGCCTGTAATGGTTGTCCTATGGCTACTATAACCTTGAAAGCAGGCATTGAACGCATAATTAAAGAAAAAATCCCAGAAGTGGTTGAAGTTATAGCTGTAGCATAATAATTACGAGCTATTAGCTCAAAGCTTTTAAGAAAAGGGAGTAGAAAGCCAAATTATTTTGACTTTCTACTTTTTTATGCCTTAAAGCCAATGGGTTTGTTCTCAGGAACACCCTGTACTTTAATTTCTCCATACTGACTTTCAAAGCTTTCTATATTCTTTTGCAGTAGATTCAAAAATTGTTTTGCATGCTGGGGAGTGCAAATAACTCTGCTATAAATACGAGCATCTGGAAGACCAGGAAGTATACGACCAAAATCCATAATAAACTCTGACGCAGAATTGGTTATAACAAAGAAATTGGCATAAGTTCCTTCACCGACATTTTCATCAATTTTAACATTAATTTGACTAGGTGCTTGAGGTTTATTCATCTTTTTCTCCTTATAATTTATGACAGTTCATCATAATTGATCATTGTTCCATAAGACTGAATTTTATGCAAGAGATTATTATAATGTCTTGATTGCTGACAAAGTTTTGAACATCCGAGGATAATTAAATGTTGTTGTGCACGAGTGATTGCTACATTAAGTTTTCTATCTATTTTCCCATCACCAGAGAGAGCTTCGGTTAAATTTAAATCACTAACATTGTGCAGGGGTAAAGAGATAATAATGTTTTGCCTCTCTGATCCTTGAAAACGTTCCACCGTGTCTATGGTTATAGCTTTCAGTGCATCTGGAAGTTCTTTATAGATTGCTTGAATCATAGCTCTAAAGGGAGTTACTATGCCTATATCATTGTCATAGTGCCGAACGAGACCATATTTGATAAATACATTTAAAATCTGTATAATATATTGCACTTGCAGAGGGTCATAAAAGAGATGTTCTGAAACTGGAAAGTCTATCCAGACAAGACGTGAATCAAGCAAAACATTGCCTTGAGGAATAATATCTTCTTGTTGTTGAGGTAGTTTTGAAATTAGAGCATTAGCGTAATATTCTTGCACTAAGCTGGCAATCTGATCGTGCATTCTATAGTGTTCGTTCAGCATAGTAATAGAATGATTCCAGCCTCTAGCTTCGCAGACCTGAAATAAGCGTTCCATCATTGATTTATTGTAATAATCATAGCATAAATTATTAAGCAAAGGATGTTTAAATTTATAAATCTCCTTAGTTTGAAGAGTAATAGGAGGAAGTTGATTTTGATCGCCTATCAGGATAGTCTTCCCCACTTTTGTTATTATACCCAAAATATTATTTTCTATTATTTGAGAAGCTTCATCAATGATTAATTCATCTATATCAATAATGCGTAATAGGTCATTTAACCAGGCATTACAACTTTGTACAGTTGCCACCCAAATACGATTGGATTTTATAATCTCTTCTATTTCATTAAATTCCTTTTCAGCAATAAGATGGTCCAAAAGCTCTTGATTAATAGTTTCGGATTGTCCCGTGCGAATAAAGGGAATAGAATATTTCTGCAAGTTTAGACAAATCTCATCCACTGCCCGATTAGTAAAACTCAGAATCAGGACATAATGTTCCGTTTCTCTATAAACTTTTTCAGTGTAAAGTGTGAGTAATCCTGAAGTCTTTCCGGTTCCTGGAGGTCCTTGAACAATAAAATAATCTTGAGCCGCAAACATTCTTTCAATAATACTTTCTAGGTTATTCTGGTAGAAAGAAGGTAATACTCCAAGATTGGGTTCACGCATACCGAGAAAAAGATCTTTTTTACCACTTTTATCCTGTAAAAAGTCAAATAATGAAGCTAAAGGAGTATAAAGAGCTCCTTCTAATATATCATGTTCTATAGCCCAAAAATCGGATTTGGATTCTTCTTCTATTATTCTCCAGCCACCATATAATCGTATTTCTACCTTTTCTCTATCAATATATTTTATCTTTCCGCGGATAATTTCCTGTTGTTCAATTCTTATTTTTTCACGGTAAAGCACAACCAAATCACCAACTCTAAAGTCGGTTATTATATCCTCATTTTGAATAGAAAAACAGAGCTCATCAAATTGTGCTTTCTCCAATTTTAGTGAGCTTAATATCCGATAGTGTTGCTTTTTAATATTTACATTCTCCTGCCAGAGTGCATTATAACCGAAAATGCTGTTTTTATGTAATCCTCCAGTTTTCTCAAACCATATTTCCCGACAAAGTAGACGAACCTGTTCCAAAAACCATTCATATTCGTAATCCTGTAGGCTTTGAATGGTTTCTATAATCTTGCTCAGCTTAGCTTCTCTAAAATTATTGTTCATTGATATATTTTGCACTTTTAACCAATTAATGAAAGGTTCAGGGTCTATTGCCAGATTATGCATAATCCCCACAATACGATTCCTACACATCATCAATTCTTGTTCTAAAGTTAGATTGGTGCTTATATGACGAAGAGCATTTTCTCCTGCAGAAGAATAGAATATACTTGAATATCCTAGAGGAATTCTGCCACTTTTCCTTAGTATCATACTATAGGCAATTACTTGCATAATATTATTCTTCCAGACATCATATAGATGAGATTTACCACTCTTTAACTCTACTATATGCCGTTTTCCATCCTTTTCATATAGGATATCTACCCTACCTTGTAAGCCATAATCAGGACTGAAGAAGCTTAGCTCCAGCTGAACAGGGATATTACTAAGAGATTCAGTAAATACTTTTAAAGCTGGATAGTGTATTCTGTGTATGTTTTGATAAATATTATGAACCGTATCTTTACCTAAAGCAACCAAAGAGAAAGGTTGTTTAAACAGGCTTTTCTGGAATAATTCTTTATAAGGAGTGTTTGGCTTTCTAATCAATTCATCCAGCATATTATTGACGATGATTCCCTGAATTTGTTTTTCTGAAGAAGGTTCATTCACCATCCGGTTAAGAATATAGCTCTCGGGATGCATTTCGTCAGTATCAAAACACTCGGCTAAATAACTGGCATCAATCAAAAAATCTGGTTCTAAAACTATAAGAGATCTAGGATTACTTTGATAATTTTGTGCTCTTCCTTGAATTGGCGTTAAATGAAAACACTTGAGAGTGCAATACTGCCAGAGATTTTTTGCCAAAGTGCTCCATTTTTTACCTACATCTTCCATATCATTTAGATAAATAGTGCATTCTATGCCTTCATCCAGAGTTCCTATTATCTTCAAGCCAACATCGGTATCCTTATTTTTTAAAATTTCCCAGCTTTTCACAATACATAATAAATCCGTCTTCTTTTGAGGTTTAAAAGTAGGAAAAGCGGTAGCTTGATTTTTGCTTAGATAGTCCTCTATAACATTATCGTGTGTCCCAGGATTTAAACATCTTAGTAATTGAGTTATCGCATAGACTGAGCTTAGCCATTCTTTATGACTAGGATTAAAATCATCTTCGTGTGTAGCCTTATTGGATATGATTCTAAGCTGATTCAGCTGATAATCTATCTCTGATGGAATTAACATTTGCTCCTGGACATATTTCATCCTTGCAAAAAGACCGCTAAAACTCATATTACTATCTTCACAAAGCTTTTTATAAACGGATTCCAGAAGTTGTCGTAGGAGCAGGAACTTATTCTTTAATATATCATCACTAACTACTATCTCTCGTAACCGAGTATAGACTTGAAGGATAAAATCGGACTCTATTGCAGGCATCATATTTAATTAACTAATTAGAATTATCTAAGCGGTTCTCTCATTCTCTTCTGTGGCATAAAAAAATGCTTCAATGAAAGCTTTAATATCAAAGGGCTCCAGATCTTCAATAGTTTCTCCCACTCCTAGAAATAGCACTGGCAGATCAAGATTATGTTTTAAATTAAAAATAATGCCGCCTTTGGCTGTTCCATCATATTTTGCCAGGACTATACCAGTTAGAGGAATAGCTTTACTGAAGTTTGTCGCTTGAGATATGGCATTTTGACCGGTGGTCGCATCTACTACCAAAAGAACCTGATGAGGAGCTGAAGGTAACAATTTTTTTATTGTACGGTCAATTTTACTGAGTTCTTTCATCAGATTTTCACGTGTATGTTGTCTTCCTGCTGTATCTATGAGAACTATATCATATTCTTTTGCTAAAGCAGAAGCTATACCATCATAGACTACTGCTGCAGGATCAGCATTAGGTTGAGATTTAATAAAAGTTGCACCAGCACGTTCTGACCAAATAGCTAATTGTTCAATAGCAGCTGCACGGAAGGTATCTGCTGCTATAATCATAACCTTCTTTCCTTGCTGAATAAATCTATAAGCTAATTTACCTATGCTGGTAGTTTTACCAACTCCATTCACCCCAACAAAGACTATAACATAGGGTTTTGTATTAATATTATCTAAAAAGTTTATTTCTTCACTATAATCTTTTAATAGAATTTCTTCCATAATTTCAAATAGAGCTTCTTGAACTTCTTCAGGATCAATAATTTTATCCAGGCTTATCTTTTCACGTAAATTTTCCATTATAAAATAAGTCATTTCCACACCAGTATCACATCGTAAAAGTATCTCTTCAATCTGTTCCATCAATTCTTCATCAACTTTTCCTTTAAGTTTTATTGCTTCCG
>DFOM01000058.1 GCA_002376725.1 Cloacimonetes bacterium UBA3541 | reverse complement strand
GGTATGCACAGTGTAGTCTGGAATGGGAAGGATAATAATGGTCATATCTGTTCTTCAGGAATTTACTGCTGTAAGATATCAAATAATGGTATAGTTGAGACTAAAAAGATGTTACTTTTAAAGTAATATTTTCATTTAAGTATTAGCAAATAACACAAGCCCCGGTATTTTCCGGGGTTTTGTTCAATCTTGAAGGTTTTGTATTTCTATAATGAATATTAATGAGAATTCCCTTATTATCTAAGACAACTATGATGTGTATTTGCAGTATATGTTCGTTACTAGGGTTTATCTTGTCTCTTTCCTGTTAGCAACTTATGCTAAGAGATAGGGAAGAGGCAAGTTAGAGGCAGGAAATAAATATTTGCAAAATATTTGATATTTAATAAATGTCTTTGTTGCTCATTTTTATCAGATATAAGTATACCGACTATGATTATACTCTTGAATAAGTAGGGGAAATAGGAGAAAATATGGTTTTGACTTGAAATCATAAGAAGATAGTCAGCAATTTTATCGTATAGGACAGTCAATTTTGACAGAGATCAGGGTTAATTCATAATAATTATGCACTTTCAGGATAGTTTGAATACTCGTCTGGTGTTTGTTATATTTATTTTGTAAGCAATACTTAATAATGTCATCCTTATATATATGGAGAGTTATAATTTTTAAAAGAAAGTGTAATTCTTCTATTTTTCTTTTTATAAATGGAGGGCAAGTAAATGAGAGTAAAATTTAAATATAAAATACAGACATATAGCGGAACACTGGACAATCTGGTCTTTGGCAGCTATAGGTCTGGTAAAATTTGTCTTGCGAGGAAATATATATATCCAAAGCTTACGGAACAAAATACAACTTTTGGTATGATAAGTAAAAACATCGCTAAGTTGTGGAAAGCTGGGTCAGAGGATTTCAAGAATCAGTTAAAGATTTATTCTCGCTGGTATAAGATATATAATTCAGCAAATAATAGTTGTCAACCTGGTGCTTATTCTTTATGGGTTAAAATAATTTATGAGTGGGCTAAGAATGAGAATATAAATCTTAAAAATATATCTTTAGAAGAGTTTCTTATCCTTGGAACTGCCATCCATACGATTATAAATTGTGTGGATAATGGATATTTAACACCAATTCCCAATTATGAAGTTTTAACTGCATCTTTTTAATTGTCAGGAATTAAGTTTATTGAACTATTCAAAAACATTTAATGTTAGAAATTGTAGTTTTGTTCATAAAGACAGCTTATACTGCATATTATGAGGCAATATTCTATATATCTTATTATTATCAGGGCAGTTATGAAAATTCTTCCATTTGAGATAGAAGTATAGCAGCACCAAGTGCACCGGTAATTTCAGGATTGGGTGGAGTAATAATAGGTGTATTTAAAAGTCCACCAAGACATTGCACCAGGTCTCTATTCTGGGCTACTCCTCCGGTAAAAACGATTGGTGGTGCGAAATCTAATGCACTTAATTGGGTTATAATGCGTTTTGCTATAGAAATATGCGCGGCATATGCAATATCAGCAGGAGCTGTATTTTGAGCAATCATACCGATGATTTCAGATTCAGCAAAAACGATACAAGTAGATGAAATAGTAAGAGGATTTTTTGATTGCTGAGCAAGTTCGGAAAGTTCATCCAGAGAAACTTCCAGTCTATTGGCAATCATTTCCAGAAATCGTCCGGTTCCTGCAGCGCATTTATCGTTCATAACAAAATCTTTGATTTTTCCTTCTGGCGTCAAAGAGATTATTTTAGCATCCTGTCCACCCACATCTATGATAGTTTGAACTTCAGGTATATAATATCTAACTCCAGCTGTATGACAGGTTATTTCAGAAAATATTTTACTACTTTCTTTCCAGAGTTTACGACCATAACCAGTGCATGCTATAGCTTTTGGCAATTCAAGACCATAAACATCTTTAGCTTGATTTAATAAATATTGTACGGATTGCAATGGATTGACCTCGGTTGCAACCCAGGCAGAAAAAAGTATGGATCTATTAGAAGGGTTATACAATACTAGTTTTGTATTCCGAGAGCCGATATCTATTCCTATTGTAATCATAAGTAAATATAAATCAAGGTATTATCTTTTTGTAACCAGTTTTGTGCCAGATTAGAGATAGTTTTTAAATCTATGCTACGAATTCTTGCTTCTCGCTGAAAATAGTATTCTGGTTCATATCCTAAAGCGTTGAGTGATGAAATAGACATAGCTTGAGCAGAAGCATTTTCCGCTTCAAAACGATTCATACCGCATAGATAATTTTGAGCTTTCAAAAGTTCAATTTCAGTCACTCCGTTAGCTTTTACATCTTCCAAGATATGAAGAATAAGTTTCAGGCAGGAATTATATACTTCTGCTTCACAATATGCATAAGTAAACCAGTAACCTAAATTATGAGAACTATTGTATTCAAATCCGATTTGATAAGCATAACCTTTTTGTTCTCTGACAATATTGAATAGGCGAGAATCCATATCTCCACCAATTATTTGAGCCAATAAATAGAACGCGGTATTTTCAATTCTATTTTTAGCAGCAGGTGCAAAACCACCCAGATGAATAATAGCTTGAGGAGAGCCTTTATGAGAAATTGTCTTATATCGTTTAATTGGTTTAGGGGGTTCGGGAATTTTAACTACTTTATTTTCAGAAGGTATAGGTTCATTAAAGATTTGAGGTGTTATACTATAGAATTTATCCGGCTCTAAAGAACCTACCACTGCAAGGCTAAAATGGTTCGGTAGATAATTTGTTTTATACCAATTTGTTACTGCCTCTAAATTGTGTCTTTTTATGTCTGATATATTTCCTGAATAACGACCATAAGGACTGTTTGCTCCAAACAGGGCATTAAACCAGCAATAAAAAGCTTCACTGTAAGGCACAAGTTTGTCTCTTCTTAACATATCAATGGTAGCAGCTTTTAAAATATTAATATATCTTTCCTCAAATGCAGGATGAAAAATTAGCTCTTCCAATAAAGTTAAAGCAGGGATCAGTTCTTTATGAAAACATTTACCACAAAATATAGTAGTATCCAGAGAATACTCCACTTTTAAACTTACCCCATAAAGTCTATATAGGGATAGTATCTCATCTGCGCTATAATTTTGGGAAGAATGTAGCAAAGCAGAAGAACAAAGATAATTCAAACCACGCTGATTTTTATCTTCATTTAATTGACTAATATCTGTTGCTAAAGCAAAACCACTGATAGGACGATTTGGTAGGTAGCGATAAAGCAGAGAAATTCCATTATCTAATCTGGCAGAATAAAAATCAGGTCTAATTTTTTGATAAGGTATGGGATTCGGTAAAGAATCAGCAAGTTTTAATTCAGGAATAGGGGAAGAATTCATTGTTTTTCTAGGATATATGTTCTTTGAGCTAGATATTGAAGTTGGATTTGGTGTTTGTTGAATAATTTGTAGATAAGAAGGTTGCCAGTATTCAGTTATAGCTTTTCTAACATCATTCATATTTAGCGCTTCTATATTCTTACCATAAGTATAGAGTTTTTCATACCCATCTATAAACTCTTCGTCGCCAATCATTTCTGCGAGATCTTCCATACACTCAAAACCATAACGCCAGGTATTAATAATATCATTCTTAATGAGATTTATTTCATTTGAATCCAGTTCTCCTTTTAAGATAGCTTCATATTCTGTTTGGAAAATATTCAATATTTTGGGGATAGATTTCTCACTTAAAGGATAAACCACTATTGCTGAAACACCTGTCATAATTCCAGAAATAGAAGAAACTTTAACCGAGGAGGCGATTTTTTCTTCTTCCACCAGTCTTTTATATAACTGAGAAGAACGTCCAATAGCTAAGTAACGGATAGCTATTAACATAGCATTACTTAAAGGATGCTTATCGCTTAATTCAGGAAGGACAAAGGCTATAAACAGCTGTTTACTGGCTTGCCAGCGATAGGGAAGAGGTGGTAAGTTTGGTTCTAAAAATTGTTTGGAATCGGGAAATATAATTTTTGAGTGAGAATCCCAATCACCAAAGAATTCTTCAATGATGCTTATCAATTGGTCATAATCAGCCTGTCCGGCAATAACCAGAAAAGAGTTATGCGGTTGATAGTATTTAAGATAAAATTCTTTTAATCTTTTATAGGTTGCTGCGTTTATAGATTCTTTAGTACCTAAAACTGGTCTTTTTAAAGGATGATTAGTGAAAGCATTATATTGGACGAGTTGTAAAAAATTTGTTTCGGGATCTAAGGTATTTTGAACCATTTCCTCCAGGATGATATCCTTTTCTAGTTCCACATCTTCTTCTATAAAAGTTGAATGCATCGCCAATTCAGCTAAAACTTGTAAACCTTCCTTCACAAATTCTGAAGGAAGAGAAATATAATAACAGGTACAATCAAAATCCGTGTAAGCATTGATAGAACCGCCAAACTTATAGATATAAGCAGCTATCTGATTGGAAGGAAATCTGTCGGTTGATTTGAAGGTTAGATGTTCCATAAAATGAGCAAAGCCAGCTTCATCTTCCTTTTCCCAGGCACTACCTATTTTGATGTATAGCTGTAAACAGATGACAGGCTCAGAATTCCCCGATTGGAAAATGTATTTTAAACCGTTAGACAAAAAACCAGAAATGGCAGGTTTGATAAGTGATTCGGACAAGTGTTTAATCCAGAACTTTATTGTTTAACTCTATGAGTCATAGCATAAGCATTATGATTATGGATGGACTCCATACTTTCCACTTCAATAATGAATTCCACAATACGAGAATCTTTCTCCAGTTTTTGAGTCACTTCTCGCACAATGTCTTCAACAAACTTCGGATTAGAATAAGCGTTTTCAGTCACAAATTTTTCATCTCTCCGTTTTAAAAGAGGATAAACAGGCGAACTTGCTGATTCTTCAGCAATTTGGATGAGTTCTTCCAGCCAAACAAAATCTGTATATCTAACCTTTATAGTAACCTGAGCTCTTTGATTATGTGCACCGTTAATAGATATAGCTCTAGAACAAGGACAAAGAGTAGTAACCGGTACAGTTGTTCCAATCCATAATTGAAAATAATTATTAAAGGAAGCATTGAAGAAACATTGATAATCCATTAAGGAAGGTATTTTGGAGACAGGAGCCATTTTCTTTATAAAATAGGGGAAAGAAATATCAATATAGGCAGCTTCTGCTTTCATTATAGATTTCAGGTCCTGAAGCAAAGATTCCAAATTGCCAGTGATACTATCGTGATGATAACGATTTAGAACTTCAATAAAACGGGACATATGTATGCCTCTTTTACTGGGATGGAGGTCCACATATAAATTGATGTTTCCTACGGTATCCTGAGTTCCATTTTCTCTGTCATCTACCACAATAGGATAACTTAATCCCTTGACTCCAACTTTTTCAATTGCTATATGACGAAAGTCATCCTGTGATTGTATATCTGGTATACTCATTGTTCGTCATGCCAATCCAATTCTTTCATTCCTAAGGTTTTAAGGGACACAATCTGACCATTTTCTTGATAGAAAATGACGGCATTACTACCGGGATAATGTTTTAATGCCTCTATAGCTTGATTAGGAGGTAATAAAAACATAGCAGTGGAAAGTCCATCAGCTAATGTAGCAGAAGGATAAATAACAGTCACTGAATAAATATTTTCCATTGGGTAACCGGTAAAAGGATTCAATATATGATGATATCTTTTCCCGTTATGCTCAAAATAAAGTTGATAATCACCTGAAGTGCTTAAAGAGCCATTCTTTATCTTGAAATTGCCAATGGTTTGCATTCCTGCATTAGCTCTGGGATGTTTTATGCTCACTATCTGATAATGTTTATGACCAAAAAATGTCATACCACTGGTGCAGTCAATAATTCCGCTGATAAATTTATGATTTTCCATATACTCGCGAGCTTTTTCCAGAGCATAACCTTTAGCTAAAGCGCCAAAAGTAATCTGCATACCCTGCGGTATTTTTATATATTGTTTATTATAGCGAATGCGATTAAAACCTATATTCTTTAAGGTTTCTTTAATTAACATTGAATCGGGAGGTGCTAAATTTAATGTATCAGCTCCATATTCATTTATTTTACTGAATCCCCAGAGGTCGTATAGAGGCTTGATGGTTATATCAAAAGCCCCATCAGTCAACTGATAAAGACTATCTGCCACACAGAGAAGTTCATAGGCATCAGGATTCATAGGATAGCGTTTACCCTGAGAGTTATTGACCTTATATACCCAGCTTTGAGGATTATAATCGTCAAAAATATCTTCAAAAGTACGAATATAGGCAAAGACTGAATCTATCTGAGTGCCAATATCTTTACTTTTAGAAGTAGCAGAAATAGTAACAACTGTATCCAGTAAATCCAGGTCTCTTATAGTTTCAGAATAAGAACGATTAATCCAGTTCCAGGCTCCGTAACCAACTACCACGATTAATAGAATGAGAGAGATAATTTCTTTTTTGGTCAATTTAATATCCCTCACTTAGATTTATATTCTCGGATAATTTCATATTCTAACAAGAGGTCCAGGTAATCTCTAATAGCAAACCAGGATAATGGTAAAGTTATTAAAAGAAAGACCAGAGCTAAAGCTGTGGCGGCAAGATTTAATACCAGTAAGATAAATCCCAGCCAGAAAAGTTGCCAGCGTACCACTTTAAAATACTTATATGCCATCCTCAGAGCTTTCCAGGCATTAACCTTCTTTCGCTCCATAAGAATGGGTACAGGTAATACTACTCCAATATAATATCCAACTAGAACTAACCAGACCAGATGAAGAATTGGGTCACTGGCAAAATTAGGTAATCCGAAACAGACAATATAAATCAAGATAAAATATAGAGCTGAAATTAAAGTGAAGAAAAAGTATCTGGGATAGGCATTAAACCCCTTTAATAAATCCTTTAAAGTAAGGGTATAACCCTTGATTTCACAAACCGGTTTAAAGACTATTAATAATAGAGGAGTCAATAAACTTAGACCCATACCAGTGATAAAGAGATTTAATAGAAGCTTTCCGGCAGTTTCCTGGGATTGAAAATCCAGTATTCCGAAAGCATTTAATAATACTAAAAAGGCAATGATGGGAAGAACTCCAACTAAGATTGTGAAAGCTGCCGCAGGAATATTGGCTCCTTTAAACTGCCAGTATTGCTTAAAAGTTCTTTTAAAACTACCCCAGGATGCTAATTCATGCACTACAATAGGGGTTTGTTTTCCACAATTCACACACCAGAAATCATGAGGTGCTAAGCGTGCATCACAATGTTTACAACGCATTACTACTCCTAAAATATAAAATCAACATTTAGACCAACCGCAGACAGGACATTTCAGACAACCTTCCAGATGTTCTACGGTTGAACCGCAATCTGGACAAACATAAATAGCACTTTTTGCGCCAGGTTCTTCTACGGGTTCATCTATTTCTGCTTCACTATGAAAAGATTCAGTTTTAAGATTGTTATGAGTTTTTACAAAGTTCTCCAGAGCATGTCCTACGGCATCACCACAGGAAGTGATAAGTGTTCCATTATGCCACATAGGAGATGGACAACGGATTCCTTTTAATTGACGAATAATAGATTCCAATTTTACATTAGAACGAAGAGCTAAAGAAGATAATCTAGCAATAGCTTCCAGTTGAGCTGAAGCACATCCTCCAACTTTACCCATTTGAATAAAAACCTCGCAAGCTCCTAACTCATCAGAATTAATGGTTACATACATATGACCACAGCCCGTTTCCAATCTTTGAGTTAAACCGTAAGTTATATCTGGACGACTACGAGGTGCCACTTTCCCTTCAGAAACGGTCATTTTAATGCCAGAACTTAAAACCTGGTCTTCTCTACTTCCATCACGATAAACGGTTATTCCCTTACAACCAAGTTCCCAGGCAAGTTGATAAGCTTTAGAGATATCTTCAATAGTAGCGGAATGGGGAAAGTTTATAGTTTTACTGACTGCATTATCTGTATATTTTTGGAAAGCTGCTTGCATTCTTATATGCCACTCAGGAGCTATATCCAGAGCAGTTTGATAAATCTGTTTAAATCTTTCGGGAATTTCATCTATATCTTTTATAGACCCAGTTTGAGAGACTTGAGATAAAAGTTCAGGAGAGAGTAATCCTTCTTTCTGCAGAGCAGCCTGGAAATATTTATTGGCATAGAGTAGTTTTTCTCCATCCATTACATTTTTGATATAAACAAGTGAAAAAAGAGGTTCTATACCACTGGAAGCATCTAAAATCATACTGATGGTACCGGTAGGAGCAATAGTTGTCACTGTAGCATTACGCATTCCGTTTTGTTTAATATCAGAAATTAGTTTATTCCAATCCTTTTTTACCGGTTCTCTTTTAAGAGATTGAGTATCATAGATAGAATCAGGAAAGTTAGGAAAACTGCCTTTTTCTTTAGCTAATTCCATAGAGCGTTGTTTTGCTTCATAATCAATAAATTCCATCAATTCTTCCGCTAAAGAAATTGCTTCTTCACTTGCATAGGGAATTTCCAGTTGAAACAGTAAATCTGCCCAACCCATAATACCTAATCCTATCTTTCTATTGGCTTTAACCATAGCATCAATCTGAGGTAGGGGGAAACGAGAACAATCTATCACATCATCAAGAAAATCTACACACAATCGGATAACGGACTGCAGCTTTTCCCAATCAATGCTTCCATCTTTAGCAAACATCGCAAGATTGATAGAGCCAAGATTACAAGCTTCATAGGGTAGAAGCGGTTGTTCTCCACAAGGATTGGTTGATTCTATTTTTCCTAGTTTTGGAGTAGGATTTGTAGCATTGATTCTATCTAAAAAGATTATGCCTGGCTCTCCATTTCTATGAGCCATTTCTACAATGAGATTGAATACATCTCTTGCTTTCAAACGACGAATAATTTTACCGCTATGAGGAGAAATGAGATCATATTCTTCATCTTTTGAGACTGCTTCCATATAATCTTTTGAAACGCCAACACTGATATTGAAGTTAGTAAGCTCCTTAGGATCTGCCTTGCATTGGATAAATTCAAGGATTTGAGGATGTTCCACATTTAGAATTGCCATATTGGCACCACGTCTGGTTCCGCCTTGTTTAACTGCATCAGTAGCAGCATTATACACTTTCAAAAAAGAGATAGGACCGCTGGAAACTCCATTAGTAGAACGCACTGGTGCATTTGCCTCTCTTAAATGACTGAAAGAAAAACCGGTTCCTCCACCGCTTTTATGAATTAGAGCAGCATTCTTCAAGGTTTCAAAGATGCTTTCCATACTGTCTTCTATGGGAAGCACGAAACAAGCAGAAAGCTGTTGTAAATCACTTCCAGCATTCATCAAAGTAGGAGAATTTGGTAAAAACATTCCTGAATCTAAGAGCTCAAAATAGAGTTTTTCCTTATCTTTATTTCCCTGAGCAATATTGGATGCCACTCTATTTATCATTTCTTCCCAGTCTTCTATAGTTTCTCCCTCTTTATTCTTTTTAAAATAGCGTCTCTTAAGGACAATCAGTGCGTTCTCAGTTAATTCCATAATATAAACCTAAAGTCCAAGAATTTCTCTAGCTTGAGCTGGAGTCGCAAGAGGTCTTCCAATCTCAGTGGCAATTCTTGCTATACGAGCTACCAACTGAGCATTAGATTCAGCTATAACACCTTTGTGATAATAGATATTATCTTCAAATCCAACTCTAATGTGTCCACCCATAACCATAGCTGTTAAAGAAGCGGGAATATGGTATTTTCCAATACCAGCAACAGCCCAAGTAGCAGTCGGAATAAGTTCATTCAAATGATATGCCATATAGACTACATTTTTAGGTGAACCATTCATTCCACCTGGAACACCGAGAACAAACTGAACATGTAAAGGTGAATGAACGATAATTCCTTTTTTAATCAACTTAGCAACATAATCAATCATACCGGATTCGTATACTTCAACTTCAGGAACTACCTGGTATTCTTTAAAGGCTTCCGCTAAACGTACAATGTCTGGAGGTCTGTTAATGAAGACATCATCTCCAAAATTAAGAGAACCGGCATTTAGCGTTGCCATATCAGGTTTTAAGCATAGAGGTGCTAATCTTTTTTCAAAATCTTCTCCTACTGCACCACCGGTGCTAATTTGAATAATAATCTCAGGAACGGCTGTTTTGATAGCTTTAATAGCAGCTTCAAATCTTTCTAAACTTTGAGTAGGATTTCCTTCATCATCACGCACATGGAGATGAATAATCCTTGCTCCCGCTTCAAAACAAGCAACTGCATCAGCTGCCTGTTCTTCCGGAGTTATGGGTAGGTTAGGTTGATCCTTCCGAGTAGTTTCTGCTCCTGTAATTGCAGCAGTTAAGATTAAGGGTTTCATTTGGTTACTCCTTTTTATTTATTCAAACCAGCTCTCATATAAATGCACACTTTTAACTGGGGTTGGCTTAACTCCCAGGATATATTCGGCAATTTCGGAAAACTTTGCCTCATTATCACTAACATAAAATCTATCAATTCCTGGTTCATTATGCTCTTCAACGGGAAGTAAAGTTTTAAGATGCAAAGCAATAGCATCCGCACTATCTATAAGTTTTACTTTATGCTCCATAATTTCATCAATCAAAGATTTTAATAAAGGATAATGAGTGCAACCTAGAACGAGAGTATCTATATTTTTATCTTTAAAATAACTTAAGTACTGTTCAGCTATTAATTTAGTAGCTGGATGCTGTATCCAGCCTTCTTCCACGAGAGGAACGAATAGGGGACATGCATATGAAAATATTTCTGCTTCAGGTAGGATAGCTTTAATGGCTTTATTATACGCTTCAGAACGGATAGTGCCTTCCGTGCCTATTACTCCAATACGATTATTCAAGGTTGATTCTACTGCTAGTTTTACTCCTGGTTGGATAACACCGATGACAGGAATATTTGTAATTTGTTCTAATTCTGGTAAAGCTAGAGCCGAGGAAGTGTTACATGCTACTACTAATATTTTAATGTTCTTCTGAAGAAGAAAACGAGCATTTTGCAGGGAATATTTTATAATGGTATTTTCTGACTTAGGTCCATAAGGGACTCTAGCCGTATCCCCAAAATAGATAATATTTTCCTCAGGCAAAGCTTTTTTAATAGCTTTGTAGACCGTTAAGCCACCTACTCCTGAATCAAATATTCCAACTGGTTGTTTCATCGCTTTCCTCTATTCCTTTCATTTGAATTACCATAATTTTTATTTCTATACTTATAGTCAATATCAAATCTTTTTTTTCCTCTCCTGTTCTTTCTTATCTTCTTGTCATTACTGAAGCTATTTTTATTAAATGGCTGAAACTGAAAATGCTGATGCGATTTTTTCCCTGGCTTAAGTTCCAGATAAATATCGTCACTAACTTCCATAATATTAACAAGTACTTTATCCATTAACTGGAAATAATCTTTATTATCTTCATTTACAAATCGCATCTGCCTATCTAGAAAAATCCATTTTCCAGAAGGAAATTCAGTAATCATTAAAACAGCATTAATTGGAATTTGGTCTAATCTAATAATAAGTCTATCATTTTTCGCTGAAATTACTATCCCGCTAAAGCTTTCTCCAATAAACTTTTTCATATAGGTCATACTGAAATAATGTTCAATATCTCTCTCCGATTGGTCTGCTTGCAATTCCTGCTCGGAAGCTATGAAAGCAAAGTGTTTCAATTGATTGTAATCAAATTGTATTTTGCTGGTTTTAAGGATATAAGTCTTACAAAGATGATGAATTACTAAATCACATAAACGCCTGATTGGGCTGGTAAAATGAGTATAAGTTTCCATTCCTAATCCAAAATGCCTGATGTGTTCAGTGGAATATTTGGCTTTTTTCATACTTCGCAGAATAATAGGTTCAAAAACCTTGTGATGTTCTGGAGTGGGGAGGGAGTGCAACAGGTACTGAATTGACGCATTTAGAGTTTCTCGTTCGTAAAAGTTTATACCATAGTAGGATAGCAACTCTATTAATCTTTCAATCTTTTCCCAATCAGGGTCCTCATGAATTCTATAGATGGTAGTAGGAGCTAGCTGAGAAAGTTTAGTGGCAATACATTCATTTGCTACTAACATAAAGTTTTCTATTAATTTATGAGATTCTGTTTCCTCTGCTAAAGTGAATCTTTTTAGAAATCCTTCTTCATCATATTCATATTCTAGTTCGGGAAGATCAAAAAAGATATAGCCATCTTTAAGTCTTTTAGCAGTAAGCAAGGAGGAAAGTTTACGCGCTGATGATAATGTTTCTGATAAATTCTGAGGAAAATCAGTATTTTGTCTCTGAAAGAACTTATCCACCTGGTCATAATTCAAGCGAAAATCACTTTTTATAACACTTTCTTCCAATCTTTGACGCAGAATTTTGCCTTGTAGATTAAAATCAGTGATAACGCTCATTGCCAGTTTATCCTCATTCGGACGCAAACTACAAACTTTATTAGAAAGTTTTTCAGGTAGCATTGGAATAACTTTTTTAGGAAAATAAAAGCTATTTCCTCGCTTCACTGCTTCGGAAAAAGTAGCGCTTTCTGGTTTAACATAATGAGCCACATCAGCGATATGAACATAAAGACGCCAACCTTGATTTAGTTTTTCTAAGGATATAGCATCATCAAAATCCTTAGCAGAGGCAGGATCAATCGTAAAAGTTAATATGTTTCTAAGGTCAAGACGATGAGCAAGTTCTTGATCGGAAACAGTTTCTTCTATTTCTTCCATTTCTGCTAGGACAGTATCAGGAAATTGTAAGGGAAGATTATACTGTCTTATAACGGCTAATAGCTCAACTTCGGGATCTCCAGAAGGTCCTAAAATTTCTATAACTTTTCCTACAGGCATTTTACCCATTAAAGGATTGCCCCAATTCGTCACCTGTAAAACAACTTTATCACCTTCTTTAGCTCCATTTAACTCACTAACTTCTATCCAATTATGAATTTTGGGATTAATACTAATAAAAAAGGTACGAATTCCACTTTCACGAATATCTCCAGTCATTGTTTCATTAGCGCGTTGTATTATTTTACGGACAATAGCATAATCTGGTTTACCCTTACGAAAATGTGGTTCTATTACTACTACATCATTATGATAGGCATTCAAAGTATCTTCTGCGTTAACATAGAAATCACCTTGCTCTGTACGGACAAAGGCATAAGATAGATCCCGAGCAAGAGGAGTAGCATCAAAAATACCTTCCAGCAGTCTGGGATGAGTAACCTTTTCATTAGCTTCTTTCTTTATCAGTTCAGGACTTACAGCCAGACGGAATTTTCTATTCTTTTTGGTCAGGATTCCTTCTGCTAACATTGCTTGTAAGGTTTCCGCTAGTAAGGATTTTTCTTTTCTAACTAAATGGAGTTCATTAACTAACTCATTATAAGATAAAGGAGTATTGTTATTTTCAATGAATGTTTCTTCTATGCGTTCACTTAGATTTGAATTCTTCAATATTACCTCAATACTTTTTTCCTATTTTATTTCTCAAGATTTCTAATAATTGTTCTTTCTCTGCTTTGGTTTTTGAAAAACGTAAAGATTGCCCTCTAAATGGATCAAGTCTTCTGGGCATTTTAAAGGTACTGAGCATAACACCTCGTTTATCACAATAAAAACATCCAAAATCAGAGTATTTCCGCGTTATTTTAATAAAAAGATATACAATAACTATTTCATTTTCATAAAGATAATAGGTTGTAGGAATGAAATAGGGGAGAAGGCTACCTATTACTAGCAACATACCAAGGTAATAATACCAGGGCTGATGCCATCCTTCTACCGTTACATTCCAGAGAAAATAAGCCAAAAACAGTAGAAAAACAATTAATAAAACCGAGGTTAAGGGTCTTTCTATAAAAGGCCAGGAACGCCAGGTTAATAAAGGTTCAGGCAACATTTTGAACTATCTCCCTACATTTTTCTATTTCTTCTTTAAGAGTTAAAATATAGGTAAAGGTCCGAGCAGTAGAGAATTTGGAACCAAGCGTATTTGCCTCTCTTTGCATCTCCTGAAGAATAAAATTTAGGGTCTTGCCTGTATCTTCTTCTTTTTCCAGAGTTAATAATAAGGTATTGATGTGACATTTTAAGCGCGATATTTCTTCCTGTATATCATATTTATCAATATAAAAAGCAAGCTCTTGAAATAACCTTTGCTCTAAAATTTCTGTATTGATATTATTTATTAACTCCGTAACTTTATGTTTTAAATTTGAATACAATTCATCCTTGAAAGGTTGGATCTC
>DFOM01000030.1 GCA_002376725.1 Cloacimonetes bacterium UBA3541 | reverse complement strand
GGGGACATCTGCACACCCTTACATCTACACACCCTTTCATCTACACACCGGGACATTTACACGCGCATAAATCTACACACCCATAAATCTACATATCGGCAACCAAATATAAAAGTTGGCTTGCTGGATAAGGATAATTAAAGTGGAATATGTTTTATTAGCGTTGAATTTATAATTTATTAAGTATCAGAAAGTTGTAAAGTAAAGCTTGGCTCTCCCTTGACTCTTTCTTGACGGATTTAGCAAGAAGTAGTTAAGAGAGAGTAAGGGGCGAGTAATCACAGGAAAAAATAAAAAAGTTATAAAAGACAATTTGATTAAAGAAGTATGAGAAGATGGATATAATTTACGGGATAAAGGTAATAATATTTTACAACTTGAAGGTATAATATAAAACTAAGAAGATAGAAGTGAATGATGCATTATTTATTCAATATCAGTTATGTCATTACTTTTAGCTGGATGGACTTGAAAGCTCTTTTAAAATAATAGAATTAGAGGAAGCGATTTCTTTTTATTAAAAATAAGAAGGCGGGAACTTAATTTCCCGCCTGCTAATATTTGACTTGTAAGTCAGATTTTTATTGATGTTTATGCGTGACTTGTTCTACCACCTGTCCATTATTAATAGAGCGTTTGAAGTAGTAAGTATGCAGCAGTTTCAGGGCAAGAGGTGAGTTTGGTTGTCCTAAGAACTTTTCGTATACTTTTAGAACTTCGGGATTTCTATGAGATTGACGCACTGGTAGGCTGCGATCTTCTTCATAGAGGGCAAGTCCACGCCGGGCACGAGAAGCGATGTCATTACCATAAGGTTGACCGCCACCGCCGACGCAACCACCTGGACAAGCCATAATTTCAATAAAGTGCCAGGGAGATTCACCCGTAGTAGCCAGACCTTCGCGAACTCTATCCAGCACTTTTCTGGCATTAGATAATCCGTGAGCTACGGCAACATTAACATTTCCGAACCCAGGGATTTCTACGGTTGCTTCTTTCACCCCTTCCAATCCCCGGACTCCTTGAATTTCAACATTTTCCAGGTCTTTTCCGGTGACCAGATAGTAAGCAGAACGGATAGCCGCTTCCATCACACCACCAGTAGCACCAAAAATAGTGCCAGCTCCAGAATAGAAGCTCATTCCTTTATCGGGTTCTTCTTCGGGAAGATGGGCAAAATCTATTCCAGCTTCCTTAATCATACGGATAAATTCACGCGTAGTGAGCACATAATCTGTATCTTGATAGCCAGAATCACGGAGTTCAGGACGGCGCGCTTCAAATTTTTTAGCGGTGCAAGGCATAATAGCCACGGAAACAATCCTGGCAGGGTCAATATTATTTTCTTGAGCGTAATAGGTTTTAGAGAGAACACCGAACATACTCATAGGCGATTTAGCGGTAGAAACGCAATCTGCCAGGTCTGGATAATAGGTTTCCATAAACTTTATCCAGCCAGGTGAACAGGAAGTTATAAGTGGTCGTTTTTCGCCAGCTTTGAGTTTGTTAACACATTCGGTTCCTTCTTCCATAATCGTTAAATCAGCGGTGAAATTGGTATCCATTACGCTATCAAACCCGATTCTACGCAGAGCTGCATACATTTTTTTAGGAGTTACAGAGCCCAGAGGCATTCCGAATTCTTCACCTAAGGACACACGAATAGAAGGAGCTTCCTGCACGATGACATGCTTATCGGGATCCAGAATGGCTTCCCAAACGTCATCCAGTTCACTTCGTTCATGCAATGCACCAGTTGGACAATAAACTGTGCATTGACCGCAATTTACACAAGGACTGTTTGCCATACCAAGACTGAAAGCGGTATCAATATGAGTATCTATACCGCGATCAGCAAAAGTTAAAGCATAAACCGTTTGAGTTTCATTGCACACATTAACACAACGACCACAGGCAATACATTTATTGACATCTCTAATAATAGACAGTGAGCTTTCATCAATGGGTTTTTTCTCCAGAATATTGGGTAGTTTTTCGGGGTCAACGCCCAGATTATTTGCCAGAGTTTGTAGTTCACATTTATTATTAGCGAGGCAACTGGGACAGCTAACATCGTGGTTGGAAAGAATCATTTCAACAAGTGTTTTGCGATAAGCACGCAGTTTTTTGGAATTTGTAATCACTTTCATTCCTTCCGAAACGGGGGTGCAACAAGCTCGTTTGGGAGTAGGATTTCCCACAATTTCTACCACACAAACTCCGCAATTAGCAGTTGTAGGTAGATCAGGATGATAACAGAGCCTAGGAATATATACTTCATTTTGGTCTGCGATTTCAATGATGGTCATCGTATCTGGAACTTCCAGATGCTTACCATCTAACCAGATATTTACAGTTTTAGCCATATCTTAAGTCCTCTTTATATTTTATCTTTTAGTTATTTCCTGGAATTCGTCACCAAAGTTTTCTAAGGCAGAACGAACAGGCATTATAGGAGATTGACCTAAAGCACAGAAACTTGTAGCATACATTGTATCTGCAATAGTTAGCATAAGGTCTACATCTTCCATTGTGCCCTCACCTTTTTTAATTTTGGTGATGAGTTCATAGAGCTGTTGACAGCCATTACGACAGGCGGAACATTTTCCGCAGGATTCATGCCGGAAGAAACGAATAATTGACCAGAGTAAATCAACGATGCTTTGATGTTCATTCATTACTAGGATGGCACCAGAGCCAAGAACTGCTGCATATTGATTGAGGCTAGCAAAGTCCATATTAACATCCAACAATCTTTCTGGTATAAACACTCCTGCCGCACCACCAACTAGGGCAGCTTTGAAGCGGAATCCTTTTTTCATACCACCGGCATAATCATTGATGATAGTACGCAAGGGAGTTCCCATATCCACTTCACACAGTCCTGGATAGGCAACATCACCCAGAATAGTATAGACCTTGGTTCCAGTACATTGAGGTGTTCCATAAGCTCTAAAAGCTTCTGCACCATTTTTAATGATGAAGGGAACATTTGCCAGGGTCTCCACATTATTAACTACAGTTGGAGCTTTCCAGAGTCCTTCCACACCTGGGAATGGAGGTTTCCAGCGTGGATTTCCTCTATTTCCTTCCAGAGATTCAATTAGAGCAGTCTCTTCACCACACACATAAGCTCCAGCACCGATTTTGATATCTATATCCAGGTCAAAGCCTGAGCCGAATATATTTTTACCTATCAAGCCATATTCATAAGCTTGAGCAATAGCTTTGCGAAGGCGTTCTATACATAGTTTATATTCACCTCGTATGTAGATATAAGCTTTAGTGGCACCAACGGCAAGAGCACAAATCATCATTCCTTCTAGAAGTTGATGAGGGTCTCCCTCCATAATGAGACGGTCTTTGAAAGTGCCGGGTTCTCCTTCATCAGCATTGACCACCACATATTTCTGAGGAGCTTTTAAGGGGGCAGTAAAACTCCATTTTACACCGGTGGGAAATCCTGCACCACCTCTACCCTGTAGACCAGATTCTTTCACTTCATTGACAATATCTTCAGGTTTCATCTGGGTTAAAGCTTTTTCCCAGGCTTCGTAACCACCAACGCCGATATATTCTTCTATATTTTCTGGGTCAATAACTCCAGAATTGCGGAGCACAATACGATTTTCATAGTTCAGACGAGGTTTATATTTACCGGTAGTATCCAGCATCAATCGCTTTACAGGTCTTCCTTTGAGGAAATGTTCTTCCACTAGTTCGGGTATATCTTCAATCTTCACATCTTGATAAGTGATATTTTCAGGATATACAGTCAGACAGATGCCTTTACCAAAAAAGCCGAGAGGACCGGTTTCTAGGACATTGATTTCATCCTGCAGGTCATATTTAGCCAGTTCCTTGCGCAGTTCTTTAATAAAATCTTCTGCGCCAGCAAGCAGTGAGGCTTCACTAATTCCAATCAGTATATGACTACGATAGAATTTCATTGGTTCCCCCTTCTGACTTTATCAATGATTTCTTCCACTTTTTCTTCGGTGAGGTCTCCATAAACATCTTCATTAATCATCATTACAGGTGCATTGCCACAAACGCCAAGACAGGAGCAAAGTTCAAGGGTGAACATACCATCTTTTGTAGTCTCTCCCGTATTAACACCGAGAATAGTTTTCAGCTTTCGCAGGACATTGGTTGAACCTTTAATGTAGCAAGGTGGAGATTCACAAAGACGGATGATATTCTTTCCCCGAGGTTTAGTGCTATACATAGTGTAGAAAGTAAGCACACCATAAATATGATTGGTGGGAATATTGAGATATTCGGAGACCACTTGCACAGCTTCTTCAGGAATATAGTGTTGAGGATGGTTATCCTGAATATCATGCAAGATATAGATCAGGTTATCTTTTTCAGGAGCATATTTTTCACATATTTCTTTATACATACAAAACTCCTTATTCTTCTTCTGTAATTGTATTTTGTTTTTCTAAAAGTTGTTTTTGCACATCAGGATGCATTCCCGGGATGCGATCAATAGCCTTTACTGGACAGACATCCTGACAGTTACCACATTTAATACATTCCGTTTGAGAAATAGTATATTTATCCTCTCGGGAACCTGATATACAGGAGACGGGACATTTTCGAGCACAAAGAGAGCAGCCAATACAACGGTCTTTATCTATCATAAAATGGAATAAATCGGTGCATACCTTTGTCTGGCAACTATGATCACGAATATGAGATTCGTACTCTTCACGGAAATAGCGAATAGTGGAAAGAACGGGATTGGGAGCAGTTTGACCTAATCCACAGAGAGAAATTTTGCTGATAGTTTCACCCAGATTTTGCAATTCCTCAAGGTCTCCTTCTTTTCCTTCACCTTTAGTAATGCGGTCCAGTATGTTATACATATGTTTCAAGCCTAGACGACAGGGAGAGCATTTTCCACAAGATTCGTCCATACAGAAACCGATAAAGAACTTGGCAACATTGACCATACATTTCTGGTCATTCATAACAATCACACCACCAGAACCCATCATTGCACCGCGTTCTTTTAAAGTTTCATAGTCCACAGGAACATCTAAATGTTCGCGAGTTAAACAGCCACCAGAAGGACCACCTAACTGTACCGCCTTGAATTCGTGACCATTAGCCATACCGCCACCCACATCAAAAATCAATTCTCTAAGGGTAATTCCCATAGGAACTTCAACTAAGCCAGTATTATTAACATCTCCGGTTAGAGCAAAGACCTTGGTGCCTTTACTAGTTTCAGTTCCCATAGAAGCAAACCAATCAGCACCTTTCATTAAGATAGTTGGAACATTGGCAAATGTTTCCACATTATTTACTACGGTAGGTTTATCCCATAGACCTTTCACTGCTGGATAAGGAGGTTTAGGAGTAGGATTTCCGCGTTCTCCTTGAATAGATTGAATCAGGGCAGTTTCTTCGCCACAAACAAAAGCACCAGCACCGGTTCTAACTTCAGCATCAAAAGAGAAGTTGGACCCGAAGATATTATCACCCATCAAGCCTGCTTCTTTAGCTTGTTTTAAGGCATTACGGATACGTTTAATTGCCAGAGGATACTCGGCTCTAATGTAGAAGAAACCTTTAGTAGCACCAATGGCATAGGCACCAATCATCATTCCTTCAATAATCCGGTGAGGGTCTCCTTCCAGAACCGATCTATCCATAAAAGCGCCAGGATCTCCCTCATCACCATTGCAGATGATATATTTTTCCTCTGATTCAAGATCGTGTACCAGTTGCCATTTTATATGAGTAGGAAAACCGCCACCACCACGACCACGCAAACCAGAAGCTTTAATTACATCTATAACCTGCTGTGGATTCATAGTAGTCAAAACAGTTCCCAGAGCTTCATAACCACCGGTAGCAATGTATTCTTCCATACTTTCAGGATTGATGAAGCCACAATTGGCTAGAGCGACTTTAACTTGTTTTTGGTAGAAGGGGATTTCTTTTTGAGAAGCTACCAGTTTTTCCTCTTCTTTTAGCATTAAGCGTTTTACTGGTCTGCCTTTGAGGAAATGTTCCGTAACAATCTCTTCCACATCTTCCGGTTTAACCGATTTATAAAATATCCCTTCGGGATATACTACAATTACTGGACCGTAATCACAGGGTCCCATACAGCCGGTTTCAATGATATTTACTTCACTGGTGATACCTTTTTCCGTCAGGAGTTCCAGGAAGCGTTCTTTAACTTTTAGAGAACCAGCTGAAATGCAGCCTGAACCGCAGCAAATCAGCAAGTCTATGCGTTTGAGAGACATTCAATAACCTCCTCTCAATCGCCTGTGGCAACTACATAATCAGAGACTACTCTACCGTTAACAATGTGTTCTACTACTACTCTTCTGGCTTTTTCGGGAGTCATATTACCATAAGTGACTTTGGGTTTTCCTTCTTCAATCACATCTACTACGGGTTCCATAGAAGATAAACCCTTTTCACCTGTTTGAGTGACCAGCACATCAGTTAGATTACGGTTAGAGATTTCTTCCAGGAAAGTCTTCATCACATCGCGAGCACCCATAGCGATGCCCGAAGTTCCCATTCCAACTACTATTTTAATGCGAACTTTTCCGTCCCGAAGTTTCATCTCTTCCTGGGCTTTTTCACGAATTTTTTTAAGATCTGCCAGAGTTTTCATCAGACATCCTCCATATTTGTTATTTGTATTCCTTCATTTATACTTTGTTCAAGATATTTAATAACATCTGGATAGGTGAGAGGTATATCTCCTAATTCTTCCTTAATAGGAGCAGTTTCAAAATGGAATGATTTTTCTTTATCCTTATCCAGAGAATTTAATATAATACTGAAATTGACCTCAGGATGTCCCACAATGGCTGAAAGGAGTGTCTCTTTTAAGTCTCCGAGGGGCATTCTATCAATGTGGTCAAGCTGGAATTCTGCCGTTAAAACGGTTCCTTTTCCAGGTTCACTTCTTATTTTGAAAGAGCCATTACATAATTCAGCGTTTTGCTTAAGCAGTGGAATTCCCAGTCCAACCTTTTTTTCTCGTTCTGTTTTGCTGGTAAAGAAAGGGTCTTGTGCCCGTTCCAGTGTCATCGGGTCCATACCTATGCCATCATCACTAACAATAATTCGTAAGAAATTAGCATTGGTATCTTTAATAATACGGATTTGGATATTTCTGGAACCAGCACGAACAGAGTTTTCTATAATATCCAGTAGATGCAGAGAGATATCTTGCATTATCTTACCTATTCGTAGCGTTTTAAAATAGCAGACATCTTGTCTCGGGTATCTACTCTTCCATATGTGTCCTCTCCAATAACAAAGACTGGAGCAAGAGAACAAGCACCAACGCATCGTACCGCACTAAGAGTAAACTTACCATCGGGAGTAGTTTCACCAACTTTCACTCCGAGCTCTTCTTCCATCATTTGGGCTAGACGTGGAGCACCTTTCACATAACAAGCAGTTCCCATACAAAGGTTAATGGTATATTTACCCCGAGGTTTCATAGTGAAGAAGTTGTAAAAGGTAATAATGCCATAGATTTTACTTGTTGGAATATTCATTTCTTGAGCAATGAATTCTTGCACTTCAATAGGTAAATAGCCAAAAATGTCCTGTGCCTGACGCAAAACTTCAATAAGAGGATTGCGCAAACTCTTATATTCTTCAATAACCTTTTTTAAACGCTCATAAAGAGCGTTATCCTGTGTACTGACGGGAGTCATTAACTCCTCCTATATTTATTTTTTTAAACTACAATTTTTCTGCCTTCTGCTTTCAGTGCTGCTTGGGCTAATTCATAGGCAGAAGGCTCTTTCACCAGTATTTTACTTGTTCCTGAACCGACATCCGAAAGATAATGTGCATCTGAAGCACGGAGAAAAGATTTTCCCTTTAAAGATGGATATCTGCTAATCAATAGTTCAGTATTAGCTCTGGCAGTGATGCTAAAGAGGTTAAATTCAGGGTTATCTGGAATAAATCCCAGCTGACTAATGATACTATTGGCTTCAGCATCTATATGAGCAGGAACACAAAATCCTCCATACTTCATAGCTGTTTCTACCGTTGTATTTAAATCCCAGATGGAGGAATTTATTAGGGCTTTAGGTTCCATCTGTAAAATATTTTCGTTTTCGTCAATGATAACCTGGTCTCCGAAAAAATCTGGATTGTTATCAATTGGGAGCAAAGAGTTATAGAGCAGTTCCCCAAATTCTTTTCCTTTATTACAAGCATCAAAATAAATAAGTAGATGGATTTCTTCTGAGGTCTGCACTTCTACTCCCCAGGTAAAATAAACGCCTTCCCTTTCTGCTACAGTAGCATAAGCAGGGCAATTAGCTAGTGAATTGTGGTCAGTTAGAGCCATCCAATCAATTCCTTTCTTTTTTACCTGAGTAATAAGGTTTTGTGGAGACATCTCCAAGCCTCCACAAGGAGAAAGCACAGAATGAATATGAAGATCTGCTGTAAACCATTGCATTTTTAATAATCAGGATTGAGCAATTTGTAAAGTATGCCCGAAATAGTGAAAGTATCTCTGGGACTGGAAAGGATACAGATTTTTTCTGCATTGGCTTTTTGTAATACAGCTGCTTCGGGAATATTGCTTTTTGCTAGAATGATAGCGGGAATTTCAACTAAAGAAGCAACTGCAACAATATTTAAGTGTTTCATAATAGTTATCCAGGCTTGACCACTTTTAGCTGAACTCATAACATCACTAAGCATATCACCTGCATAACCACCGGTGATATTAATCTGAGTAGGATCAAGCTCAGGTGTGAGATTCGTTCCTGCTATTAAATCTTGTATTTCTGATAAACGAGGCATTAGTTTATTCCTTGTTTTTATTTTTCTTTAGAAAATCATCTTGTATGCTTTCAAGAGTATAACGTTTGAGAAGGACCAGACAATCATCAATCGTAGCTTTGCCCTGCACTATATCTTCGGCTAAGGCATAGCAACTAGGAGAGCCACAGGCACAACAATTGAGACCAGGTAATGTGGTTAGTATCTCATTAAGTTGTTTCATTTTGACGATTGCAGTTTTGATGTCCTTATCCAGTTCCATTATCGGACGCGGAGAAAGAGGTGCTACATCAAATTCACCAGCTCTATAGAGTTCTTCCAATTCCTTTAAATTTACCGGTGTGTCTTTTCCTTCTTTAATCATCTTCTTTATTCTACTCATTGCTACAAAGGGATTTTCCACATTAAAGAAGCCACCTACACAGCCATTTGTGCAACTGCGCAGAACGATATAGTCATACTGGTCAAGATAATGGTCTTCAACCCGAGACAATATTTCAATCACATTATCAATGCCATTAGCGGAGAGAGCACGGATATCCTCACAATCAACTAGGTCAGCTTGAACACCGGAAAGAGCCCAGGTTAGACCTTTAGGATAGGTGACTATATTAGGGGTAGGTTCATTTTGAAGTCTTTTGATATGTTCGTGCACTTTACCATAAATCATACTTATAGCAAAAGCTCCATCTTGCAAATGTTTATAGGCACCTTCAGGTTGGTGAACTGCAGTTACATGAGCAGGACAGGGTACAATGAGAAAGATTCCAATCTCATTTTCTTTCAAGCCCTTCTCTTTTTGTATTTTATCTCTAAGATAGCGAGTTAGGATGCTCATAGGTGCTTCAATATGAAAGATATTAGGCAGCAGAGAAGGAAACTTCAATTGTATCAATCTGACAACGGTAGGGCAATTGCTGGAAAGAATTGGTCTTCTATTCCGATGCATACGGACATAATCTCGGATCATCTGTATCATAAAATCGGTTACCATCGCTTCTTCTTCCACTTGATCAAAGCCAAGTTCATAAATAGCTTGTTTGGCAACTTCATAGGAGACATCTTCGGAAAATTGACCGAAATAGGAGGTGGAAACAATTGCCACTTTATATTTAAATTTATTAATCAGTTCAAGTGAGTCACTTTTCGGGATAATAGCATGAAACTTGCATGCAACTACGCAGTTACCGCAATCCACACATCGGGCAGGGTCTATTAGAGCCTTGCGATTACGCACACGGATAGCTTCCGTAGCACAAACCCGAACACAGGATGTGCAACCTGTACAATTATCTTCTACTATTTGAACGGCATGAAAATATTCTTTATTGTCCATTATTATTAAAGAAAACTAAAAATTCCAGCATAGTGCTGTCTCCTGCTTCCGAGACAATGTGTAGAGCATCAGTATTTTTCTTGATATTGGGTAAACCTAATCCAGCTCCAAAACCAAGTTCTCTAACCATCTCATCTGCAGTAGAAAATCCTGGCATCATAGCCTGTTCTATATCAGCAATGCCTGGTCCGTTATCCAGAAATACCATATGAATCCTATCCGGATAAATATTACTGAGCATTGCACCACCCAGAGAATGAGCTGCGACATTAATTTCTGCTTCATAGGCAGCAACCGCTATGCGTCTTAAAATGTCAGGATTCACCCCTAGACGTTTAAGCAGATTTTTAACCTCAGCAGAGCCCTTTCCTGCTTCATTGAAATCTTTTTCTCTAATCAAGGATTCCAGACTTACTTCAGGTTCTTGCTGATTTTTAAAATGTTTTTGCACAGCGTGTTCATATCCAGGGCGGATATACCAAAATTCCGCCATATCAGATTCGGCAACTGCGTAATCCAGCATTATATAATAGACCGCTAGAACGGTACATCGTGTTTTTTGTGCAAATTAAAGGAAGATTGCGTTCTTTTGCCATCTCTATCACTTCTGCAGGTGGCTTCTTTCCTCGCACAAATATAATACCAATAATATCAATCATATCCGCTAAGCGGATTACCTGCTGATTAGTCAAACCAGTGAGAAGTAAAGTTGGTTCTTTAGTGCACATCAAGATGTCACTTATCAAATCCGAAGCAAAAGCACAGGGAACTTCTATATCCAGATTTACTTCTGGTGTTAATACTTCCGCATCAAGTATCTTTACTATATCCGATAATTTCATCCTATATTACCTTATTTCAGATTTATAGCCAATTCAATAAAAAGCATTTAAAAGTCAAGGAAATAGTTAGCGTTAAAATAGTGAAGATAATTTATCTGTTTTCTAGTTGTTTGTCTGAATCACAGTTTGTTCATCAACCAGTCAATTTTACTTCCAAAAAATTATGATGATACCTGCCACTTTTGTAAAGAAGATAATAAGCTAATTATCAATTAATCCGTAGCTTATGTCCAATATTGGACATAAGCTGGACATAAGTCGGACATAAGCTGGATATAAGCTGGACATAAATTAAATATATTAAGAAAAATCAAGTGTGAATAATCAAGGGGTTAACAATCAATCTAAAATAAGTTGAATTACGCATTAATTCAGGTGATTTGCAAATTTATTAAAAAGGGGAATGAAATATTAGCAAGATAACCTTTGAAAAATGTATAAGATAGCTACCATAAATGCTTTATTCTGTTTTTGGCTGAGTACAAATTATTTAAATTGCAAATATATTGTTAGGAGCTTATTAATATTAAAGCTTTATATAAGTGAAATGAGCTAAAGAAGAGAAAAGTAGGAAAATATTATTTATTTTCCATTTTTCTTCAGAGGCTAATAAATTGGACTTTATATCAGTAGAGATTAAAATTATCTTGCCTGATTAGTTTTGATTTATATAAAGGAAAAAAATTAGCATCCAGATTCAGGAATCAATTATGAAAAAATATTGTATTTTTATTCTAATATGCTTAGAAATATTGATGTTCATCAGTCTATCAGCTGAAGTGGCTGTTCCCTATCTCAAAGAATATTTATGGTCCTATCCTTCAACCATCTCTAAGGCTGCTACTGCTCCTTTTAGCTGGGATAAAGATGACTACTTAAAGGCAGGTGGAGTGCTTTTAATGGGAGGAATTCTCTATCTGGAAGATGATAATTTACGAGAGCTTTATCAAAGAAATAGTCCTGAATTGGTTGATGATGTATCTATGGTATTTGAAGTTTTTGGCAATGCTAAGTATATGTATCCAGTTTTAGGGATTTTAACTTTATCAGGGTATGGTTTTAAATCTGATAAGACTGTGGAAACTGGACTGTTAAGTATAAAAAGTGCAGTATTAGCTCAGGGCTTAACCTCCGGTTTAAAAATAATAACTCAAAGACCCAGACCAGAAGCTGAAAAAGGGAAAGAATTCTGGAGCACGGGTTCTTTTTCATTTCATAATGATTCCTTTCCTTCTGCTCATTCAGCCCTAGTCTGGAGTTTAGCACCTATCTTTGCGGAACAATATAAAGAAGATAAATGGGTTCCTCCACTTTCCTATGCCCTAGCAATACTAACTTCCTATTCTCGTCTAAATGATGATAAACATTGGACTAGTGATGTATTTATTGGTTCTATAATTGGCTATCTTTCTGCTAAATTAGTGCTGAAAGATACACCTCGTTTAACTTTCAATTATGAACCGGACCTATCTGGAATAAGATTTTGTTATGAATTTTAAAGAGCAATTTTTTTAAAATTTTTAATCTAATAAAGCTAAAATCCTTACTAAATTGAGGAAAATAAGGATTTATTTAGTAAGAAACACTATTACTTCTTGACCTAGAGATTACCTTACAATAAGTTGGAAAATATGATTACAAAAAGCTTAAAAAGAGGTAGATCTGGGAAGGTATATAAAAAATCCTTTACAGATTATAGAGTTTGAGTTTATTGAATTTTATAATAATTAATGTTTTCCTTATCAAGAGATAACTTATTATAAGGATAGGTAATGAAAAAGTTTATTGTCTTTTTCTTTGTCCTGTTTTGCGTGATACCGCTAGTTGCAAAGATTGATTTGAATACGGCAACTTTTGAGGAATTAATGCAGCTACCCATCACGGAAAAACAAGCAAGAGATATTCTGGACTATCGGGAATATGTTTCCATATTTAAGGATATTTATCAATTACGAGAGATTCCTTCTATAGACCAGAAGACACTACTCAATCTCAAAGATCTGGTAGTGGTTTCAATATATCAGGAAGAAGATGAGGCACTAGCCCGACGACAACAGATACAGGATTTATTGGAAAGGTTGGATAGTAATGAAGGTGTATCAGAGGGTATGGCTGATGTCTGGCAGGACTATTTGATGACTCCTCATAATGTCAATAAAATGCATTTTGATGATTTTATCAGTTTGCCCAATGTTTCTTCCGTTGATGCCGTAAGCATTCTTAAAAGAGTAGCCTTAGGTGATACTATAGCTGATATGCGAGATCTTCGCAATACTACAGGTCTATCCTATTATGGCTACACCAACTTACGCAGCTATGTGTACTACAAAGAACCACCGGTAAGCAATAGGTTTTTCTGGGATGCTGAATTGCAGTATTATACTCGTTATCTGGAAGAAGGTGCTTCAGATATGTATTATGAGCCATTTTTGCGTAGCGATTATGGTAATGCCAATATCAGTGTACCTCAAAGAAAAGATTTATCCTACTGGGGCTATTTTAATATGGATAAGATAGATCCAGATGTTCTGATGAAATTACGTGCCCGATATGGTAATAACTATAAAATTGGTTGGATGCATTATAAAGCAAAAGGCGAAAAATCTCTAAAGGATAAAACAGCCGAAGAAATTCTAGCAGATTCCAAGTTCTATGCGGGCTATGAGAATAACGAGCTGCCACTACTGGATAATACTCGTTTAAAAGTTTATCTGGGTAATTATAGAGTCACTTATGGTGAAGGATTAGTGATGGAAAACACCGATTTCTATAGTGCCCGGAAAACTGGTTATGGTTTCAGCAAAAGAATTCTCGGTATCACACCTGATCTTTCTCGCACACAGGAATATGCACTTCGTGGTGCTGCATTTGAACTAACTCATCCCCATGCAGGTGTATCCTTCTGGTATTCTCAGGACGATAAAGATGCAATTGTTTATGTTGATGAATATGGCAATACAGTTCAAGAAGATGGAAAAGATAAGATTTTCAGCTATGTAGTTCCCACTATACGATTTGATAATGATGAACTTCGTGCAGCTGAAGCCGTATTTAATCAAGAGCTGCAAAGTGGAACACCTTATGCTACCAATTATATAAATCTTGCCTATCGTAAAGATGCCTTGAAAGAAAAGCTTTGGGGCACTCATCTGCAAGTGAATCCTTTTATAGGTACTAAGCTTGGTTTTACTACTTATACTGCACTTTATGATGATGCTTATTTTATGGTGCCGGACTATAATGATTTAAAAACCTTACTGGTGCGTGATTCTTACTACTATCCGAAATTTAAGATGATGGAAGCTGAAATAGCTAATCTTTATAGCACCAGAACTGATACTTATAGTCGTGATTACAGAAGAGTGATTGGTTTTGATGGACATACCACTTTAGGGAATATATCTATTGAAGGTGAATATGCTGAACTTAGTGTAGATGGTTCGGATTTAAAATTAGGAGATGACCCTAAAGCTTATCTGATAAGTGCTCACACTCAATTTGACAATCTCTACTTTATCAGTTTGTATCGGCATTATGATGTAGATTTTGATAATCCTTATAGTAATGCATATTCTGAACACCAACGTTTTGAAGACACTATCCTGGAAAAGAATATATATGCTCTCACTAATCCAACTCTTTCAGACCTCTATCTTAATAACTCACAAGCTCAGCCTGAAGAAGGAATATATTTTGAAACTCGTTATAAGTTTGATCGGTTCTTTACTATAAATAGAAGTTATCTGGATATTTTTGAAAGATTAACCGATGGTCGTCGTACAGTTCGTTTTCAAACTGAACTGGAATTTCGTCCTATCTATGCACTTGGCTTAAGATTAAGATACAAGAACCAGGTTAATAGATATGATGATTATGCGGAAAGAGGAGTTTCTAAGACAGATGAATATACCGTTAGTGTTCGCACTTTTCTTTCTAATCGTGATTTTCTGGAATTTGAATATCGCTATAACACTGTCTGGAGTCCACCTTATACCTCTCTAACCAATCCTGCTGAACCAGGTAATAATACTATGGCAGCAGCTCAAACTCTAATGGTGGGTGATTATATAGGCGTTAATTACACGCACAATTTCAATACAAGTTTAAAGCTTCAGGGTTCATTTATATATTGGTTCGGACATGGAATATCTCATTGGGATTGGGAAGATATGGAGATTGATTTTATGGGAGATAAAGGCACAAAATTCTGGATGGCACTTCATTCCCGTATTTCTCAAAATATGTATTTAACCTTGAAATTTAAAAATAAAACTTATCAGACTCATGAACTCAGCATCCGAGAATATAATGTTCCTGTACCAGGTGAAAATCTATTTCAGCGGGTGGAACATAAAGAAAACACTATCCGGCTGGGTCTTGAATACCGTTATTAATGTGGAGGAAGAATGAATAAAAAATTAGCTCTAAGTATGATATTATCAATAATTATAATAGCTGGTTTATCAGCCTGGTCTATAACTGATGATTATTTTGGTAATAGATTCGGAATATTGGATGCTCGTAGTTATGCAATGGGAAGCACTGGAGTTTATAATGCATTAAGACCTTCTGCGATTACTTTAAATCCAGCTAATCTCACTTTAATAAATAGACCTGCTGGATTAGAGGGGAGTTTCTTTCTGGATCGTAATGAAGATAATAGAGCCGTGCCTTTATATAATTCATTTGATAGTTATATAGATGACTCGGTCTATGCTTCCAATCTGCATTTTTATGATGATTACGCAGGTTCTGGTTTTATAAGCTTTAATCCCTGGAAACTACGACTCGGTGTAGGAGCTTATTATCAGCCTCTGTTAAATTTTGACGGAAACTATGAAGAAGAGATACGTAACAATCGCAACACTGATAATGATAATTATCCGGAAAAGATAGCAGTTAATACCATAACCAATGAAGGTGTTTTAAATCAAGCTTCAGGAGTTCTATGTATCGGATATAATTTGGGAGAAAATGCTGACTTCAATCTGGGCTTTGATTTTGGTAAACTATGGGGCAAAACTAAATATCAAAAAGATATCCATTGGACTCAATGGGCAATTGATACCGTAGGTGAAGGAGTGTTGCCAGATTCCAGTTATATAGAGAATGTAGATTTGGATGGATACAGATTTAAAGTTGGAATGTCAGCTCAGGTAAATAAGCGAGTTGGAATAGGTGCCACCTATACATTTAAGACTATTTTAGATCGCACTATTGATTGGACTAAAACTTATGGTGGAGTAGAAGTTGGTTCCACCACGGATGCTAAAGAAGATTACATTATTCCTAGTGAGTTTCGTTTAGGCATCAATTATCAACCCAGAAATATAATACGCACCTGGTTCAATATTGAAGGAGAATATGTTCGGTTTTCTGAACTAGGTGATCAATATAAAGATGCGATAAATTTTTATGCTGGAGTGGAACATAATATTAAGTATGCTATACCTTTCCGCTTTGGTTTTCAAGCTACTAATAGTTATCTTAGAACTATAGAATCAGATAATTCCATTATAGTCAAAAGAATAATAACACCAATGATAACTGGTGGAAGCAGTATTCCCTTAACCGATAAACTTCATCTGGATTTGGGTTTTGGCTATTCCTGGAGAGAATATGAAGCCATTGACCTTTTCCGTGATTCTTACTATGATGACCGTCATTATACAGGAGAGAATTCATATCAGCTTTGGCCCAATCAATATATAGTTTTAAAAGATAGAGCCTGGGAAAATCCTGATAAGGTCCGGGAAAGTAATATCAGCCTTAGCACCAGTCTAAGTTATACCTGGTAATAAAAAATGAAAAGAATCATAATACTCATTATTTCTTGCCTTCTTCTTGCCTCTAGTCTTTATGCTGAAGACCTATATCTGGATATTATGTTCACCAATGATATGCATGGAGGCATAGACCGTTCTGAGGCAACCTTTATCAATCCTGATTTTCCTCCTCGTTTAGGTGGAGGTGCATCTGCTGCAACTCTGATAAAATATGTTCGGTCTTTGAGCAATAATCAAAGGTCTTCACTGCTGTTAGATGTTGGCGATTTTTTTCAAGGGAGACCAGTTGGAACCATAACTAAGGGTAAAGCAGTGATTGAATATATGAATGCCATCGGTTATGATGCTATGACTCTGGGTAATCATGAATTTGATATTTCAGAAGAAGAGCTTAAAGAGACCTTATCAATGGCAGAGTTTCCGATAGTATCTTGCAATATCATAGATAAAAGGACGGGTGATTTCCCCTGGTATGTAGTTCCTTATATAATGGTAGATAGATTAGGTGTGCGCATAGCAATTATAGGTTTAACTACTACAGATACGGAAAAGATGAGTTTCCCGGAAAATATTAAAAACTTAGATTTTATTGATGAAAAGGAATCTTTAACTGAATATGTAAAGATAGTTCGCGAAGAAGAAGAAGCAGATGTTGTTATCGTTCTTGGTCATGCCGGATTACCCTATGATAATGTTGAGACCTATTTAACGCGTTATGACAAAAAAGGCAATCCACTTTTTTCTGAAAGATATGCAGTTTGGGGATATGATGCACAGGAACTGGCAAGGGAAGTTCCGGGAATTGACCTTTTTGTGGGAGGTCATATACATAAAGGAATTCCCAGTCCCTGGATAGATCCTTATATGCATACTATGGTAATTCAGGGCTACGCCTATGGCTCAAATTTAGGATGGATGACACTTAAGATTGATTCCGAGACTAAAAGTGTTTCTGGCTATGAACTTCCCGCTTTAACTGATGGATTGATGATAACTTTATTTGAAGAAGAGTTCATTCCCGATGCTGAAATTTCACCTATAATTGAAGAACAGGTAGCAAAAGCAGAAGCAGGTATGGATGAAGTGGTTGGTTATGCTGCCATAGATTTAACCAGAACTAATTATGATGCTCAAAGTCTGGTAGGCAATATGATTGTAGATGCTATGCTTAACGAAGTAAAAGCTGATTTTGCCTTCCTTAATCTGGGAGGAGTTAGAGCAGATATTAAAGCGGGTCCAGTCACTTATAGAGATATTTTTGAAGTTATGCCCTTTGATAATATGCTGGTAAGTTTTACCTGCGATGGCGAATTTCTTCGGCGTATAATTGAAACCAGAGTTGAAGGTTCTCGTCATGGACTAGTCGTTTCAGGAGTGAATGTAATCTATTCCAAAAAACGTCCTAATTACGACCGTGTGACCTCTTTGAAAGTTGGAGGTGAACCCTGGGATCCTAATAAAATCTATACCTGTGTTACCACTGACTTTTTATTGGAAGGTAATGCTGGATTGACTTTACTCACTCAAGTTCCAAGAGAAAATGTCATCTATCATCAGATTAACCTCCGTGATGCTATTGTGCATTACTTTCAGCAACATAGCCCGGTTCGTACCAGAATTGATGATCGTTGGAAACGAGATGATAATGCTAAACCTACTCCAGAAATGCTAAGAGCTAAAGCTCAAGCGATAAAAAAGGAAGACTAGGTAACTTTATCCTAACTGAATACTAAAAGCGTTTTGCAACCAGGAAGCAATAGCTTCTTTAAATACATCTTTCAACTGGTTAAAAGTCTCATAATAAAGTTCACCTGTCCATTCATCCATAAATATTTTCTTGAATTCAATAGCAAGACAAATGAGGTAATCGGAGAAATGGGAATTTAGCCATTGCGAAAGGTTTCCACCAGTAAATTTTACATCTAGCTGACAATTCAATTCATTTCCCTGAATTATTTTACCCAGTAATAAATCTCTTAAATCATCAATCAAAGGATAATACTCCGATTTAAGATTGCTTCTACCTATAATAATATCTGGAGTGTTCTGTTCAGGTTCAGTTTCTGGTCCATTTCTCAGATAGTTATAGCTATGCAAATCCAGGATAATGAGAAAGGGGTGAATTTTTAGCATTCTTTCAATTTGGTAACGAAGTAGGGCATACCAGGTATTATAATCTTCATAGAGTTTGTTTAAATACTCTTTAGGAAGTGGTTTTAGCCAGGGATTGAGACCCCAGCAATCTTCTGATGTTAGATACACTGCTTTTTCCGGGGGACGATTAAGGTCTACGGCAAAACGGGAAGTATGATTAACGATATAATTAGGGAAGAGTGTAGCCAGTTCTGAAGTATAAGGGTCTTCTTCTCGCAAGCGGTCTTTTTCATTAATTGCACATAATTCTTTAAGTTCAGAAGGGATTTGATGTCCATTATGAATAGCTGTAGCCAGAAGCGGAAGATTATCGTTGCCAAAATACCATTCGGAATATATCACTTAAATTTTCCAATTCATTTTTGGGATTCATATTTTGATAAATAAGCCGTAGCAACTTCTTTTGCCAGGGTTCTAATTCTGGAAATATAAGCAGCTCTTTCAGTAACACTAATCACTCCCCTGGCTTCCAGAAGATTAAAAGTATGTGAACAATGCAAAAGATTATCATAGGCTGGATAAACCAGGTTTTTAGTAATCAGTTTGCGACATTCTTTTTCATAATCAGCAAACAGGTCAAAAAGTAAAGAAGTTTCAGCGGCATTGAAATTGTATTCTGAATATTCCACTTCACGAGGGAAGAATAATTCGCCATAAAGGGTATGATTATTCCAGCGCAATTTCCTATAATCATCCACATCCTGGATATACATAGCCAATCTTTCCAGACCATAGGTGAGTTCTACACTTATAGGAAACACATCAAAGCCTGCAACTTGCTGGAAATAGGTGAATTGACTGATTTCCATTCCGTCCAACCAGACTTCCCAACCTAAACCCCAGGCTCCTATAGTTGGAGATTCCCAATCATCTTCAACAAAGCGAATATCGTGCTTTGCTATTTCAATGCCTATAGCTTCCAGACTTTTTAAATAAATATCCTGAATATTATTCGGTCCGGGTTTTATAATAACTTGAAATTGATAATAATGCTGAAGTCTATTAGGATTTTCACCGTATCTCCCATCTTTAGGACGACGACACGGTTGTGCATAAGCAACAGAAACAGGTTTTGCACTTAAGGCACCAAAAAAAGTAGAAGGATGGAAAGTTCCTGCACCCATTTCCATATCATAAGGTTGCATCAGATTGCATCCCTGTTCTAACCAGTAATTTTGCAGAGTCAGTATGAGATCTTGAAAGTTCATATTTTTTTACTCCATAATTGATGACACATAGTGCACAATTTCTCCAGGTTCTGCCTTAAAGTAATAAGATTTTCCTGGAGTTCTGCACTGATTTCTTGATTTTTATTGGTAATTGGCGTTACTGGTTGGGAACTTTTATTGCGTAGTTCCTGTTTTAGTTTTTGTCTGGCTCCCTCAATAGTATAGCGTTGATTATAAAGCAAATCCTGAATTCTACGCAGGAGCTCAATATTCTCCTCGGAGTATTGGCGGTTTCTTCCCGATTCCTTTCTTGGTTTTAGAAAGCTGAATTCGCTTTCCCAGTAGCGTATGACATAAGGTTTTACACCTAGAAGATTACTCACTTCTCCGATAGTGTAATAATATTTTTTCATAATATCACCCTCCAGGTTTTTTTATTCTGGCAATAATAGCCAGAAGAACTGCAATCCCGACAAAGATGAAAGGATATTTATATATTCTTCTAATTATTGGTATCTTAGTTGTAGTATAAAGCGGAGCAGTTATAATGCAGACATCGTTTAATTTAGTGCGTGCTAAAATCTTTCCTTTAGGGTCAACAATAAGAGAAATTCCAGTATTAGCACTACGATATATTTGGATGCGATTTTCTATCGCTCTGAACCTTGCCATCATAGCATGTAGCCAGGGACCGTAAGAAGTGCCAAACCATCCGTCATTAGTTATATTAACTAGATAATCACATTTATGATACTCTCCTGAGAGAGTATCCCTTGGAATAGCCATATGATGAAAGATCTCTGGGAAAGCAAGTTCATAGCAGATAGAAGGAGAAAAACGATATCCTCCACTTTCATAATAGGCAAGTTTAGTGCCAAATTCCCAGTTTGCCTGTCCTAAATCCAGTTTCCATAAGAAGGGAAATATATCCATCCAGAGCATCCTTTCTGCCACCGGAACCAAGATATTTTTGAAATATAATTCATTATAGAATTTATCTGGCTGAAATAAGGATGCAGCATTATAGCTAAGTTCACCACGAGGATGATTTGAGTCAGGTTCATAATGCTGGAATCCAGTAAAGATATCAACCTGAGCTTCATCCAGAATTCTCTGTAAGTCGCGCTGAGCAGCATAATCACTGGCTAAATCACCTATCATAGCTCCTTCGGGCCAGATAACCAGTTTAGCAGAATCTGCTACTGCTTCAAGGGTTAGCTGACGGAAAAGTTCCAGAGATTTATCATATTGTTCCGGTTTCCAGCGTTCTCTTGCTTCAATTGAAGGTTGCACCACAAATATTCCAGCTTCGTGCTTTTCTAGCGGCAGGCATTTTAAACAGTAAGATCCATATTCCCCCCAAGCTATAAAAATTAAAAAAATGGCAATTGCAGAACTTATCTGTCTCTTCCTTGGGGAAATATTTACATAGTGATTTTTGCGATGTTGTTTTAACCATTTTTGACTGGTTGGTAATAATAAATGAATCAATACATTTACTAACAGAATTAAAGCAGATAAACCAACTACACCTCCAATATCGGCAAACTGAATAAGATGGGTATAATCAGCTAAAGAATAGGCTATATTAAACCAAGGGAAACGTGTCTCTCCAAAGTTCTGGATATACTCAAAGGTTATCATAATTGAAATAAAACCCAGATATCTCCATCGTGGTAGTACCAAGAATATGCGGTTAATAGCGTAAAAGAGAATATAATAGACAAAGCCGTAAAATATCATAATGCCTATTAAGCCGGGAATTGTTACCAGAGCTATCCAGTAGAATACAATGCTCGTATAGATAATAGACATAATGAAACCCATCCGCAGTAAATCACCACTTTTTGCTGTTCCTGTTTCAAATATATAAAGTAAGGGTAGGAAGGCAAAAAATACCATCCATCCAAGATGTAGTGGTAATCTAGAAAGTGCTAACATTAATGCACTTAACGCAGTTAAAAGCAGATTACGGCGTCGCATCCGAACCTCTTGTGTAAGCTATTTTGACTAAATAGATTTCCTGAGGATAAAGTAAAGTGAGAATCTGAGCACCAGTGGTCATCAATTTCGGAGGTATTTGCAATCCTATTAATGGATAGATATCATCAACATTTATAAGATGATTGAAGGAGTCGTAAACAAATTGTCCCGTTAAAGTTTCTTTGTATTGCCCATAGAGATAGAAAACATAAGTAGTATTTTTTTTGGCATTATAAGCAAAAAGATAATCATTATTGCAGTCTATGTTTATAGGTTGTTCTATTTGAAATCTACCAAAACGGTAAAGTTCCTTAGAATCCAAAGGAGAAATAGAGATAAGTTCCGAGCTGGTTGAATCATATACAAAAATTGTGCCATCATTACCAATGCAAAATAGTTCAGGTTGATTGATAGAGTCAAATTTTAATTCAGAGATGTAAAGACCCTCAGCTGTGAATTTTCGCAAGACCTTCGTAACTTTATCCAGTGCTAATAATCCACCATCAGTATCAATTCCTATATCGTTTAAACGCTGAAAATTAGTTCTTTCAAAACCCAGACCTCCAATAGAGTTAATTCTTTTACCATCTCTATAAATATGAATTTCTTGACTTGCCTTGTTCAAAGCGAATACAGAATTAGTGGGAGCACTATAGATAGCCTTGTCATATTCGGTTCCTACGGGAATAGCTTTTAGAAGCTCAAAATGGTCTATATCTCTTCGTGCTATAAAACTGTTATCGGAACAACTTACCAAGAATAGAAAAGAGAAAAGAAGTGACACGATTCCCCCAAATCTCTTCATAACACATCCTTTATTTTGACCATTGAATATCTTTTAGTTTGCCCTGGATATTAACTTTATTGCCAAAGCGATTGTATTCCAGGGTATAGGCAATATCAATTTCCATATTCTTTTTCAGAAGAGGAAGATAATCTCCTAAATTGTAGCCAATAAGATCAAGCTGAACACCATCTTTAACCACTTTCAATTTCAGATGATTTCTGCCTACGGTGTAAGGATAACCAGCAATGCTAACATTACGAGTAAGCATTATAGGCCTAGTATTTTCAGGTCCAAAGGGGGCAAATCGTTCAATCCAATCCAGCAGAAATTCGTTTATATTATAAAGCTCTATTTCATAGTCTATTGCAAGAGATGGCTTCAGCTGTTCTAATTGAAGATGGTCTGCGGCATATCGGCAAAGTTCATTTTCAAAACGATCCAGATATTCCTGAAGAATTGTAAAACCGACGGCATATTTATGACCACCATAACTCGGGAGATTGTGTTCTACATTTTTTAGGGCACCGAATAAGTCAAAATCCGCAACACTTCTTCCTGAACCACAACCACAACCTTCTTTGAAAGAAATCATTAGTACCGGACGATAATATCTTTCTGCTAACTTGGAAGCAACGATTCCTATCACTCCTGGGTGCCAATCATCAGAGGAGATGACAATGCAAGGAACAGATTCCAGGCTGGAGTATTTTTTTTCTATAATCTCGCAAGCTTCTTGGAAAGTTTTCTGGTCTTCTTGCTGTCTTAAAGAATTAAGTCTTTCAACACTTTCCGCCAGTTCTTTGCTTTGTTCAAAATCCCTTGAGATAAGAAGTTCTACTGCCAGAGAAGCAGAACCCATTCTTCCCGCAGCATTAATACGAGGTGCTAAACCAAACACTATGTCGGAGCCATCTAAAACTTTACTTTTTAAGCCTGCTATTTGGACTAAGGCATTCAGTCCTAAATTTTTCTTTTCTATTAAATGCTGTAATCCTATATGGGCAAAAATTCTATTTTCTCCTATTAGTGGGACAATATCTGCTATAGTTCCTACTGCTACTAAATCCATATATTTCAGTGTATTTTCTAGAGTTTCCAATCCTTTTATTCTATATATTGCCATTAGTAGTTTATAAGCTACACCAACTCCAGCTAAATAAGGGAAGGGGTAGGTGCAACCTGGAAGCTTTGGATTTATTATAGCTACTGCATTGGGCAGCTCTTCTTTAGGATTGTGATGATCAGTGATAACAATTTCCATACCACGATCATTGATACCTTCAATTTCCTCTAAAGCATTAACTCCACAGTCAACACTGATAATTAAAGAAGTACCATTTTCCTTTAAATTGTCTAAACTGGAAAGGGAAAGACCATAACCATCAATCATTCTATGCGGAATATAATAATCTATATTTGCTCCTATCCGATTCAACCCTAAATATAGTAAGGTGGTAGCTGTAGTACCATCTACATCATAATCACCATAGACAGTTATTTTTTCACCTTTATCTATAGCTCGTAATATACGCTGAACTGCTTTTTCCATATCGGGAAAAAGAAAAGGGTCTAATAGCTGCTCTAAACGCGGATTAAAAAAGGCATCTATAGCTTCGGGAGTAAATAAACCTCTACGATAAAGAAGTTCTGCCACTATCTTAGGACATTTCAATGAGGCAGAAATATCTTTGATAATGTGTTTTTCCTCCTCAGAGAGCTCAGATGGCATTCTCCATTCCTTCTCCATATATCCTCTTTATTTTATATAATATTATAATTAACAATGTATTAGCCTAATCAACTTCAACTTGAACTTGCGATTTTGTCTCTTACCTGCAAGCTCTATTATAAGTTCAAAACCACAACTGACCACTATCACTATATAGCTTATCCTGTAAAGAAAAAAATGAAAAAGAAAAAGAGATCCCCTTTTAACAAAGTTAATTTGAGACGATAAGTTGTATAAAAAAGAAAATAAACTCCTAGATAGCTTTGCTAACGAGTTTGTATATTATAACTAGGAATTGGAGACTATTTCTCAAGTTAAAGAATAGCAGTTTACAATGGATTATTAAGAGAATAGCTTACCCTGAATGTTTAGTTGAATCTCAAGAACGAGTTATTTTGGCACCAATAGCATTTAATTTTGTTTCTATATGGTCATAACCACGGTCAATATGATAGATACGAGAAATAATTGTAGTGCCTTCAGCTGCAATACCTGCTAAGACCAATGCAGCACTTGCACGAAGATCAGTCGCCATCACTTCGGCACCACTGAGTTTTTTTACTCCTTTTACCCTGGCTATATTTTGTTCCACTCTAATATCAGCCTGCAGACGATTCAGTTCCGCTATATGGGAGAATCTATCAGGAAATATAGTATCTTCAATAAAGCTTATTCCATCTGCTAAACACATCAGGACAGTAAATTGAGCTTGGAGGTCGGTAGGGAAGCCTGGATAGGGTAAAGTGATAATATCAACAGGTTGTATAACTTCAGGAGGGAAAACTGTTATAGAAGAATCCTGGATTTCCAATTTACATCCAGAAGCCCTAAGTTTTTCAAGTAGGAGAGTCAAATGATTGGGATGGCAATTTGTAACAGTTACGGGATTAGTGCTTAGCGCACCAGCGATGAGATAGGTTCCTGCTTCAATTCGGTCGGGAATCATCTCCATTTCTACGGGATAAAGTTTGTCTACTCCTTCAATTATAAGTGTGGTTGTTCCCTTACCAGATATTTTAGCTCCCATCAGATTTAAAAAATCAATAATGGCATCTATTTCTGGTTCCATAGCAGCATTAAATATCCGGGTTACACCCTCAGCCAGAACTGCTGCCATTAAAGTATTGATAGTTGCACCAACACTGGATTTGGGAAAGTGTATATCAGTTCCAATAAGTTTATCAGCTTGAGCATTTATGTAGCCATGATCAACAGTAATATGTGCACCGAGAGCTTCCATTGACATAAGATGGAGGTCAACTGGACGTGTACCTATGGCACAACCTCCAGGGAAAGAAACTTTTGCAATCCCCAATCTTGCTAAAAGAGGACCTAGCACATAAATAGAGGCTCGCATTTTATTGACCAATTCATAAGGTGCTTCATATGAATCAATATGAGTAGCATCAATAGTCATAACATTATTTTCCTGTTCCACTCTTGCACCTAATACCCTTAGAAGAAGCGACATAGTTTTTAAGTCTATGAGATGGGGCACATTCTTTAGAATAGAAGTTCCAGGAGCAAGTAAACAAGCAGCCATAGCAGGAAGAATTGCATTTTTAGATCCACTAACGGGAATTGTCCCGCTAAGATTGCGATTTCCCTCTATGATGAATTTTTGCATTATATTTCCTTATTTATGGTTTGATTAAATTTAAAATTAATACTTTTGGAAACCAAGATAGCGAGGATGTCCAGCTAAATCATCTTTTATTAAAATAGTTTCAAAACCTGAAGTTTCAGCTAATTGGATGATATCTTGTCGCTGTTCATCTCCATGTTCAAAGAAAATCGTTCCTTTCGGTTTTAATTTAGTAATTGCCCCATTTAGAATGCGCCGATAAAATATTAATCCATTTTCTTCTGCGAGTAAAGCCAATTTTGGTTCAAAATCTTTGATACGAGTATCAAGTTTTACATATTCAGATGGGCTAATATAAGGAGGGTTGCTAATTATGAAGTCAAAGCAGTCTTCAGTTTTGGGGTAAAGGTCGGTGTTATGAAAAGAAATTGTGCAATGATGAAAATCAGCATTTTGTTGAGCGATATTGAGAGCCTGAGAAGAGATGTCAGTGGCAGTGATTTTCAGGTCAGGTCTAAGGGTTTTCAAGGTAATAGCTAGAGCACCATTTCCGGTACCTATATCCAGAACTTGAGCGCTTAAGGGGATAAATGGTAAAGCCACCTCAATTAGACCTTCAGTTTCAGGACGGGGAATGAGCACTTCTGGGCTGACTATAAATTCTAAGCCATAAAACCAGGATTTACCGATTATGTATTGTATGGGTTCGTTATTCTTGAGACGAGTGTAGCCCTGGTAAAAATTCTGCAGAAGGCTGTGGGAAAGCTCTTCTTTCTTTCTTAAAGAAAGGGTTAAAAAAGGGCAATGCAATAACTCAGAGAGCAACAGAGAAATATCGTGAAACTCCGCTTCTTGTTGGTATTTATTTAGTAAAGAACCGACTGTCATTCAGGATTCCTAAGAGGAGAGTTTGCGGGTTATCTCAACTTTTCTTCCTCCGTTAGAGTATACTAAAGAGTCGGAAAGATGATAAAGCATTGTTAATCCTCTACCATAACAATCCAGATTGAGAGATGTAGGTTCAGTAACTTGTTGTAGGTAATTGGTGTAATCAAAACCATTTCCATCATCTTCAACCGTCATACGAATGCTATTTTCTTCTTTATTTATAACGATAGCAAAACGAATACGACGGGAAGATATAGAGGGGTGATTCAGTTTCTGAACGATTATTTCTTTCAGCTGGCTATATTCCAGAGCTCTCTCTTCTTTTGTAAGTTCTAATATACCATGAAAATAAGCATTAGTTAACATCTCATCTGCACAAATAAGCAATTCATTCAATGTATCCTGAGACAAGTCAAGGTATTTAGATAGAAAAGGATTCATTATCTGATTTATAGTCTTATGAGAAAACTTTATGGGATCAATCACATACGATATTTGTGCTTCTTCAAAAGCTTCAAAGGAGACAGAATGGTTATGCTTTAGAAGAGATCTTTGCTTAACCGCCTCTATGGACTTCAATAACTGCTTACTGTCTATAGGTTTACTAATAAAATCAGCTGCACCTAAACGGATAGCACGGGAATAATAATCACGCTCTAAATAACCTGTTATAAGGATAACTTCTTGAGACCAATTGTACTGGCGAAGTTTTTCTAAAAAATCCAGACCATTGATATCAGGTATTTCAATATCACAAATAACCAAATCATAGCATAATTTTTTCAATTTTCGGATTGCTTCATAACCAGAAGTAGTAGTATCAACTTGATATTGGTGCAGCGCTAGTAAAGTTGAGAGATCCTTTAAAATCTCTGGATTATCATCAACAACCAGGATACGATTAAATTGTTCGGTCATCCTAAATTAACGGTGAAAAGTTGATTGAGTTTTAGCATATTAAACAGTTCATAAATTGTTGTGGAACAGCGAATTACTTCCATTTCTCCACCCTTACTGATAAAATCTTTATAAAAAAGGAGTAGTTTACCGATTGCCGTGCTGCAAATATTATCACATTCAAAAAAGTCTATATCTAAATATTTGATATCGGTCTTCAGAACTTCATTCAGTTTTTCTTGTAATTTTGGCGCATTATCACTATTAAGGCTGCCTCGGACTGTTAGAAGGACACGGTTGTCAGTGACTTTCATATCAATTTCCATAATCTTCTCCTTTTTGTGAATTTTATTAAATAACTAATAATAATTATAATTGAAATTGTCAAGTTTATTGTCAAGCATACCCACGAATCCTTTTTAAAACACTGTTCTGAACTTGCATAGGTACGATCTCATATTTACGGAACTCAAGAGTATAGATAGCTCGTCCTTGGCTAAGAGAACGGATACGTGTTGCATAACCAAATAGTTCAGATAGAGGAACTTCAGCTAATATCTCCTGTTGAAATTCATTTTGCTTGCGTAAGGCAAAGATATGTCCACGTCTGGTATTTATATCGGCAATGATATCACCCACAAAATCGTCAGGACTAATAACGGTCAGCAGCATAATAGGTTCCATAAGTACGGGATCAGCTTCTCGTAAGCCCTTACCGATAGCAATAGAAGTGGCAATACGAAAGGCTAATTCATTGGAATTCTCAGGATCATAATCACCGTCAATAAGCTCAATCTTTACTCGCTCAACAGTTCCACTGATAAGTGGTCCATCATTTAAAGCGTTCAAAGCCGCTTCTTCAATTGGTTTATAGAATTCCGGGGGTATTTTTTCTGGTAAAATGCTATTAATGAAGATATTTTTTGCTTCTCTATATAATTCCAATGGACTTAGTGGAGAAAGTCGGAATCGCACTTGAGCATAAGTGCTTTTCCCATTTAATTCTCGCAAGAAGGTCTCCTCACATTCCACTGTTTTTGTAATCGTTTCTTTATATGCCACTTGAGGTGTTCCCACATTAACTGCCACATTAAATTCCCTGCGTAAACGATCTACAATAATTTCAAGATGTAGTTCACCCATTCCAGAAATAAGAGTTTGTCCCGTATCAGGATCAACTCTTACATTAAAAGTAGGATCTTCATCTTCCAATAAAGTTAGTGCATTTTGGAGAGCTTCTTGGTCTGCCTTAGTTTTGGGTTCTATAGCCACTGAGATTACACTTTCCGGGAAATGTATTTTTTGCAGGATAATATCTATGGTTCCATCGGTAATAGTATCACCTGTACTTAGAAAACGACAACCAGCAATTGCCCCAATATCTCCTGCATGAAGTGCATTAAGGTCATGTTTACGATTACTCATCATTTGTAAAATGCGAGAAGCACGTTCTCTTTTTCCATTCGTTTGGTTCAAAAAACTGGAACCTTTCTTCAAAGTACCAGAATAAATGCGGACATAGACTAATTTACCCAAGTATTTATCTATTTGCACTTTAAAAGCTAAGCCAACAAAAGGAGCTTTGGGATCGGGAGGTAAGGTTATAATATCTTTAGTGTTAGGATTAAAACCCTGACAGGGTGGGACATCTAAAGGAGAGGGCAAAAAATCACAGATGGCATCTAAAAGAAGCTGTACTCCTTTGTTTTTTAACGAAGAACCACAAAGAACTGGTATAAATTTACCTTCAATAGTCCCTTTCCGAATTGCACGACGAATCCATTCTTCCTGTATCTTTTCTCCTTCTAAATAAGCAGAAAGCAATTCATCATCAAATTCAGCAATACTATCCAATAAAATATTTCGTTGTTTTTGCGCGTAATCAATTAGATGAGAAGGAATCTCTGATTGCTGTATATTCATCCCTAAGGTAAGAGGATCAAATAGATAGGATTTCATTGTGATTAGATCTATCACGCCTTCAAACTCATCTTCTTTACCAATAGGGATATTTATTGAATTTGCGAGTGGGGTCAGACGCTCATGTATCATTGATATTACATTTTCATAATCCGCACCAAGGCGGTCCATTTTATTTATATAAGCGAGACGAGGTACTTTATAACGATCGGCTTGATGCCAAACTGTTTCAGATTGAGGTTGAACTCCTGCTACAGCACAAAAGATGCCTACTGCTCCATCCAGGATGCGCAAACTACGTTCTACTTCTGCCGTAAAATCTACATGACCAGGGGTGTCTATGATATTGATTTGTTTATCCTTCCAAACACAAGTGACAGTGGCAGAATTAATTGTAATTCCACGTTCTCTTTCTTGTTCCATCCAATCCGTAAAAGTATTACCATCATGAACTTCTCCCATCTTGTGCAAAAATCCTGCATAATAAAGGATTCTTTCCGTAGTAGTAGTCTTGCCAGCATCAATATGAGCGATAATGCCGATATTACGAATTCGTGATAAATTACTGTCAGATTCCATAATAATAAATTAAATTACTCTCCAAAAATCATAATTGATCCCAAAAAAACAGATTAACCAGTTTTGTCCATTAAAAAGTTTTTCACCTATTAAAAAAAATTAATGAGGTAATGAATTTTTATTCTAAGTCCTATTGAATGCTTAGAAAATCATTGACAGGGAAAGAAAGATATAAATGAAAGTATAAAAGAGGATTTAAATTTGAAAAAGATTGTAATTACTATAATTGTGCTCGTTTCTATTGGAATGGTCTTAGGGGAGACCACTAAAAATCCTAATAAAGCTGCACTTTATTCTGTTATTTTTCCAGGAGGTGGACAACTTTATAACCATGCCTGGTGGAAAGCAGGAGCAGTTATCGGAGTGCAAAGTTATCTTATTAGCACCGCTATCTATAACCAGGATAAACAGGAAGAGTATAAAAAACTAGCCGAAAGCACAACTGACCTATATCAACAACAAATTTATCAGTCTCAAAGTAAAAACTACCAGGATAAATTCAATAACGATCTCTGGTGGATCGGTATTACGGCAGGTTTATCGGTTATAGATGCCTATGTTGATGCTCATCTATACAATTTTGAAAGTGAAAAACAAAAAATTCTCCTACACTTTTCCGAGAATGGGGTTGTTCTACAATATAAATTTTAAGCTAAATTATTTGCTAACCAATTGATCCTACAATAACTAAATAATAATATGTTATAGGTAGGGTATAATGCAATTACATAACTTCTAATAATTATATTAAATATTGTCAATTACACTTATTTCACAGGTTGTTTTCCTCAAGTCTCTTACTTGACTCTCTCTTAACACTTTAGATAGAAAAGAGACAGGAGAGAGTCAAGAGGAACTTGAAGCCTAAGAATGGGGAAAAAATTTAAAAATATGAGAAAAAGATGAGGTCTAATTGTTTGAATAATAAATTCTAATATTAGGGCAATAAGTGAATGTTTACTAAGCTATCCATAGTTTATTATCAGCTTTAATATGATATTATTAGTAGCCTAGCTCGTCTAACTTGATATAAAATATGGGATTAATTGCTACATTATCATTATTTTATGCAAGGTAACTCAAAATTATCTCTCTATATTTTATAAAAAATTATGATGGTACAGAGATCCGTAAAGTTACCGGACAGTGGTCTGAACCCATAATATCATCACGAATATCGGCATCTATAATGCGGTCTTTTGCTTCCTCATTAACGAAGAAATAATCAATGCGCCAGCCTACATTTCTAGGTCTGGCATTCGTTCTATAACTCCACCAGGAATAGCGTTGTGGCTCTGGATGGAACATACGGAAAGTATCTATCCAACCCATAGCAACAATTTTATCTAACCAGGCTCTTTCTATGGGCAGGAATCCACTAGTTTTTTCATTTTCTTTAGGATTGGCAAGGTCTATTTCTTTATGAGCAGTATTAAAATCTCCGGTTACAATCACCATTGGTGATTTTTTGCGATCTTCTTCCATAACTTCCAAACACTTATCGTAAAAATTAAGCTTGTAATTTAGCCTTTCTTCACTCATTTGACCATTAGGGAAATATATATTATAAATTATAAAATTATCATAAAAGCAACGGATGATTCTTCCTTCACTATCAAATTCAGGAATACCAAATCCATAAAGAATTTCTTGGGGTTCTTTCTTAGTAAAAACAGCTACTCCAGAATAACCTTTCCTCTGAGAATGCGACCAGTACATATAATAATTGGATAATATCCCTAATTCAGAAGGAATTTGATGTTCTTGTAGCTTTGTTTCCTGCAAGCCCAACCAATCAGGTTGCTCTCTTAAAATGGTTTCTATAAAACCTTTATTTATAGCAGCACGAAGCCCGTTAACATTCCAAGACCAAAGATTAAGTTCCAAGACTCTACCTCAATATTTTTTTAATACAATATAATATTAGGTAACGTGTCAAGAAAAAAATACTTTAACCAAGATTAAAAAGTTTATAGAAATTGGAATATTTTTTAAATAATATAACTTGACAAATTGCCAATAGATATTTTAATAATAAAGAGTTCATTTTAACTCTTTACATTGCTTTTAATGTAATATGTAAATGAGTTAAGGAGGTAACTTATGAAGCGACTAATCATAATTTTAGCGATGGGATTGATTGTAGGTCTTTCTTTTGCTGGTATTGATGAGTATTATACCTTCAATGCTACCAGTGGAACTTACACTACTATCGTGGGAACCAATGCGAATATCTCGGCTGATGAAGCACTCTCAGAGGATATCCCCATTGGCTTTACCTTTCCTTATGGAGAATATATCTACAATGAGGTTAAAATTTCATCTAATGGCTGGATTGGTTTGGGGACTTCTCAGACGAGTAGTAACCCTTACAATACCTTAAGTTCTACTACTATTGTCCCCGTTCTAGCCCCTCTTTGGGATGGCTTCAGCCTGGCATCAGGTAGCTGTGAATATCTACTTTCAGGAACAGCACCCAATCGCATTTTTACTATTCAATATACTAACCTGAAATTGATATACGACGCTACTACCATGTTCAATTTGCAAGCTAGACTCTATGAGAATGGTAAAATTGATTTTGTTTATGGTTTTTCTATTGGAGGCTCTTACTCTCCTAGTGCCTCTATTGGCATTAATATGCTTCCTGGAGGTTCAGGATGGTTTTACAGTATATATATAATACAGGGAGTTACAGTTTTAGCCTCAACTACTTTTGAAAATCCGTGTTTATCCTGGCCTGGTGAAGGCACTATCTTTGAGTTTAATCCCGTACTAGTTCCTAACGATTTAGCCGCTCTTTCCATTACTGGTCCTACCGCTACTAATGCTGAGCAGAGTTATGATTATGTTATAACTGTTCGCAATCGTGGTTCTAATCCACAAACTACTTATCAGGTAAAACTGTTACTTGGCACTCAGGAAATCGGATCAGTAAATGGAACTCCTATCCAAGCTGGAGAAATTATAACCTTTACTATCCCCTGGATTCCCTCTACTGCAGGTCCTGCTACACTGTATGGCAAAGTAGTCTTAGCTAGCGATGAGAATACTACTAATGACCAGACACCACCATTAAATATTGCTGTTCAACCTGCTGGAGTCCAATGGGTAACCATTGGTGCAGGTAATGAATTAGCTCGTGTTCCTATGGATTTCAACTGGCAGAGTTCTCTATTTGAGTGCCTGTTTTATCCGGATGAACTAGGTTTTATAAGTGGAACTATAACTGCCTTAGCTTTCTATAACAACTTTGTAACTAATCTACCTGATAAGCCAACCAAGATATGGTTAGGTACAACTAATCAAGCAGATCTTAGTGCAGGATGGATACCCTCCACTCAATTGACCCTGGTATTTGATGGTTACATCACCTATCCTGCAGGAGAAAATACCATAACTATTCACTTGCAAACTCCCTATATGCATACCCCGGGCAATCTGGTAATGATGGTTCAGAGACCATTGGATGCTCAGTATTATTCTTCCTCGGATAACTTTTTAGCTCAAACGATTGGAACTAATAGAGCAAGAATGGTCAAGAGTATTATGACTGATTTTGATCCTGCCAATCCTCCCTTTACTGGAACGGTTTCTGGTCAATTCCCCAAAACAACTATTTTTTATTCAGATCAAGAATTAATCAACGATTTAGGCTGTTTGAACATTTCTGGTAACCCTATGCCAACGGTAGGCAATAACTACATTTACATCATTAATATCCGAAATAATGGTACAACCACTCAAGACAATTATACGGTGAAACTTATGAGGGAAGGAGGACAAGAACTTAACTCGGTTCAAGGACCAACTATCGGTTCTTATCAAACTCTGGTAGTAACTATCCCCTGGACACCTACCACTCCCGGTCCAACCTATTTATATGGTGAAGTATTCTTGACGGTTGACCAAATTACTTTTAACAATCAGTCTTCTCATCTCAATATTGAAGTTCTACCTGCCGGTGTGCAGGGTATGACAATAGGTGAAGGTAATCAGAGTGCACAAGTACCGATGGACTTTTATTTTAAAAACTCACTTTTTGAATGTCTGTTTTATCCAGATGAACTGGGCTTTAGCAGTGGAACTATAACTGCCTTAGCTTTCTATAACAACTTTGTGAGTAATCTACTTTATAAGCCAACCAAGATCTGGTTAGGTACAACTAATCAAGCAGATCTTAGTGCAGGATGGATACCCTCCACTCAATTGACCCTGGTATTTGATGGTAATATCACTTATCCTTCTGGGGAAAATACCATAACTATACACCTGCAAACTCCCTATATGCATACCCCTGGCAATCTGGTAATGATGGTGCAAAGACCAATGGATACTCAGTATTATTCTTACTCGGATAACTTCCAGGCTCAGACCTTAGGTACGAACCGTGCCCGTAAGGTCCAGAGTGATAGTACTGTTTATGATCCTGCTAATCCTCCCACTACTGGGATGGCTTCTGGTCAATTCCCTAAAACTACCATCTTCTATTCTGGACAGGCTATTGTAGATGATTTAGCTTGTTTGAGTATCAGCGGTAATACCGCTCCCAATGTTGGTACAGCTACACCCTATACCGTTACGATCAAGAATAATGGTACCGCTGTTCAAAGCGATTATATCGTTAAATTGATGAAGGAAGATGGTGTTCTACTTGGTTCTGTTCCGGGTACAACTATCAACTCTTTTCAAACTTTAGACCTCGTTATTAACTGGACTCCTACGGAAACTGGAGCTACCTACATCTATGCTGAAGTGGAGATGACGGGTGATGAAATAACTAATAACAATCAGACATCACATATGAATGTCAATGTTTTTCCCGCAAGTACGGTCTCCACAACAGTTGGAACAGGGAATACTACTGGACATATGCCTATGGATTTCTACTGGAAGAATTCTCTATTTGAAACTATATATCTTGCTTCAGAACTTAATATTGGCGGACTGCTTACGGATATCCAATTTTATAATTACTTTGGGACTAACCTACCTAATAAGCCCACTAATATCTGGGTAGGAGAGACTACACAGACTGACCTTTCTGCTGGTTGGATACCATCCACTCAATTAACCCAGGTATTCAGTGGAAATGTTGATTATCCTTCTGGACTAAACGATATCTTGATTCATCTCACCACGCCTTATCCTTATGATGGAAGGAATCTGGTGGTGATGGTAGAGCGTCCAATGGATATAAATTATTGGGATTATTCAATCGATGTATTCCGCACTCAAATCGGGACAGTGTCTAATCGTACCCGTATCACATATGGCAATAGTATAGATTTTGATCCTGCCAATCCTTTTAACGCGATACTCACAGCTATGTTCCCAATGACTACCTTTATGTTTTTGACTGAGGGATTTGGAGCGATTAATGGTTCGGTATATGCTGCAGGTAATGTTCCTCTTGCTGATGCTACGGTTGTGGTTGAAGGAACTAACTTGAGCTATACCACAGGTGCAGATGGAACCTTCACCTTCCCCTATGTTTCCCAAGGTGAACATCAAGTTACGGTATCAAAATATGGTTATATAGAAATGACCAACACTGTTACAGTAGTAGAGTATCAAACTATAACTACTAACTTTACCCTTACTCCATTGCCTCAAGTAACAGTAACCGGTCGTATAGTAGGAAGTGATCAACCAACTATAGGACTTGCTGATGCAACTATTATTTTAAGTGGTTATGATAGTTATCAAGCTATCACTGATGCTAGTGGACAATTTACTATCACGAATGTCTATGCCTATCATACCTATGATTATCTTGTTTATGTACCCTATTATCAACAGAATACGGGTACAGTTGAAATAGGTTCTATTGATGTCAATATAGGAGATATAGTTGTTAATGAGATGGCATTCCCACCTTATCAAGTAGTAGCCACCGAAGCGCCTGGTGGTTCCAGTGTTAATTTAACCTGGATGGCACCTACTCCCGATGCAGTTGGTGAATGGCTTCATTATGATAATGGTCAGAATTATAATAGTATAGGCACAGGTTCAGCAGCAGACTTTGATGTAGCAATACGTTTTCCTGCTTCTGCCTTACAGGATTATGTGGGTATGAGTCTCTATGCAGTTAAAGCTTGGCCTGCTCGGGTGGGAAATTTCTCTATTAGGGTATGGACTGGTGGTAATGCTTCTGCACCTGGTACTATGGTAGTAGATCAACCCTTTACACCTACTTTAGATATCTATAATACTGTAATATTGAACGATCCAGTGACCATAACTGGAACCGAAGAGCTCTGGTTTGGTTATCGTTGTAATGTAACAGGCGGCTATCCTGCAGGTTGTGATTCAGGTCCTGCCGTAGATGGTTTTGGAGATATGATGTATTTTCAGGGTAGCTGGAATACCCTCTTGGAAATACACCCTGACCTCAATTTTAACTGGAATATTCAAGGTTATGTAGGATATTCTGCTCCGGAAAGTGCACCTGAAATTAGTTTGTCGCTTCCTCATTCTTTGGTATTAAGCACTGTTGGTATGCGTTCTATCACCACAGGTGTTTTAACGACTAATCCAGATAATGCTAAACTTCATCCAGAATCTAAGGCTAATAATGGTTTTGATATACAGCTTTCGTCTGATAAGGAGACTAATCAGCATAGATATGATTCTATTGGAAATATTAAAGTAAGACAAGAGCATAATAGCTATGATGTGAAAGATAATAGAGTATTATCTGGTTACAAGGTATGGCGTTTATTGCAAGGACAGGAGACCAATGAAAGTGCCTGGACCCTTCTTACCACAGATGTTATAACTGCTACCGCCTGGCAAGATTATAGTTGGGATTCAGTTCCAGATGGCGTGTATAAGTGGGCAGTGAAATCTATCTATAGCAATGAGGTGCAGTCTGAACCTGCTTTTTCTAATACCTTGAATAAAATAACCTATATAGGCACTATTGCTGGAGTAGTACGCAATACTCAGAATGCTCCAATTTCGGGAGCCATAGTAACTTGTGGTAATGTGACTGCTACTACCAATAGCGTCGGTACCTATAGTATGTTAGTTCAAGCAGGAACTCACACGGTAGCTGTCTTTGCTTCTGGTTATCTTCCTGCTAGTCAGGAGAATGTATTAGTGATAAATGGTCAAACTACAACGGTTAATTTTGTATTAACTGCGAGTGTAGTCATATTCCAGGATGGCTTTGAAAGCTATAGCAATTTTGCCCTTAGTTTTTCTCCCTGGACGCTGGTAGATGTAGATCAGAGCATTACCTATGGCATACAAAATGTAAGTTTCCCTAATTCTGGTTCTGCTATGGCATATATCGTCTTTGTACCTTCAGCTACCACTCCACCAGTAACGGGAGCTAATCCGCATAGTGGGATAAAAGAAGCTGCCTCCTTTGCCAGTATTAATCCTCCCAATAATGATTGGATGATAAGTCCTCTACTGCATAATCCCGTAGAATTGAAGTTCTGGGCACGCTCCTATACCGACCAATATGGCTTAGAGAGATTTAGAGTGGGCGTTTCCACTACTGGAACTAACCCTACCGATTTCACTATAATAAGTGGAGAAAATCCGATAGAGGCACCGGTATCCTGGACGGAATATACCTATGCTCTAACTGATTATATGGAAAGCGATATCTATCTCGGAATTCATTGCGTATCCGATGATGCCTTTATGTTCCTGGTTGATGATGTGATGGTTAGAAGTGCCACTCCGGTGGATGATGTTATAATACCCGTAGTGGCAACAGAGCTACAGGGTAACTATCCCAATCCTTTCAATCCGGAGACCACTATTCGCTACAGTGTAAAAGAAACAGTACCCGTCAGCATTGAGGTTTATAATCTCAAGGGACAGCTGGTTCGTACCTTAGTGAATGAGGTCAAGACAGCAGGTAACTACTCAGTAGTCTGGAACGGAAGAGATAGTCATAATCAGCCTGTATCCAGTGGAGTCTATTTCTATAAGATGAATGCTGGTAAATACAGCAACACTAAGAAAATGATTATGATGAAA
>DFOM01000053.1 GCA_002376725.1 Cloacimonetes bacterium UBA3541 | reverse complement strand
TAAGACTATTCATTACTGACAATATCAACCTATCATAAACCATACAAATTTATAAGGTAAATTAGTAAAATAATTAGAACCTGAATTATAGAAAATTAAGTTGTTTTGATATTGAATAGTAAAAGAAGATGATGTTTTAAAGAGTAAAAAGGGACTTGACAAGCAAAGGCATAAAAAAATAATAATTTAATGAGGAAAAATAAAAGAAATATAATGACCAAAAGAGAGCAAAGTCTTGCAAAACTTAAGTCGTATATTAGAGAAAAGCATCTTTTTTCTGCAGAAGCTAAGTTATTACTTGGAGTCTCCGGTGGTTCGGATTCTGTTGCCTTATTATATCTTTTCTCGTTATTAAGATCAGAAATAGATATTACTATTTTAGCGGTTCATATTAATCATCAACTAAGGGGAGAGGAAAGCGAAGCTGATGCAGTATTAGTGAGAGATCTTTGTCAGAAATTAGGAGTTCCACTTATAGTACGTAAAATAAATTTAACCGATAGATCAGAGAATCAAGCTCGTAATAAGCGTTTTGAAGCATTTCTTCAAGTCTTGGATGCTTATAGATTTGACTATATTGTAACTGGTCACCATAATAATGATCAGACCGAGACTATGTTATTAAATCTTTTTAGAGGTGCGGGCTTAAGTGGATTAGCAGGTCTTAGGCCTCGTAGTGGTAAAGTTTTGCATCCTTTGCTATGCTTTTCTAAAAAAGAATTGCAGGATTTATTGGTAGAAGCTCAGATACCTTGGAGAGAAGATTCCAGTAATCAAGAGCTTAGTTATCGGAGAAACTGGATTCGGCATCAACTTCTACCTCTTTTGGAGCAAGAGATTAATCCTCAAATCTCAACCAGTTTAGGATCTCAAGCTGAGATTTTTGCTGATGCAGAAGATATGATTTTAAGAAGGATGAAATCCTTGCTAAAAAAAGTTGTTTTAAAAGAGGATAATCGGAAAGTAATTCTCTCTCTTCCAGTATTAAAACATTATAGTAAATTAGAACAGTATTATATATTACGGGAAGTAATTGCAGAAATAAGTGGTAGCAGACGAGATTTTTTTGCTCACAATTTTGAAAATATAAGAAGTCTGTTTGAAACAGATGGTAGTAAAAAGGTGAGCTTGAATAATGGATTAGAAGCATGTAAACAGTATAATGAGTTAATCATAAGGCATTCAGAAGAGCCTTTACTTGTTCCCGAACCGATAGTTGTTGAAGAGGACCGTTCCCGAGTAGTTTGGGGAGATTATAGATTTAGTTTCAAGTTATTGAAAGTGCTTCCTGATCGTTATAGTAATGATCTCTTAAAGGTATATCTTGACGCAGATAAGATAAAATATCCTTTTGTAATCCGCAGTCGTCAACCTGGTGATAGATTTATGCCGTTTGGTATGCAACAAATGGTTAAATTAAAAGACTTTTTAATAAATTGTAAAGTGCCGAAATTTGAACGGGATTATATCCCAATCTTTGATGATGGAGAAAAGATTTTCTGGGTAACTGGTAAAAGATTGGATCAAAGAGTAGCAATTGATGAAAATAGCACTCGTTTTTTACATATTACTGCAGAAAAGATACTTGATAAGCAGCTTAGGCCTGCTAATCGGGTCAGAACAGGAGAAAAAAGATGAATAAAATGAACTGTGATCTTGCAGCTTTGCTTTTTGATGAATTTCGCATTCAATCCAGGGTGCGAGAGATTGGAATGCAAATTACTCAAGAATATAAAGATAAAGTACCTATTTTGATAGGAATCTTAAAGGGTGGATTTATGTTTCTTGCCGACTTATGCCGGAGCATTTCTATCCCTATTGAATTGGATTTTCTTGCTATATCAAGTTATGGCAAAGAAGCTTCCAGTTCCGGAGTTGTAAAAATAAGGAAAGATATTGATCTTGACATAACCGGACGAGATATCATAATTGTAGAAGATATAGTAGATACAGGTTTATCCATCCAGTATATTAAGGAATATTTGTCTAAACATTCTCCTGCTAGTTTGAAAACTTGTGTGTTATTGGATAAGCCAGCAGCACATAAAATAGATGTAGATTTTGATTATATAGGATTTGAAATAGGAAATGAATTTATTGTGGGGTATGGATTAGATTATAATGAGCAATATCGTAATTTACCTTATTTAGGAATATTGAAGGAAGAATTATATAAATGAAATATATCAGTCTAATACTAATAATATTAATGAGTTATACAGGTTTAGTAGGAGCCAATTCTGTTAATACTCCTGCCCAACCTTTAGATCATACATCTCAAGAAGCGGTGATGCAGGAATTTTCTCAACTATTGAAATGGTTTGTTATTGCTTTGATTATTATATCTGTAATAAGTTTAATACGCATCTTCAGTTTGAGACATAAAATGAAAACGGGAAAAAGAAAACAACCAGCCCAAAAAAGACCATATCAAAATCGCCGTAATGTTAAATCGGGAACTACCAATTCTCAGCGTCAAAATACACCTCCTATGCGTCCTGCTCAGACTCCAATTTCTTTTACCTTCATAATTATTATGGTAATGTTGGGATTAATGCTTCTCTTCAGTTGGTTGGGAAGTAGAGAACAAATAATTGAAGCTAGCTATACAGAGTTTACTGCACAATTAGCTCAGGGCGAAATAAAATCTGTTACTTTCACCGATCAGGATATGATTTATACCACGCTAGCCGGGAAGAAATATCATACTTTATTGCCTCCCTTAGAAGATCCCAATTTAATGCCCCAATTACTAGAAAAAAAGGTGGAGGTAAATACTAAAAAACCTTCTCATTGGGCAAGTATATTATCTTACCTACTTCCATTGGTTCTTATTATACTATTTTGGTGGCTTATGATGCGGGGCGTAAGTAAACAAAATACTCAAGCATTTAGCTTTGGTAAAAGTAAAGCAAGGTTGCATCAGGGAGAGCGCACTGCAGTCACCTTTAAGGATGTAGCAGGAGTAGATGAAGCAAAAGAAGAGTTACAAGAGATAGTGGATTATCTGAAAGAACCTCGCAAGTTCCAGAAATTGGGTGCTCGTATTCCTCGTGGAGTTTTACTTGTAGGACGTCCAGGAACTGGAAAAACTCTTCTCGCTAGGGCAGTAGCCGGAGAAGCAGGGGTTCCTTTTTATAGTATAAGTGGCTCCGACTTTGTAGAAATGTTTGTTGGAGTTGGTGCAGCACGAGTTAGAGATCTATTTGATCAGGCAAAGAAAAATGCTCCCTGTATTACTTTTATTGATGAGATAGATGCAGTTGGAAGACATCGTGGATCAGGATTAGGTGGAGGTCACGATGAACGCGAGCAAACGCTTAATCAACTTCTCGTGGAAATGGATGGTTTTGATCCTAATGATTCTGTGATAATAATTGCCGCTACTAACCGTCCCGATATATTGGATCCTGCATTATTGCGTCCTGGCCGTTTTGACCGACAGGTGACAGTAGATCTACCAGATATTAAAGGGAGAACAGAGATTTTAAAGGTCCATACTTCTAAATTACCCCTTGCTCCTGATGTAAATCTGGAAATAATAGCCAGAGGAACTCCAGGTTTCAGCGGAGCAGACTTAGCTAACATCGTTAATGAAGCAGCACTTCTTGCAGCTCGTCAGGGTAAACAAAGAATTGAAATGGAAGATTTTGAGGAAGCTAAGGATAAACTAATTTTGGGGAAAGAAAAGAAAAGTAGAGTAATACCAGAGGAAGATAAAAAAATTACAGCTATACACGAAATAGGTCATGTATTGACCTCTGTGTTTCAGGAAAGTACGGAACCTGTGCATAAAGTATCTATTATTCCTCGTGGCTTTTCTGCTGGAGCGACTCATTTTCTCCAGACGGATAGAATGAATTATTCAAGAAAGTATCTGGAAGAAACTATGGCAGAGCTTTTAGGAGGTCGTGCTGCAGAAGAAATCGTGTTTGGGGAATTGACTACCGGTGCTAGTAATGACCTGGAAAGAGTTACAGAGATAGCCAAAAAGATGGTCTGTGTCTGGGGTATGAGTGATGCCTTCGGACCTATGACTATTGGCAGAGATCAGACCGAGGTCTTCCTGGGAAAAGAATTAGTGGAAAGAGATGTTCATAGTAACGAAACAGCACAATTAGTGGATAGTGAAATAAGAGGTTTTATAAATCGTGCTTATGACTGTGCCCTGTATATTTTAAGGAGTCACTTAGATATTCTGAAAAATATGGCAAATGTTCTATTAGAGAAAGAAACTCTGAATACCGATGAAATATTTGAATTTCTATTAGCAGAAGTGGAAGAGGAAGAAAAAGATATTATTATGAAAAAATATCAGAAAGCTAAGGAACTTCGTTTTGAACATAGCGTTAAACCTGTGCAAGTTGAAAATCCAGAGCCTAAAGAAAAAAAGGAAGCCGCAATTCAAACTCCTCCTTCCGAACCTGAAGATTGAATTATAGAAGCTGTTATTGCTTCTGATTTATAGCAAAGTTAGGAGCAAAATGGATAATTATATCAGTTAAAGATATGAAAAAGCTCAAAGAATTGTTTATCTCCTTGACGGTGCGTAATTATAGACTGTTCTTTTTTGGTCAGCTTATATCTGTTATTGGGACCTGGGTGCAGAGAACTGCTATGACCTGGTATGTCTACAGGTTGACTCATTCTCCTATGCTTCTGGGTGTTGTAGGGTTTTTAAGTATGGTGCCAGCTCTTTTTATCAGTCCATTTGCTGGCGCTTGGACTGATCATTGGAACCGCAAAAGGACTTTAATTGGAACTCAAACTCTTTTTATGCTACAGGCTTTTCTATTGGCTCTGGGGGTATTAACTGGTTATATAAACGAAGATAGATGGTGGCCCTTACTTATTCTCGCATTATGCCAAGGTTGTATTGAGGGTTTTGATGCTCCATTTAGACAGAATTTTGTTTTAGATTTGGTAGAAAAAAGGTCTTTGTTGCCTAATGCTATTGCTACAAATTCGGCTTTGTTCAATTCTGCGAGATTGATTGGACCATCAATTGGTGGAATAATGATAGTATTGGTTGGAGAAGGTATTTGTTTTTTAATTAATGCGCTTAGCTATCTGGCAGTTATAAGTTCTCTAATTGCGATTCGTATCCGATATCAGAAACCACCTAAAAGTAAAGATAATATATTTATGAAGATTAAAGAGGGATGGAGCTATTCCTGGCGTAATCTGCCTATTCGTTGGTTAATAGCTAATCTTGGTGTCTTTATGCTCTTTGCTATGTCTTATACTTCTATTATCCCAGTTTTTGCCAGAGATATTCTTCAAGGGGATGCTAAAACTCAAGGTCTGTTACTAACTTGCGCAGGTGTGGGAGCTTTAGCAAGTGCTTTATATATGGCATCACGAAAAACTATTAAGGGTCTTCCCTGGATCTCTATTATTATGGGATGCATAGGAAGTCTCGGATTGATAGGTTTTGCGCAAAGTGCCAACCTTTGGATAAGTATGTTAATGATGGTCTTTGTTGGAATGGGACTGACCATTCAGATGGCAATTACTAATACATTACTACAGACTATATCATTTCCTAGTATGAGAGGAAGGGTGCTGAGTGTTTATACTATGACCTTAAATTCTATTTCGCCTTTTGGGAGTTTATTAGTTGGTTGGTTAACTCATGAAATAGGTCCTCGCGTTGCCGTAACTTTTTGTGCTAGTATTTGCTTATTATGGTCTTTAAGTAGCCTTAGATTATTACCGAAAGTTTCTCAAAACATTATAAGGATGCTGGTTAAAAATAAAAATACTGAGCTCTATAGGCCCATAATTGTCCCTAATGTATATTCCGGTACAGGATCATGAAAACTTGGGTCTTTTTTGGAGATAAACAATGTGATTATAGAAACTTGATGGCTAATCAAAAGAATTTCTTTGCCGGGGACAGATTGATTTCTGTTACGAATACGGTGATTGCAGAACAGGTAGCTAGTGATAAAGTGTATATTTGTTCAATTAAAGATAATCGTGCTGGTTTTAATTCTCATCCTCAGATCCCTGGAGTTGATGCATTGATTACGGCAATTCCGAATCAATTTCTCTTGATACGCACAGCAGATTGTTTTCCGATTTTACTTGAAGATAAAAAACAGCGCGCTGTAGCTGCTGTGCATAGTGGAAGAGAAGGAACCCAACTAAATCTGATAGGTAAAACAGTGAAGACCCTTAAAGAAAAATTGCATGTTATCCCGCAGGACTTAATTGCTCACCTAGGTGCAGGGATTTGTGGGAAGCACTATATTGTTGATGAAGTTACTTGGAGATATTACAATAAGTGTATGGAGCAACAGGGTTTTTATATAGGAAAGACAACTTTAGGGCATATTGACCTGCAGTCAGGAATAATTCAGCAGCTCATTGCCGCTGGCATACCTTCAAATCAAATATTACATAATAATGTCTGCACATTTGAATCGCCGCTATATTTTTCTTATAGACGGGATAAAACTGACAACCGTCAAATTAGTCTTATTGGACTTGTAAATGAGTAAGATTTTAACTAATCCAGGTGGCAATATTATATTAGAACTTAAAGACGATAGACTTTCTGCCTGGTTAACTATTAAGAGAGAAAATAGACTTATAGATGAAAAGGATATTTTAGACTTAGTAGAACAAGCAGGAATTAAGAATGGCTTTGAAGAGGCACAACGATATATGCGGAAACATAGTATGGAAAAGGATTTTGATATTCCATTTCCCCTAGCTATGTGTTCTCGGGTTCAGGGTGAATCAAAGCTTAACTATTATTTCAATCTTGATCAGGCTAAACATAGACAAAAAGAGATACATTTAAATGACTTGCCCAATCTAACCCGAATTGAAGAGGGAACCGTCATTGCTGATTATAATAATGATATCTTTGATCGTCAGGGTTCTATATATGATATCTATGGAGATATGCTGTCCGATGAAGAATTGGATGTACAAGCTGCAGAACAAATTGCAGGTGAAAATGTTACTTTTGATATATATCACCAACAATATCTGGCAGAATGTGCAGGAATTCCAAGGGTTGATGAGGACGGTAAAATCTCTATATTAGATAAAGTTATTCTGGTGGAAGATATATCTTATCCTGCTGAAGTTATACGATCTCCTATCTCTATGGAAGTTGTGGGTGATATAATAGGTGCACAAATAGCTGTGGCAGGTAATCTTATAGTTAAAAACAATGTTATTGATTGTAATATCAGTTGTCAAGGTGATATCCAGGTACAAGGCGATATTCAAAATTGCAAGTTGCCCGGTCTAGAGATTAAAGGTGATGTGCAATGCAAGAAGATTGTAAGTTCTAAACTGCTCTGTTATGGGAAATTGGTCTTTTCGGAAGTAATTAAAGATAGCGAAATTATTGCCAATAATGGCATCTATGGATATTCAGGCTGGTTGCAAGGAGGACACACCGAATCAGGTGGGAATATTGAATTACAACACTTAGGAGATCCCGAAGGGAAACTAACGGAGTTAGAGATTTCTATCAGTCCCTGGCATAAAGCTGCCTTAATGCGACTAACTCGCAGAATGATACAGCTTAAAAAAAATCCCCTTGCTAATATTGGAGAGATAGAAGCATTAAATGAAAGAATAGCATCGTGTGAATCTGAATTGAACGATGCCTTAAATGAGTTTCTTCAACGTCCTCCCGAGCTTAAATTTAGAATTCTGGTTACTCAAGATGTGTATCCTCCAGTTAATTTGCGTATATTGAAAAATGAATATGTAATCAAGAATAAACAACCAAAATTAGAAATAATTGAAATAGATTAAAGGATACAAAATGAAAAGAATTATGATTTTAGTCTACTTAGTCATTATGTGTCTATCCTGTTTGGGATTAATCCCTGATTTTGCATCCGATCCAGCTATTTCTCCGGATGGAAATCAGATATGTTTTGTCTATTCTAACGATCTCTGGTTAGTTCCTTTTCAGGGTGGTAGTGCAGTTAGATTAACTTCCACGGAAGCAAAAGAATGGGGTCCAGTTTGGTCTCCAGATGGCAAGATGATAGCCTTTAACTCTGATCGGGAAGGAAGTGTTTATCCCCATATTATTCCTGCTAATGGCGGATCTGCAACAGCTGTTATTGAAGAAAGTTATACCATTTCCGAGTGGTTTAATAATGGCCAGTATTTGTTGTGTACTCGTTCTAGTCTGGAATTTGGTAACTCTTTCTATCAAGTTCCTATAGATGGTAGTAGACCCAAATTAATTGCTGAAATTGGCGATCCTTATGCTACCCTTTCTCCCGATAATTCCTGTATTGTATTCAATCGTTATGGTTATCCCTATAGAGAGGCTTACCAGGGAAGTATGGCTGGAGATCTATGGAAAATTGACCTCTCTTCAAAAACATATACTCGTTTAACCTACACTCCCTATACTGAACGCTATCCTCGGTTTTCTTATGTTGATGATTATCTATACTTTTGTGCTTCAGATAGTGAAAGATTCCAGATTTATAGAGTAAAAGCTCTGGATTTTTCCAAGGTGGAACAGATTACTCATTTAGCTGACTGGTCTGCTAGAGATATTTCTCTAGCTCATCAGAATGATCGTATGGTTTTTGAATACTTTAATGAAATATGGCGCTGGGACCCGGAAACAGGAATTGCTTCACGAGTTGAAATCTGTATTGATGAGGATATGTGGATTCCTGACCTGCACAAAGAAGTTGTAAATAATAATATTGATAACTTTGCTATCTCTTCTGATGAGTTACTGGTGGGTTTCACTTATAAATACGATACCTTTTTTATTCCAAGTAAGGGGGGAAAAGTTGTCCAGATAGACACCGGTCAAACAGCTATTGGCGATATGGAATTTTTGGACGATAATCGTACCTTAGTACTGGCTAAGATGGATAAAGGAATAAATAAACTGTATGCGGTTAAATGTGACAGCCTTATGCAGATAACATCCTTAGATTGGTTTGGTGCAGATAGTTTAGATGTAGAAAGGTTATACAAAGACCCTTCGGGTAAATGGATTGTTTTCTATGGAGATAAACAGATGAGTGGCAAAATAGCGGTAGCGGATTCCAATTTAACCAATATTCGTCCTGTTAATAATTCTCGTGCTGCTCTAAATATTTTTGCCTGTGATAGAAATGGTGACTATGGAGTCTATGTAACTACCAGAGAAGATGTTTGGATTAGGGAATTATGGCTTTATGATTTTAATACCGGCGAAAGTAAAAAGATTATGAACGATGATGCCTGGATTCGTTCTATGCTCTGGACTCCTGATAATAAATCTATCATTATTAGCAGAAATAATAGCATCTATCGTTTGGATTTAGTTCCTCGCAATGAATTTGAGTATGAAGTGGATAATTGGGAAGAAATTCTTAATCCAGAAGCTATTTCTAAAGCTAAGCAAACAGAAACTGCCAACGATAATACAATGTTAGATTCTCTTACAACTACATCTACAGATGCTAAAAGTGAAAACCAAGAACTAAATATCGTTTGGGAAGGTATTGAAAAAAGATTGTATCCGATACTTTCAGAGACAAATAGAGTGCTTAGTGCCGGAAAAGTTATTGATGATAGCACTTTTTATTATATTTCTTATGCCTATGATGATACTGCATCTTATCAACTAAAAAAAGCAAATATATATGGAAAGAACTCAAAAACTATCTTGAATATGGGTCGAAATATAAGTAATCTTTATTGGGTTGGGAATACTCTCTATTTCTTAGAAAATGGAAAATTAAAAGCTTATAATATTGATAAACGCTCCCTGAGTGATATAAATGCAAATTTTGACTATAGTTACAGCGAAAGTAAACTCAATACTAGGGTGTTTGAACAGGTATGGGGTGCTTTTGGCTTGAATTTCTATGACCCTAATATGCATAATAAAAATTGGAATGAGATGTTTCAACTTTATTATCCTTATGCGGAAAGAGCACGATCCATAGCTGATATTGAGCAGATAGTAAACGAGATGATAGGGGAGGTAAATGCTTCTCATACCGGATTTTATCCTCGCCCAGAGAAAACTAAATCTCGTCCTCCTCAGGCTTATCTTGGTTTAGAATTGGATTATTATCAAACTCTAGCTAGAGGTATAGTTATCAAAATGGTCTATCCTCATACTCGTTTAGCAGATTATTACCAGATTCAGTCAGGAGACACGCTGTTAGCTATAGATGGCACTTATATAACTCCTTATTCATCTGTTGATAAGCTATTAGAGGGGAAGGCAGGCAAAAGGATAAATTTATCTATACTACAAAAAGGCAAAATAATCTCAGCGGAATTGAACGGACTTACCTGGTCAGAACAGCGGAGATTACATTATAATTATAAGATTGAAAAGAATAAAAAATTGGTAAGAGAGTTAACTCAAGACCGAATTGGTTATGTGCATATTCCTGCTATGGGGAATAATGATTACGAAAATTTCCGTCGTGAAGTTTTTCGGGACAATGCCGATAAAGAAGCTCTTATTATTGATGTTAGAAGCAATTCCGGAGGACATATTCACGACAAACTTATCTCTATGCTTAACCAAAAATATTATGCCTATTCTTCTTCCCGTCGGTATAGTGGAAAATTAAATCCTGAACCGCGTGGCATCTGGGCAAAACCTACTATTTTGCTAGTTGATGAACATTCCTTCTCCGATGGGGAAATATTCCCTACTGTATATCAAGAATTAAAATTGGGAAAGATAGTGGGACAACCTACCAGTGGGTCCGTGATTGGAACCTGGGAATTCAGATTGCTGGATGGGTCTTCTATGCGTATGCCTGGTTCTGGCTGGTATCGTTTGGACGGTACGAATATGGAAGGAAATGGAGTGCAACCAGATATAATAGTTGAAAACAAGCCGGAAGATATAATTGCAGGAAAAGATGCTCAACTACTATATGCTATAGAAGAGATATTGAAGGAACTTCATTGACACTTAGAGTAATTTTATGCACCTTACTTAATTATTCAGGTGCTCAAGTCTAATATTTGATTAAAATATTATAGAGGAAATTAAATTAATCACCTTAGGGGAACTAATAAATGCTGGCTGAAAAAGAATTACAACATCTTTTGCTCCGGGCAGAAGCATTAATGAAGACAAACTGGATTTATGCAGTCCAATTGCTTAATAAAGCAGCAGAAGAAAATCCAGATGATCCTCGTCCGCTTATGGCTTTAGGAGATTTTTACCAGCAACGCCAGCAGTTTAATAAAGCGATAAAATATTATCAATCTGCGTTGAAATTGAACCCAGATGACGATAGATTGAAATTGATTATTGGTAACGCTCTCTTTTCAGAAGGAGAATACCAATTAGCTATTGTATATTATGATCAGATAGAGAATCAGACGGTAGATGTGCGCTATAATAAAGCTCTGGCATTAGCTTATTTAGGGCGAAATCGGGAAAGTATCAATATTATGCGTGACTTACTAGATTTAATAGATAATAATCCTTTCATCTACTTTCTTTTGATTGAGCAGTTGATGCATATTGAAGAGTATGAAGAAGCACAAAAATATATTCAAAAAGCAGAAATTAGAATCGGACAACACCGACATCTTATGCTGTTAAAAGCTCTGATTTATGCCCATTTTCAGAATTGGCTGCTTGCCTATAATGCTTTTTACAACTATGAACAGAGTGGAGATATAATACAGAGTGAGCATATCTATATCTATGCAGATTGTGCGGTAAAAAGTGGTATGAGCAATAGAGCTCTTCAGATTTTGGAAAAAGGTATCATTAATAATCCCTATTCCATTCCTTTGTATGAAGAACTTATTCGTCTACTCATCCAGCAAAATCGCATTGCAAAAGCCCGCTATTATATGAAGCAAGCTAAACATCAATTTAGCGTGCTAAGTCCTTTATTACAGCTGATGGATGCTCGTTTGAATAGAATGTAGATCTTAAAATGCCAGTATTTATGCTTAGCAATCCTTGCAAAAATTATGACTGGGGCTCGCCTTTTTTTATTCCTCAACTGCTTCAAATGGAAGCTGATCCCAAAATACCTGTGGCAGAAATGTGGATTGGAGCTCATCAAGCTGATTCATCTATCCTGATTGAAGTTGAAGGACAGCCCTCCTTAAGAGAATATATCTTAAATCATCCTCTGGAAGCTCTGGGTAAAGCGAGTGACCTTTATAAGGGTGAACTTCCTTTTCTGCTTAAAGTTTTAGCCGCTGAAAAGCCTCTTTCTATACAGGTTCATCCATCTGAAAAAAAAGCAAAGAAAGGTTTCTTCCGGGAAAATAAGCTGGGTATACCCCTTGACTCACCTTCCAGAAACTTTCGTGATCCCTATCCAAAACCTGAATTGCTTTGTGCCCTAACCGAGTTCAACGCCCTATGCGGGTTCCGAGAACCTGATCAAATCCTTGCCAATTTCAGCTCTGCCAATTTAACAGAATTATTTCCCTCACTTTCCATTTTAGCACAAAATCAAGATGAATCTGCTCTTAAAAACTTTACTCAGGAAGTTCTTAATTTATCAGGTAAAAAATTAGACCAGGCTCTCAGAATATTAGAGCATTCTTGCTATTTAAATAATAATTTACCTGAAGAGATAGTATCTGCTTATCAATTGATTCGGAAACACTTTAATAAAGATGCAGGGTTGTTATCTCCTCTTTATTTGAATGTCTTTACTCTTCAACCTGGAGAAGCACTGTTTTTGAAACCAGGAGTTCTACATAGCTACCTTTATGGTGCAGGGATAGAAGTTATGACTAATTCAGATAATGTCTTACGAGCAGGATTAACTACTAAGCATATAGATATAGCAGAAGTATTGAATACTCTTGAATATAAACCCTATACTCAGAAAATGATCTTACCTCAGAACCTAGATGATATTTATTTTATATATTCTGTTCCCGTGAAGGAATTTGAACTCCAGAGCTTGCATATTAAACCAGGAAAAAAACTGACATTACAGCTTCATAATATGCCTGGGATACTGCTATGCTATCAGGGAGAAGTAATCATCTCAGAACATAAAAAAGTTCTCTCTCCCGGGAAAACAGCTTTTATTACTTCTGATATCTCTGATCTTACGCTTAGAGGTCAGGGCATTATCTGGTTAGCAACTGTCCCTGTTTAATTAAAACTGGAACTCTACTCCCAAAGACATTGATTCAATTATTTCATCATTTCCTTTAATTTTGCCATCTCTATTCAAGTCACGATAATATTCACTGTAGCGAAGAGCTAGATTAAAAGAGCTACTCAGATTATAGATAACTTTGCCACTAATTTCAGCATTTTCATTCCGTAAGGTATTGAAACTTATATAGTCTACATTGGATTGTCCATATACTATGGAAGCTTCTTTAAGTTTAGGAATGATATTAGGGACAACTGTAAACTCACCCCATAAAGATTTACCCTTCGTCTTGCTGTCATTATACATATCCTGATAAGTAATTCGCAGATAGGCAAAATCTCCCAGATTAGTTTTCAGACTACCGAACCAACCTAAACTTGAAGTGATCCCTGCTAATTCAGATTCTTTGGTTTTAAGTGAATAACAACTACGACCATTTTCACTTTCTATAGTATATACCACCTGAGATCTTTGCTCATCATAGAGATGATTGAAAAATCCGGGGAGAAACTGGTCTTTGAAACTACGAAATTCAAGATTTAAATTAAAGATTAAAAACCTAGCGGCAAATCCAGGGAAGATTAAACCACTTCCATAATCTTCTATTTTTGCGTATTCAGCATAGTGACTTAATCCAAAGCTTTTCTTATTCAGAATAGGAAGTTCATAATCCAATCCATATATCCTTATTTCGTTACCTTCACTCATTGGCATAGCTTCATCAGGATATACCTCTGTATCAAATGGATAGTCTGGATAATTATCTGCAATGCCAGGGAAGACAGTGTTCACATAATGATTTAGCTCAGGGTGATCAAGAGTGGAATTACCATTCAAATCAATGTCTATATCATCCGGTATTCCATCGTTATCTGTGTCCAACCAACAAGAAGGGTCATCGGGAAATTTATCATACACATCAGGATAACCATCTCCATCAGAATCTTCATATTTACCATAAGGATCTCTATCCATACCAATACTGGCACCGATTTTTAGATTTTTCACTAGAGGAATGCCCGTTGGTTTTAAAGGTTGCACATAAAGATGACCACCTAATATTTCATTTTTAGAAACATTATGAGTAAAGATCTCAAAACCTGCTCCCAGGGACTTAATATTCGTTCCCACATAGCCTCCAATAGGTTTAACATCTGGATAGCGTAACATATTGGAGTATTCATCAAATATCAAACCATGTCCTAGGGTGTAATTATTAATACTACCTACTTTAAAATAGAAAGGGTCTTGCCTGCTAGCAAATCTAAAATAGTAAAGTTTGCTTAATGCATCATCCCAGGAATCCCAGTCCTCCTTACGAACATTACCATTGCTATCTATCAATAAATCAATATCCAGTCCCAAACCAAATTTCCAGATTACTATTTCTGGTTGTAAACGAAACTGGGTGTAATAGTTTCCATCTATAAGGACATTTCCGATGGTGCCCCCAAAACCAAAATTAGGTGAAGAAGCAGAGCTGGATTCTGCACTCATTTCTTCGTCCACTATACCTTCATCATTTAAACTCTGACCCGCTAATAATAAAGGTATAAGCAATAGGAAAAGTAAACTGATTTTACGCATTTTATATTTCCTCTTTTCAATATAGTTATCTTAAGAATATTATATTCCTAATTTAACCTTGTTGTCAAGTAAAAATTATAATTATCCCTCAATGAAAGGAAGTTATGGTCCTCTTTTATTAATTATATGAGTTATGCGTTCTCACTTATTTTTTCAAATTGTATCATTTTTTTTTCAAATCAGCGTTTTTTCTGGCTTGCGATATCACGATTTTTTCAAATTAAATTTCACGACTTTTTCAATGGATTTCTTAATCGTTATCAGCGAAACAAGTTAGGGATTTCTGATTCCAAATTGATAAAACGAGGTTGAATCAGGGGAAAATATTATGATTATTTCAACTGTATCTTGTATTTCATTGTATGGCTTGCGATTATGGTTGACACTCATTCTAACTGATTGTTTATCAAACCATCGATCTTTCTTATAATATTGAGCGGATAGTACTTGATCACCTTTGCAAGGAGTGCATAGTCGTAACCATAAATTTATCAGTCGGGATGGAACTCACTTTTGTGGAACTCTCGGTCAATCAGAAAAACTTCCTTGAGAGCAGTAATTTAATGGGGAAGAACACTACTATCGTGATCGTATCCAAGGGACTGGATAGAGGAGTGATTTTCAATGGCCTCCGCTGGACAATGGACTGGTCATGAGAGGCTGATGAGGTTTTTAATAGTCATCTGATACTATTTCATAAGCATTGCTTTGCGAATCAAGGTTTGACCTCCTGATACAAGTTTGAAGAAGTAGATACCCGAGCCTACATCACAGTTAAAGGTATCTTTGCCATCCCAAATCACACTATGGGTTCCCCGCGTAATCTCAGCATTGATCAAGTCTTTCACTTTTTGGCCTTTTATGTTATAGATAGATACTGTCACCCTCCCAGTTTCTGGGATATTGAATGTTATTGTGGTAGAAGGATTGAAGGGATTGGGGTAATTGCTTATGCTGAAGACCGGAACCGTTATAATGTCTTCAATATCAGTCTGCCCCTGCCATTCATAAGCCCCAAGATCCACCTGATTGCCGTAGATTCGTGGATTACCTGCCAGATCATAGGAGGGAAAAACATACCAATCCGGGATAGTAAAGATGCTGAAATCTGTAGTTCCGGCATCAATGCAGGGTGAATCCTGTCCCAGCGTATAGGGGTTATCAGCTGACCAGGCATAAAACTCCGGATCTGAGCTGAGGTTTGTGCCAAACCACTCTATGGTGTTGTTCGGTCCCAGATTGAGTATGGTATCCATAGGGTCGTCAGCAGGACCCACAAGGCAATTCAGAAACTGCAAATTCGAAGGCAGGGGTTTATTAGCGAGCATAAAGTTCATACCCACTTCATTGCTGATTATGCTGTTGATAAAGGTAGCTTTAGCATCCTCACCGATATTAATTGCCCCACCATAGCCTGTACTCCAGATATTGTCAGCAATCGTGCAATTGATGAAGTAATTCCTGAACTGGGTGGGCAGAAATGAGTGGTTTATCGTGACTATTCCACTGGGTGAACCATCTTCGGATCTCGATTCACAGTCAGTGATCCGCAAATTGTGAAACACACTGTCTCCGCCGGTAAAAAGAGGATTGTTCGTATAAATTGTTAGTGCCCTGCCCACTATACTGCCCTGTGGAGCTGAGTATAAGTTGTTGATGCAGACATTATCGGCAAAGACATTCCCTCCCCATAAATGAAAACCTACTGTTACCATACAGTCTTCCACTGTAATATTGCGTAAAATCAGCTTTTCGGGGTAAATCAGTTCTGCCAGTTTTAACAAGTTATCGTAATGAACCGGACGTATCCCACGAAAACTGAGGTTTTCCAGAGTGAGGCTGAACTTATCCGGAATCCCATCAATCTTGTTTCTGGTAATGCATTCAATCAGTGACCGTAGATAAAACTCTTGATTGGTCGTAGCTGTAAAAGTAATATTCTTTATTGTTACTTCCTTTTCCGAATCCCAACCCAAAAAGAAAATATCCGGACCACCAAAGATCACTCCCTCCTCGCTTTCGCCAACAATGCTCACATAACTGCGCAGATTCAGCGGGAAATGCTGATCTTCAGCATAGTGACCATTGGCTAAATGAATTGTATGCGGATGTTGACTATCAGCCCCTATCCTCTGAATAGCCAGGGCAATGGTCTTCAGCGGATCCTGTGGTGTCAAGCCAGTGTTGGCGTCATCGCCCTCAGGGCTTACATATAGATCGGCAAACTGCTGCTGGGTAGCCGCTTCATTAATGAATACATTGTAGCTAAACTCTTGCTGAATGTCATAATGCTCTGTATAAATGCATTCTTTCAGGTAAGGAGAGTTGTCGGCCACTGTGGCTTTATCCAGATAGATGTTAATAGAATTATAGAACTGCGAAAATATTGATATATCATTGCCACAATAGCCGGCAATATTGTTGTATATACTACATCTGTTGAGAGGATCAAACTCCAAAGTTTTGATACCATCCAGAGAATATCCACCAAAAGCAAGAGCTCCAGTACTTTTACCACGGTTATTAGCTATAACCGTACCCGCTAAATAAGTATGACTATAACCAGAAAAGATTCCGGCCCCGGACCAGGCTCGATTGCCGATGATGTGGCAGTTTACAATATTGAGCCTACTAAAAAAAACAAATACTGCTCCACCTTTCTCGTCTCCCCAGTTGGGGCTGGGTGTGCCGGTGCCATTGGTGAGATACAAGCCCTGCAGAGTGACCTCAGAATCTTCAGTGATGCTAAAACAACTTCCGCTTTGATTGGCGTCTATAACTGTTTGTGCGATGTATGTGCTATCTGCAGTAGTGAGCTCCAGACTGCCGATAGTAAGCTTTCTACCGATGATCTCGATATTTTCAAAATAGGTTCCGGGGTGAATGAGGATGGTATCCTGATCCGCAGCGGTATTAACCGCGCTTTGAACGGAGTTGTAAGCTTGCGAGCCATCCAGCGATACCTGCAAGATGGCGGCACTAAGCGCGAGGGGTATCAATAGTAGAATAGTCAATATAGTTTTCATGTTGTCCTTACCTGCAATATTAGAGCCATAATTGATAGGAAGCAGAAACCCGCTTCCTATCTTAATTGTTTGCTATTTCATCATTAGCATTTTTTGGGTGTGGGATTCAGTTCCTGTATTGATGCGGATAAAATAGATACCGCTGCTTACAGGATTATACGAATTATCTCTACCGTCACAGTTAATAGTATTTACACCAGATTTGTAGGGTTTTACTCCCATTAGTGCCATCAATCTGCAATCGGCTGTCAGTAAAGAGACCGATAAAAGACTAATTGCTAGTAGTAGCATTGATAGAACCTTTTTTCTAGATATGATATCTCCTTTTTTATTTGTTTGAGGTTGTTTTCATTTTATTCTCAGCCTTTATGGCATCTGTGGTCTGGTTGTGTTGAGTCCCAAATGTTAGTGTAAATTCCAACTTGTTGTTTTTCAGGTTGTTTGAGAACATTTTATCGTCCTCGTTTCTCACAATCTATGTTATTATATACTAATAAAATCATCATCTTCATATTGTCAATCCTAGTCAAGTTTTTTTCATCAAAAGCTACCTTGTCGCGACAGGTTCAGACTCTGCCAATAATTCTCTGTATTGGTATAACTACTGTGACACAGTCTAAAGCCAGTCCTATCTAACTCCCAAAACTATAAACCTTTAAGACCTCTGTGACACATGATATCGATTTGAAAATTTGAGTGAGAATTTATATGAGTTATATTATTAAAATCCACTTAGGGTAGAAAAAATAAAGTGTTGAATTTAACTATTTAGATCGTTGAAATTGATATGACTATTAATATATTCCTACTAACCTAATCAAGTTATTAAATATTGGTGAACTTTTACCAGGATGGCTTAAGATATGAATTTATTGTTTTGGAACAAAAAATAAGACATAATTATTTTTATCTTAGTAGAATATTATTAATTATATCCATCTTAACTCTTACTTATCTCTCTCTTGGGGAGTTAGGCAAGAAAGAGTCAGGAGAGAGTAAGGATAGATATAAGGAGTTATCTGGTAGATTGTTACATTAATTTTACGGATGAGATAGAGAGAAAAATATTTTTATTAATCATATTCTAAAGATATAGAGGTTAAAGTTAGCTTAAAATTGTTTAAAATACAAGGCTGGAATCCAGTTGCGAAGAAAAATCAGATAGGGCTATTTTCATAACTTATAATTTACAGATCTGGAGGAAATATCGCTTATTACTTTCAATGCATAGAGGTTTCATAAGAGATAGAGGCTTTTTAATGAGCCCTAATGGTTTATGATTTCTCCGCTGCAATTCCAGTATAAATGTAGAAAAAATAATTCTTCTCTATCCCCTAAGGGGTAGAAAAGAATTAATATATTATTGGTACTAACAGAAAGTTAGGTTATGAGCCCATCCCTTCTAAGTAGAGCTTCAGGGTCAGGTTTTCTTCCGCGAAAGGCGACAAATAGGTCCATAGGATGGAAGGCATTTCCTCTTGCTAAGATAAACTGACGGAAGGCATTAGACACTTCAGGGTTAAAGATACCTTTTTCTTTAAAAAGACTCCAGACATCTGCTTCCAGAGATTCTGCCCATTTATAGGAATAATAACCAGCGGAATAACCACCAGCAAAGATATGAGCAAAAGAGCAGGAAATATTACTTCCGGGAACTGGAGGTTGCACCTGAAAACGGGATATCACTTCTTTTTCAAAGGCATCTAAGTCAGAAATCTTTTCTACTGGTGTAGTATGCCAGGCAAGGTCCAGATATCCATAACGAAGCTGATTTATATTAGCAAGCCCTGCCTGGAAATTTCTGGCTGCGATAACTTTTTCCAGTAATTCCTCAGGAAGCGGTTCACCGGTTTGATAATGGTGAGTAAATAGTTCCAATGCTTCTTTTTCCAGCAACCAGTTTTCCATCAATTGACTGGGTAATTCCACGAAATCCCAGAGTACATTGGTTCCGCTAAGTCCTTTATAATATCCATCAGCAAGAAGAGAATGAAGAGCATGCCCGAATTCATGGAAAATAGTGCGAGCTTCATCCAGTAGTAAAAGTGAGGGCTGTTCTGGAGTTGAAGGTGTAAGAGAAGCTACAATAGCAACTTGAGGTCTGCGCATACCGTCTGAATGCAGCCCTGCGGTCTGAAAAGATGTTTGCCAGGCACCTCCTCTTTTTGTTTCTCTGGGGAAAAGGTCTAAATAGAGCAAGCCCAGGTAGTTACCATCTCGGTCATAAACTTCCCAGGTGCTAACATCAGAATGCCAGGTGGGTACATCGTGAACCTGCTTCATTTCAATGCCATAAAGCCGATGGGCAACAATAAAAAGACCCTCTAAGACATCTTCCACTTTAAACCAGGGTCGTAGCTCTTCCGGGGAATAAGCATACTTCTTTTCTTTTAATTTATTAGAGTAGTAACTTAAATCCCAGGGTTGAAAATCAGTGATATTATCAATTTCTCGGGCAAATTCCACCACTTCTTTATATTCATTTTGAGCAACAGGATAAGCAATTTGATATATTTTTTCCAGAAAAGAAATCACATTTTGCACGGATTCTGCCATACGATTCTCCAGCACATAATCTGCATAAGTGGGATAACCTAGAAGTTTAGCTCGCCTTTCTCTTAGTTGTAGTAGCCGTTTAATAATTTCCTGGTTATCAAACTTATCATTAAAAGCACGAGAATTATAGGCAATTTGGATTTTACGACGCAATTCTCTGTTTTTACAATGAGTTAGAAAAGGGACCATACTGGAAGGTTGAAGATTAAATAACCAACCTTCTTTTTTACCTTTAATTTTTGCCTGATATGCTGCTCTTTCCAAAACATTGGGAGGTATACCTTCTACATCTTCAGGATTAGTAATATATAATTCAAAGGCATTGGTGGCAGCCAGGACATTGTCACTAAATTTAGGTCCCAATTTGGAAGCTTCCATTTCTATTTCTGTGAGTTCTTCTTTTTCCTCTGGCGTTAATAAAGCGCCACCCCGAATAAATCCTTTATAAGTAAAGTCAATCAGACGATATCGCTCTGCCTGTTGCAGATAAGCTTTATCCGAAAAATCTTTAGGAAGCTCAGGTTTGGGTCTATCCTTAACCTCTTCTTCCCATACTTTCTTAACTCTTGAGAAGATAACGGGATCAGTCATAATACTACTGCTAAATTCGGCTAATAGAGGTGAAATCTTTTGTGCCAGAGCTTTAAATTCCGCATCTGATTCAGCAGAAAGAAGATTAAAATAGATACTGGCTACATATTCCAGCTTTTCTCCACTCAATTCCAGAGCTAAAATAGTATTTTCAAAATCTGGTTCTGCGGGGTTATTTTTTAAACTCTCAATTTCTGCCTTCGCCATTTTCAAAGCTTCCTGAATAGCGGGCATAAAATGCTCAGTTTTAATCTTATCAAATGGTATTGCCTGTAAACGATGTTCGTTTCTTTCTTTCAATAATGGATTTTCCGTTTTTGGCATCTTTGTTCCTTTTTATTTTAGTCTTGTTACTATATTTATAATTCTGTTTCGGTCTTTATGCAAAGTAATTTAATAATAGCAGGCTATTGTTGCCTATTATTTATTGGTGTATACTAGGGGGAAATTATGATATCCCATACCTAATTAAAATGTTATTCAATAATAAGTCTTGACTTTTAAAATAAAAATTATATTAAGTAATATCTTATATTAAAGAAAGTGTCGGAAGAATTGAATGATATTAACATTAGAAATAAATCTAAAGATTAATTATTTATATGAAGTTAATCGCATATGTATGCACCAAAGTAAACAATATTGTTAACCATAGTGTATTAAAATGAGAATAGACATTATAAATCAGTTATCCAAAAAAGGTAGCTACTTCACTTTTGAAGAAGCTAAAAAGTTAATGAATAATAATATTTCGGTTACAAAAACTATCCTTTCTCGCTATGAGAAAAAAGGATTCATAGAACGAATAGAAAAGGGGAAATATTTAATTATTCCTCTTGGAGCTCAAAAGGGTGAATATACAATCAATGAATTTATTATTGGGTCTGTACTCATTAAACCTTATGCTATTGCTTATTGGAGTGCTTTAAATTTTTATGGATTTACAGAACAAATACCTATTCAAACATTTATTCAAACCACTTCCAGGAAGAAAAATCAAAATATTAAGGTGCTCGGTATTGAATTTAAAATAGTCACTATAAAAAAAGAAAAGTTTTTTGGCTTAACTCAGGAATGGATTGACGATAATTTAATTAATATAACTGATAAAGAGAAAACTATAATTGATTGTTTAGATAAGCCACAATATTGTGGTGGTATTTTAGAAATAGCGAAATCTTTAAAAAAAATGGCTCTTGATATAAATCAATTAGTTCTATATGCTCAGAACATTAATAATTCTGCAGTTATCAGAAGATTAGGATTTCTTTGTGATTTACTTAATATAAATGTTAAATTGCCAACGATTAATACCAGGAATTATGTATTTCTTGATCCTACAATGCCAAAATATGGTATTAAAAACGCTAAATGGAGATTAATAATTAACCTGGATGACCATATCTTAAAAAATTTAGAATGATATCTTCTTTAGAAATCAGACAAATTGCTAGAATAAAAGGTGTTCCTCTATCCACGATAGAAAGAGATTATGCACAAAACTGGTTATTAAGTGAACTATCTACTTATCCCCTGGTGCTAAAAGGCGGAACAGGAATTAAGAAAGTTTATTTTGAAGATTATAGATTTTCAGACGATATTGACTTTACGGCAACAAAAGACATTAATAAAAAACTACTAATTGAATGGTTTGATGAAGCTACTAAAAATGTTCAGAAAAAATCTGGTATTTATTTTAAATATGAGAATACTAACATTAATGAAGATACTACAGGTTTTGAAGTTAATACTTATTTTCAAATAACCCAAAAGAAGACCCATTTAACAAAAATTAAAATAGATATTACCTCATATGATAAAGAAAAATTATTGTTACCCATTAACATTATGAAAATTATTCACCCTTACTCGGATAATTTACAAGTAGATATTAAAGTTTATGCTATTGAAGAAATTTTAGCTGAAAAGATAAGAAGTTTTTTTCAACGAACAAGACCGAGGGATTTATATGATGTGTGGTTTTTATGGGATAAGATTAGCCAATTGAAATGTTTAGATATCCTTCAACAAAAATTTTCTTTTTCAAGAGTAAAGTTTAATATTCAGGATTTAGCCAATAGAAAAGATGATTTTAAATGTGCCTGGGAGAATTCACTTAAGCATCAATTAACATCAATACCTGATTTTGAATGTGTTTATAGAGATGTTTTAGAGTTAATTATACATAATATTAAAA
>DFOM01000044.1 GCA_002376725.1 Cloacimonetes bacterium UBA3541 | reverse complement strand
AGGGGGACCTTTGCATACCCTGACCTTTGCATACCAGAACCTTTGCATACCCTTAGTAATAATGTTAAAACTGGTACCGCATGATGCAAAGGGGGACCTTTGCATACCAGGGACCTTTGCATACCCTTCCACAAGCCTCTTGGGCTTTTTAATGATATCTAAACTGTCAATATAGGCTATGAGCTTATCAACTAACAAAAAAATAAGTTTAGTTAGAGCAGGTTAATAAAAAGCATTATCCAGGTCGGTTAAAAAGGACATCTACTACCCCTTTATAGGTATTTTCTATCTTTAAATATCATTAATGTAATCTTCCTATCCAGGGATGTGAGTTTCTCCATCCCGCTTGACTTTTATATTTCACATAATAGATTTTGAGGTCTGCCTGGGATTTATATTTGGTTATCTTTATTTTGATATCGGCAGAACTTTTTTGTTTCTTGAAGTACCAGATTTCGTCCTTACCCCTAGCTTCAGAACGGTAGGGCGCAACATAAACGCATAGATCTGCTTGAGATTTATAAGGAGCTATCCAGACCACCAGATCAGGTTTCCCACTTTCCATTACATAGACCGTTCCTGCAAAACAGATGGAACTCATTAACATCAACATCGTCAACCATATCAATGCTACTTTATTCATTATTCCTCCTTTTTCTCTATATCTTATACTATCAAATATCCAAAATAATTCTAACTATTTTCATTTATATTGTCAATGAATTTCTGTTAAAGTATATAATAACTTAAGATTGGCGAAGCAGGAGCAGAAAATTCTTGACTAAGTATAGCTTTGTATATTTTAAGAGATAATAAAAGAATTTATACAGGGATATGCAAATGAAGAAAGTGTTTATTTTGATGGGACTAATGATGGTCTGCACCATTGTCTTTGGTCTAACTTTGAATTTTAGGGTTAATCCTTCTGGTTGGAGTAAAGATTTAAAAGATAATAATGGAGCTCCTTTTCTGGATGAGGGAGTTCCTGCAATGAATTATCTTCCCATACGGGTGTTGATTCCTTTTGGAGAAAAGATAGAAAATGTGCAGGTGCTTCTCTCCGAACCAGAAATTCAGCGTGAACAAATAGTATTAGATTATGTGCGTAAGGTGCAGATTATATCTCAACCTCAATCAGATACAAGTATTCCTAATCCTGAGATATGGAATAAAGATGCTCTTTTCCCGATAGAAGATTATAAATATCTAGGCACTCAGATGTATAGCGGTCTTCAGATTGCTGTGATAGATATTTATCCCTGGAAATATAATCCCGTGCAGAAAACTATTTTTACCAGCAATAATGTAACCCTGCAGATAGAAACCTCCTGGGATGATGAGTTAGCAGAACACTCAGCTAATTTTTATGCTCCTAATAGAAACTTCTCAGATTTAACCAATTTTGTGCTTAACCCTGAAACTATTAGCACTTATCAAAATGCACCGCTTTATCGCACACATCAACCTCAGAGCAGATTAATAGATCTAAGTATTCCCAAAAAGATGATAATAATCACAAATAGTGCCAGTGCTAGCTATTTCCAGAATTATATAGAGTGGCAAAATACCCGTAGTATAAGCACAGGTTTATATCTAACCTCTGATATTTACAGCTCTTATGACGGTATAGATAACGCCGAGAAGATACGTAATTTCATCAGCGATGCCTATCAAACCTGGTCAAGCACCTCAACTCCTTTAGAATATGTTATCCTGGGTGGAGATGATGAAATCGTTCCAGATAGAGGATGTTTCTGTGAAGTTGGTGAGACAGTTGATTTTAGAATACCGACAGATATCTATTACAGCAATCTAGATGGGAACTGGAATGCGGATGGAGATCAAATCTGGGGTGAGACAGATGATCAGGTTGATTATATCCCTGAAGTCCATATAAGTAGATTTCCTGCCGAGACGGCTAATGAATTTAACAATATGACTCGTAAAATCCAATATTATGTCAATAACGATACCTATAGCAATAACTTAGCAATAATGTTTGGAGAAAACCTGAACAATAATCCTTTGACCTGGGGTGGCGATTATAAAGATGATGTAGCTTCTCATATTCCGGATGATTATTTCCTAAGCACTAGGTATCAACGAGATGGAACCTTCAGTTCTATCGGAGTATGGAATGCTCTCAATGATGGTGCTAATGTGATGAATCATATGGGACATTCCAATGAGACATCATTAATGGGACAGGGAAGTGGTTCGGTGGAGCAGCTACAAAATACGGAATATGGATTCTTATACACGCAGGGCTGTTATCCTGCAGCCTTTGATCAGAGAACCAGTGGCGATGGAGAATGCATCGGTGAACATCTGGTTACAACCTCCGGTGGACTTTTTTCTTTTATCGGAAACACTCGTTATGGATGGTATATGCCAGGTAGCATAAATGGTCCTTCTCAATTCTATGATAGGCAATTCTTTATTGGCTTGTATGAAGCTAATCAGACTAATTTTGGTAAAGCGTTAACTTATTCTCGCTTCCAGAATATGAATGCAGCGATAAACTATGATGTTATGCGCTGGTGCTATTATGAAATGGTGCTCTTTGGCGATCCTACTATAGAAGTAAAATATCCTGATCCAACTCTTCCACTGTTATCATTGGAAGGTTATAGCATCTCTGATCTAGAAGGTGATGGAGATGGAAGTTTCAATCCTGGCGAAATTTTAAGGATATATCCCATCATCAAAAATGCAGCTAATTTTGGAACTGCCTATAATATCAGTGTAAGTTTGCAAAATCTCCCTCAAGGTGTAACTCTTCTGGATGGACCTCAGGTTATTCCACAAATATTACCTGGAGCAACTTGCGATCCATCCTTCTATTTCCGAATTCAACTGGCAGAAGAATTAAATTATGGAATCTACTATCTGAAGCTGGTGCTGGATTCAACTCATGCTATTACCGGTCTGAGCACGGGAATACGAAAATTTGACCTTAGCTTTGAGATAACTATGGTTGATAGTCATTTCCCCTGGGATAGCTTGATTCACACCAAATCTGCTCCTATAGTTTACGACCTGAATAACGATGGAAATCTGGATATTCTCTATCTTAATGTCTTTGGACAGGCACATTATATAAATAATAATGGCGACGAATTTGGTGGATTTACCATCTCTCCTCAACAAGATGTTATGCGTAGTTCAGCTCTGGGTGATATCAATGGCGATGGAACACCGGAAATAATTTATTCCAGTCGTACGGGAAAGATAAATGCAATAGATATTAATGGAACTTCTATACTTAGTTATGATGCTGGCAATTATCTCATCTTCACACCAGTTATAGCAACTCTTGACCATTCTGGGATTGATAAAGTTATTACCCATTCATTAAACGGCTATGTCTATGCCTTAAATTCTGATGGCTTATTATTATCTGGATTCCCAGTTAATTTAGGCAGCTCTATCCAGACAGAAATAGCAGCTGCTGATTTGGATGAAGATGGTGTGATGGAAATAATAATCGGTTGTCAGAATGGCAGTTTGCATATTTTAAATGCTGCGGGAGTAGATATAACGGGATTTCCTATCAATATCGGTGAAAATATCAATGGTGCTCCCACGGTCTTAGACAATAGCAAGATAGTTTTCGGAACAAATAACCATATGCTACTTCTATCTTCCACTGGCGAAATCCTGGTCAATAAACCCATTGTAGCTGCTATGGCAAATAGTCCGGTAGTAGCAGATCTAACTGGCGATGGAGCTCTGGAGATTATATTTGTAACCATAAATGGTATGCTTTATGTTACTGATCAAAATGGCAATGATTTAAATGGTTTTCCTGTCAATGTAGGAGATAATTTTAATGCTCCACCTTTGATTTTTAATTTAGATGAAGATATCGCGCCTGAGATTTTACTAACCAGTTATCAAAACTCACTCTATGCCTATAATAATGATGGCACAATGTTGCCAGGTTATCCCTTTATTACTTCTTTTAATGGTTGCACTCCAGCAACCGTGTGTGATCTGAATAATGATGATATACTTAAATTAATTAGCGGTTATTCCACGGGAGTGGTAGTGATGAATTTACGGCGTCCGGATACAGAAATTAAACCCTGGATTACCTATAGAGGAGCTCTGAATCGTCAAGGTAGTTTTGCTTGCACCAATTATGTATCAAATTCAGATCCTTATCTCACTCCACAAGTAAATAGATTGGAACAAAACTATCCTAATCCTTTCCGTCAGAATACCACTATCTTATACGAAACTAAGAAAGAAGGGAAAATAAACCTCTCTATTTACAATCTAAGAGGACAGCTGATTCGGACTTTAGAAGAGGGATACATTTCTTCGGGAAAACATAGTATTGATTGGGATGGAAAAGACTCAAGGGGAAGAACTGTGGCAAATGGAATATATCTCTGCAGATTAAAAACCCCTGAAACTACTCTAACTCGTCGTATGCTATTGTGTAAATAATATTGAACTTGACAGTGGGGACAATCCTGTTTATTAGATATAATAATAAATATAAAAAATAAGGAGAGAAAAAAAATGCCAAAAGTATTGATTGCCACCGAAAAACCCTTTGCTAAAGAGGCAGTGCAAAAGATTAAAAGTGAGTTTGATGCTATAGGCTATCAGCAAGTGTGGCTGGAGAATTATTCTGACCCTGAAGAGCTTCGGAAAGCTGCTGCTGATGTAGAAGCTCTAATTGTACGCAGTGATATTGTAGATGAAGCTTTATTTAATGCTGCTCCCAAACTAAAGATTGTCGTGCGTGCGGGTGCAGGTTATGATAATATTGACCTCACTTCTGCAAGCTCACATAATGTAATCGTGATGAACACTCCTGGACAAAATTCCAATGCCGTAGCTGAATTAGCTCTTGGTCTAATGATTTATATGGCGAGAGGAAAGTTCAATGGTAAAAGTGGAACCGAACTGGGGGGTAAAAAGCTAGCTTTATTTGGTTTTGGTAATGTAGGAAAACGCTTAGCTAAGATGGCTAAGGGCCTGGATATGGAAGTTTATGCCTATGACCCTTATATCAGTTCAGAACTAATGACACAGGAAGGAGTTATACCTCTAAATCAAGTAGAAGATATCTTCAAAATAGGAGATTATATTTCCCTTCATATACCTGCTACTGCAGAGACAAAGAAATCCATAAACTGGAATCTGCTCAGTCTGGTAAAAGACCATTGCATCCTGGTCAATACAGCTCGTAAGGAAGTTATTGATGAAGATGCTCTAATAAAAGCTCTGGAAGAAAAGAGTAAGTTTCGCTATGTGAGCGATATAGAACCGGATTGCAGTGCAAAACTTAGGGAACAATTTGCCGAAAGAGTGTTCTGGACTCCTAAGAAAATGGGAGCTCAAACGGAAGAAGCTAATATCAATGCTGGAGTTGCTGCTGCCCGTCAAATTATAGCCTATTTTGAAAAAGGTGATACTACCTTTCAAGTTAATAAATAACTCAGATTTATCAAAAAATAACCCCGGTTTAGATACCGGGGTTTATTTTTTCAAATTATCTTTGTTTTTTTATTCTGCTTTGTTTACTGGAACCACAGAAACATACTTTCTGCCTGTTCCCTTAGTTTCAAATTTCACATAACCTTCAGTTAAGCTATAAATAGTATAATCTTTTCCCATACCAACATTATTACCTGGATGTATCTTAGTACCTTTTTGGCGAATAATTATATTCCCAGGAATCACATATTCATTTCCATACTTTTTGATACCACGATATTTAGGATTACTATTTCTGCCATTTCGGCTGCTTCCCACACCTTTTTTATGTGCCATAATATCTCTCCTTAGGGAACCCGAATATCGGTTACTTTAATATTAGTAAACTGTTCCCGATATCCTTTTTTAACCCGATAGCCTTTCCGGCGTTTAGCGTGATAAATTATCTTTTTCTTACCTTTTATATTACCAATAACTTCTGCCAGAACAGCTGCACCTTCTACAACGGGTTGTCCCACTTTAATTTCATCATCGTTTCTAACGAGTAAGACCCTATCAAACTCAAGAGCTTGACCTGGTTTAGCCGTCTTCAGCAGGGGAACACTTAAAACCGTGTTTTCTTCTGCCCTGTACTGAAATCCTTTTATTTCAACGATGGCATACATCTTTACTCCTAAAATTCTTTATTCTTTTACCTTATTTTTATAATGAAGTTATAAGTCAAGAGAAATGTTTTATCCTTTTTAATAGAGCTAATATCCCTTTCTTTTTTCAATGCTTAGCAAACGAAAAATAGTTAAATATATCTACCGACTTTATTTTCATTGACAGAAATACTAATATTCTCTAGAAAGAAAAGAGAGGTGAAAAAGATATGGCGGTAGAAAAAGCCAAAACTATCAATTTTATGATGGATGAAATGTGGAAATGGAAAATGATGGAAGAAAAGTTTGATAATATGCTCAAACTTTATGACTATCATGAAATTCATCTTCCCATATTGCAAAATCGCTCCTTGATCCAACAGGGTATAACAGCCTTTATGCAAAGAGAAGAACCTGATTTCATATCCCGTCAGACATTGAATATTAATAACAACAAAAATCCGGAGAATCAACTTAGTTTGCGTCCGGAAGGAACAATTAGCGTTTTACACCGTGCAGCTACAATGTATCGCAAAGGTGACATTTTCCGTTACTATTACCAAGGTCCTATGTTTCATCGCAATCGTGAAGGTGTGGCACAAGAATCATCTCAACTGGGAGTGGAGCTGATGGGAAGTTCTAATATCCTCTCCGAAAATGAAATTATCAGTCTGGGAATTAAGTTATTAAATGAAGTGGGATTCTATGATGCCACGCTAAAACTCAATAGTTATGGTTGTGAAAATTGTCGGAGAGAGTTTTTTAAAGATGTGGATATAGAGCTTAGGACTAATGCTGATAGATATTGCCCCAATTGTCTGGTGGAACTTAGTGCAAATCCTTTTGCTGCTACTCATTGTGAGAATAAAAATTGCCAGCATAGTCTACCAGCTAATTTAAATATTAATAATTATCTTTGTGCCGAATGTAAAACTAAATTTGAACAACTTAAGAAAATACAAGCTAATCTAGGGAATATATATAAAGTAGACCCCAATTTAACCAAGAATTTTGCTTATTATAATGGAACTGTATTTGATTTCGTAGTCAAAAATCAAGATAATGAGTTAGTTGTTGGTGGAGGTGGAAGATACGATTATCTTTCGGAACGCTTGACGGGAAGAAAGATTCCAGCTATCGGTTTCTATCTAGACCTGGATTTGATATTTCAGCTGATGAAAGAAAGGAATCTGTTCTTGATGTTTGATAACGACTTTTCTGTCTATATTTGTACTCAATCTCCCAATTTGGAGATGATGGTATTGCAAATTGCCCAGGAGCTTCATTCTCAAAATATTATTACTATACTGGGAACAGAAGAGAATCCAGATAATAATTTAAAACAGGCACAAGCACATAAGTGCGATTTAATGATTACCTTACGGGAAGAAAATATTAGAGAAGGAAAGGTATTACTCTATAATCTGGAACATAAAGAACAAAGTTATATTCCTCTGAATCGCATTTTGGATACGGTTCAGGTAGTCCGTAAAACCTTAAAAAAATAATAGGAGAATATTATGCAATCCGTAAACACTCATCTTGCTCCAGCAGCAATTGGACCTTATTCACAGGGTATATTAATGAATAACACTCTTTTTATATCTGGACAATTGGGAATAGACCCTCGCACTGGTGATATGCCTATGAGCTTTGAAGCTCAAGCAAATCTAGTCTTTAACCATATAAAATCTATATTAGATGCAGCTAGTATGGGTTTTGCTCATGTGGTAAAGGTAACTGTCTATCTGGAGGATATGAACCATTTCTCTTTACTAAACGATATCTATACTCGTAATTTTAGTGCGCCATTTCCTGCTCGTGAAGTGGTAGAAGTCTCCAGGCTTCCTAAGGATGCTATGATAGAGATCTCAGTTATCGCAATGAAATAACTATGAGCATTATTACCAAAAGAGGTGATCAGGGGAAAACCAGCTTATCTGGTGGAGAAAGAATCTGGAAAGATAACCAGCGTGTTATAGCTTATGGAACCGTAGATGAATTGGATACTTTCATTAGTGATGCCAAACATTTAATCACTAATAAAAATTATGTTCAGCTTTTAGAAGATATCCAAAAGATTCTCTCTAGAATGATGGGAGAGTTAGCTACCAAAAATAAAGCTTATCCAGAACCTATAACTGCTGAAGAGGTGAAAAAGCTAAACGAACAGGTTCAAGCTCTGGAAGAACAAACTCCACTGAATGGCTTTGTAATTCCTGGTTCTTTACCGGTATCTGCAAGATTGGATATCTGTCGCACTGTAGCTCGTAGAGCTGAGAGAGAGATAGTTGCTCTTGCCAGGAAAGAGAGAGTTTCCAGAGAAATTTTGCAATATATAAACAGACTATCGGATCTCCTGTTTATGTTAGCGAGGACTTTAGAGGAAGAAGCAGGAGCCATTAAATATTTAAAACCTAATAAATAAATATAGAGGAGCAACCAAATGTATAAGATTGTATTAGTTAGACATGGTGAAAGTACCTGGAATAAGGAGAATCTATTTACGGGATGGACAGATGTAGACCTCTCGGAAAAAGGAATTGAAGAAGCTCATACTGCTGGTAAACGATTGTTAGAAGCGGGATTTGACTTTGATGTTTGCTGGACCTCTGTGCTAAAAAGAGCTATCAGAACTCTTTGGATTATTCTGGATGAAATGGACCGTATGTATTTGCCAATTCATAACGACTGGCGCTTGAATGAACGTCATTACGGTGCTTTACAGGGATTGAATAAAGCAGAAACTGCAGCAAAGTATGGAGAAGAGCAGGTAAAACTATGGCGGAGAAGTTATGATGTTCCACCTCCACCTTTGGATAAAAATGATCCGCGTTATCCTGGCAAAGACCGTCGTTATGCTAATCTTTCACCTGAACAGATTCCTGTTGGTGAATCTTTAAAGGACACCTGTAAACGAACAATGCCTTTCTGGGAAGAGGTTATCATACCTCGTTTAACGGCTGGAAGAAGAATCCTTATTTCTGCTCATGGTAATAGTCTTAGAGCTATAGTTAAAAACCTTGATGGTATCAGCGATACAGATATCGTAAATTTAAATATCCCAACTGGAATTCCACTCATCTATGAGTTCAATGATGACCTCACTGTTATCCGACACTATTACTTAGCCGAAGAAGAAGAATTAGCTAAAGCGGTGAGTGCAGTAGAAAGTCAAGCTAAAGTGAAAAAATAGATTTTACTTGACTAGGAGCCTAGGGTAAGAAAATTAAACAAAAATCTAGGAGTTCAAAATGGCAGTAAAGATTGACAAAGATATCTGCATTGGCTGTGCTGCTTGCATAGATACCTGCCCAACAGCTGCTCTATCTATGGAAGGTGATAAAGCCGTATGTGATGAGGATACTTGCATTGATTGTGGTTCCTGTATTGCCGTATGTCCAGTGCAAGCTATAACGGAATAAACATTTAAACAAATTATGATAGCGGGAGAGGGTATTTCTTCTTCCGCTATATCTTATTTTAGGATGGAGGATATTATGAAACACTATTTATTACTTTTTTCACTTTTAATCTCAGGACTCATCCTGATGCCATTAAGTGCTACAGATGTAAATGGCAATCAATCAGGAACCTGGACCTTGGCTAACAGTCCTTATAATATGATAGGTAGTGTAACAGTTCCCGTTGGCACTTCCTTAACTATTGAGCCAGGGGTTAATATTTATGCTATGGGTAATTATTATTTAACCGTACAGGGAACTTTATATGCAGTAGGCACAGAAGCAGACACTATCAGATTTAAAAGTGGTCAAACTGATCCTAATGCCCTGTGGAAGGGTATCAGATTGGAAAATGAGAGTTCACCTAGTTCTATATCTTACTGCTTTATAGAGAAGGCAGAATATGGAGTAAATTCAGTTAATTCTCCTGTACAAATCACTCATAATCGTTTTTCTCATAATCAGAAAGCATTGCAAATCTTTGCTATTGGCGCAGCTAATCCTGCAGATGTCCTTATTTCGGAAAACCTTATTGAATGGAGCATTCATAATGGCATAATGGTTGTTCAAAATAGTGATTTAGTAATTGAAAATAACGAGATTCGTTCCAATGGCACTGGTACTCAATATTATGCCGCTATTCAGCTTTCTAATCAATCTTCTGATGGTTCAAACTCACCTTTAATTCAAAATAATCATATTCACCATAATTTTAAACAGGGTATAACTGCCTGGGACCTTGTAGGAGTAAATGCTATCCAGCCTCAGATCTTGAATAATATAATTGAAAACAATCTAACGGGAATCTATCTGCTCAATTCTTCAGGTTATATAGCGGATAATATCATCAGAAATAATTTTATCCCTGGAGATGCCAATTCTGGTGCAGGAGTGATGATTACTGGTGCTACCAGCGAACCCTATTTTGAGCGCAATCAAATCTATAATAATTTTACTGGATTTTATCTGGGACAAAATGCCAAACCCTGTTTAGGCAATCTTTCTATATATCATATCTGGGCTCAAGGTGAGAATGCCATCTATAATAATATTGATGAAACCAATACACTTCATAGTATTTATACCTATTCCTACACCGATCCTAGTATAGTGATATTTGCTGAAAACAACTACTGGGGAACCACGAATCCCACAGAAATAGCGGCAGGCATTCTTGACCATAACGATAATCCCTCACTTCCTACTGTGGATTTTGACCCGTATTTGCTGACCTATAATGCCACTACGGTTAGTGGTCAGATTACCTATAGTGGAAACTTTACCCTTATAAATCATCGTCTCCAGATTATTGGAGCAGATTCGGGCGATATCTTAGCCGAAGAATTTATTAATCCTGAAACTCCTTTCTCTTATTCTTCTCAGTTAACAGAACCTTTCTTTGTGGTTGTTTTAGCGGATATTGAAAGCATAAACCAAACATTTTATGGGACACCTGGTGGTTTATTACAACCTCAAATCTTTAATCCTAATCCCTATCACACTATAAATGTCGGCAATATAGAAATAAGTGAAACTCTACCTCCTATCTATCAAACTGTGGGTATACCAACTTTGATAAGTAGCCATAACTGTTATCCCATTTATAATCGCTTCTTTGTCTATCATTGGGATTATATAAATTGGCTATATGAAGAAGGAGATTATCTTTATCTAGCTCGTCACGAACGCTATAATCCTTCGGGTAACATTATCTTTAATCTTCCGGAGGAAACGGTCTGGGATAAAATTCATAATCTTAATACTGGAGATAGCTGGACGCGCACAGAAATCATAGATGAAGAAGGCACTCAGCGACAATCTAACTTCCAGTTTAGGGATGTGACCGAAATTGGTTATATTGTTGATAAATCATCTCCCAGAGATTATTTCTATTCTATTATTATTCAGAAAGATAATACCACCCAAGCTATACTAAGTGTAAAGCTATTGCTAGCAGAATCTAATATTAACAGATTATATACTTACAATGAAGATGGCTATGCCAAAAGAGTTGATGATATATCTACAAATGCAGAAACACCCTATCTGCAGGAAGGAAACTGGTGGGAATTTGACCCGATTGTTCCCATCTATCAACCACAATGGTTATGCTATGACTTAGAAGCTTTTTATATAGATAGTCTTAATCTATACTGGCAACCTCCTATGGCTGATGGGATACATCAATGGACTTCCTATCGTATTTATAATTCTTATAATCAAGAAATACCTCAAATGTTAGCAGAGGTCCCTTTCTCCCAAACTTACTGGCAAAGAAATATAACTTTTAATGAACATTATATTCTAACTGTCTGTGCTTTTGATGGTAACACCGAAAGTTCACCTACTAATTTAATCATAGTTAATCCTACTGCTTATAATGACCCTGTGGCTACACCTCCAGTTCTATCTATCCATCCTAATCCTGCTTGTTTTTCCGTTAACCAGCAAGTAGAAATAGCTATTAAAAGCGATGTTAATTTAAAAGGAAAAATCAATATCTATAATACCCGGGGACAAATAGTTAAAACTATTCCCTTAGATACTAAAGGAGATTTCACTTATCGCTGGGATGGAAAGGATAATAAAGGGACTCAATGCTCTTCAGGAATCTATTTTGTTAAAGTTAAAATGCAAGGAACACCCATTCTTCAAAAGAAATTAGTGCTTATGAAATAGTGTTATAACCCACTTTCACTTACAAGTTCACCATCAACAGCTCTGCTTTTGGATGTAGTAGCGTAAGTTCAGAACTTAAAAAGAGTTAGGAAGATAATATTATTTTTATTTTAGATGTTAGGAGTTAAACCAATGATATATCTGCCTAGTAGAATCTTCTTTGGAGCAAATGCCTTACAGAATGCAGAGGCTTATCTTATAAGATTGGGAACTAAACCTTTAATCGTAACTGGAAAAAACAGTGCAAAATTAAGTGGTGCTTTAGATGAACTGATTCCTGTTTTAAAGAAGAACAATGCAGATTGTGCTATTTTTGATAGAGTGCAAGAAAACCCTTCCTGGGATACAGTTAGAGAAGGAGCTAAGTTTTTAAAAGATTCTCAATGTGATTATCTTATCGCTATCGGAGGTGGCAGTCCTCTGGATGCAGCTAAAGCTATGGCTCTAATAACGGCAAACAATCTCATTGAGGAAGATAAAATTACACCTGATAAATTTTCTCACACCTTTCCCTTAGCTGCAATTCCCACTACTGCAGGAACAGGAAGTGAGGTTACTCAGTATTCTGTTTTAACTGATGCCAGCACTGGTATAAAAGCGGGTTTAGGAACAGACCTCGCATTCCCTAAACTGGCTATCTGTGACCCTCGTTATACCTTGAGCTTAAATAATACTATCACTCTTTATACTGCTATAGATGCACTTTCACATCTTCTGGAAGGAATCTTTTCTAATAAACGCCAACCGCTGCTTTATCCTTTAATTCAAGCTGGTATTGATGCTATAATGAAAAATCTGGAAATAGCTCTAAATTCGCCTTCTAATATTCAAGCTAGAACGAATTTGATGCAAGCTGCTCTCTATGGAGGAATCACTATTGCTCAAACTGGAACTACACTTCAACATTCTTTGGGCTATCCTCTTACCACTCATTTTGGTATTCCTCACGGACTTAGTAATGGAATTGTGCTTAAACAAGTAATAGAACTCTACTATCCATACCTGAAACCTGAATTAAATAACCTTTTCCTATCTTTAAATATCACCCGTAAAGATTTTGAAGAATGGCTGGAAAAATTCCCCCTGAAGGTTGAACTTGAACTAAGTGACGAGTTTATAGAAAGCCAGATTCCAATAGTACTGGCAAGTCATAATATGGCAAATAACCCTTTAACGGTAACTGCTGAAGATATCCGAAAAATCTATAAGAACCTGAAATAAATATCAATTAAGCATCAAATCTAGAATAGAAGCTTTTTAAATCCCAATCAATTATCTTTTCCAAGGGAAGACCTTCTCGCCAATCGGTTCCTTCTATCATCGGTTCTTCTATAGCTTGCGATATGATGATTATCGTTGCTTTTATAGAAGCATTAAAACTATAGCCATTAACTAAGCCAGCAAGTAAAAGAGCAGAAAAACAATCACCTGCTCCAGGATAGATACCATTTTTCTTTACAAAGGGATAGGTGGTAAGTTTGTCCAATTTGGCATCATAATGCATAACCTTCAAACTATCCGAATCCGTATTAGGAACCGAGGTTACTACTAGGTGTGAAGGACCATACTCACTTATTTTCCTGCAACAATCCAAAACTTCATTTTCTTCACTAAGTTTTTTAATTTCTTGTTTTGCCAGCCAGCAAGCTTCCGTATAATTAGGAGTTATAATATCAGCTAAGCCAATAAGTTCTCGCATTGCACCTATCATTTTCTGGTCGTAGCCGGAATATAATTTTCCATAATCGCCCATCACTGGATCAATCAGCACCAGCTTAACTTTGTCTCTCCAGGATGCTATCATTTTTCCTATTTGCTTAACTTGAGCGGGAGAAGCAAGAAAACCACTGCTAATAGCATCAAAAGAAAAACCTATCTTTTGCCAGTGTGCATTTATCTTTTCCAGATATGAACTCATATCAATCCAGATCGGCTCGGGATAATCTGTATTAGCAGAAAGATATGCGGAAGGAAGAGCACAAACTCTAATGCCTAATCTATACATAATAGGAATGTATGCCATCAGAGAAGTATGCCCGAATCCAGAAAAATCTTGTATAGTGAGAATTCTTTTACACTTATTTTCCATCATTTTTTTTATCCTTTTAAAATATTATCCATTTTTTTGTGTCTATACTTTACCCCAAAATCAGCATTAAATTTCAGTATCAATATTGTTCAACTTATTGGTATTCCAAGAGCTAGCTAACATTATTGTCCGCATAACACCTAACTACTATATTTTATAGGCAATTACCAACTCTCCCTTGACTCTCCCTTGACTCTTTCTTGACTCTTTTGATAAGCAGGAGATAAGTGAGAGATAAGAAAGAAAAATTATCAAAACAAAATAATATAAAGAACATATCTGGGCTGTAAGAAGAAACAAGTTTAAGTTTGTGGTATATATTGAGGGCGATAATTTTTTACCATTTCCAGATTATACATTCCCTGATAGTGTTCCCCTTCTGTTTGAGGTTGGTAATGATATACAGTAGCAGGATTGAAATGTCCGAGAGCAATCCCGAGAGCCATACAGATAGCATTGGGTGAACTCTGGAAAATATGCAATCTTTGCCAGTGATAACTCTTTTTCAGATAGTTCAGCAAAGAATTTGTTTCCTGTACAATCCTTAAGCACTCGGCGCCCAGATTGATTTGTCCCTGACTGTTTTTTAGTGAGATAAAAAGGATTCCTGATTCAGGAAATAATGGTTTGAAGAAGCTAATCACTTCCTGATAAGGGTTATGACTTCCAAAATACAGAATGAGAGCTAGGTCTTTCATATGCTTGGCAGGTGCATCAATTTCATATTTTATGCTGGTGAATGAATGAGGATCAAAGGATACATTTTTTAGAACTCTTGCATTCTCTGGACGATAAAGTTTTAGGACAGGAATATATTCTTGATTAGTAGCTTCCCAATGACAGATATATATAGGACGATTGAACCCGAAAATAGCTCCGATACCGAACTGAAGGGAACTCAACATACCAGCGTACCAGAAGAGAGCTTTACGAGAGTTTAGCTTTTGTTCTACCCTATCAAAGTGGTCTATCTTGCCCAGAAAATCTTGCCAGATTACGGGATTAAAGGGGAAATTCCCTTCTTTAAAGATAGAGAGGTCATCCTCATTCAAGCCGGTATATTCAAATAAGGTCTGGAGATTGAAATAGGGATATTCTTTTTGGATAGCTGCTTCCATTTTTATTAGCAAAGAAGACTTTTGCTCGGGTGTACCGCTACTTTGTATTACCGGAACTGGAAGCTCAGAACTATTAAGCCAGAATTCCAGTTCATCTATGAATTTGACTTTAGTAATCAATTTTTTTCCAAGGGTTTCACAAAACTTTTTTTTCTCGGATAATTGAGCTGGAGTCAGGATTTTACCTGCTATATTAACCGCACCAGAGAAGCATAGGTCTTTAAGTTCGTCAGGGTTATCAGCTATTAAAGCAGCCGAAGCTGCAGTCATCCAGGAATTGCCTATAAAATCTTCCGTAAAGATTATCAGAAAACTTTTACCAGTCAATTGAGCAATAATATTGGCATTATTCTGATAATATTTATTAAAACAGATAGCTTTAGATTCAATGGAACTAAATGGAAAGATAAGAACTTCAGCTAAGATACCATCACTTTGAGCATCCATTATAGGAAAATAAGCTTTTCTAATCCGCGCTTGGAAAAGCTCTGAGAATTGTTCTGCATTCAAATTAAGAAGCTTATACAATTCTGGGTTTTGATACGATTTAGCGATTAAAGCAAGCCAAGCATAAGCACTAACTTTATTAGAATAGGGATTAAAAAGCAATTTAGTGATAGAAATCCAGTCTTCCTCAACGAAATTATTAGTATTGATATAATCCACAATTTTGTTTTTTAGATGTTCAGTCCCCTCTTCTAAATATGCAGAAACCAGCTCTGGTAAAGTCATTTTTTTACTCTTCTTCTATTTCAATGCGGATATTTAACACTTCCTGAATGGATATCAGGTCTTTAAAAGCTATCACTCCTAAGCACAGCTTTTTAGGGATATAGCCATCAAATACGCACTCAGAACAGATATAAATCTTTCCTGCTTTGCCAATGTATTCATCATCTGGATAAATTAAAACCCTAGCATCTGACTCTCTTACGAGAGTATGATTGAGAGCATAAAAGATATTAGAGGATTTTGGTTGCTTCATTAAGTCAAAAGCTTCGGTTAAAGTAGGTCTAGCCGCAGCATATTTATTGATTGATAGTTCTTCTTTCTTCATCAGCAAATCTACTATTGTTGTCAAATCCACAGAATTTACATTCAGATTTCGGAAGCGAAAATAGCTGGTCAGCTGATATTCTTTAATCCGGAATTCTAGTTTCCAACTCTCCGTAATATCAGAGTACATTATTCTTTTCCCTTCTTGCTTTTCAGTTAGGCTATTTTTAAGAGCTTCCTGTAAATGAAAAACACTGAAAGTATCAAGATAATCCAGCAGCACACTATTTTCTATTTCTTCTGGATAAAGCAAGAAGTTGTTATAGGGGTCAATTAAATATTTTCCGCTATAGCCAAGAGCGATAATATCTATATTTAGGGCATAATGAACAAAAGAGCTGGCTTTCATCACCAGATAAAGTCCATTTTCTTGAAGCTCCACTGGCACATAGTTGATAAGTTTTCCCTTGTGACTTAGCTGACGAATAGTTCCCAGCACTTGAGTATCTAGAGGTTCTATAATATCCTTATCTTTAATAATGATTTTAGCTTCACCTGATTCATTGGTCAAATCTTCTATTTCTATTGTATCCACTTCAAAATCAAATTTATCTTCAATGGAATCCAGATAGCTTTCAAAAAGTGCTTTTTCAAAATCTTCGTTTTTCATTAAAGTGTTCCCCTCTTTGTGCTCTTATTATATAGATATGTTGGAGAAGATGGGGTATTCTGACATAATTCTGTCATATATAACTTGAAAAAAGTAATGATTTCTCTTTTACTATATCTTTGGAGTAATTCATTAAAGGTTTCTCTCAAACGCTGGTGATGTTTATAAATATTATTTTTACTTTCTTCTTTTAGCCTATCAGTTTTTATGCCATTAACTGTTTCATAATATTCACATAGAAGATTTCTTTTACTTAAAGACCATTCATTCTGAATTTCGTTATACAGTTTATTGGCTCCCTCCTGGTTTTCCTTGTTATGGATAATATCATTTATAGTATTATTTTTAAGAGGATGATATTCATCTTTCGGGGAAGAGCTCATATAATTATCATCATAGGCATATTTATCCTTTCGCAATTCTGCTATCATATCATTATTACATTGAATCACTATATTTTGAAAAACTCGGGTGAGATAGGGATACAGCTGATCCTCGCTCTTTCCTTCCAGTTTTCTGATCAAAACTTTTAGTTGGGGACAGATTTTAGATAAAAATAACCCTGCACGACTAACTATGGTTTCCCAATAATTTATATAACTTTTACGGCATAAATCTCTAATCAGATTTTCTTGTTTTTTTTGTAGACGAGGTATTAATAAGATTAGATAAAATATGTCTTTATCGCTGAGCTCTTTTTCCGAAAAGTGTTTTAACCCTTGCCAGACCTTAGCCAATACCATTCCCCAGCTATGTTCTTCTTGGGATAAATGATTAAACCAGGACAGATATTTTTTTTGATCGCAACTTAAAGCCATAGTTCAATTCACATCAGCTGATATTAGGAATAAAATGTGACAATAACGATAGTATAACTTGTTTAAAAAGTTTGGGATAGCAAGTAAGAAAAGAAGATATTTAAATCCTTTTTTCACTAAAAATTCCTGCTAGCTACCGACCCTTGAGAATTCCCTTTTACAGCGGAGTGCAGTATTTAGACCCTGCACTCTGTTCATAAAGTTAAATGATAAAGAGGAGTTTATCACTTTACATTAAAGTTATCCAGAAACTGTTGTAAAACGGCGGCACGAGAAGGATGACGCAATTTATTAAGTGCTTTTTCTTCAATCTGACGCACTCTTTCCCGTGTTACTTGAAAGATTTTCCCTACTTCTTCTAAAGTGCGATGATATCCATCATCAATGCCAAAACGAAGACGGATAACTCTTTCTTCGCGAGTAGTAAGAGTTTTCAATACCTCATCTACCTGTTTTTTCAGCATAGTGCGTTCTGCCAATCTTTCGGGACTGATAGTAGAGCGGTCTGGGATAAAATCACTAAGCACACTATCTTCATTATCATGACTTATAGGTTTATCCAGAGATACTGGTTCCTTAGCAATGGAGAGCACATTTTTCACTTTATCAACGGGCATATCCAGCACTTGGGCAATTTCTTCAGGATAAGGGTCTCTACCCAACTTTTGTTGTAGCCGACGGGAAGTTCTATTAATTTTGTTTATAGATTCAATCATATGCACTGGAATCCTGATAGTGCGAGCTTGATCGGCAATAGCACGAGTAATAGCTTGACGAATCCACCAGGTGGCATAGGTGCTAAATTTATAACCTTTACGATAATCGTATTTTTCTACGGCACGCATTAAACCTGTATTCCCTTCCTGAATGAGGTCTAAGAATTCCAAGCCTCTATTATTATAATGTTTTGCAATGGAAATCACTAACCGAACATTAGCTTCAATCATTTCATGCTGTGCTCTTTCCTTATTTCGTTCAGCTCTTTCTATTTCCTGAAGCAAGAAAATAAGATCGGAACCGGTCATCTTGGTTTCCAGCTCAACCCGACGAATCTTACGCCGAGCATTCTTAATTTTTCGTAAGTTCTCAATAAAGATTTCTGGGTCAATCCCGGTTTCTTTTTTGACTTCTTCAAAGTCCTCGGGAGATTTTTTTGCCCGACGCCCAAAAGTGCAAATTTCATCTATAGTATAGCGTTCTACGCGGGTTAACTCATTGATAATAGTATAGCTTTCTTCAATTCGTTCCACTAAACTGCGTATGCGATAGACCATTCTTTTGATAAGTTTTTCATTATAAGAAAGTTGATTGAAGGTATTAACGATATCATTTCGTAGAGCTTCAATTTCTTCCTGACGAGTTGCATTTCCGCTTTCATCATAATCACAATTATCTAAAATCTGTCCAATCTTATTGAATGTAGCTTCGTTTTTCTTTAGTATTTCTTTAAATTGCTCAATGATAACCTCATCCTGTTTTTTATCTATCCAAGTGCCAAGGTCTATATGGAAAATCTGGTCCAGGCGAACTCTGTTTTCACGATAACGATGCAAGAAATTATACATTTCTCTAAGGGTGGAGCCGGACTTGAAGACATTCTGATTAATCATCTTCTGGTAGGTCTCAATTTTTTGCGCTACCCGCACCTCACCTTCTCTATCCAGTAGAGGCACTCTTCCCATCTCTTTTAGATACATACGAACGGGGTCTTCATAATAGCGTTTATTTTTAAACTTCTTAGGAACGCTAGGTTTTTTTAGAGCTGTTCCACCTTTGGTGAGCCTCTTTTCAGTCTCATCAATTATTTCTATACCTTCCTGACCAAGGTCAAATATAATATCGTCCACCTTGTCCAGGAAAAAGGGGCTGTTAGGAAGGATATCATTTATCTGTTTAAATGTAATATACCCCGTATCCTTGCCCAAATCAACCAGTTTTTTTAAGCATTCATTGTAAGTTATCATTGATTCTCCTTATCGGGTTTAAAAATCTAAGTAAGATCTTTAGGAACTATCTTGCTAGTCATTTGTCGGTAGATAGCATTTAGTTCATTTTTTTCTTTCTGCAAATTTTTGTTTTCGGGTTCAGCCATTATACGCCTATCAAAATCCCTCAAATCTTTTTCTATCTTTCTTAATTTCACTTGTTCTAATACCGCCATAAAGTCCAAATCCTGCACTTCTTCAAATAAAAAATCACCCAGTAATCCACTTAGTTCCTGATTTTCAATCAAATCCAGCAACTGAGCCGGTTCATTAATCATATTAGCAGATGCATTATTTACCAGATACTGAAATAACTCCCTATATCTTTTATTATTAAAATAATCCGGAGATAGGTCTTGAGCAAGTAAATTAAAATTATTCGGATCCTTTAAAGCTAGGATAAGTAATTGTCTTTCTTCCGGATATTTCTCTAAAGCAGGTGTGGAATACAGTCCTTCTTTTTCTGTAGCAGAAGTTCGGTGCAACTTAGAAAATAAGGAACGCGTGGAAACCTTGAAAGCCTCGGAAATATTCCTCACTATCAGTTCTCTCTTTACGGGATCTTTAATAGAACGAACTGCATCTAGCAGCAGGTCTATTTTTTGTATAGCCGGTGTTTTAGATTCAGCTTCGGCAAGAAAATGAATCACATCTTTTGCCTCTTCTATCCTTTCCTTCAGGGCTTCTGCTCCCTTTTCCAGTAGAAAGCTATCGGGATCGTCCTTATCTGGTAATTCTATGATGTTGGCATCTAGACCTTTGGCAAGACATAATAAAGCGGCTCTTTGAGCACTTTTAATTCCCGCAGCATCTCCATCATAAAGCATATAAACTTTATTAGTATAGCGGGCTAGTAGATAAATTTGATCTTCAGTTAGAGAAGTTCCTAAACAGGCAACCACATTATGAAAACCGTTCTCATAGAGTCTTAGAAAGTCAAAGTAGCCTTCACAGATTAAAGCATAACCCAGTTTTCCGATTTCGTATTTAGTCTTAAAGAAGCCGTAGAGTTCTTTCCCTTTAGTGTATAGTTCTGTGCTGGGGGTATTTACATACTTTCCCAGCTTCCCATTTTCTTCCAGAATCCTTCCTCCAAAGGCTACTACTTCACCAATACTGTTATGAATAGGAAACATCAATCTGTTACGGAAAAAATCAACTAGATTCCCGGAATAATTGCCAAATAGACCTGAATCTCTTAGCAAATCTACAGAATAACCTTTATCCAGCAGATAATTAAGTAAAACTTTTTCCCCTTCAGGTGCATAGCCAAGCTCCAGAGTTTTAGCGGTCTCTGGACTGATGTCACGATTTTTAAGATAGGTTAACACTTTCCGCTGTTGCATCAGCTGCTGAGTAAAAAAATTTCGGGCTTCAGTATAAATCTGCAATAACTTAGCTCTCTTGGTTGATTCAGGAGTGAAACTTTTCTTTTCTGGAATAACGATTCCTGCTCTTTGAGCGAGCTTCTTTACTGCTTCATAGAAGCTCATTTTTTCATATTCCTGTACAAAAGTGAAGACATTTCCTGCTTTTCCGCAGGCAAAGCACTTAAAAATCTGTTTTGGTTGACTCACATATAATGAAGGATGAGTATCGTTATGAAATGGACATATACCACGCCAGTTTGTACCCACTTTTTTAAGTGGTACATATTCCTGCACTACATCAACGATATCGTTGCTTCTTCTAATCTCTTCTAACAGATTTTTATCCATCATTAAATCTTAACCAGTGTAACTCCCGTCCCACCTTCACTAGGTATAGGGGTTTCCATTGATATCACCTGTTTTTTCTTCTTTAAATAATCTCTCACCTTAGTTCTTAAAGCACCTGTGCCTTTACCATGAACAATACGCAAGGTATGCAGCCCTGCCAGCATTGCATCATCCAGAAACTCATCTATCAAGGGTTTTGCTTCTTCAAAGGTCAATCCCAGAAGTTTCAATTCAAACTGTGCATTAGGAGGTTTATTAGTATGAGTGATAACAACATTCTCTTTTTTCTTAACCGGCTGTTCTATCTCATATAAGCTATCTAGAGAAGTTTTGAAAGTGATACCGTTCAAATCAACCTTCACCAGTTCTTCTTTTATCTCTAAGATAGTAACCTCTGTTCCCAGGGTAGCTAACCAGACTCTATCTCCTTGTTGAGGTATTCTTATTTTCTGTTTCTGCTTAATCTCTGAATCGGTTAGTTCTTTATTGATTTCTTGCAATCTAATATTAATATCTTGCAATTTTCTTTCCGAAACTGCCTTTCTTTCCTTCTTTTCCATCTTTTTCAGAGATTCTTGCTCCCTTTGATATAACTTTTGCTGTGCTATTAGTTCTGTTTGAAGCTCCTGCAGATATTTCTTTCGCCGCTCTTTCAGCTCAGCATTGAGAGCAGCTTCCCGGCTTTCCATCTCTTGTAATTTTGATTCCAGATTACGAGTTTTGAGTTCATACTCATAGGTAGCTATACTCAAAGCTTTTTTCTCTTCATGCATTTTCTTCAATAGCTCAGTAAATTCTATATTTTGAGAGCCGCTCAGCTCTTTTGCTCTTTCTATCAGATCAGGTTTCAATCCTAAAGAATAAGCCACTTCAATGGCAAAGCTATCACCTGGAATGCCTGTATTAAAACGGAAAGTGGGAGTTAAACTTTTCAGGTCAAACTGCATTGAAGCATTCATACAATCTGGATGCGTTTCCGCAAAAATCTTGAGAGCTGTATAATGAGTGGTCACTAAAGCCTTAGTTCCAAGCTCAGTTAAATGTTCCAGTATAGCTTGAGCTAATGCAGAACCTTGTTGAGGATCCGTAGCTGCTCCAATTTCATCAATCAATACTAAACTCTTATTATTGGCGCATTTGAGCATCCTGGCAATTTTCCCTATATGAGAAGAGAAAGTAGACAGTGCATTTTCTATGGACTGTTCATCACCTATATCGGCAAAAACCTGATCAAATCTACCAATAACGCTATTCTCCTCTGCTGGAATAGGTAAACCCGAAAGTGCCATTAAAGTTAATAAACCTGTGGCTTTTAACAAAACTGTTTTCCCTCCGGTATTAGGTCCGCTGAGCAATATAACTTTTACTTTTTCACCCAAATCCAGGTCAAAGGGCACTACTTTTTCTATGTCATTCAAACTTAAAATAAGTAAAGGATGCCGAGCAGAATAAAGTTTTAATACTGGCTCATCCACAATTAGAGGTTTATTTGCTTTTAAAGTGCAACAAAGTTTGGCACAAGCAAAACGATAATCCAGCTCAGTTAAAACTTCCTGATTAGAAAGCAAAATATCTTTTTGTTCTCTAATCTGGGCAGTGAATTCACTGAAGATATTAAAGATTTCCCTCTTTTCCTCCTGAAGTAGTAGCTGAAGCTCATTATTGAGAGGAACTACATTTTCTGGCTCAATAAAAAGAGTGGAACCACTTCCAGATTGTCCCTGCACAATTCCGGGAACGAAAGTACCTGCATTTCCTTTAACTGGTAGCACATATCTTCCTTCACGACGAGTAATAAATTTGTCCTGCAGAAAATTCTCATAACGAGAATCGTTTAGCATATTCTGCATAGTTTTCTGTATATTTCGTTGCAAGGAGGCAAATCTTTTCCGAATCCGATTTAGCTCTTGCGAGGCAGAATCCATAACTTCACCATCAGAATCAAATATCTTTTCAAACCGGGTTTTGATTTTAGGCAGGGACTCCACTTTTTGCCACAGCTTTTTCAAGACAGGAAAATCTTTCACCCTTTCTGCTGTATCGGTAATGGCTTCTGCCAGGCACACTTGAAAATATACTTGTTGAAACTCTTCAAAACCAAAAAGAGAATGTTGAGCTTCGGTAAACAGAGGTTGCAGATTTGATAATAAATTGAAATTTAGGGTAATACCTCTATTTAACATTTCCTGTAGTTCCGATACCAGTTCCAGAGATTCCTCTATGATTTTACTATCCTCAAGAGGTTTTAATTGCTGGGCTCGTTCTTTCCCTAAATAACTCTCACATCGTGTATCAATTTCTTCTATTAATCTGGAATATTCCAAATCTGTATAAAGCTCTTTTTCATTCATTTACTGGAAGCTTTTTTCTCCTTTTCTTTTAATGTTTCACTTATTTGGTGGAAACGGTCTCTTTCCGAAAACTTCAATTGAGTAAAGATATCTTCTTTGAAGGTATCAACTGCTGCATAAACCCTGTGTTTTGACCCATCTTTTAGAGGAGTGGTCAGTTTGGGAAAATAATCTAAAGCCACCATAAGTACAATAACTATTAATATGCCATTAGCAAACCCAAAAATCATTCCTAATAACTTATTCGGAAAAGAAAGATGCATAGCTTTAATCAGCCGAGTTATTAGCCAGGCTATTAGACGAATTAAAACCAGAATAATAATAACCAGCAGGATTACGGCTAAAATAGAAGATAGAACCCTTCCCAGATGCAAATTAACAATCAAACTGTTCCGCACCAGAGGAAATATCTGACCAATCAGCAGAAAAGTAACAATAGCTCCACCAATTCTAACAAGCGTGGCAATAAAACCCTTCAAAAATCCCTGAATGGTAAAGAATACAAGAATGGCAAGAATTAACCAGTCAATAAAACCCATTAATTTCTCCTCAATAAAAAAACAAAAAGCAAACAGGAACAGTTCCCTGTTGCCAATGGGTTATGTTTTGGATAAAGGATGATTCAAATATTACCTCATATAACGCTGCATTCTGCGCTGTAGCTTCAGCATCTTACGCCGAGCTGTGTTAGATTCGCGTTTTTTTCGCTCACTCGGCTTTTCGTATGCCTGACGTTTCTTTATCTCAGAAAGAATTGCGGCTTTTTCGCATTTCTTCTTAAACCTTTTCAATAGGTAATCAAAAGATTCATTATCCTTGGCTACGACTGTTGGCAATCAACTCACCTCCTTTTTTTATAGTAAATTAACATAACATTTAATATCATCTTATCTGTCAAGTATAAAATAGTAATAATACCAGTATAGATAATATAAACATAATCTTGTTAATGACAAGATAAATCATTCTTTCTGAATAAAGTAGAACCTAACCTAAGACACTATATAACTTCATCTGACTTTAGATCTGATACATATATACATTTATGATAATATAAGGGCGTTAAATAAATATAAGATTTGCTAAGCGAAAATATCAGATATAAGTGCTGGGGAATTACAAAAAATTAGGTTCCTATGCTAAACTATATTTATGAGCAATAATCATTTTTAAAACAAAGTTTTCCAATAAAAATCTGGACAAAATTCAGCCTATCTCACATAAAGAAATAAAGGCTAAAGAGGTAGGTAAATATATGGAAAATCATAACGCTAATGACCTTATAAAATCCCTACAAAGAATTTATTATTTTAATAAAATAACCTTCTGGCTCAATGGAGAACTTATAACGGCTGAAATTCCTCCTGCTCAAACTACTCTGGAGTTTCTGCATAATAATCAGCATTTATATGGAACTAAATGTAGCTGTAATGAAGGAGATTGCGGAGCTTGTACAGTTGTTATAGCTCAAGTAAAAGAAGGAAATATAGTTTATGAAGCCATCAATTCCTGTCTGTATACTGCGGCAAAACTGCACGGTAAGCATTTGATAACTATAGAAGGTTTAGGAACTTTGGAACAGCTTCATCCTATTCAGCAGGTTATGTTAGAAAATCATTCTCTCCAATGCGGATACTGTTCACCTGGCTTTGTTATGAGTCTCTTTGCTCTTTTAGCCAATATATCTCATCCTGATGAAGAGGAAATACTATCCGCTTTAGAAGGAAATCTTTGTCGTTGCTCAAGCTATCAAAGTATTCTTAGAGCAGCTAAAGAGCTTTCAGAAAATTTTACTTTCAATGATATAGTTCCAGCTTGGTGTCGCGATATAGAAAAACAATTATTCAGCTTTAAAGATGCTTCTAAATTAATAGAAAAAAGTGGAAATCTATTTTATCCTTGCACTCACTACTTTATTCCCCAGAAATTATCCGAACTAACTGATATATTAGCTAATACGCCAGAATCTGTTTTTATAGCAGGTGGAACAGATTTGATGGTGCGAATGAATGTGCAGAAGGAAGAGATGCCTGTTTTGATAGATTTAAGTGAATTGCAAGAGCTAAAACAGATTACTTACACTTCTCGCGGAATAGTTATCGGTGCTGTAGTTACTTATTCAGATATATTACATTCGGGTATTATTAAAACCGATTTACTTTCACTTTATGAACTGGTGGAAAAGATAGCTTCTAAACAGATTCGTAACTTTGCCACTTTAGCTGGAAATATCGCTAATGCTTCTCCTATTGGAGATACTCTTCCTCTATTATCAGTTCTGGATGCATCTTTAACTCTATTCTCTTCAACTGGTATAAGAGAGCTACCTTTACGAGATTTTTTCCTGGATTATAGAAAAACAAGGCTTAACTATCAGGAATTAATAAAAGAGATAGTTATTCCACTACCTACTCAGGATGCTTTTATCCGAACTTATAAAGCCACAAAACGCAAAGCGGTGGATATATCTGCGGTAGTTAGTGCAGTAAAAATAGAGACCGAATCCGGAAAGATTAAAGAGGCAAAACTTGCTTTTGGAGGTGTGGCAACTATCCCAAAACTTTCTCATAAGTTTTCTGAATTGCTCATAGGAAAACCTAGCGAAGAGATAAATCCAATTGAGATAGCAGAAATTGTATCTGCAGAATTTAATCCTATCTCAGATGTGCGAGGTTCAAAAGAATATCGTCAGATCTTAATCAGAAATCAGGTACTAAACTATCTTCAGGAATATGTCCAGGGAGATACCAATGAATAAGAGTTATCCTCATATCAATGGAAAGTTGCATTTAACTGGTTCATCCCGATTTATAGCTGATGAAATACCATTGCCTGAAATGCTCTATACCAAGTTTCTCTTTTCTCCGGTAGCTCATGCAAATATTATGGAGCTGGATACCAGCGAGTCAATTACCATTCCAGGAGTAGAAAAAGTTGTAACTGCCTCAGATATTCCCGGAATAAATCAAATAGGTCTGGTAATTCAGGATGAACCTCTTTTCCCTGAAAAGGAGATTATGTATATGGGACAGCCATTAGCAATGGTGCTAGCAACGAGTGAAAAAATAGCCGAAGCAGCAGTTAAACTAATTCATTTAAAATATGAAGAATTGCCACCTATCTTTGAGATTGATGAAGCAGATGAAAAAGGCGAATGGTATATTCCAGAAAAAAAGATAGAATGTGGTGATGTCCAAAAAGCTTTATCTGAGGCAGATTTTACTCTGCAAGGCATAACCGAAACTCCAACTCAGGAACATTTTTATCTGGAAACTCAGCGTTGCCGTGCAATACCCGGTGAAGATAGACAGATTATACTCTATACTGCTACTCAAAGCACGATGGAAGTTCAGGAAGTAGTCTCCAGATTATTAAATCTTCCGGCAAATCGTATAATCGTAGAAGTTCCTCGTTTAGGTGGAGCCTTTGGTGGAAAAGAACGCGGTGCAACTATCTGGGCTGCTATGGCAGCTTTAGGTTGTTTTCTTACTCATAAACCTGTGCAGGTACTATTAGAAAGAGAAGAAGATATGCGTTCTACCGGAAAACGCCATCCTTTTCAGGGTCGTTGGAAAGTAGGTTTTGATGCAAAAGGAAAAATTGAAGCTCTAGATATAGAACTTCTCAGCAATGGAGGTGCTTATGCTGATCTTTCCATTGCTATTCTAGAAAGAGCTATGTTTCACGCCGACAATGCTTATTTTATTCCTAATGTCCGCATCAGAGGCCGTGCCTGCCGTACTAATCTTCCACCTAATACTGCTTTCCGTGGCTTTGGTGCTCCTCAAGCCATTTTTATCCTAGAATCTATCCTGGATGAGATAGCTAAAAAGCTAGAGCTTGACCCCATCAAATTGCGCCAGATAAATGCTTATCGCTCTGGCGATATAACTCCCTATGAACAAAAGGTCATAGAATGTAACCTTCCTGATATCTTGGAAAGATTAGCTTTCAATAGTAATTATGATCAATTAAAGGAAGAGATTGAAAAATATAATGATGAGCATAGAAATAGTAAACAGGGACTAAGTATCATTCCAGTTAAATTTGGCATATCTTTTACCACTACTCATTTAAATCAAGCTTCAGCTTTACTATGGATTTATATTGATGGCACAGCATCTTTGACTACCAGTGCTGTAGAAATGGGTCAAGAAGTTAGCACTAAATGTGCTACAGTAGTTTCAAAAGTACTCGGTATTCCTCTAGAAAATATCCGGGTGGAAAGCAGTAATTCTCAAAGAGTAGGAAATGCCTCTCCAACCGCTGCATCTACAGGAACTGACCTAAATGGCAATGCCTCTCGCAATGCCGCAGAAAAGATTCGTGTTCGGCTTCTCCCTTTAGCTCAATCAATGCTTAAGAATCAAGGTATTGATGGCAATATGGAAAAGATTTGCTTTAAAGATGGAACTGTATTCTCTTCTGATTCTCCCGAGACCAAGATTGAATTTAAAGACCTTATTCGTCAAGCTTATCTCTCTCGCATTCCTCTGGGTGCTAATGGATATTATAGCACACCAGGTATTTCTTTTGATTGGAACATTGGCAGGGGTTCTCCATTTCAATATTTTGTTTTCGGAGCTGCCCTAGCTCAGGTTCAGATTGATTTATTAACTGGAGAACATCAGGTGCTAAAAGTCTTTATCGTCCACGAAACAGGTATCAGTCTTAATGAAGCCATAGACCTCGGTCAAATTGAAGGTGCTTTTATTCAATGTTATGGCTGGTGCACCTGTGAAGATCTTCCCAGGGATACAACCGGACATTATCTTGCTATCAATCCTTCTACTTATAAGATTCCCACCATCCGTGATTTACCCTCCAAAATTCAAATTGAAATGATTCCATCAGGAAGTAAATACGCCAGTATCTTTGGCAGCAAAGCTATCGGAGAACCTCCTTTTATCTATGGTTTAACGGTCTGGTTTGCTATTCAGAATGCTATCCATAGCGTTAAACCTGATGCCATCTTAAAGTTTCCTGCTACTAGAGAATCTATACTGCTTGCTTTAAATTGAGAAAAGAACATTGCTAAAAGCGGTTATAGACCTAGGAACAAACTCCATTAAATGTATTATCGCCGAAATTAACAATGAAGTAAACATTATAAAACAGATAACTTATATCACCGGTTTAGGTAAGAATCTTGATATCAACAATAATATAGGACTACAAGCCCAGCAAGCCACAATTCACGCTTTAAAATCTGTTAAACAGATATGTGAAGCCTATAAAGTTGATGAGGTTATATGTGTAGGAACCGAGGCATTACGAAGAGCTAAAAATTCCGCATACTTTCTGACAAAAATTAAACAGCAATTGGGATGGCAGGTTTTTATTATCTCTGTAGAAATGGAGGCTAAACTTGTGTTTTATGCTTCTTCAAATCTTATACCTCCCAATCAAAAAGGAATGATTGTGGAAAGCGGAGGAGGCAGCACAGAATTTATATTTGGATACAGAGAAAAGTTCCTTGGCTATAAATCCTTTCCGTTCGGAGCTTTAACATTAACCGATCAATTTATACACAGTGACCCCATTTCTCCCGAGGATTTCCTTACTCTCAACTATTTTCTTAGGCAAAAGTTAAAAGATGTTTTTCCCCACCCTGAAAGTATTTTCTCCATTGCTAGTGGAGGAGGTGCCACCACTTTAGCTGCAGTAAGTTTAGGTCTTAGCCAATTTGAGGAAGAAGCTATTCATAACTATTTTCTTCCTTATGTAGAAATTGAGAAACAGGTGGAATTATATAAATCTCTAAACAGTGAACAACGCCAACAAATTAAGGGAATGCAGACTGGACGGGAAGATATCATTCTTGCTAGTGCTATCATCTATCAGCAGATAGCGAAGCATTTTAACCTCACTGGATTTCTAATTTCTACACGCGGTATCCGTTATGCCCTACTCCAATATAACCTTAACCGTATAAAGTGAACTTATAAATAAAAATGGTGGGCCCAGAGGGAGTTGAACCCCCAACCATCCGGTTATGAGCCGGATGCTCTACCAGCTGAGCTATAGGCCCCCATATTTCATTTTTTACTTTCATTAAATCTTTGCTTTTATGTCAAGTAAAATCATTAAATTTGTTATTTACGAAGACATTTTTACTCTATCTTAGCTCTTCCTTACCTTTGATTTATCTTTTTCGGTAAGAAAGAGACAGGAGAGAGATAAGATAAAGCCCCAAATAGCATCTTATAATTTCAATTCTTACTTATTGGAAAATTAAGAAATTAACCATTTAACTAACTCAATTTGATTTTCCCATACTATCCAGAGGAATATGAGTTTTTCATAAAATATGAGGGGGATGGGAAAGTGTTAGATTAGTCTAACTCCTGGGGGGATGAGTAATTATATCCCCCTCACACCGAGTCATTAATAGTAAACTCATCTGTATCCCAGAGAATAAGTCTGTTTCAACCCCCTCAAACGGGTCAACTGCATTTTTTAAATACTTCTATATATCCTTTTATAATGTCCATATAATTTTAGTTTCACACACTTGTCAAGCATATATTTACTTGGGATTTTTTTATGTTACTATCGCATATAAAATTCGCTGAAAATTGAAGGGCACGAATCTCTAAAACTCGTGCCCATTATTTCATTTATTAATATCTGACTAACCTTTTATAAACAAGCTAATCAGATATAACCCTGTCTTTTTATACTATTTCATAAGCACCATCTTTTGATTGCTATGATAGGCACCGGCATTCATATGGCAGAAATAGATGCCACTGCTCACCAAATGTCCGTTTTTATCCTTTCCATCCCAGAGAATAGAATAATTTCCTGGAGTTCTAATTTCATTATTAACCAGAGTTCTAACCAATTGCCCTTTAGCGTTGTATATGGTTATATTAACTGGTGTTGTCTCTTTCACACTAAAACGAATGGTAGTCTCAGGATTGAAAGGATTGGGGAAATTGCTATGTAAAGCAGTGCTTACAACCGGTATGGTGGGATCATCATTGCTAACTACATAGCCACCATTGCTATAGATTAATACATCATCAACATAGAATATAAATGCATCATTAGAAACACAGTGTATCCCTATCCAGATTTCCTGATTATTGTAAGCAGAGAGGTCAAAGCTATATTCTGTCCATTCAGTTGGAGCTTCCACATAGTTACCAGGAGTAATAATCTGGAATGTAGCTAAATCTATAGTTGGTGAAGTAGAGATTCCAACCTGGAACCGTTCCAGACCATAAGCATCAGTCTGAGATTTAGCAAAGAATTTGAAAGAACTTTCAGTTCCCAGATGAACTTTAGGTGCTATCATCCAATCGTTATTTGGAGGATTAACTGCACTAAAAGAAGCAGCCATCTTAGCTCCATTATGAGGAGCTACACTGGTCATAGGAGGTGTGGTAGCACTAGGATTAAAGATGATGAATGCCATTGGATTTTGAGCACCCGGAAAAGTGATATTAGTTATTCCATAAGTGGCTGATTGATCTATATCATAAAGTGACCAAGGTGAGAAGTCAAATACAAAATTATCATAGGCTTCAAAACCATCTTCAAAGACAACTTGAGGTTCTTCATAATCTACAGTCACATTCACCGTCACAGGTGCAGATTCATCACTAGGATAAACAGCTGTTACACCATAAGTATAGGTGCCATTCGGAACATCCAGATCAGTATAGGTAGTAGTTAAGGGATTAGTTATGGTGCCGATGAGAGCGCTATTACGGTATACTTTAAATCCTGTAAGAGCCCGATCAGATAAAACTCCTTTTGTCCTATTGAATGTTTCTGTAGGAAGCTGGGGACTAATCCAGTTCAAAATCACATCATTATCTTGTACTGTTGCTGTAAGATCAGTAGGAGGTGGCGGAACAATGGTGACGGTAACGGGACCAGCAGGTTCGGATTCACCATAAGTATATACGGCAGTTACCGTATAGGAATAAGTTCCCGAATTTAGATTCTGATCCGTATATGTGGTCGTGGCTGGATTAGTTATCGTAGTAATAACAGTGCCGTCACGATAAACTTTATATCCGGTTAAATTCCGATTTCTATAGGTGCTATCCACCTTATTACTCCCTACAAGAGTTGTGGCTGGACTTTGCCAGTTAAGGATAACATTAAAGCCCTGCGCCGTTGCGGTTAAATTCGTAGGAGGATAAGCTGGAGGAGTAATAGTAGCAGTCACTGGACCAGCTGGAACAGATTCTCCTGCTGTATAAAGAGCAGTAACCGTGTAACTATAGGTTCCAACTGTTACGGTTAAATCATTATAAAAAGTGATAGCCGGATCGTTTATAGTTTGTAACAATACTCCATCACGATACACTTTGTACCCTAATAAGTCTCTATTTACTGTGTTACTTGGGACATTCCAGCTCAGATAAACATAAGTATTATTTATGACTTGTGCTGTCAAATTAGTGGGAGGATTCATTGAATCCACATTTATCACTATGGAAAAAGTATCCAGGTAAAGATAGAATGTATTAGCTGGACTATGACCATGAAATCCTATATAATAATTACCGGTAGTAGGTGGTGAGAAAACAATCTCTCCTTGCTCATACACTATATTGTTAATGTTATTATTTTCAAAAAGGAGATTGGTGAAATTGGCAACATCCGGTGCAGTGCCAGAATAAACTGATAAAGCTTCTGCAAAAGAGGCACTATTAGCACGATATTGGAATCTTATAATGTAGATTTGGCCACCTGTAAGATTCAAAGGAGGAGTAATTAACCAATCGTCCATAGGAATGGTTGAATTATAACGCATTCTTACTGCATTAGGAGCAGTATGAGCATTCCCCACATAAGTTTCCCAGGTATATGCATCATTATTAGCATTGATGGTTGACCATCCTATGGGCAGAGCTGGTGGAGTCACATCATCAAAATGTTGATTATAAGGAAAGTTATAAATCGTAGGATCTGCTAAAGTGGTAAATTGCCACACTGGACAGTTTAGCGCATCTCCTGCAAGATTATTAAAAGGAACTATTTTCCAGTAATAGACCGTGCTATATTGTAAATCTTCAGGATGATCATAAATAGTAGTAGTTTGAATTAAACCATTTACTAAATTGGTCGGAGGATTATCTGTTCCGAAATAGATTTTATAGCCATCTACAATACCTCCACCAGAAACCCAGCTGAGATTTGTATTAATGGGAACATTAGTGGCATTATCAGGTGGATTTGGATTTTGAGCAGGTTCTGGAGGATTCCCTTGTTGAGGAGGTGAAAAGGTGAAAATTAATCCATTAGGAGGATATACAACATCCGTTAAGAAACAAGTAGCATTATTAGCTGTTCCTGGTGTAGTGGCTGTCCAATCTGTAGTAGTAGTACGATTGTTGAAATCCTGTTCAGAATTTCCCCTTAAACCTACCTGAACTGTTCTGGCGGTAGTTACATTAATAACATTAAATGCTCCATAGGCAAATACTACTTTATTACCGTTTTCCCATAGTTGAATTTGAAAATTTAAATCATCATTGGCACAATTAGTGGGAACACGACGATAGTGTTTCCATTGAATAATAAATACCCGATTGGGTTCTGTACCGGTCAGTAAATAGCTTAATTCTCCATTGTCCTTGCTTTTAATATCCCGAGCAAGAGCTGCAACAACATTATTAGTACCTGTAGTTGAGCTGATGGGAAGATTAGTAGATAATACTTCGGAACCAAAAGCAATAAAAGCGTTGGTCTGAATACTTACTTGAGTATGGTCAACTCCATTATAGGTAAAAGTGAAGCCTAGGGGAATGGCATTAAAGCTATCATTATCATTAGTATTGGTGCCTAAAACAGTTCCTCCCGTTATTTCAGTATAGGTCCCTAAAACAGAAGAAAAAGAATAGTCACTAACCTGAGCATTCAGCGAAATTGCTAGAATGCTAAACATCAATAAAAGTACAACCTTATAATATTTGGTTTTCATCATCACTCCTTTACTTAGTATGATAATATTGCATTATTTTTAAAGGCATTTAAATCCTTCTTTTATATTGTTATTTATTATAACAAGATTGATATTTTGTCAAGAAAAATCTGATTACCTATTTAAAACCTTTAAATAAAATCTTAGGTTTCACTGATAGTTAAAAGTGGTTATATCTGTATAGGCTTCATTATACACATCGCGGAGCACACTTACTTTAAACTTCTGATAATTATGCTTGGAGTTATTCTCCTAATAGTGGAATTTGATACATCAACACTAATGGTATAGTCAGAAAAATTCAATATATAGCAAAGGTAGAATTCCTGTCCAAAATCATTGTCGCCAAGAGTATAAGCTATTCTATGGTTGCATGGTATGACATCGGCTCCATTATATTTCGCCGTGGTTACTACGGAACTTATGTATGCTGAAAAATGAAACTGCAAGGGTGTTTACAAATTTCTACAAAAAATGAAAAAAACAATTTTGTGCTTGAGAAGATATTCTTATTTATGAATAGTATTATCAGTAGCTGAAGAAGCTATATGTTAAAGAGTGTAATGTGCAATGAAAGAAATTTTTAACTTTTCAAAAACAAGTCCCTGCAGTTTATTTGATATGCGCCTTCGTAGCAAGGTAACATTTGATGAAAAAAAGACTTGACTTGGATTAAAGAGATGAAAATAATACAAATGGTCGTTTGGCTTTATATAGAGTGTGAGTAACGAGGGATATCAAATGCCCTCAAAGAGCCTGAGAAACAATGATTTGGAATTTACACCAACATTTGGGACTCAACAGGAGTTTATCTTGGAATGGCAGAACTTACTGCAATTTCCTCGTTGGAATCCATTCAAAATAGGTGTAGTAAAGAGGATAGAGTTAATAACATAATCGTATTTTTAACCTATTTATTGGGGGATATAATGGTTACACTAAAAAACGTAATAGCTATGTCATTGATGCTAATAGGGATGGTGTCTTTGTTTTCACAAAGTGAGGTGCCACTATCTACCAGCAGTTGTGCCGATTGCTTGAGATCTGGCAATAGATGTGGGGCTGGTGGCGTAAAGAATACTATTGTAGATACTTTGTTCGTTACCTTAGATCAATTTAGCCATGCATGTATGTACATCGCTCCTTATGGTGATCCTCTCGCCACATTCATACTTTACGGTACTCCTCCACCAAGTGGATTGACTGATTTAGTTGGCGATGGGTACGATTTTGATTTTGCATGTAATACTTCAAGTAGGGCATACTATTCTATTCCGCCCTTCGATGGCCACGCAGGATACTCGCTTGAATCGATCAAATTTAAGGTTTTCCAGGCAAATTGCTACGGGAACAATGATTCGCATACCTTCCCTATCTGGTATGATTTTGAGCCGTACTACATGATGCTTGCCCATGTTCAATTCGACCTGCCCTTTACGGGAAGTTCATTTTTCCCAGATTTTGTTCAGAACATTGGAGTGATGAGCAATGACAGCACTGTGGGTTGGCGGGAGCTTGATGTAACAAATGCTTATAACTATGCCATTAGCAATGGTTGGCAGCATTTCCAGCTAATGCTTTTCTTCGAAATTGTCACTGATTGGGACTACGCTCCAGACGATGTGTTACTTCCCAATCCAAACTATGCACAATATGCTCCACATTTTGTTGCTACATATAACAAGGATGTTTCTAACGAAGATAGTGTATCTTTACCAAATATCACACTAAACGTATATCCAAACCCATTCTCAGAAAATGCGATTATCAAAACAGACCAGCATCTTACAATTGTAAATGTTGAATTGTACAATATTCGAGGACAACGTATTGATGCTACAAAATTCATAAAACAATCTACAACAGAATGGAAAATTGTAAACGACCGTAAGCTTCCTGCTGGTATCTACTTGATCAGGTGTACAGTTTTGGATGGTAACAAGGAGAGAATATTAACCAAAAAATTATTGCTAAACTAAACTCATGGAGGAGAACATAAAATCTATTGCTTTACTGTGCTTTATGCTCTGTATATCGTTTTTACTATACGCAGAATTCGTTCTCCAATCGTTAATATTTAGTTCAATTGATGAAAAACACACACAACAACCTATATTAATCGGGAGGATTGATGAAAAAACATTTGTTGTTTACGCTGCTATTACTAATCTCTCTTGGTCTGCTTGTAGGACAGACATGGATACGATACTATCCCTTTGGTGATCTTTGTCCGGGCCCCTCTGATAATGCGAGTTCAGAAGTCTGTAATGTAATCCCGGCAATTGGTGGTGGTTATTTACTACAGGGGTACGTTGAGTTTGTATATGGAGATATTCCAGCTTATGCTAACAATGTATTCTGGAAACTCGATGAAAATGGCGATATTGTGTGGAGGAGAACGGGAGGAGGAAACTTCGCATTTAACAGCATAGTAAGTAATGGAATTGATCGATACTATTGCCTAAGATACGATGACATGTTTGTTTTCGATGGTGAGATGAACATGATAGCTCATTATGTCTTCCATACTGTAAATGGTTTTCAAGCATATCTATACGACATGCAATATGTTGACGATGGCTTGGTCTTTGCCGGAAGAATAGGCAACCAAGCCGTGGTACTCAAAACTGACTTCCAGTTCAATGTTATCTGGCAAAGTGATGGCTTTCCCATTTATGGATTTGGGTTTAACTCTATTGAACCATATGACAATGGTTGGATAAGTATCGCAAGAGGTAAATTTTCTCACTTTACTGCCGTCGGTGATACGATCTGGACGTATACTGCAGTGGATTACAACACAAGTTTATTTGATTGCAAGGTATCGTCTGACAATAACATATATATCCTAGGATACTACAAGTTGTGGAGAGTGAACTCAAATGAACAGAGTCTTGAATTAGTAGCTGATAGTATTCCGGTAGGTTACCCTCTAGACGAAATTGTTTCATTAGAAGTGCTTCCAAACGGTAATATAGTGTATACCGGTAGATCAACCACTAATCAAATACTCCACTGCTATAGTCCTGATGGCGTACATCAATGGAGCAGATCGTATAATACGTTTGGAGCAATATATTTTGGGACAGGCTCCAAGAACCTTTTGGTTATGCCTGATGGCAGCATTCTCTTTTGTATGCATCACGGTACTATTGTTCTGGTAAAAACCGATTCTAATGGCAATGTGGTGGCTAATGATGATCCAATCGCTCCCGTACCTGTGGCATCCATCATATGTTATCCTCAACCCGCAAGCAACAATGTTATGATATCAGTAAAAAGTGATCAGGTGGGAAATTTGGGCTACAGCATTTTTAATATCAGAGGACAAATGGTATATTCCGGTAAGATAGACAGTTTTGACAAAGAGCAAAGCTTTGAGCTTCCAAACGAAGCTCTGGATCGTATGACCAGTGGTGTTTACTTGATTAGTTTGGATCAGGGAAAAAGCAAAGTCGCTACTACCAAGCTGGTAGTAGTAAAATAAAAGGAAGGTAAATCATGAAACAAGGTAAAATCGTGACAATCGTTTTTATGTTTACAATGTTAATGGTGACTCAAAAACTTATGGCGGCCTATCCGTTAACACGTACTTATTCTATCAGTCCTGATTCACTGCACCAAATCCGCGCTGCAGCGGGATTGGTTGATGGAGAACCATCAGATCCATTTATTACTCAGTACTGGAATGAGTATACATGACCATTTCGAGATGAAACTCCAGACACAGGTGATATACCGGGTGTAGTTCCACCAGAATGGGACAATGACCCAGGAGAAACAGATTATGATTGGGCTTGGTTGCAGTTGTCTGATTATCAGCTAGCCAGGTAGATGAGTTATAACCTGTTGCTCATATACTTTACTATCAATGTTGCAGTGTTAGTCCTTAATAATCAATGTCCTTGTGTGAATAATATCTCCTGAGCTTGGATCAATAAAAACGGTCAGCCCCCAAAATGCTATCATATAGCATAACTTACACTGATACGAGTCATTTTCGCCTGGGATGGGAAAATAGACCAATTTTGATCTCGGATGGGTTAACTCATTATTTGGATCATAGTTATAATTGGGGTCGTAGCGTTGAATGGCAATTTGAACAGCCTGGTTTAAGCTAATATTGATCGGTATAATGTCAGAGCTTATGTCTGCTGTATCATCGACAATACTCAGCTCAAATGTGGCAAAATTATAATACATCTTAAGATATCCAAAACCTCCTTCGATCCTGTATCCATTTACAATTTGTTCATATCTGACCCCGGTTCCATAAGTGTTGCTTGATATCTTTCCTCTGAACAGCTGTCCTTCTTGTGCAGAGATATAGGGCTTTACTTTGGCAAGAACCCGATCAAAGACCTGCTTCATATAAACGGTATCTTGCGGAGCTGTTATAACTATGTCTCTAAAATTTCCGATTATGTGGGAGAACTTCATATACTGGTAATTATAAGTGATATCTCCCTCAAAACCTGTTTCGGCTTTGAATCTTGCAGCCCTTTCGTTTAAGATTGCTTGCTTTTGTGCATATTCCTCTGTTTGCTCATATGGTACTCCCATCAATGGGACTACCATAAGCAATAGAAAGAACAGGCAAAACAAATACCTTTTCATCCTTCCCACTCTCTGAGTTTATTTTTTATCTATCTGACTTTTTAAATCTCATATAAGCAAGCAATCTGATTATATATCCATACTAAACGATAAATAATTCAAAGATTCTTGTCAACCAGGATGTCGTAATCTTCCACATCTGAAGCAGCCATTACAGGAGTGCTGGAATACCACACTCCGTCATTATCTGAAGTACCAGATACCTGACAGATGATTGCATTCAAAGCTGATATATACATCCCATCAGTATAATCCTGATCTTCAACAACATAAACCGTAAGAGGAATATTCTGGGGACAGTTTATGACTTTCATATGAACCGGATCGCCGATCCGAAACATGTTCTTATCCCTACCTTCTGGCGGGTTGGATATTCCGGCACTAACTACTTTGGGTGTGAAATGAAGACCTCTATCCGAATACGCTTTGTTAATAATCATCTGTGCATTAGGAGTAGAGGTTCTCATCAAGATATTATAGAAAAATCGAGGTTTATGCAAGTCTTGATCATTCGCTATTATGGGAGTCAAAGCGCCAAGTAATTTAATATCAAAATCATAGAACCAGAGACTAAGTCGGATATCCTCCCAAACAGCCGCAATTGGCATTGCACAATAGTACCATGAATAAAAATCCTCGTTTAGGTTCAATGATAAGTTGTTGTAAACTGCAGATGTATGAATGTTGTAAATGTCAAGCAAATCAATAGCTATTGAGTTCCCCCTGTAATTCCGAATAGGACTGTTGGTCACAAGATCCCTTCCCAACCAATATTCTGCGAATGTTTCGTCCATGGCTTTATCAAGCATAGTAGAGGCAACACCACTAAAAGTTAAACTATTCATTCTGTTGAAGGTATAAAAATGAGTTAACTCATGCATAATAATGTATGGATTGTAACCATTGTGATAATGAATCTCAGTAGTGTTATCTGGATAGACTATGAATATCCCTCCCCAGTCATTAGCGGGTAAAGCTTCATTATCGTTATAAATTATCGGATAAGTTACAGATGAGAAGGAAGAACTTAGATTCGTGAAGATATCGTCTTGTTTTTGGAGATGATAGTAAATATTTGCGGCATATAAAAAGGGAGGTCTTGGATTAAGTAAATATTGAGTATCTATAGTGTCTTGGATAATGGTCTCGTAGTTCATCGAATCAATTTCTACAAAGTAGTGCACATTCAAAGCTTTCGCCTCGTTATAAATTGACCTAATGTCCCATCTTGTGCTAAACAAGCTTACGGTAAAATTGTCTTGGGGAACAGAAGATAAGTGGATGATCCCACCAAGATCAGTATAATCAGCTTCACTGTCATTCTCAACATGTATAGCCTTTAACGGTGTTTCTGGAGGATTTGTGGGATCAAACACCAAGCCACTGATTGTTGGCTCATACGTTTAATCTTTCACAGAGTAGCTGTTGCATTCAACAAGAGCTTTTCTGTGATAGACCTGTAAGGTTTCTACGTCGATACAGTACCAATCCAAATAAATGCCCATTGACCAATATAGCCTATATAACGATGGAGCCCCATCGCTAGATAAATTGAGATATCCGATACTCGGTTCGCGTGAACTACCTGTAATACGGTAATTAAAATCATCTGATTTTCTATACTCATTGATCATTATTTGTTTGGCATCTTCTTTGCTTATATTTATAGGAATTGGTGTATTAGGAATATCCACTGTTGCATCATTAATTATAAATTCTTGAGTATCAATGTTAAAGGATATGCTAATAATACCACCTGGATGGACACTGTAACCGTTTATTTTCTGTACCCACTTCTTCGATACTATGTACTGGCTACGTTCGATAATTGAGGGGATTAGTTGACCTTCACGCGCCGATATGAAGGGTGTTATCCTAAGCAGTACTTTGTCGAATGCACATCCCGCAGATATTGTATCATGAGGGTCAGTTAAATGGATATCATTAAATGTACCATACAGTTGCGAGAACTTCATATACTGGTAATTATAAGTGATATCTCCCTCAAAACCTGTTTCGGCTTTGAATCTTGCCGCCCTTTCGTTTAAGATTGCTTGCTTTTGTGCATATTCCTCTGTTTGCTCATAAGATACTCCCGGTAATGGGACGATTATTAGTAATAAAAAGAGTACGCGATACAAATACCTTTTCATCATTCTTCCTATCTGAGTTTGTTTTTTTATTTATCTGAGTTCTTTATATTTCATTTTAAGCAAGCAATCTGATTATATATGCATACTAATACGATAAATAATCTACTGATTCTTGTCAATAAGAAAGTTTATTACTTGCGAAAGAATCCATAGAGATATTGATCCTACGACTTCACTTGAAAACTATAGCCATCTCACAGTATGGAAGACAAAAAGCCGATAGCTGTTAATCTCCATACTACAGCCTGTCGTACTTTGTTTAAGCCTTATGGATTAAGGATGACACCAAAGATCTTGTGGCTGGAGACTTACCAGTCCAGTTCCTTGATCAGTTCATCCGTATGATACTTAATCTGCAGGAAGAGATTGACCAAACGATAGTCAAGATCGTTATAGACTTCCAAATCACACCACTTCTCCTTGTAGATGAGCATCCAGGCAGCCTCACCAAAGGACTTTATGAACCCGGTGATATCCTTGGGAACATAGATTACGATAATCTCTCAGGAGGCGTTTACCGTATATCTAGCCGATAATGGCATCCATTAGACATCTCCTTTCGGATCGGTAATACAGAGTTTAAGATACAGCTCCGGTAGAGCGAGAGACTGAGAAAACTCTTAAAATTATGCATTTAGAGAACTACCAGTGAATTGTTCAGGGCAAAGCTACATCAAAAAAGGAATATTATTAAAATAGGAAAAGATAAGGGAAACCTGATTAAATTTTTGTTCTGCTGAGCTAAACAGAATCTGTATAATTAAAGGAAGGACCAGCCACTTCGGCAAAGGGATAATGTATAGAGAATGGTTTTATCCAGTCTTAACACTTCTGCCAGTATATCATATAGCGCTGGGCTTTCTAAGGACTTCAGGATAAAGAGCTGGTGGTTTTTCCCATAGGTCTTTAAAATTATCTTCTTGAGCTCATAGGTAGTGATTTTATTTTCTTTTATTTTGATAAAAGGATGAGAAACTTCTTTTTCAAAGGTAGAAAGAGAGCTTTCTATATGACTAATGTATTCTTGCGGTATTTTAATAGAAATCCATTCTGCAAAAGGGACTCTGGGTTTTATAATTAATCTTTCTGCTTTATTAATTTTATAACCTGGAATATTTTCTAAAGATAGAGCGTTAATTATATCTTCCTGAGTGTAAGGAGAATAAAAGGATATATCAAAATATTCGCAGATACTTTCTACACCAAGTGGCAGTGGAGGACAGAGACTAATTTTAGGATGAGGTGAAAAGCCCTGAGTAAAAACGGTTTCCAGAGGAGCTTTAGAAACGAGACGGAACAGCATTCGCATCCAATCCAGATGAGAAATAAAGCGTTGAATATCTGTACGCACATAAAAGACCCGATAGCGATATTGAATGTCAGATTTGCTTTTTTTGGAAAGAAACGATTCTGAGATAAGCGTTCGCCCAGTTTCCGGTAGAGGCGGAGAGATTACATTTTTGATTTCATCAATACAAACACCACACTGAGAGCAGGTCTGACGGCAATCTGGAGTAGTTATAGCTTCTTGTGCCTTTCTCCATTCTTCCAATAAAAATTCCTTATTTATGCCTAAGTCAATAAAATCCCAGGATAGGACTTCATTTAGATTCTTCGCATGCAAATATTCTTCGGGAGAAAGTCCATTTTCCTGAAAAGCTTTCTCCCAGAGTTCATACTTAAAACATTCATTCCAGCCATCATAATAAGCTCCTGACTTCCAGGCATCATATATAACTTTATCTATTTTTTCATCACCACGAGCAAAAATAGCTTCCAGGAGAGAGGATTCTATAGTATGGTATTTTATTTTGATATTGCCAGATCTTTTCAGAGCTTGTTTAATTTTAATGCATCTTTTTAAAAGCTCTTCTCGTGGAAGCATTGCTGACCATTGAAAAGGAGTAAACGGTTTAGGAACAAAGGGAGAGAGAGTTACATTTATCTGCATCCTGTTTTTGCTTTGACTCTGGATTTTCTTGATAAGTTCTATTATGGCATCAATATCTTCATCCGTTTCTTCGGGTAACCCAATCATAAAATAGAGTTTAACCTTTTGCCAACCAAGTTGTTGAGCCAATTTAACCCCGGTTAAAATCTGTTCTTCCGTAAGGTTTTTATTTATGATATCACGCAAGCGTTGAGAACCTGCTTCGGGAGCAAGAGTTAAACCTTCCCTACCTAATTGTCTCATCAATTCAATTGTCTGGCTATCTAAAGCATCCACTCGTAAAGAAGGAAGAGAGATGTGAGTTTTATTAGTATCAATGGAATTCAATAAAGTGCGCAAGACATCTTTTAACTGACTGTAATCGCTACTAGAGAGAGAAAGTAGACCCGCTTCATCCCATCCGCTTTCTTTAATTTCAGAAAGGACATCCTCAATCAGAATATCAGCAGAGCGTTCACGGATAGGTCTATAAAAATAACCTGCCTGACAAAAACGACAACCCCGAGAGCAACCTCGCATAAGTTCTGCAACACAGCGATGATGAGTAGCTATTTGCCAGGGTAAGATTTGTGGTTTATGAATCAAATCCGATTGAGAAAACTCCTTAAATTTTCTTGCTTTCACCTTCCAGCCTTGAGAAATAAGAGGAGAATGAATTTCAGGAACATAGCAGCCTTCAATGTTCGCAAGTTCTTGAAGTCTTATTCCCTTTTGTGTATAGCGCTTAAAAATTTCAGCTATTTCACATATAGCTTTTTCCGCTTCTCCAATAAAGAAAACATCTATAAAATCCTGTAGAGGCAAGGGATTGATTGCACAGGGACCACCTGCCATAATAATTGGATATTCCTCTCCCCTATCTTTGGCTAAAACAGGGATTCCTGCTAAATCTAAAGCTTCAAGAACATTGCTATAGGTAATCTCACTTTGTAAAGTGAAGCCCAAAAGGTCAAAATCCCTTAGTGCTTTTCTGCTTTCCAATGCAAATAGAGGTATTTTTTCACGATGCATAATTTCTATCATATCAATCCAGGGAAGATAGCATCTATCAGCCATCACTCCTTCAATACGATTGACTATAGAATAGAGTATTTTTAGACCAAGATTGGAAATGCCTACTTCATAGACATCAGGATAAATAAAGCAAAAATTGACTTTTTGCCAGGGTTTGTGAATAGCATTAATTTCCTCATCTATATAGCGGGAAGGTTTGCTTACCTGAAGTAGCCAGGGTTCAATCTGGATTTTTTCCATTTCTTTAAAGTGTGCGAATCTCTATTTTGACCTGATTTTTAGTTCCCCATTCAATTAGAGACTGGAAAACAGGATGATTTTGCATATTAATATAGGCGGTATTATCCCTAGTTGCAGGATTAGAAAGATTATCTAAGGTCTTGCTATACTGGCATTGCTGAATATAGAATTTATCCCCAGGTTGAAGAAGGCTCCGTATTTTTTCTAAATCCTCAAGATGTAATAATCTATCAAAGAAGGTAGTGCGAAATTCATAACTTTTACTGCTGCTTCTTATAATTTCCATACTTTTCAATATACTGGAAAAAGGAATATCGCTACGAGTAACAACAGGATAGAGCGATTCTGGTGCTTTGAGGTCCATTGCCCAATAATCAACGAGTTTTTTCTTCACAAGACATTCTATAACTTCGGGTAAAGAACCGTTTGTATCAACTTTGATAAGGTAATTCATAGCTTTTATTTTAGCTAAGAAATCCTCTAAATCTTCTTGAAGTGTAGGTTCACCACCCCCGATAACGACAGCATTGAGTTTTCCTATTCTTCTTTTCAAAAAATCAAGAATCTGGTCTTCTGGATAAAGAGAATCAGACTTTGCTGCATCTACCAGTTCTGGATTTTGACAGTAAGAACAGCGGAAATTGCAACCTTGAGTGAATATAATAGCTGCCAGTTCTCCTGGATAATCCAGCAAAGAGAATTTTTGAAAACCCCCAATTTTCATCTTTTATGACCTCAAGGAAGGTGAGGTTTCTCTTGATTATACTCTTTAGTTTCCATATTCTTGATTGGATTAAAGGATTTTCGTAGTTTAAATTCTGCTTTTTTCCCTTCATTCCATTGTGAAACGGGACGCAAATAACCAACTATACGCGAGAAAACTTCAGTCGGTTGATGACATTGGGGACAGATTGGTTGTTCACCTATCAAATATCCATGCTGAGGACAGATACTGAAAGTAGGAGAAAAGGTGAAATAAGGAAGACGATAATTTTCACATACTGTTTTCACCAGTTTCTTAATGCTTTCTCCTTGTTCCACTCTTTCACCAGCATAGATATGAAGGACAGTTCCACCAGTATATTTAGTTTGCAGTTCATCTTGCAAATCCAGCACTTCAAAGATATCATCAGAATAGTTCACGGGTAGATGAGTGCTATTAGTATAAAAAGGAGCTTCATCATCGCAATTAGCGGTTAAAATATCAGGAAAATGCTTTTTATCCAGCAAAGCTAAACGATAGCTTGCCCCTTCAGCCGGAGTTGCTTCCAGATTGTAGTTGCATTCTGTTTCTTCCTGAAAATCAATCAATCTTTGGCGTAGATAATCCATCACTTTTAGAGCAAATTCTCTTCCTTCAGTGGTAGCAATGCTTTTACCAAAAAGATTTAAACAGGCTTCATTCATACCTATGATTCCGATCGTAGAAAAATGATTCTTCCAGTATTCTCCAAAGCGCTCATAGATATTTCTCAGATAAAAGCGAGTGTAGGGATAAAGACCGTTTTCTGTGTAGCGTTCAAGCACTTTTCTCTTGATTTCCAGACTGTTTTTAGCAATAATTAATACAGGTTCCAGATATTCAAAAAACTCCTTTTCATTTTCAGCTTTAAAACCTATTCTGGGCAAATTTATAGTTACTACTCCAATAGAGCCAGTTAATGGATTGGCACCAAAAAGTCCTCCTCCCCGGGAAGCTAATTTTCTGGTATCCAATCTTAAACGACAGCACATTGAACGAGCGTCATCAGGATTCATATCTGAATTGATAAAATTAGAAAAATACGGAATACCATATTTGGCTGTGGCTTCCCAGAGATAATTCAATTGAGGAGCATCCCAATCAAAATCCCTGGTGATATTATAGGTTGGAATAGGAAAAGTAAAAACCCTTCCTTTGGCATCTCCTTCAATCATTATTTCCAGAAAAGCTTGGTTAAGCATATCCATCTCTTTTTGAAATTCATCATAGGTCTCCGCTTGAGGTTTTCCTCCGATGATTACAGGCATATCTTTAAATAGAGAGGAGGGCTTTAAGTCCAGCGTAATATTGGTAAAGGGAGTTTGAAATCCCACCCGAGTTGGAACATTGATATTAAAAATAAATTCCTGCAAAGCCTGCTTAACTTCCTTATAATCCAGATGGTCATAGCGAATAAATGGAGCTAATAAAGTGTCAAAATTGGAAAAAGCCTGAGCTCCAGCAGCTTCTCCTTGAAGAGTATAGAAAAAGTTAACCATCTGACCCAGAGCACTACGAAAATGCTTTGCAGGCGAACTTTCCACTTTTCCTTCGGCTCCAGAAAAGCCAATGGTCAATAAATCCATCAAATCCCATCCTACACAATAAACCGAAAGTAAACCGAGATCGTGAATATGAATATCTCCATCCAGATGTGCCTGACGAATTTCTGGCGGATAAATCTTATTTAGCCAGTATGTTTTGCTAATTTCACTGGCAATATAATTATTCAACCCCTGTAAAGAATATGCCATATTGGAATTCTCATTCACCTGCCAATCAAGTTTCTCCAGATACTTATCAATTAATTGAACTCCACCGGTATTAAACATTTCTCGTAGACGGGCATGCTGATCACGGTAAATAATATAGGCTTTAGCGGTCTTTTTATAGGGAGAAGCGAGTAGAACCTCTTCTACTATATCCTGAATGCGTTCTACTTCAGGAATATCAGTATTGATGATTTGTGCCGTTAAATTGAGGACACGATTGGCAAGTAGCTCTGCCGTATCTTGTTGAAATTCTCCGGTAGCTTCACCAGCTTTTTGAATTGCTCGTACGATCTTCCGCTGGTCAAAATCAACAACTGAACCATTCCTTTTTCTAATCTTTTTGAACATTCACACCTCCCTAAATTGCTTATTTATTATATTTCAATGTATTATATCTTTAAATCCTGTTTTTCTTGTTTTTATTATTAATTTTCTTATTATTTCTTATTCTTGGGATTATGATTTTGTCAAGATAAATAAACTCATATTTTTCCTAATTTCACTCCGTTTAACTTAATCTAAATCTATAAGTATAAAGGACTAGACTCCGCATTTTATTAGATAAAAAGGGAGAAAAAATATTTTATCTCTTTTGTTTAATCTTCACATTATCAATGAGTTAGCTTTTTTAATTTATTTCTTGTCTCCTACTTAACTCTCTCTTATGGAATTAGTCAAGAAAGAGACAGGAGAGAGCCAATGATGAATTGGGAACAAGGAAGAAAAATTATTCCAGATTAGCTGTAAAAAATTCTTCAGGACAGAAGAGATTGATTACTCTATAATTTAGCTGGATCAGAATGAAAAGTGGAATTTATTTTTTATTTATTTTAATTGCTAAAGGGTCTCCCCTATTTTAGGTATTGGTATTTAGATGTAATCACCGCTCAAGCGGTGATAAATACAGGAAAAAGGTCTTTCTCCTATATTGGATATTGTTATTTAGGACAAAAGCAGTAAAATCTTTTATCTAAATATCTTACTTATCCAATAAAATAAACACTCTCATAAAATTTTTATTACATCATGACTATACAATATTCTTCTCTTATCAGCTATTAAAAATTATTCTTTCTGAGAAAACTGTAGTTTTATTTCAAAAAGAGCATTTTGCGAGTTTGAATCTTATCTCCACTTTTTAAAACATAAAGATAGATCCCACTGCTAACTGAATGCCCAGAATTATCCCGACCATCCCAGAGAACATTATACATACCTGAACTTTTTAATTCATTGATCAGAGTTTTTACCAGTTGACCTCTCATATTATAGATTCCTAAGAAGGTTTCTTTCTCTTCAGGTAGAGAAAAATTGATACAGGTTAAACTATTGAATGGATTGGGATAATTTTGCTTAAGAATGAAAGATATTCCTAGATTTGAAGAATCGTTAAGATTAGTTCCCAGAGGAATATGAAGGATTCCCGTTCTTCCATTTAGGCTATATATAAAATCAACATTAGTCAGATTTGTCTGGAATTGCAAGGAAAATTCCTCCAGAAGAACTCTCTCAGGATTTATAAGAGTAAATTTAGCTTGATTCTGATTAAAGGCACTCATAAAGGATTCTATATTATTTAATTCCATTTCTATATTCTGAATAGAATCAGAAGGTGTTATTTCCCATTCAAGAGAATATAAGTCCTCTGGTGGATTCAGATGAAATAATATCTCTTTTTCTGATGGATGTTCTATGAGCTCAAAAGATATGTTCATTGGAGGAATCTCAAGTTCTTCCCCATTCTGAACTTCATAATGATACCTGGGATTCTGGATATAGTGATTTATCAAATAGGCATCAACTGAATCTAAAATTTCATTATCATCCACATCTGCTGAATTAATACGATGCTCATCCCATGGAATAGGATCAATCAGAGGAACTGGATCAAATCCTACCAGATAATTCAGCAGAACTTGAACATCATTTATTGTGATTAAATAGTCACTATCCAAATCACCATAAATAATCTGACTGCTATCAATTCCTGTTATCTGGATTTCATCTATATAGATTCCATCGTAGCTATAACTTTGTCTGGAAGATAGAACAAAACGAAGATAAAAATTATGTCCTGAAAACTGATTCAGAGGATAGTAGATTTCTTCCCAGGAATATCCATATCCCGTTAAAATTCCTAAATTTATCCAGTTTTCTGCATCAGTTGAACCCTGAATATAGACATTATCCCATTTCACCCTCAAAATAAAACGAGTTTTAACCATCAATATCGGATTCTTTATACATTCCAGAGAGACAGGATTAATCAGAGTTAGAATGTATGTTCCTCCGGGAGCATAATTACCTGAAGGGGAATCTGCAATAACGGTTTCTCCTTGATCATTGGTTACTCCCCAGGGACCTATAGCAGTCCAATTGGACATATTTTCGCAGAGGTCATCAAATATAATGGAAGATTCCACTGGAATAAATACTGCCTCATTTTTCTCTTTAGTAAGCGAAAAATTTGTATTATAGACTACCTCATCACTATTAAGAAAAAGGATATCATAATATCCTTCAATGAGGTCATTGAAAGTAAAGAATCCCTTGCTATTAAAACAAGTATTGATAGCGGGAATGGTATTCAGAGTAACCGTATCATAAGGAATAAGATTCCCTTCAAAATCTCTCAATTGTCCTCTCAAATCCACTGTTTCTGCAGGATTAAGGATGAAATTATATTCAATAGAACCAGATAGTGGAACAGTTATTTGCACAGTTTGAGGTTCATATCCTTCCGCATAAGCCATTATATTATAAGTTCCTGGAAGTAGTAAACGATAATAATCACCCACATCACTATCTGAATATACTATTTTGTTACAATCTTGAACAGAGATGGAGGCTTTCAGAGGTCTTCCAGCATTGGAAGTCACCAATCCATAAACTCCACGATGTACCGATTCCAGAAAATAAAGCATTGCTTCTTTATTATCATTCCATAAAGCAGGCAGTTCTGAAGCAGGTGGTGATTTAATCTCGTATATTTCAAATGAGATTTGAGTGCTACTGGTGAAAGCATAGCACCAATCATTCAAGGTTCCCTGAAGAAGCACAGAAATTGAACCCATAAAAACATTATTCGGATAAAAGAAACTGCTCCCTAAATAAGGATTATGCATTGAATAACTTGAAGCAATCTGATACAAAAGTTCATTTTCACCAGTAGATGAATGAGTGTATGACCAGGGACAAAAAACTATACATTCACCACCGTGAAATTCACCACCGAGCACGAAATTATGTTCTTTAAAAAAATTCATTAAAGCAATTGTTTCTGGAGCCCAGGGATTATCATCAGGATGTTGTTCTCCAGTAGGTTCTGGAAAATTACGGTTAAGGTCAATATTAGCAGCATTATATCTTCTATGGAGCACATAACCATCAGGATTAAGTAAGGGACAAATCCAGATTTCTATGTTGTTAACTAAATTGGCAATCCGGGGATTAGTATGATATTCAGCCGTTAATAATTGTATTAAACGAATGCATAAATCATAACCCACTATCTCATCTCCATGAATGGTGGATAGATAGTTAAATTCAGGTTCAGCTTCTTCAATATCTGGATTATCAGTGATTTTTAAAAAGTATATTGGTCTGCCCTGAACGGAAGTTCCTGCATTAATTAAACGACAAATATTAGCATAATTATTAGCTGTTTCCTGCATAAATTGATAATATTCAGTGATATTTAAATAAGCATCTCTATTCTGAGAACCATTTTTGCCATTTGAATATTGTTCATAATTGGGAGTAACTTCTATTTTAGCCGCAGAAAGTGAGGTAGAGAGATACACTACAGGAGTGAAAAACAATAATAGAAAAACGAGACTTGTATTTTTCATTTTCCAACTCCTCAATTTAAATCCTATTTAACAAAGCAATTATTATACCATAATTTCAATAACTTATATCAATCGTTAATAC
>DFOM01000003.1 GCA_002376725.1 Cloacimonetes bacterium UBA3541 | reverse complement strand
ATTAGGATTACCAGTAGATGAACCATAAACAAAGTCAATTTTACCATTCTCATATAATCTAACCTGTAAATTGAAAAAAGGGGATAAAGTTGAACTATAATTCCATCTAAGGTTAGTATATTGAATGGTAAAAATACGATTGGGTGCTGTGCCTGAAACTAGATATTCACAGCTACCTGCTGCCAGGCTGCAGTCATCCCAAAGAGGGGCTACAACGGGGACAATGGTAGTAGAAGTTAAGTTGTTGGTAAGGTTACTACTCGTTTGAGAAGTACCTAAACCAATCCAGCCATTAGATGAAATCTTAACCTCATTGTAGATATAATCCCCATAAGGGAAGGTAAAGCCAATGGGAATTGCCGCTGAGATTGCATCATCAGAAGAAATACCCGCATTGGTTCCCACGATAGGAGTGTAGGTTCCGTTGGTAGCATTGAAGGTATAATACTCATCAATACCAGCAAAAGAAAGTCCTATAATCAATCCCATCGCTAAAATTATGATTAGTCGTTTCATTATCGTTCTCCTTTTTAAATATTTATAACAATTTTAGTAAAGTTTATAAGCTTAAAATTGTCAAGAAAAATCTACTAATATTTTTTTAAAATAATTAGAAGATGTTAAAAATGCTACATATTTACGGTGTGCTGATATCCTCATCAGTGCTATACAGGAAATATTTCACTCGATGATAGTGAATCGGTTGGATTGATTTCAGCAGTGGGAGACACCTACTTTCAATCTTTCTATTCCTAAGAGGTTACATAATAGCGCGCCCAGCAGGTTATCTAAGTGTGACTAGGTAGTACAAATGTAATCAACTATTCATTTATTATCCTTATCAACATCATACAGTACAAGCTACAGTAGCGTTTATTTCTATATAGTTAATTACTCTTTAGGAGGGGAAGTTTTAACAAAAGAAACCCCTACTTTAGAACCGGTATGAGTTACATCTGTAGCGATAAACGGAAGAAATGTAGCTAAGGACACAAAGATGATGTATGCCATAGGACAATAGCAATTGGGGAAGCTTAATCCACTTATCTCATAAGTACCACTCAGGTCCAGGGTGCAAAGATCAGAGCAAGGTTCTCATAGATTTCAAAACTATCCTCCACTATAATAATCGTACTGCTGGGAAGTAGTACGAAGTTCACTGTATTAGTCAGATCGGTAACTACTATTACATTATTCTGAGTAACCATTCACAACTGAGCAAATTGGCAGTTACAGTATTAATTTCAGCGAGAAGTTCAATTTTTCTTATATCCATTTTAAAATCTTGAATGAGTTTATAATTTTTAACGCTGTATATGACATAATCCGATTGGAAGTACTATAAGTTTAAAAAACAAATTAGTAATAAATCTATTGACAAAAACTTTATCTTATTTTAAAAGAATTAATATGAATCTAATTTTCTTCTATTTTAGGAATTTAATTTGCATTATACTAGATATAACTTTGTAGATATATAATAAATAAGGAGATATAATGAAAAGGCATTTATTAATCATCCTAATCTTGAGTTTGGTGACATTTGTTTTTGCCGCTCAAGGTTCCATTAAGCTGAGCAACACTCCTACCGCTGCGGTGGTAACTAATAGTAATGATTATGGGTTGAGTGTTAGCTACCGTATAGAAAAGCTTGATTTTCAGGAAATACAGACTCCGGAAGGAATATTTACTGACTTATGGGTAGCTGATTATGCGACCACTAATATTATAGGTCTGCCCAAGCTTCCCCTTTTGCGACAGATTTTTAGTGTTCCTGAAGAATCTGAGGTTCAAGCAAGTATAAACTCAGTTTTGCGTAAGAATATAGACCTGAAAGCTGAAGGAATAAATAATCCCATAATTCCAAGACAGGAACCTGTATCTAAAAGTGTAGACCCGGCAACTGTTCCTTTCATTGTTAACCAGGAATTTTATCAAAGTCAAAACTGGACAGATTTCCCCTCTATTCAGGTTACTGATCTTGGTTATATGCGAGGCTATCATCTTTATGCTCTAGATTTTACTCCCATTCGTTATAATCCTGGAACAGGTGCAATGGAAGTAATTTATAGTGCAGAAGTTAATGTCCAATTTCTTCATCCAGACCTAGTTTCAACCAATGAATTAAGAGCCAAGACTTATTCTCCAGCTTTTGATTCTATGCTACAAAATATCCTGATGAATCCTGATTCTAATCGGGCAAGTCTGAATCGTTATCCTATGAGTTATTTAATTATTACTCCACCAAATTTTGTAAATGCTCTGCAACCCTTTGTAAATTGGAAAACTCAGGAAGGGTATAATGTTATTGTTGCCACAACTACAGAAACAGGAACCACTACTTCTTCCATTAAGACCTATATCCAGAACATCTGGAATTCTGCTACTACCGAAAATCCTGCTCCGTCCTATTTATTGATTGTTGGAGATGTAGCACAAGTTCCTGCCAACCCTGCTTCTGCCAGTCCTAGTGGACATATTACAGATTTGACCTATGTTCGTTTACAAGGCACTGATTTTATCCCAGAGATGTATTTTGGACGTTTCTCTGCCACAACTGAAGCTGAAGTAACGAATCAAGTTAATAAAACCTTAATGTATGAAATGTATACTATGCCCAGTGATACCTATTTAAGTGAAGTAACTATGATTGCTGGTGTTGATTCATACTGGTCACCCTCTCATGCAAATGGTCAGATTAATTATGCAGTAAATAACTATTTTAATCCTGAACACGGTATTACCTCTCACACCTATCTTTATCCGGCATCGCAAAGCGCATCTTCTTCTATAATTAATGAAGTATCCAATGGTGTAGGTTATGTAAACTATACTGCTCATGGAAGTGAAACCTCGTGGTATAATCCTTCTTTCACTATTTCCAATATTAATAGCTTGCAGAATGCAAATAAATATCCAGTAGTGGTAGGAAATTGCTGCCTTACCAATGCCTTTGATATCGGTGTCTGTTTTGGAGAAGCCTGGTTAAGAGCAGAAAATAAAGGTGCCGTTTCCTATATTGGTGGAACCGATAGTACTTACTGGGATGAAGATTATTATTGGGGAGTAGGTTATAAACCTCCAATCGTAGGAACGGGATCACCATTTGTACCTGGACACACTGGTGCTTATGATGCAATGTTCCATGACCATAATGAACCCTTTGAAGATTGGGGCAATAGTGTTGGTGCTGTCATTTTTATGGGAAATATGGCTGTAGTTCAAGCAAATAGCCCCAGAATCAATTATTACTGGGAAATATATTCCAATATGGGTGATCCGAGTTTGATCCCTTATCTCGGAATTCCTACTCAAAACAGCTATGTTCCTCCTGCTACAATCTTCTTAGGACTTAGTTCCTTAGAGATCACTGCTGACCCCTATACTTATGTGGCAATTTCAATGAATAATGAATTGCACGGAGTCGGTTTAACTGATGCCTCTGGAAATCTCACTCTCAATTACACTCCTTTTACCGAACCTGGAACTGCTCAGATAGTATTAACTCGTTCTTTACGCAGACCAATGATTGCCAATGTTCAGGTTATTCCCAATGTGGGACCTTATGTAACTGTAAGCCAGATTACAGTAAACGACCCTAATGTTAATGGTGTTGCCGAAGCTGGAGAAACTATCAGTATGAATTTAACTTTCCATAATGTTGGCGTTCAAACTGCTGCTAATCTTACTGCTACTCTTGCTACCACCTGCCCTTATGTAACTATTTTAAATGGGACAGAGACTCTTCCTGATATTCTTCCAGATCAAACCATCTCTCTGGAAGGTTTATTTAGTGTGCTGATTAGTGTTTATATTCCGGATCAATTATCCGTTCCCTTTGATATCATTGTTTCTGATGGTACTAATACCTGGACTACTTCTCGTAGTATCATCGTGAATGCACCTAAACTACAATTTGGCGACCCTATTCTCTTTGACCCTGATGGCGATAACTTCTTTGAACCTGGTGAAAATATCTCTGTAGGAATAACTATAACCAATATTGGACATATGAATACAGATAGCGGAACCCTGATTATCCTGGCAAATAATCCTTTTGTCACCCTCAGCACTGATTATTTTGTGTTGCCAACGATGGCTGCTGGAGTAAATATTCCTATTAGTTTCTCTGTTACTCTTGCTCATGATATCCCAGATGGAATTATTATACCTATAAGCCTTTCCATTTCTGCAGGACAGATAAACATTAACCATTGCATTCTTTTGCCTATAGGAGTTTATGGAGATGGATTTGAAACTGGAGATTTTAGTGTTTATCCCTGGATAAATAACAGTACTATACCATGGACAGTGGTGAATGATCCAGCAAATGCTCATTCTGGCAATTATATGGCAAAATCTGGAACAATAGGAAATAATGCGAGTACAGAGCTTTCCATTACACTGAATGTCAGTTCTGCCGGTAATATCAAGTTCTGGCGTAAAGTTTCTTCTGAATTAAATTACGATTTCCTGCGCTTCAGTATTGATGGCACAGAAATGGGTTCCTGGAGTGGAAATCAACCCTGGGCTCAATATTCCTATCCTGTAACCACCGGTCCTCATACTTTTAAATGGACCTATTCCAAAGATATTTCTGTAGCCTCAGGTAATGATTGCGCCTGGATTGATGATGTTATCTTCCCTATTGCTGCCAGTGGTGAGATTGCTATAATTTATGTGCCTCAGACAGAGTTTAACTTCTTAGAACTTCATCCTAACGACCAAGTTTCAGCAGATCTTGTTATCAACAATGTTGGCACGGTAGAGCTCACTGGAACCATCACTTATCCCTCTGATATGGGTCTTCTGTACAATGGACTTCCGCTGGAAAATAATTATAATTATAGCATCCCTGTGGGTGAGGCAAGAATCTATACTTTAACTTATACTGCGCCCGAAACAGAAGTTGAACTTGATTTAGAGATGATTATTACCTCCAATGATATAAATAATCCCTCAATAACCATACCTATTCATATAACAACGGTTCCAAATAGTGATCCTGCAACGGTTCCTGTGGTAACAACACTGGAAGGAAATTATCCTAACCCCTTCAATCCAGAAACTACTATTAACTTCTCCCTTAAGGAATCAGGCAAAGTTCGCATTAATATCTATAACTTAAAAGGACAGCTGGTTAAACAACTGATAGATACGGAACTTCCTTCTGGAAAACATCAAATTGTCTGGAATGGGAAAGATAATCAGGGTAGAAATGTTGCCAGCGGTATTTATCTATATCGTATGGAAGCTAAAGATTATACAAATACTAAGAAAATGATGTTAATGAAATAGAAAGCTTTAAACAGGGAGACTATTTTTCTTGATATTATTCTCCCTGTTTGCTTCTTGGCTAATAACCAAAGAAAATATTTAATGAGGTCAAAGGAGAAAAATGAAACAAACCTTACTAATATTAATCCTGCTTTTAACCCTGGCATTTTCTTTAAATGCCGGCGAAATAACTGTTAGCAGTTATGATAATCAAATCCAATTATTGGATAGTAATCCAGAACATCTGGTAATGCAACTCACCCTTGGTCATTTTACTGCAGAGCCCGTGAATATAAACGAAAACACCTGGAACTTACTCAGCCTTAAGAAAGAAGGCTTAACTCTGGAAGCTGGCTTTCCACAACTTCCTATTTTGGCTCGCAGTGTTATTATCCCAAACACTGCAAATATGGAACTTTCTGTTATTGATACTGAATATGTGGAAATGACTTTACCTGTTGCTCCTTCCAAGGGAAATCTTACTCGTGATATTAATCCAGAAACTGTTCCTTATTCTTTTGCAGATTTCTATTTTGGTAATGAATTCTGGCCTGAGGAACACTCTTATTTAACTGAGCCCTTCATTCTTCGCGATTACAGAGGCATTACCGTTCGTTTCCAACCATTTGTATATTATCCTGCCACTCAAACTTTACGTATTTATACCAAGCTTACAGTGGCTCTTAATGCTAATGGTACCGACCTAACTAATTCCTTACCTGTACCTAAAACCTCTTATGCAGAAGAGTTTGCACCCATCTATGAAAATATGTTTCTGAACTTCAATGAAGCTAAATACCCCTCGCTTGCTGAACAGGGTAGAATCCTGGCAATTAAAAACTCAATGTTTGATACCGTAATGCAACCCTGGGTAGATTGGAAATGCCAAAATGGCTATAGAGTGGATGTAGTAGATGTTTCTGTTGCTGGTCCTACTGCCAACCAAATTAAGAATTATATTCAGAATCAATACGACTTAAACGATGGATTGATGTTCGTGCAGATTTTTGGTGATGCTCCTCAGGTTCCAACTCTCACAGCTAGTGGTGGAGGATCTGATCCCTCCTATTCTCTTCTGGCTGGAACCGATAGTTATCCTGACATTTATGTAGGTAGATTTTCTGCCCAAACAGTTGCTGAAATGGAAACTCAGATAATTCGCTCGGTCTATTATGAAAAAGAGATTCAAGCAGGAAGTCAATGGGTCCAGAGAGCAATGGGAATCGCCTCTAACCAAGGAGGTGGTTCACAAGGCGATATGGGAGAAAGTGACCAGCAACATCAAGAAAATATCCGAACTGACCTGCTTAATTATGGCTATTTAAGTGTAGACCAGATCTATGAATCTATGGGTGCTACTGCAGCGCAGGTAAGTACCAACTTGAATCAGGGAAGAGGTTTTATAAATTATACGGGTCATGGAACTGATACTTACTGGGTTACTACTGGTTTCAGCAACACCCATGTTAATGCACTCACCAATGATTATATGCTTCCCTTTATCCAAAGCGTTGCGTGTGTTAATGGCAACTTTGTCAGTATGACCTGTTTTGCCGAAGCCTGGCTACGTTCTATTAATGAAAGCACAAATGCCCCTGCTGGTGCTATTGGATTTTATGGTAGTTCCATAAATCAGCTTTGGAATCCTCCTATGCGAGCTCAGGATGAAACAGTAGACCTCTTGGTAGCAGAACAGAAACATACTATGGGAGGTCTTTTCTATAACGGTTCCTCCAAAATGATAGAAGTTTATGATCAAAATGGCATCAGTACTTTTCTGACTTGGAATATTTTCGGAGATTGCTCTCTGATGGTACGATCTAAGGACCCTCAACCCATCACTGCTAATTATACTCCTATCCTTTTCATTGGTATGAATACTTTTACGGTTAGTACTATACCTGGTGCTCGCGTAACCCTTTATGGTTCTGGAACAATCTATGCTACAGGCATTGCTGATGCTAATGGAGATATTAATTTGACTCTGGAAAATCCACCTCTGGCACCTATGGACTTGACTTTAACTATCACTGCTTTCAATAAAGTTACCTATCTTGATACTATTCAAGTGCTGCCTGCAAGCGGCCCTTATCTTATAGTTGTTGATATGGTAGTCACTGATAATAACAACAATCTCCCCGAATATGGAGAATTAATAACCATAAATCTGACCCTGAATAATGTGGGTAATGACGCTGCCACTAACTCTATTGTATCCATTCAGACCGAGGACCCTTACCTCACTATTATTAATGGAACGGAAAATATCCCGGATATTGCAGCCAATAGCATCGGTGGAACAGTTAATGGATTAACTATTCAGGTGGCAAGTAATGTTCCTGACCAGCATTCTGCTTCTATCCATATTATTACTTCCTGTGATGATGGTACTTATGAATATGACCGTAATCTTATACTTAATGCACCTGTGTTTACATGGGAAGGATTAATAATTCAGGATTTCCTAGGTAATAACAATGGTGTTTTAGATCCTGGTGAAAGCGTTACGCTCTGCTTTCCCATCACTAATAGCGGACATTCTCAAGCTAATAACATTACTTCAGCTCTGGCAATTATGGGTGGAATGAATGTAATGGAACCTATGGATGACACATTCCCTAGTTTAGCTCCCGAAGAACAATGTCAAATCACCTACTATGTTACCATAAGTTCTCAAGTGTCTGAAGGAACTAACTTAACTCTTACGGCTATGCTCTTTGCTGGTGATTACAGCTCGGTTCAGAATTATCCAATAACAGTAGGTTTATTAAAAGAGAACTTTGAAACTAATTTCTCTGGTTTTAACTGGCAATTTAATGGCGGCAATTGGACTATTGATCATACAAGCTATAATAACTCTCATTCTGCCAAATCTGCACTTATAACTCACAATCAAACTACTTCAATTAGCGTTACTCTCAATTGTCCGGTTGCCGGAACAATAAGTTTCTGGAAAAAGGTTTCCAGTGAATTAAACTATGATTATCTTCGTTTCGCCATTAATGATGTAGTTCGTAATCAGTGGTCTGGCACTTCAGATATATGGAGTCAAGTCTTCTTTGAGGTTCCAGCCGGACAGAATACTTTTGTCTGGTCCTATTCCAAAGATAGCGGTACTTCTTCAGGAAGTGATTGTGCCTGGATTGATGATATTATATTCCCCTCTAGTGGAACAATTATCGGAACACCTATTATTTCTGTTGATTCTCTGTTAATAGACTTTGGCGTTGTCCCTCTAGGTCAAATAGCACAAAGTTCTTTCACTATAAATAATAATGGTGATGCGGTGCTCATTGGAACCGTTCAGGTCTCTCCTCCGTTTGCCGTTTTCCAAGGAAATGGATCTCCTGGATTTGCCATCAATATTATAGTTCCTGCTCAATCCTTTCTGGGCTTTAATGTAACCTTTACTCCTGTTGATACCCTGACTTATCATTCTACTATGCAAATTGAGACTGATGACCCCGTCAATCCAGTAATAGTTGTTCAACTGAATGGTAAAGGAAATGTCGTTTCTAATGATGACCCCATTCTGCCTGTTGTAACTGAACTAAAAAGTAATTTCCCCAATCCTTTTAATCCTTCAACTACTATAGCTTACAGTATCAAAGAGACAACAGCTGTACGCATTGAAATATTTAATGTTAAAGGTCAGCTGGTGCGCACCTTAGTGAATGAGGTTAAGACAGCTGGAAACTATAAAATTGACTTTGACGGTCTGGATAATAATCATCGTCAACTTGCCAGTGGTATATATTTCTGTCGTATGCAAGCTGGGAATTATAGTAAGACCCACAAAATGTTGATGTTAAAATAAAGTATAAAGTAGCCTATCCTCTCCTTGTTTAGCATAGAAAAAACCGCCTTCAGTAAAAGCCACTGGTAATATCTGGAGGCGGTTATTTTTCCCCTGGTTTATCTCAATTCAGGATAAAGTGGAAATCTTGCTGTGAGCGATTGCACCTCTGATTTCACATTGGTTAAATACTCTTCATCCTCAATATGTTCTTTCACTCTTTTAATAAAATCTGCAATTTGTTTCATCTCATCTATTCCCATACCACGAGTTGTTACAGCTGGAGTACCTAGACGAATTCCACTGGCAACAAAGGGACTGCGAGTCTCAAAAGGAACGGTATTTTTATTAGCAGTAATTCCTGCTTTATCCAGAGCTTCTTCCATTTTCTTACCACTGGGTCCACCTTCTTCTTCTGTTCCGAGATTAATTAACATAAGATGAGTATCTGTTCCTCCTGAAACCAATCTAAAATCATTAGCTATCAAAGCGGTAGCCAGTGCTTGAGCATTATCAACTATGTGCTGTTGATAAACTTTGAATTCCGGCTGTAAGGCTTCATAGAAAGTAGCAGCTTTCCCGGCAATGGCATGCATCAAGGGTCCACCTTGTATCCCAGGAAAGACTTTTGCATCAATCTCTTTGGCAAATTCCTCTTTACAAAGAATAATTCCCGCTCTTGGCCCTCTTAAAGTCTTATGGGTAGTAGAAGTCACCACATCGGCGTAGGGAACAGGATTCATATGCAATCCAGCAGCTACTAAACCGGCAATATGAGCCATATCTACCATAAGCTTTGCACCAACTAAATCCGCAATCTCACGAAATTTAGCAAAATCCATCTTTCTCGGATAAGCTGAAGCTCCAGCAAGAATCATCTGAGGTTTATGTTCTTCTGCTAAACGAGCTAACTCATCATAATCAAGTTCCTCTGTTTCTCTACTAACTTGATAAGGGATAATGTGGTAGAACTGTCCACTGAAGGAAAGAGGATGACCGTGAGTTAGATGACCCCCATGCGATAATTCCAGAGCCATAACTGTATCGCCTGGTTTAACCAAGGTAAAGTAAGCCGCCATATTTGCCTGAGAACCGCTATGAGGTTGAACATTAGCATGCTCTGCACCAAAAAGCTGTTTGGCTCGTTCAATAGCCAGTTTTTCTACTTCATCAATATATTCACAACCACCATAATAACGGCCATATAGGTTATAATTAATTTTACCAGTCTTTTTACTCCAACGATAGGGATATCCTTCGGCATATTTATTGGTAAGCACACTACCCTGTGCTTCCAAAACCGCCATTGAAGTAAAATTCTCTGAGGCTATCAGCTCCAGATTTTCCCTCTGTCTATTTAATTCTCCTTCCATTGCAGCATAAAGTTCTGGGTCCTGCTCTTTGATATGTTTCACAGCTTTTCTCCTTCTATTTCTTTAATTTTATCCACTCTAATCTGATGCCTACCTCCCTCAAATGAAGTGGTTAACCAGGTATTTACAATCACCAGAGCATAATGTACAGCTATAAATCTTCCAGCTAAACAAAGGACATTAGCATCATTATGCATTCTGGAAAGTCTTGCCAGATCGGCATTCATACATACTGCAGCCCGAATCCCCTTAATTTTATTGGCCGTTATGCTCATTCCTATTCCTGTACCACAGATTAATATTCCTCTCTCTGCTTTGCCTTCTGCTACTGCTCTGGCTGCAAGAACTGCTGTATCGGGATAATCCATAGCATCTACAGAATAGGTACCATAATCCTGAAACTCGTGCTCTGGAAAATGACTTTTAATTGCTCCCTTAAGTTCAAATCCGGCATGATCACTAGCTATAGCGATAATCATCTTTCACCTCCCATTAAACATGATAATGCTATACAATAGTATTTAGAAGCGGCGCTTTCGCTTCTGCTCATAACAATTACGGGTTTTATAGTACCCTGAATCAATCCCGCTAATTCTCCTTCTGCAAACAGCATTAACCCTTTATAAAAACTATTAGCACTTTCCAGACTGGGAAATATTAGCACATCTGCATCTCCAGCAATGCTAGAAGACACACCTTTAATCACACTTGCTTGCGGATCACAAGCAAGAAAGATATCCAACGGTCCATCAATAATACAATTTTTTATCTGACCTCGTTCTGCCATTTTACTTAGTTCAGCATATTCCAACGTGTGCGGAATATTATCCGAAACCTTTTCCGTAGCAGAAATCAAGGCAACTTTAGGTTTTTCTATGCCAAAACGCTGTGCCATTGCTACACTATAATTTATCATCGCTATTTTCTGATTAAAATCAGGATAAGGTAATACGGCAGTATCACTTATAAAGAGAAGTTTATGATAGCGCGGCAATTGCACAGCACAAACATAACTCATTATTGCTTTTTCCGGAAGTAATCCCTTCTCTTTATCCAGAACCGCTTTAAGAAATTTATCCGTACCAACTAAACCCTTCATTAAAACATCTGCTTCATCTTCACGAACCATCCTGATGGATTCAGATACTGATTCCATTTCATCTCTAATGTCAATTATGCGAAAGATAGCAGAGTCCACTTTCTCAATTTTACAGACTTCCTTTATCTTGAGTCCAGAACCAATTAATATACCCTCTACAAAGCCATCATTAACCGCTTTTCCTATAGAAGCTATAGTATTTGGATCTTCTGCACAAGCAACTGCAATCCGGGTTCGTCTTCTTGATGAACGAACATAATCAGCTAACTCTTCTAGAGAACGGATGGATTCTTTCACTATTTTCCTCCTGATAAAAGAGACGCTAATGCAATAGAGTAGAGCTTGGACATCTCACTGTCTCCTCGGGAAGTAAGAACACAAGGAACTCTTGCACCCATAACTATAGCACAAAGCTCTCCTTTCATCAATTTAACGACAGACTTATAAAAAGTGTTTCCTGCTTCTATATTGGGAAACAGAATGCAATCCGCATCTCCACAAACTTCACTCTGAACTTTTTTAATCTGAGCACTTTCTTTATCCACAATTAAATCCAGTCCTAAAGGTCCTTCTACAATTGCTCCTTTAATCTGTCCTCGTTGTGCCATTTTAGCTATCATTGCTCCTTCGGCACAGGAAGGTATCTTGGGTAAAACCTGCTCAGATGCAGCTTGAATACCAACTTTAGGATTTTCAATTCCCAGATAATGAGCTACCTTTATTAAATAGTTGGTGATAGCAATCTTTTGATTGAGGTCGGGAAGTGGAATTATAGCTACATCTCCAAAGATTAGTAGCTTGGGATAGGTAGGAATCTCAGCTACTGTTACATGAGAAAGTATAGCACCCTTATCCATTAATCCCTTCTCTTTGTGCAAGATAGCTTTCATATAACGATCTGTACTGAGCAATCCTTTCATCAAAAAATCACCTTCTCCAGCATTAATCATAGCTACAGCTCTGGCTGCCGCTTCTATGTCTGTATCAGAATGAACAATCTTAAACCGGGATGGGTCTATCCGTTCAGTCTCACAGACCTGATATATTTGTTTTTCATCACCCACTAGTATCCCTTCTATCAATTCCATATCTACAGCATGGTAGACAGCACAAATAGTATGTGGATCAACTCCCCAGGCAGCTACTAAAGTTTTACGTGGTAGAGGCTTGATGAGATCCAGAATCTGTTCCAATCGGGTAACTTGCATTTTGACTCCTTATTATTTTATCTATTCAAAAATATTATTTCCTAGGTTTTTTGATTGTATTGTTTATCCAATTTCTACTTCATTTCCTATAAATTTAGAGAGATAAATATCTACTTTTAACAAAATATAATACTGCAAGAGCTATTATATTACTATAAATCCTTATTAAATTAATCAGTATCTCATTCAAATTCTTTTATCTCAATA
>DFOM01000064.1 GCA_002376725.1 Cloacimonetes bacterium UBA3541 | reverse complement strand
GTAAATTACCGATATCAGAATATTTATGTCCAGCGTATGTCCAGCTTATTTCCAGCTTATGTCCAGCTTATGTCCAGCTTATGTCCAGCTTATGTCCATCTTATGTCCAGCTTATGTCCAGCTTATGTCCAAGTAATGTCCTAATCGGATATAAGTATCTCATTAACTACAGATTATCTAGCTATTTCAGTCACTTCTAAAAGCAATAAATATAACGGTTTTATCAAATACAATAGGTTAAAAGATTTTTCCCCAGGTCGAAATTTTAAATGGACGATAATTCGTAATTTTATAAAAAGAAAAGAGTAATAAAAAATAGGAACGAGACAATTAATTTTAAATTTTTCATTCTATAGAGATAGACGGAAAAATAACTTGACAGATTATGATATAGTTGGAAAAGAAGAATGGAATTAAAAAGAGGATAAAAAGATGTGGATAGTTAAATTATTTCATACTATATGGCAGATGATAATACTATGGTTTTTCGTCTGTCGTTCCTATTTTATCCATCTTTTTGCTAAAAATCCTATTAAACGCCGTTGGTTAGAGATTAAAAATATGAGCTATACTTCCCGAAAATTCCTTCGTGCTTTTCATATTAAACTTAGAGTCAAGAATCAAGAAGTGTTTCAAAAGTTGAAAGATAAGAACTATCTACTTGTAGCTAATCATTCATCTTTATTAGATATATTTTTACTCGGAGCAATTGATAATTATGTGTTTATCACTTCCACTGAAATGAGTGAAACTCCGGTAATAGGGAACATAATTCGCCGTGGAGGATGCCTTTATACAGATAGGAAAAATAAGATCCGTCTTCCTCAAGAAATCAAAAGATTCGCAGAAATGTTAAAAAAGGGTTTTAAAGTTGTACTATTTCCGGAAAAACCCGGTACCGATGGAAGCAAAGTTAATGAATTTCGTTCTTCTCTTTTCCAATCCGCTATAGATGCTGCCTGCACCGTTGTTCCTGTCTGTATCAGATATTTAAAACTGGATGGAAAACCCATTAATAGTAAAAACCGTTTCGTAATATTCTGGAATAAAGGCATTAATTATTTAAAATATTACTGGAATCTATTAGCACATAAAATGGAAGTGGAAATTAATTTTTTGGACCCCATAGAATTTGACCCGCAGCGTGATAGAAATGAACTCTGTCAATTGACCTATGAGAAAGTGTGTAATACCTTTGAAAGTTATGAAAAGCGTGTTGCTAATTAATTGTATCTGGAGTAATGGATTATGGCAAATAATAATAAATTACAATTAGGACCTATTAACTATCTGATTTTAGGAATAGCTGTCATTTTGCTAATCATCGGCTACTGTGTAATGGCAGGAAACGAAATCGTTATTTCTCCATTAATCTTAACTATTGCTTATGGTGTTCTAATTCCTCTGGGGCTTCTCTATAAGAGTAAACCTAAGGAATGAATCAACAACTACTTACAGAAGAGACGGCAGCAAAACTAAAACGGTTTCAGCTACTCGCTAAAACCACCGTGGAAGGCTTTCTTGTCGGACTTCATAAATCACCTTACCACGGATTCAGTGTTGAATTCTCAGACCATAGAGAGTATAATATTGGCGACCCAATTAAAAATATAGATTGGAAAATTGTCGCTAAAACGGAGCGTTACTATGTTAAACGCTTTGAAGAAGAGACTAATTTACGTTGCTATATCCTTTTAGACCACAGCCGTTCTATGTTCTATGGCTCGGGAGAAAATACTAAGATTGACTATGCTTGCCGCCTGGCTGCCTCACTTTCCTGGCTGATGATTGGACAAAAAGATGCCGCAGGATTGGTCACCTTCAATGATGAAATTACCAATTTACTTCCTCCTAAAGCATATAGAGGATATCTTCCTCAAGTATTTAGAATTTTAGCAGAATTGGAACCTAAAGATTCCACTCGTCTGCTGGAAAACTTACATAAAATTGCTGATACAATTCGGAAAAGAAGTTTGATAATATTAATTTCTGATCTGCTGGATGAACCAGATAATATATTAGAAGGTCTGAAGCATTTTAAATCCCATCATCATGAAGTTCTGGTATTCCATATCACTGATTTACAGGAAGATAACTTTAAGTTTCATGGAGAAACGGAATTTGTAGACAGCGAAACCAACGAAAAAATTACCGTAAATCCCTGGCAAATAAGGCAAAATTACCTGCAAAACTATCAGGAACATATACAGAAGCTTAAGGCTGGCTGTCATCAATACCAAGTTGAATATAATCCCGTTAGTACCGCTACTCCAATTGAAGACCTGCTCCTAAAATATCTTTTGATGCGAAGAAAAGGATGAGTTAATGCCATCCCTAAGAATAATACCCGAAAAACAAGTATATGAAACTATAATTGATGCTATAGGTAAGATTTATTGCCAATCTACTCCCGAAACTATTACATTGATTAATAATGCTTTAGCTATTGAAGAGGACGATGTGGCAAAAGATATGCTTAACGCTATGCTAAAAAATGAAGAACTGGCTGCTAAAGAAAAACTTCCTATCTGTCAGGATACCGGAATCGTAGTTGTTTTTGCCGATATAGGAAATCAGATCAAAATAGAGAATGGACCTCTTTATGCTATTGTATCAAAAGCAGTTAATGATGCTTGGAGAAAATACTACCTTAGAGATTCTATTACTTTTGAACCGATAAGGTGTTTCTCTAATCATATACAAAATCCAGAAAACTCGCAGCAATCTGTTATCTTGCATTTATCTGAACTACCAGGAAATAAATTAGAACTTCATATATCTCTCAAAGGTGGAGGAGCTGAAAACTGTAGTTTATTGAAAATGTTCAATCCTACCACATCCTTAAGAGAAATAGAAGATTTTATTGTAGATACAGTTGTTTCTTCAGGTGGTAAACCCTGTCCTCCTGTTCTCGTAGGTGTTGGCATAGGAGGAAATTTTGAACGATGTGCTATTCTGGCTAAAAGAGCTTTAATGGTTCCTATCTCTCCCTCCGAAAAGAAACCAGAATATAAAAAAATGGAAGAAAGGCTATTAACCCAGATTAATCAAAAAGGGAAAGGAATACAGGGATTTGGTGGTAAAACCACCGCGCTAAAGGTTAGTATACTTTCCGAACCCTGCCATATTGCTTCCTTACCTGTAGCGATAAATATAGATTGTCATGCTCATCGTTGCATCTCTATAACTATCTGAAAGATAAAACTTAAGAGCAGCTAAATGCGAATTATAAAAATAGAACTTCCTTTAAAATCAGAAGAAATTAAAATGTTTACCATTAGAGATAAATTGCTTATATCTGGAGTGTTATATACAGCAAGAGATCAAGCTCATTTGAGATTAAATCAACTGATTAAAGAAGGAAAACCATTGCCCTTTAATTTGGCAGATAGCGCACTTTTTTATTGTGGTCCTGCACCTACACCACCTGGAAAAGTATGTGGTGCCATAGGTCCTACTACTTCAGCCAGAATGGATAAATATACTCCCTTGCTTCTGGAAAATGGTTTAAAAGTAATGATAGGTAAAGGAGAAAGATCAAAAGAAGTTACCAATGCTATTCGTAAGCATAGGGCAATTTATCTGATATGCGTAGGTGGAATATCTGCATTATTATCTCAGACGGTGGTTTCATGTGAAACATTTTGCTGGAAAGAACTGGGCGCTGAAGCTATATATCGTATGGAAGTAAAGGACTTTCCCGGTTATGTAGCTATCATTTAACTAATATATATCTTTTTTATTAAACTATAACTATGATTAGTTATTTTCCTCTCCTATATAAAAATTGATTTCCTACTAATTTTGAATATGGATAATTATTCAATGCCCTTATCAATAAGTTACACTTAACATTCCTATCTTTACTAACCCCTGTCCATCCCTTCTCTTTTCCTCTAAAAAATAGTCAAGAGAACGCTAAGATTAGCATATTAATGAATTACATATTAGTAAGTTAGACCTAAAGTTGTGTGTTATTTAAATACATTTATCTATTATAATAATCGGTGTATTGAAAAAAATGTAGTTGCTATTTGGAGAGTAAATAGTCGATGATTTTCTTTCTTCTAACAGAGTTTATTCCCTGGTGGGCTTTGATTTTAAACTTGAGAGCACTGTTAACTCCTTCCAGGGAGTTAGTTGTGTTGGGGATATGAAGTTCCGGGTATTTCTGGAAGGTGAACAAATAGGGAAGATTTGACTTTATACTACGAATAGCGCTTCTAAGCTTCCT
>DFOM01000054.1 GCA_002376725.1 Cloacimonetes bacterium UBA3541 | reverse complement strand
CCTGATAGAAAATTATAGATTCTGATAGAAAGTAATAAATTTATATATATATATTATTATATTATTCTAGAATAAGTAGAGATATACTATATATAACTATACAGATTTTGATTTAAATAACTAGTACATAATTAATTAAGTATATATTTAAATAGATATGGTTTAAATAACTAGTATATAATTAGTTAGTATATACATCTTGACTCTCTCTTGACTCTCTCTTGACTCTTTCTTGGCTAAAAAGAGAAGGGGGAGGTAGGGGTTAGTAAAGGGATATAAAATTCAGTATAACTTATTGATATTAAAAGTGATAGGTGAGAGACAAGGGTAAAATAGGGGTGCGAAATTATCTATTTTTATGCGAAATTATCCCAATTTCTGCGAATTTATCCATTTTTCTGCGAATTTATTGTTTTGCTGCTATTTTTATTAAAAAGGGGAGGGGAATTTTACAAATTTGACTCGTTTTACTATTTATGCATCAGGTTTTTTCTGTGAATTTATTAAAGGGAGGAGCTTTTACAGAGTTCACTCATTTTACACTTTATGCATCAGGTTTTTATGCGAATTTATTAAAAACGGAGGGATTTTTACAGAGTTCACTCATTTTACTCTTTATACATCAGTTTTTATACGAATTAATTCTCCTAAATTTAACTCCCAAAGAATATAGCCAGTCAACAAGGACTGGCTATATTTAATCATTAATTATCAGGAATAATTCTCTGTATTAATTATCAGGGATGATTATCTGTTTGAAGAGAGAATCATTCTTCTTTTTCCTGGCATAATTCTATCAGTACACCGAGAGTAGATTTTGGATGTAGAAAAGCGATTTCCGAATGATGAGCACCTAAACGAGGTTGAGAATCTATTAAGCGAAAGCCATTTTCTTGAGCTTTGGTAAGTTCTTCCTTTATATTATCCACTGCGAGAGCGATGTGCTGTATACCTTCTCCCCTATTCTCAATGAATTTAGCGATAGGACTTTCGGGCGAGGTGGGCATTAACAATTCCAGACGAGTTTCTCCACAGGGGAAGAAGGCAACTTTAACCATTTGAGATGGAACTTCTTCAATACCTTCAAGTTTTAAGCCAAGTTTTTCGTAAACAGCAATAGCTTCATCCAGATTTTTAACGGCAATGCCTATATGAGAGAGATGTTTAATCATCAGGTCCTCTATTTTCCGTAATTTTTAGCTAATTCCATACCCAATTTCATAGCATTTATATTGAGGTCAACGAAGGCAGGTTTCACACTTTCCTCAATAGATTTTTGTAAAGATGCGGTTTTTACGATACCGGTAACTTTAACCAAAAATCCTAGTGCCATAATATTAGTAGGAATCGGACTACCCAGTTTTTCTATAGCGATCTCCGTGAAAGGAACTTCGTAGGTATTTTCCACTACTGCGGCAATATTTTCCACAAAGCTAGTATCCACAATGAGAATTCCATTTTCTCTAAGGTCAAAGAGATATTTATCGCAGGATTCCTGATTGAGAGCCAGTAGGCAATCAAAAGAAACAGCTTCCGGGAAATATATCTCTTCATCACTGATTATGACATCAGCATAAGAATAGCCACCTCTTGATTCGGGTCCATAGCTTTGAGTTTGAGTAACATAGTGATTTTCCAGAACTGCAGCACGAGCCAGAACTATTCCGGCAAGAATGAGTCCCTGTCCTCCACTTCCAGAAAGGCGTATTTCATAGGGATATTTCATTCTGAGCCTCCCAGAGCTTGAGCTTTTTTAACCAAATCAGCATATAGAGCACAGTATTCGGGACGAATATCTTTATGCAGTACGCCCCGTATAATCTTTCCCTGCACTTTTTCGGGAGGCAGTTTATCTACAGCAGCAAGGGGTATAGAATTATCTCTCATTTCCTTCATCATTTCTGGAGCTCCACCTTTTTTATTCAATCTACCATAAATCACTGGACAGGCACATATAACTTCAATTAGAGCAAAGCCAGGATGTTCTATGGCTTCTTTAACCATATTTTGCGTTTCCTGGGTATGAAAAGCCGTAGTTCTTGCCACATAAGTAGCTCCTGCACCTATAGCCAATTTGCAAACATCAAAATCAGGTTCTATATTACCATAAGGAGCTGTTGTAGCATAGGCTTTATGAGGAGTAGTAGGCGACACCTGACCCCCGGTCATTCCATAAATATTATTATTGAGCATAATCACAGAAAGGTCAATGTTTCTTCTGGCAGCATGGATGAGGTGATTTCCACCGATGGCAGCACAATCACCATCACCAGTGACCACAATGACCTTCAAATGGGGTTTATGAAGTTTAATTCCGGTAGCAAAAGCAATAGCTCTTCCATGTAAAGTGTGAAGAGTATTGAAATCCACATAAACTGGCATTCGTGATGAACAGCCAATTCCAGATACCATAACGATATCATTTCGGTCCAGATTCATACCCGCAATAGCTCTGATGATTGAACCCAGCACTATGCCATTGGAACAACCAGCACACCACACATGAGGGAATTTCTTATCGTGCCGTAGATATTCATGGATAATTTTTTGAGGTATAGTTGGCATTTTAAATTCCCTCCTTGATTTTTTGTAGGATATCCTGAGGTGGAATTAGTTTGCTATCCACTCTTTGAATTTTTATCAGTTTGCTATCACTACGGTCTTTGACTAAACGTTCAATTTCCCTAATTAGCTGTCCCTGATTCAATTCGGGCACAATAACCGTATCCACATTACGCAACATTTTACGCACCGCATCATCTGGGAAGGGCCAGATAGTCAAAGGACGCAGCAATCCTGCTGGTATTCCCTCTTTTCTTGCCAGAGTCACTGCTGCCTTAGCAGAACGAGCAGTAATTCCCGCAGCAAAAACAGCAATTTTAGCATCCTCCATCTGAAAGCTTTCAATTTGGACCAGGTCTCGGATATTATAGGTAATCTTTTTCTTAAGTTTTGACATCATTTCTGCTGCTTCATTAGGTTTATTAGTGGGAAAACCAAGGACATCATGAGTAAGTCCCGTTACATGAAACCGATATCCTTCGCCAAAACTATACATAGGGGATGGATATTTTTCGGTATTCTCATAATGCTTATACCATTGAGGTGGAACGGTAGGCTTAATTCTTGAGATGACACGCACATTTGCCATATCAGGAAGTCTGACTGCTTCACGCATATGACCCAGAACTTCATCCAGCAAGAGAATCACGCAGGTGCGATATTTTTCTGAAAGATTAATAGCACGGATAGTAAGTTCATAGCTTTCTTTAACGCTATCTGGATAAAGGACAATAGCGGGACTATCGCCATGAGTGCCCCAACGAGATTGTTGAATATCACCTTGAGCACAACTGGTTGGCATCCCAGTTGAAGGTCCCACGCGTTGCACATCAACCACCACACAAGGAGTTTCTGTGCTTCTAGCAAAGCCTATACCTTCTTGCATAAGAGAAAAACCGGGACCAGAGGTTGCAGTTAGAGCTTTTGCACCTGCTAAAGATGCCCCTATTACAGCACAGATACTTCCCAACTCATCTTCCATCTGGACAAATACACCGCCTCGTTTAGGAAGTTCTGCAGCCAGGATTTCTGCTATTTCAGTAGAAGGAGTAATAGGATAGCCGGCAAAGAAATTGCATCCTGCATCCAAGGCACCATAAGCTACAGCTTCATTGCCCTGCATCAGGACAGTTTTTCTTTCTTTATGGGTTTGTAACTCTTCTATCTTTTTTGTGGGAGTGGTTTTATTTTCTTTATTCATATTATTAGAATTTTTTGTATCTGACTTAGGCATTTGGTCTCCTTAGCGTTCTTTAGCGCCAGTAATAGCAAAATCAGGGCAAAGAAGGTCACAGGTTTCACAATGAATGCATTTCTCTGGTGCTAAAACATATGGTGAGCCATCGGCTTTTCTTCCTAAACAACCAGTGGGACAGAAAGCAACACAGATGCCACATTTCTTACACCAGTTATAATAGATAAGTACAGGGGAGGATTCATCACCCGTTTCCTTAATTTCTGGAAGTTCAACTTCCATCTTTTCTGGAGTATCTTCCTCGCGTATAATCATGCCTATACGGTCTTTCTGGACTTTTTTAGGCATTATACCTCCCAATTTATAATTTTAGTTAGTTTATATTGCAATTTCAGGATTTGTTGGCAATCACCTTTTTTAAGAAGGTACCTAAACGACGACAACCCTCACGGTTATTCTCTTCTGATTCATAAGAGAAGTTCAGACGCATAGTATTCTGTCCCTTACCATCACAGAAGAAAGAGGTACCGGCTACATAGGCTACATTTTGTTCTTTGATACAATCTATCAACAAAGCATCTGTATCAATCCATTCAGGACCGGTAGCCATTAAGAAAAGACCACCTTGCGGTTTTGTCCAGGTAAATTCTTCTGGCATAAACTCATCCAGAGCTTCCAGCATAACTTTCTGTTTGGATTTATACATCTTACAGATTTCACTAATCTTGGGGTCCAGATAACCCTTTTCCATATAACGAGCTGCAATACGCTGAGTGAAGGGAGGAGTGCAAAGATCAGTAGCTTGCTTTCCAATCACAACTTTATCCAGAACATCAGGATGACCCATCACCCATCCAATGCGAAAACCTGGACAGAAAATCTTAGAGAAAGTGCCTAAAAGCACTACCTGTTGAGTTCCATCCAGTTCATAAAGAGTGCGTTGAGATTCGCCTTCATAACGTAATTCGCGATAAGGGCTGTCTTCCAGGATAAGAATATCATAGCGATGAGCGATATCAATAATTTCTTTACGACGCTTTTCACTCATTGTCATACCAGCAGGATTTTGGAAATCTGGAATGACATAAATAAATTTGGGTTTTTTACCCCGATTGATAGACTTTTTAATTTCGTCTTCCATAATCTCCGGGATTTCACCTTCATCATCCATAGGAATACCAATCATATCAGCGCCATAGGAATTGAAAGCACTGAGAGCACCCAGATAAGTAGGAAGTCCCACAATAATAGTATCTCCACGATCAATAAAGCTTTTCGCTATCAGGTCTAAAGCCTGCTGAGAAGCAGTGGTAATTATGATATTATCCATAGTTACATCAATTCCAAGCTTCTTATAACGATCAGCTAATTGAGACCTTAAAAGATTATCTCCTTCGGTGGTTCCATACTGAAGAGCGTAATAGGGCTCATTTTCCATCACTTCAGCAATAATCCCTTTTAATTCTTCTACGGGAAAAGATTGAGGAGCAGGAAAACCTCCAGAAAAGGAGATCAAGCCAGGTTGATTGAGATACTTTAATAATTCGCGGATAGCAGAACGCTTCATTCCACGAATATTTACTGAAAGGATTTCTTGTAGATCGTTAATCATTTCGATCCTCCATCTATTTTATTTTGTTCGTAAACTAAAACTTTTTTATTGGTTTTACGCCATTCTTTATAGGCAGATTTAATTTCCAGTTCCCAAACCAAACGTTTATCGTTATCTTCAAAAGTGATAATATCTAGGTAATAAGTACGATGATTTTTACCCTCAAAGCTCTTTTTGGGAAATTCCACTACAATTTCACCATTAATATTGAGTATGGTAATTTCATTAAGAAAAACACCATCCGCTATTTCAACGACAGCACGAGCTTCCACGCTGCCAGCCTGAACATCCCGAAAATGTATATTCATTACAGCTCCTAATATGGATAAATAAACTATTAAAAAAAGATAGGTTTATGGTCAAGGACTTTTTACTGGCTCTTTTTTTAAATGATATCAGATGAGACCAGTAAGAATGTCTTCTATATCTACTTCTCCAAAATATTCATTCAAGGGAAGCGTTTCCAGAACCTTACGAATAGCTTCTACACGATGAGGAAGACCTATTAGAGCTAATTCTAGTTCGGAAGGATCAAGTTCTCCAAAGAAGTCACCATAAATTCGTAACCCAGTGATTTTACCTTTATGAACATCCGTATGAAATTCAATTGTTCCTGCAGGACATCTTATCATTTGAATATGATTATAAGCTGGAGAATGTCCAAAATTCCATTCCCAGGTTTCATATTTATTCTTCATCAAAGTATTAATGCTTTTTTCATCTTCTGCAGTTAAGCGATATTCTCTGGAATCTGGATAAAATTTTAGCACCTCGTTCTGTATTAATTGGATAAATTCTTCCAGAGTTACAGGTTTTAATAGATGTTCGGAAATATTAGTAACCCTAGCAGCAACAGAATGTACCGCTTTATCTTTAAACTTCAAGGGATTTGCCTTTAAAGCAGCACTGAGGTCTGTAATTTTAGATGAAAAGAGAATAGTGCCATGTTGATGTACTTTATTTGAATACACTGCTTTTGCATTTCCGGAGAATTTCATTCCTTTAATAGTAAGGTCATTTCTACCTTCCAACTTTGCATCAATGCCCAAATTTTTCAAAGCTGCAAGAATGGGAGCAGTATATCTAGCAAAACCGCGATCTTCATCCCCGTTACGATTCATAAGAAAACAATAATTGAGATTACCCAGATCGTGAAAAACTGTTCCTCCACCTGTTAAACGACGCACTACAGGTATGTTATGCTTCTTTACATAATCCAAATTTATTTCCGCTAAAGTGTTTTGATGTCGTCCGACTATAATAGAGGAATCATTGCGATAAAGAAAAAATACATCCTGAGGGAAATGATTCAAGATATACTCTTCACAGGCTATGTTAAAAGGAGCATAGTGGTTTAAACTATTGATAAACAACATAATATTTCTCTCTTCGTACAGAATAGATATTAATTATATACTCAATTTATTGATATTATTTAAGCTATAAAAATAAACAAGCTTTATATGACCCAAATTTGGTTATCCTTCAAGAATGTCAATCCTGATATCTTTGTAAATAATTTTACTTATTACAAAACGACAAGGATGCATTAAACCTTTAAAACTTAACTACTTTATAAAGATAGGTTATTTCCTTGTTAATATCTATTTTTAAGAGATAAATCCCAGAAGGCAGCGATTTATGGTT
>DFOM01000042.1 GCA_002376725.1 Cloacimonetes bacterium UBA3541 | reverse complement strand
AACTATTTCATTGAATGCCATTCATTGAAAGCTAATCTCTATCTAAATTGATATAAGGGATGAAGTTAAAATTGCACAATTTTCTTGACCTCAAAATTCAACTGTGATTATAAGAAATATATGAAAAATAAAGTTAATGTAGAAGGTAAAATGCAAGTGAAAAAGTTATGTTTGCTTTTCCTTGGTACTTTTTTGCTGATGCTATCTCCTCTATTTGCTAAATACTCTGATGACTTTCTTTTCGGCGTTTATGCCAATTTAAGAAATAGAGATAAAGTGGACTATGCCTCTCGTAATACCCTTATTAATTTTATCCAAACTTTAGGTTATAATACCACAAAAGTCAGAACACAGAAAGGAGATCCGGACCTTTCAGGTTTATTAAAAGATTTAGATAAAGCCCAGATTGATGCTTGGATTTCAGATTGGGGTTGGGATAAAGATCTTGAAAGTGATTTGCATTATGCTTCCTATCCGCTATCAACTTCAAGCTATTGTCGTTTTGAAGCTGAATTTTCCAGTGAAAAAGATGTCCGTATTGGAGATAGTATGGACCATCAATATTGGTATGCTGCCACAAGTGAAAAGAATCTTAACCGAACTGGTAGAGCAGAAATGGCATCTGATGCTTCCTATGGCTATGTTTGGAAAGCAGAAAAAGGGAAAGATCAAACCGGACATATCTTTACGGATCTTCGTTATCGCTGGCAAAATAGATATGGATTCTATGTCCGTTTCGGCAGTGAATTTATTCTATATCAAAATAATCCACCCGACTTTTCCGATAGCTATATCTGGATAAAATTCCGCTTTAAAATTAGCAATCTGCAACCAGGTATAAGCGCCAATGCTCCTCTCTTGAAATTTTATGTGGCTGGTTATGAACTCTATAAAACGGGATTTTCCAGTCAGGTTAAAATTCTGAATCACTGGATAGATAATCAAGAAAGAAGTGAAACCATATTTTTCGTGCAGGATTATTTATTAAACCGTAAAGGAAATGAATTTATAGAACTGGAGATTAAAATTCCTTATAAAGACCTGATTGATGCCAATCTGCTAACCGCTGATATTGACCATAATCCTAACACAGCAGATTCCAGAGTGTTTCTAAGATTAGTTAACCTCAATCCAAGAGTCTACTGGTATGGAAATTGTAATGTAGAATTGGATTATGTGGAAATAGAAGACCAGCTACATTATCAAATCAGCAACCATACAGAAATCTACCAGGAGAAAATTCTTTATAGAATGCAGGATATCATTTCACAAGGAGCTGGCAATGTAAGGGGTTTTTACACCTTTGATGAGCCTTATCAGGGACAATTTGATTCTCATCGTATTCTGAAGGAAATTGCTTCGCAAGAAAATATACCTATCTTTACTGCTGTCTATGATTATCAGGTTTCAAACATCACTCTAAATAAAGAGCTGGGAATATATTATAATCATATAGATGCCTTCCGTAAAACTGCTCAACCTCAAATCATAGCTCCGGATATTTATCCTATAAAACCTGATTTACTATGGATTCCTCAAGATGGAGGAGAAGGTAAATTCATACAGGATGTTTTAGACCATAAATTGTTGAGTGTTTATCAAGAATGTATGGAATATAGAGATGAAAAAGAAGGAAGGAATTTTTATCCAATAGTTCAAGTGCTGGGAAGATGGACTTTATTTCAAGGTCAACCACAATGGGTAGATTGGATTCAACCTCCTACTGCAGCTCAAAAGGTGCTGCTTTATTTACCTCTATGCTTTAAACCTGATGGCATCTTTCATTATTGTTTGGATTCAACGCAGGATAGATATGGATATGGAGAAAGGTCTATAGTTTATTCTCGTGCTCAAATGCCTAATTATCCTTTACCCGTGCTCGATTCTATCTCCTGGAATGCTGTGATTTCTTCCAATTCTCGGGTAAAAGAATATGGAAAGTTAATCCGAGAACTTAAATGGTTGAATTCAGAATGTATTGGAACTTCTCGTAGCAAATTTAAAAAAGCAGGAAAAAATAATCCTATTCAATATATTCAAGTGCAAAAGCAAGGAAAAGGTGATTATGAAGGCTACATACAAAGCACATCCTATCTTGATGAAGAGGGAAATTTATGGTTAATGGTAGTAAATCGTAGAGCTAATTTCTTCTATGCATCAACCATAACTGAACCTAAATTTGTGCCTGCCGAAGAATTTGATATCTATTTCCCAGAAGCTCCTCCGCAAAAACTTGTCCTGACCTTTAAGAAGCAAATAGATAAAGACAAAGCCAAAAATTTCGCTTTCTATGACCCTTATGATAAAACCTATTATCCTTATCAGGATGGAATAATAGAGATTGAACTGCCAGCTGGAGAAGGAAGATTATTAAAATTAGTTAATTCCTATTCTGCCAAGCCCTGAATTATAGTTTTTAAGAGGGAAAATCACTTGACTTTTTGCCTAGATAACTGAACCTGCTAGGAAAAGGAGTTGTAAATGTGTGGTATTAGCGGTATATATTCTTTTAACTCTCAAAGGTCTATAGATATTAGCTTGCTTAAGGCTATGAATGATTTGATAAAACATCGCGGTCCTGACGATGAAGGTTTTTGTCTAATGGAAAAAAATAGCCATAAAATTCTTCCTTTCAGTGGAAGTGATTCCAAGGAAGAAATTTGCCAGCTCTATCCTCCTCTAAATCTTTCTACGAAAGCTTTTCTCGGATTTGGCTTTCGTCGTTTAGCTATTATTGACCTCAGCGTTAAAGGACATCAACCTATGAGTGACCATCAACTCAAACTCCATATTGTTTTTAATGGTGAAATTTATAACTATATAGAGCTTAGAAGAGAACTTATCACTCAAGGATATACTTTTAACACTGAATCTGATACTGAAGTAATCCTTAAAGCTTATGATTTCTGGGGTGAAAATTGTGTTCTGCATTTCAATGGTATCTGGGCTTTTGCTCTTTATGACACTCGTAAAAATATGCTTTTCTGCTCTCGTGACCGCCTGGGCGTTAAACCTTTCTATTATTGCCAGGATAAAGATTTTTTGTATTTTGCCTCTGAAATCAAACAGTTACTTCTTACTCCTATAGATAAAAGCTTCAATCTTCCATCCATCTGGCGCTCAACCAAACTCAGTTTTATGCCAGTCTATGGAGATGAGAACTATTGGAAAGAAATCAAAACTCTACAACCTGGATTTAATCTAATCGTTAACCAGCAAGGAATTACTTTAAGACAATATTATCAATTAGATCCTGCTACTTTTGGCAAAAGCACTCTTTCCTTTGCTGAAGCAACTCAAATGTATAGAGCTACTTTTGAAAAGGCGGTGCAATTGCAAATGCGAACTGATGTTGAAGTCGGTTCTTGTCTTAGTGGAGGACTGGATTCCTCTGCTATTGTTTGCACTGCTTCTAAGTTCACCAATAAACCGTTACAAACCTTCTCTGCCTATTTTCCTGAATATCCTCCAATGGATGAACGAATATGGATTGAGGAAGTAGTGAAGAGTTGCAGTTGTGTTTCACATCTGATTTCACCTAAAGCAGAAGATGCTTTAAACTGGTTTGATGAAGCTACCTGGTATAATGATATTCCTCTTGGCTCCGGTTATGCTGCTCAATATGCAGTTATGAAACTTGGACAGGAGAATGGAATCAAAGTTCTACTGGATGGACAAGGAAGTGATGAAGTGAATGCTGGTTATCGTCATGCTTTTTATAGCTATCTAGCAGATATAATTCTTCAGGCTAAATTCCAGAAAGCGATGCAGGAAACACTTGCCTGGCTTAAAAAATATGGCTGGAAAAATGGATTACCTGGTCTGGTAAAAGCTATTATCTGCATCTTTTTATCCGATACTCAGCTTTATAACTATGAGTTCAAACTTCTCCACTTTGAACCTTTTAATCAGGATTTTATCAAGCAATGTAAAAAATCTCTTTCTGAACCTATTATGGCTCAAATTTCTGGCTTTTCGCATAAAAATATATTTAAACTTTCCCCTCATCAAAGAAATAATCGTTATTTCAACGCTAAAGTGAATAAAGTTTCTGCACCTAGCTGCGATAAACTTTCCAACTTTCTCTATAATGCCGTCTACACTACATCTTTACCTACTTTATTACATTGGGAAGACCGAATGGCTATGGCTGCCTCAATTGAAAATCGGGTTCCCTTTCTGGACCATAATCTGGTAGAATTAGTATTTTCGCTTCCTTCAGAATATAAGATTCATAATGCTCAAGGAAAATATGTCCATCGTCAGGCAATAAAACCTCTCGTTCCTCCCGCTATTATTGACCGAAAAGATAAATCAATCTTCGGCTCCCCCTTCTCCATACTATGGCTTAGAGGTCCTCTAAAAAACACTTTTGAAGAACTGATCACCTCTTCTACTTTTCGTCAAAGAGGCATCTGGAACCTTCCAAGTATTTGGAAAAACTGGCAAAAATATCTCAATGGAGATAACTCTCAAGCAGATATGATATTCAGTATCTTTGCCCTGGAAATGTGGTTCAGAAGATTTAGTTAATTTATTGATTCGTTTCAGCTCTATCCTCATTACTTTCCTGATATTTTCTTAAGAGGTTGGTAGATGAGGAAATCTACACGCCAAAATATCTATACATCGGGACATCTGTGCACCATTAATTGATACTAAAAAAGTTTACAATATCAAATCATTGATATATAAGATTTATCTTGACGCAAAAAGCTATATTTAAAGGTTGCTTTATATAAAAGAAATAAAAATATCAAAAGGAGAAAAAGAAATGAAACGCAGAGTAGTGATAATGGGAGCAGCTGGAAGAGATTTTCACAATTTCAATGTCTTTTTCCGGGATAATGAGGAATATGAAGTTGTAGCTTTTACTGCTACTCAGATTCCTGGAATTGACGATAAGAAATATCCGGCAGAACTTGCGGGGAAATTGTATCCTGATGGGATAAAGATTTATTCTGAAGCAGAATTACCCGAACTCATTAAGAATCTTAATGTTGATTTAGTGGTTTTTGCCTATAGTGATCAGCATTATGAAGATGTGATGCACAAGGCTTCTCTGGTAAATGCTTGTGGAGCTGATTTTATGCTTATGGGCACGAAAAATACAATGATAAAGACCTGCAAACCTTTAATAACAGTATGTGCTGTTCGTACTGGTTGCGGAAAATCTCAGACCACTCGTGCCATTATCAAAGCCCTGAAAGCTAAAGGTAGAAATGTTGTATCTATCCGTCATCCTATGCCTTATGGTGATTTAGTGAAACAGAAAGTGCAACGTTTTGCTAAGATGGAAGATCTGGATTTTCATCATTGCACTATAGAGGAAAGAGAAGAATATGAACCTCATATCAAAATGAATAGCATCATTTATGCTGGAGTGGATTATGAAGCTATTCTGCAAGAAGCAGAAAAAGAGGCAGATGTAATCCTCTGGGACGGTGGAAATAATGATTTTCCTTTCTATTGTTCTGATAAACAGCTTAATATAGTAGTGGTTGATCCACATCGTCCTGGCGATGAAATATCTTATCATCCTGGAGAGACCAATTTATATAGAGCAGATGTGGTGATAATTAACAAAATTGATAGTGCCGATTTGGATGATATTAATGAAGTAAGAGCCAATGTTCGTACCATCAATCCCAAAGCAAAGATTATAGATGCTGCTTCTCCTTTATTTGTAGACCATCCTGAATTGATTACGGGAAAGAAAGTTCTGGTAGTGGAAGATGGTCCCACTCTCACACATGGAGAAATGACTTATGGAGCTGGAGTTGTTGCTGCAGATAAATATGGATGTGAAGATTTAGTTGATCCCCGGCAATGGGCAACTGGTGAGATTGCTGAAACTTATGAAAAGTATCCCGGAATAGGCATTCTTCTGCCAGCAATGGGTTATAGTGACCGTCAAATTAAAGACCTGGAAAAGACCATTAATGATGCAGAATGCGATAGCGTTGTTATCGCCACACCTATTGACTTAAGAAGTATTATTAATATTAAACATCCTGCCTGTCAAGTTAGCTATGAATTGCAAGAGATAGGTAGACCTAATCTGGAAGATGTCCTTCAAGATTATTAATGTTAAAAAAAGCTAAGATATAAAAATTAAATGGGAGCAGAACATTGAATCTGCTCCTTTTGATTCTAATAGAGGATATTATGGATAAAATAGCTGTTCTTGCCTTAGGTGGTAATGCTATCATCAAAGCAGGAGAAAAAGGTACTATTACTGAGCAATTTGCTAATACTCGTGCTTCTTTAGGAGGTGTGGTAGAACTCATTCGTCAGGGTTACAGATTAGCTATAACACATGGGAATGGACCTCAAGTAGGAAATTTACTTCGTCAACAGGAGTTAGGAGAGAAGGAAGGAATTCCTCCTTTACCTTTAGGTGTTTTAAATGCAGCTACTGAAGGAACTATGGGTTATATGATAGAACAGAGTTTGCAGAATAGACTTCTGTTATCTGGAATTGAAAGAGAGGTTATCACTATCATTTCTCAAGTTATTGTAGATAAAAATGACCCCAGTATGCTTAATCCTACCAAGTTTGTGGGAAGCACTTATTATACTAAAGAAGAAGCAAAAGAGCTGGAACATAAATTAGGATGGAAACTAAGAGAAGATTCAGGTAAAGGATATCGTCGCGTTGTACCTTCTCCACTTCCTCAGCGAATAATTCCGGCTGAAACCATTAAAGAAATGGTGCATGAAGCTAAGATCGTAATTGCTGTAGGTGGTGGAGGAATTCCAGTCTATATAGAAGAAGACAACACTTATGAGGGTGTAGATGCTGTCATAGATAAAGATTTTGCCAGTTCTCTCCTGGCTTGGAATATTGAAGCAGATTTATTTGTGATTTTAACCGGAGTGGAGAAAGTTGCCATCAATTTTGGTAAACCAGAGCAGAGAAATCTGGACTATTTAACTATTAAAGAAGCAAAGTACTACTATAATGAAAATCAATTTCCTGCAGGAAGTATGGGTCCAAAGATAAAGGCAGCTATTGATTTTCTTGAGCGAGGTGGGAAAGAGGTGCTGATAACTTCCATAGAAAAAATTGTTCCCGCTTTTGCTGGAAAAACGGGAACAAGAATTATACATTAATATAGGGGTGATTCTACCCCTTTTTATTTTTCTGCTGAATTAATCCATCCATCAATCAATTGAGGTAATATCTCTCCTGCCTTGCCCTGGTGAAATTCATCTATAAAGTCACCATTTTCCATAGGATTGAGATTTACAGCTATGGTATGAGCTCCAAAATAACTAGCTGTCATAACAAATCCTGCTGCTGGATATACTACTCCACTGGTTCCAATCATCATAAAAACATCACAATTATGCAGTAAAGCATCAATCTTATCCAGATGATAGGGAATTTCCCCAAACCAAACAATATCCGGTCTCAGCATTCCTTTACATTTGGGACAAAGAGGAATATCTTCTTCCAAATTTATATCTTTTATAGGAAAATGATGGCTACAGCGAGTGCAAAGACAGGTATTCAAGGAACCATGCATTTCTATTACTCGTTTATTTCCAGCAGCAGTATGAAGTCCATCCACATTTTGAGTTATGAGATAGAAATTATCCTGAAGCCAATCTTCAAGTTTAGCAAGAGCAAGATGACCGGGATTAGGTTTAGTCTGCAAAGCCTGTTGCCAGCGTTCCTTGTAGAATTTCCAGACCATTGCTGGTGCTTTTCTGAATGCTTCTGGTGTTGCTACATCTTCAACTCTATGATTTTCCCACAAACCTCCAGCATCACGGAAAGTTTTAAGGCCAGATTCAGCGCTAATACCTGCACCAGTTAAAACAAGAACTCTTGTATCTTTAGTAATCTTCATTATTTCATCAACATCATTTTGCCTGAAAGGATTTGTTCTCCATTGCTTAAACGATAGAAGTAAACTCCACTAGCTACAAGTTTACCATTATTATCTAACCCATTCCAGACGATATTATGTTTTCCGGCTGGTAATTTATCATTTATTAGAGTGCTAACTTTTTGTCCTTTCAAATTGAAGATCTCCAGTTTCACTGGTGCATTTTTTGGCAAACTAAAGGATATTGTGGTAGTTGGATTGAAGGGATTGGGATAGTTTTCGTATAATTCAAAATGAATAGTTTCAACTAAATCGCTGTTGGGTACCTCATTTTCTATATACAAATCATCAATATACCAACCCTCTTTAGTTACTGCTCCATCAGAACCAAAGATAAACCGAAATTTTACTGTTCCAGAATAACTAGAAAGGTCAAATATAGCTTCAGTCCAGTCAAAAGTCCCAGAATAAACATTAGTATTTGCTGGGAAAGGAGAAGCAGGATTGTTATATATTCTGTATGGATATCCTCCCAAGGGAGTAATTTGAGTCCATTCACCTCCATTAAGAGACATTTGCACTAAACCTCCATCCCAAGCATACTGAGGGTAAGTATTATGATTTTCAGCTGCAATCCAGTGAAAGAAATGCAATTGAGCATTTAAAACCAATGGTAGTTCTGGACTTTCCAGTACACCATAAGCACGATTGGCATAATTACTGTTGTTCAAACCTCCAAATTTCATAGACCAACTTCCGTTAGCAGTATGATTTCTATAATCCTCCCGATGCCATTGATTAACAAAATTAGGAAGTGGTGCAAACACACTCCAACCCGTAAAATCGTTTTCATAAGTATAATGTTGATTGCCCACATATAGAACAAAGTTACCTTCTACTGTATTTCCATTTTCTGCACTAAGCATATAACCTATATTTATTGAAGTTTCAATACTCACAGCATCGGTAAGTTGAATGCTAAATACATTCTCAAAGAATATAGAATTATTGGGGGAAACTGGAGCTAAATATGTATCAGTGGTAGATAGGATAACATTCGGATTATCACAAAATAGGATTAACATTGGTGAATAAGCATTTCCTGAACCGCTATTACTAACCATCATATTTAAATAAGGGTTGTCTCCTGGCATTATTATGGGACACTCATTCACAAAGGTATATTCATCAATATGAAGTTCAGGTGCATTTAAAGTTATTACAAAAGGTGTTATAGCTGAATATCCATCAAATGTGGTAAGAAAATTGAGTGTAGTCATTTGATGGTCGGGAAAATAACCTTGAATTCTGATTCGGAAGACCCCTGAAATAGTAGTTGAATCTGCAACTGCAAGAGGATTGAACTCAGAGTTACCATTTAGTACTAAAATATTATTGGAATTGCTGGTAAGGGTTATGGTCCCTGTACCTGTTTGATTAACTAAACCTACATTTTTAATTGTAACATTGATACTGACTTCTTCACCAGTGTGATATAAGCCATCATTATCTATGAACTCAATTGTAGTAGGCACTACATATGGCATATTACTAGCTTCAACTATTATTTCTTGATGAAACGGTAAGAAATTAGGTGCGATAATGTATACATCGTAAGTTCCAGGAGAAATAGTGCCCAATAATGAAATATTTATCAGACCTGAAGAATTAGCCGTAGTTTGACAGATAATATTTTCTCCATTCTTAAGGCGAAATACAGCGTTAGGTGCATTAGTCTGAATTTGATAATAGTTCAATCCTACTATCCAGTGAGAGGGTAGTGCAGCAACAATTTGTTGAGGAGTATCGGTCCATGCCATCAAAGCTGGATCTCCAATAAGATTAGTCTCGTAAGTTACCCAATACATTACTGGAGTATTTGTTATCCAGGGGATATTATCAACTTTACTATCGTTAAGAGCATTCCCTAAGGCATTAATCTGTTCTCCAAAAATAGCATCTATAAATTGACGGTGAATATACTGGGAAGCACCATCAGTTGAACCTACTACACCCCAGCCATAACGAGAATGAGCTATCATTGCTACAGCAGCAGTAGAGATGCTGGTAAATTTTTCTGTGATGGAATCTACGGTATAAGAACCAGGATTTGTTTCTCTATTATCAAAAGCTCCTGCATAGCAACCTTGAGTAAAAATAATAGAGAAGTTATGGTTAGTCCCATTATTAGTAATAGATGTAGATGAAACTTGATTTACAGTTAGTCGCATTGTATAAGTAGTATTAGAATGTCCGAGATGATTAACAAAATTTGGTCCCTGACTTAATATAGGACGAATTTGATTAGCACCCCAGGCATCTTCGTAACCGTAAGTCCGATCATAAAGAGTTGTTATATTCCAGTTAGTAGGAATTCCCGTTGTAGCATAGCCATTTGCAGTACAATATCCTATCATTTCATCCATATAATCACCACCCCAAGTGGGACCTTCCCAAAGATATTCTCCCACAAAAAAGCCTGTCTTAATCTCCGGAATTACTGGATTATTAAGATACATACTGGTTTTATTGATAAAATTGGCAATCTCATCATCAGAATTATAACAAAAACGGCCAAGAGCAAATTCAGGAACTAAATCAGCCTCCATTGGTTCACCCCAATAGCTATCATTATCCGTGTTCCAATTCCCATCTAAACAACTGTAATACATATCAGCTGGAATGTCTGCATCAACTGCTCCATCATTTCCCATATTAACATAAAAACCTCTATGAGGAATTAAATCTGTATCGCCTGCAAGTAGAACATATTTTAAGGGTTGCTGAGAATAAAAGCTGATTAAATAATTACGGATTTTTTCCTGAGTATCAATTCCAGTGTTTTCCACTATAATCTCTTGAATAGGTTTCATATATACATTTAGTCCACGATCTTCGTAAAGGTTCTTGAAGGGTAGCCATTGAGTAAGTTTTAACTGGTCGTAGATAATTAAATAATCATATCCAACCAGGCGTTCTTCATATCTCGGAATAGCTTCGGGATTATCAATTATATTAGTGAGTCTTCCTGCAATATCAACATCCTGTTTCAAAAGCTTTATTGCTTCATTTGCTTTTGAGGAAGAACTGGTTACAACCGTCACCGTTATCTGGCTATAAAAAGTGAGCTTATCTTCCATTGGATTATAATCAAAAGGACAGATAGCGGTGAAATTGATTGGATGACCAGATAAGTATTGAGTATTACTCCCATTATGTTTTTGGGTGGGATAAGAATCCGATCTATTATAAATCTGAGGATCAGCCTCTATTTTTTGGACTTTATCCATCTTAGAAAGTATGACCGGTGGCTGTATAGGAGCTACTTTTTTATCTAAATAAAAGGTTTTAGCACCTGATAAACTGATCTGAATATCAATTGCTTCTTCACCAATAGGCAAAAGCAGTTTTGTGCCAAACCAGGGTAAATTCGGTGCCCCAGGATTACCATAACTTTGTGCTCCTGCCATTTTTACCGTGAGATAATTCTCTTCCTCTTTTATTTGTGGAGCTTCTAAAGAGTAAGTGTGAATAACATTAGCAGTTATAGGTAATAACAATACCCATAATAATGAGGTTAATAAAAAAGCTTTTTTTGTTTTCATAATTTATTCCTTTGTTACATTATAAAATTCGCAATAAATGTTCCAAATCCCATTTATTCTCTCTATAATATTTATTAATAATCTTATCATCATTTTCCATTTTATATATCCCCATAATCTTGTCTATAAAAAACTGATAAATCTCTAAAATCCTTCATATAATCTTTGCCAAGGTATTTTTTCTAATTCAAAAACATTCTTTATGAGATTTAATGAGAAAAAGGAAAATTTATTGACAATAATTGAAGTTCCGGTGAAAGAGAGCATAAGATTCAAAACATTATTGTGTAAAGTTTGAGAACAATAAAAGGTTTTCCAGAATACACAAGAATGACTGAGAATTTTTTATAATACTTGGTACTCTTAATATAACTTGACAAATATTTATTTAATATTTAATATATTATAATAGAATTATAATTTGCTCTTTATTCTTTGTTTTCCTGAATAATATTCAAAGATACAATATATTAACTATATATATTATAAAATAAAGGAAATATCACCTATTTATATCAGCAAACAATTAAAA
>DFOM01000015.1:4685-6728 GCA_002376725.1 Cloacimonetes bacterium UBA3541 | reverse complement strand
TTTAATTATAAATTGGTTCAATATGATTTAACTTATATTATATCAATATGATAGCATTGCAAAAAAATTATTAAAAAATAAGGAATACCTATTCTTCAGAATCTTAGATAATATAAAAACCATAAAGTTTATCATACTTCTACCTTTTCCTAAAATGAGTGGAACAATAATTATCCGTTATTTATTGAATATTATATTATTTAAACTCTGATACATGAAATTTAGGGAGAGTTTATATACATAACATTAACTGTAAGATAACAAAAAATCCTTGACTAATATTATAGAATTGATATATTGAAGATATTTGATAAATGACAAAATGGTGGGATAAATGAGAAAGATATGGTTAGCTTTTATATTATTAGCTATTTGCGTTATTACACAAGCAATAATAGTTGAAACAGCATCTTTACAAAATTTCCTTATTGGTGATGAGCCCAATTGTGCTTACGATAACTGGATTTCCCATTTAGCAGAAGGCATTGCTATTCCGGAATACAATTTATATGCACCTTATGACAGGCAAACCAACGGATTTGGCGATTTCCGACTTCCTACTGCAGATGATTTAGTTTATTGGAATAATATGTTAAATTTGTTTTTTGCTGGTGATTATGATGGTGCACAGGCTATATTGAATGCCAATAGTTGTCCCTATCAGATAGTAGAATTTCACGATACTGATTCAGGCAAAACACTTTATATGCTTCGTGAAGTTCCTAATATGTTATATTATGACGATAATGGGACGCAAGACACATATGATGATGAATTAGGAGCGTTCATCTATGGCTGGGGTCTTTTTATTTACTATCCTGAGGGGACCAAACCTATTATTATAACAGTTCCTCATCCCTGTGATGATTTTCCTACGCCAAGAATGGGACTTCTGGCATTTAATGTATGGGATGCACAATACTTGATGATTAACGGAGCAGGACGGGAAGTTAGATGGACAAATCAAGGTTCATATACAAATTCCCAATCTCTTTCAGATGCTTTACGCAATCCTACTCACCCCTTTAATTATGTATACAAAAAAGCTGCAGACTATTTAAGAGACCAATTTCATTGTAGAGAGTGGTCTTGCCAGATTCATTCTTATGATTGGAACAGACATCGGGGATATGCAAATTGCCAGATTTCTGCAGGAAATCCTCGTCCCTGTCCTAATCTTCCAATACGTGATTTATCTCCTTTGAAAAATGATTTGATTAATCATGGACATCACCTAATGATTCCAGCAAATACTGTTGGAATACATAATGATGTTTATTTGAACGATTTTTATGGAGTCAATTATAGCATTCATGATTTTATATTTAGTGATGGAGAACACACTTATTCGGTTAATAATCAAATTGATCTTCCTGCATATTCCTTAAACCAGCAGATGATTTATTCCCAGGCAGGAACTACGGATTATGATGTATTTGAGCCCTTTTTCCATGTAGAGATGGATGAACTGCCTAATTCTTATCAGGAATCTTTGCATCAATACTATTGGTTTTATGGCTGGAATGAGCTTCTCGGAAAATGGGATATGGACAATTTATTCACACACTTTCTTGAATATTACGGAAGGTGGATCTATGATATAGAACCTGTCTTAGTAGCAATGTTTCAAATGGATGATGGACAAATACCTGTTGCTCCTTCTGATTTAGTTGTTTTTAACCAATCTATTAGTAGTGTGACTCTTTCCTGGACAAAGGGTTCTGCCTTTGATTTTGATAGTTATGAGATCTTATATGCGATAGAACCAATTGAAGAATCTAACTATCAAATCTTTGATCGCAATAACAATGCTTTTTTAGCTTCACCGGATTGTGAAAGGATAGAAGTTACAGGCTTGAATAATGCTTATATTTATTACTTCAAAATACGAGCACGGGATAAGAATGACAATTTTTCAGACTTATCTAATGAAGTAAATACTTCATTAGCTCCTGTAACTGTAGCTTCACTTACTGCTTTTGGATTAGATAGTGCTGTTCGTTTGTACTGGCAAGTTAATGCTCAGCAAAATAATCAAGGTTT
>DFOM01000015.1:0-4608 GCA_002376725.1 Cloacimonetes bacterium UBA3541 | reverse complement strand
TCAGCAAAATAATCAAGGTTTTAAAGTATATAGGAAAGTTGATAATAACGAATATGTTTTAGTAGATTCCTGGTTAACTAATCCTGCTCTGTCCAATCCTTCCTCATATAACTTTGAATGGTGGGATAACGATGTGGTCAATAACACCCTTTATTCTTATAAGATAAGCTCCACAAATACAAACAATGTTGAGTTTTTTTACAATATTCCAGCTGTTGCTGAACCTCGTGCTATTCACACGATTACAATAAGTAATAGTAGTGGGACGCTTTCAGACCAAATATCGTTCAGCGCCAATCCTTTTGCCACAGATGGATTTGATAATTATTGGGATATAACAAAATCAACTCCTACTAATAATTATGTTTGGAACGCTTTTTGGGAACAGTATTGGGGTAATAATGGCACTCATCTCTCTCGTGAAATCAAAGGTGACTACGATGTAAACAACGAACTGAAAACCTGGATAATGCGAACTCGTTCTGATCAATTGAATGAAACATTAACCATCAGTGTTTCGGATAACTTTAGCCGGGCGGAGAAACTATATCTCTATGATGGAGGTAATGGAACTTACCACAATCTCTTAAGTGGACCTTATCAATATTTAAATTCCAATAGCTCTATTCGGACTATGACATTATTCTGGGGTAATATGCAACCCAAAGTGCTTATCACCTCTAGGGCAAACAAGATATATCAAGGTGGAAACACAATTACTTTTAGTTGGAATTATCAATATCCTTTCCTGGTAGACCATCTTGAACTTTTCATTATTAATGAATCTGGAAGCATATCACTCAGTCCATCCATTCTTAATAACCAGTATAATTTCTCTTGGACCGTTCCTAATAATGTTTCTGAGATGCAGGATTGTCGTTTTGTTGTGGATGCAGTTGCCATAGATGGAGTAAGAACACGTTTCTGGTCAGATTATCATTTTACTTTAGTACCACAAATGATTCTTGCTTATAATGAACCAGGATTAAAGATGCGTTCCAATCCCTGGTTAAACGCTGATTTGAGCTTTGATCAGGTTTTTGGAGAGTCAGAGGCATATGAATTAAGCAGTGAAGGTTTATGGATTCTAACCGATAATTACGATTTTGGAATACCTTACTGTGTGATTAGTAATGACATTTCTTTTTACACGGGAACTTTCCCTATTCAAAGTGATGAATATTCCTTCAATTTAATTCCTGGCTGGAATTTTATCCCCAATCCTCATTTATGTGCCTATGACCTTGAAGATTTAAGTTTCAAGCTACGAGATGAATTGTACAGTTTTAGTGATGTGCTATCCCAAAATCTGGTTTCGCGGTCAATATATGTTTACCGTAATGGAATTTATGAACCCGTTACCCGGATAGAGCCCTGGGAAGCTTTCTTTATAAGATATGATGGAACAGAAGAATTACAACCAGAAATCAGATTTTATCCTTTCTATAATGGACCGTCTGTTAGCCCTTCTGAACCAGGGTTCAAGCTGAAAGTCACGATGAATGAGGGTGCACCAAATTCAATTGAGCTAGGACTACATAAAAATGCCACAGATGACTATGATTTTAGATATGATCTTCTGAAACCATTTTCATTGCCTTATCTGGAAACAAATTCAATCTGGTTAAATCTTCCCAATTCTGATAGTATAGATTACTGGGACTTATATAGTGAATATAAAGCAGAATTCACTCAACCTAGGGAACAAAAATTCTGGAATATCCGTTTAGAAGCTGTCTCTATAGAACCAATAACCTTTAGCTTTGAAGTGCAAGGTGCAACTCCTGCGTGGCAGATATTGATGGTGTTAAATGAAGTTCCCTATTTTGTTGGAACATCGGATAACTTTATCTGGACTCCTCCTGCACCTGGTATTTATGAAGGTTATATCAGGGTAAGCAATTATCCTGTTGGAATTGATGAGCTAGTACAAAGTCCAATAACGGGTTTAAAAATCTATCCTAATCCATTTAATCCTGAAGTTAATATTTCTTTTTCCACTTCTGTTCTTAATAATGTGAAGATAAATATTTATAATATTCGGGGACAAAAAATAAAGACCTTATATAATGGAAAATTATCTGCCGGTAAGCATACTTTTCATTGGGATGGAAAGGATAGTAAGGGTCATTCCGCAGCTAGTGGAATATATCTTGTTCGGGTGGAAAGCGGAAAAGAGTGTCATACTCTTAAAATGATTCTGATGAAATAATCTCTTTTTACAACAGAAAAAAAATCCCGGATCTTATGACCCGGGATTTTTTAAATTGCTATATTAAACTAGTCTTTGATATACATTTTCAAGGTAGTACCGAGAGCATAGTTAGTGGGACCATCATCAGTACCAATTCCCAGAGCAGCATAGCCTGTTAGAGAAAGAATATCGGGAATCAGTTTAAATTCAACACCACCGTTAATTTCAAAACCTTTATCTATTAGTATACCGGCAGCTCCAAACGCAGAAAAATTGCGAGTGATATCACCCTTAACTTTACCTACTAAAGATAGCACAGTATCATTATTATTGCTATAGGGATTATCCCAGTAAAGGTTTAAGGCGTCGTTGTGTTCATTAATACCATAGATATAAAGTCCATTCTGATAGTAAGGAGAAAGGACAGCAATACCATTTTCAATAGCGAATAACACATCTCCACTTACAATAACAGGACCTACATCAATATCAGCTTTAGCTGCAGCTCCAATGCCAACTTCTGTGTCAGCATCTTCTAAAAAATGAAGTCCCATAAAAACATTTGCATTGCAAGTTAGTGCACCTGAATCATAGCTTAAATATGGCATCAAGGTGATATGAGTATAATCTTTATTCTGATTTCTATAATCTGCATCCCAGCCAAATGAAGCATAAAAACCCCAGGGTATAGATGTCATCTTTTGCATATTCAGCAATAAATAGTTATAATCGTCAAAATCGTTTCTTTTTCTTTCTAAGGCTTTAATCCAGCCTATTTCAGTCTCAAATCCTGCTAGATTATCGTTAGATACCATAATTCCTGAGAAAGTATCATCCAGGATCAAACTCATATTGTCTTTCCAGTATTGTTGACCAACTCGGATATTAGTGTTTCTAAAACGATAATTAAGATAAAGTTCATAAGCACTAATAGGAACCGAAGCAGGAATACTTCCACCTGAACCTCCCCAGGTAACATCACCGAATTGAAGGGTAGCTCTCATAGATAGATTAGGACGATACAGAGCATTGATACCCAGTAAGGTGCGGTTGTCTATATGACCTCCATCGCTTTCATTTACATCATTATAGACAGCAGCACGGGTACGATTCTCTCCATCAAACTCAAAATCAATTGCCGCTAGTAAACTGACTAGTAATAGGGGAACAAGTATTAATAATACTTTTTTCATTGTTGACTCCTTATTATATGTATTTATCTATATATTAATTCTCATATACCAATAAAGCAAGAATTAAATTATCGGAGAAATAATATTTAATTCTCTTTGCATCACTTCTATATCTTTTTTCAGATTTGGAATTATAGGAATGCCCTTTATTCTTGTTTCTAATTCTTTTTCATATTCTTTTTCTCCCGCTACCCAGATACGATTTTGACCAGGGAAAAGACGGGAATTTTGCAGTCTGCGACAGATCTCACCGGTTGTCTTTTTAAAACTGTCTAGGTCTGTGAAGAACTCTATGTTAATAGCCATAAAGAAATGTCCAAGCTTATAGGGAGCTGCTTCACCATTCTCATTCTGACCTAATAATTGGTCCAGAAAACAACCGTTCTGAAGAGCAGCACAGAGGATTTCTACCATAGTAGCAAGACCATATCCTTTATGACTTCCGGTAAGTTCATCAGTTCCTCCTAAGGGAAGAAGAGAAGCTTTTTGTTTTACTAAATCAACCAGAAGACGATTTGTATCTGTATATGGTTTTCCTTCCAAGTCTATAGCCCAGCCAACAGGAGTTTCTTTTTCTTCTCTGGCATATTGTTCTATTTTACCCCTTTGCGTGATGGAAGTAGCAGCATCATAAATGAAAGGAAAATCTAAATTAGTAGGAGCACCAAAACAGATAGGATTAGTGCCTAAAAGTGGTTCTACACCATAAGTAGGACAGACGGAAGGGCGAGCATTGGTAAAGACCAAACCTATCATATTTTCTTTACATGCCATTTCAGCGTAATAACCACATATACCAAAATGAGTGGAATTACGCACAGCGACAGCTCCTAAACCAAATTGCCTAGATTTTTTTATTGCTGTTTGCATAGCTTTAAAGCTAATAACCTGCCCCATACCATTATTGCCATCCCATAAAGCGGTGGCAGCTTTGTCTTTTATAACCTCAATTTTTGTAATGGGGTCTTGAATTCCAGCTTTTATTCGGTCATAATACATTTTTAGACGACCTATACCATGAGATTCAATGCCTCGCAAATCACTGGCAATAAGGACATCGGTACAAATTTTAACCTCTTCTTCGGGAACACCTAAACGCTGAAAAACATCAATCATAAAGTTTTTCAAAGTTTCAACTGGTAACCTTTCCATCATTTAGCCTCCAAATATTTACTTTTTAGGTAATACTACTGCTTTTAGTGGCGGAAAACCATTAAAATT
>DFOM01000036.1 GCA_002376725.1 Cloacimonetes bacterium UBA3541 | reverse complement strand
ACTGCCTAGATATTAGAGTATAATCAGTTTTGATTGATCTGATAATTCTGTAGATTAAACTTTATCTTTTGATAGTTCCAGAATTATTTCAGCGAGAATAGAGATAGCAATTTCGTAGGGTTTTTTAGAGCCAATAGCCAATCCTACGGGGCAATGAATATTTTGTAAATCCTTATCTGAGTAATCTTTATCTTTTAGCATCTGAAAAGTTTTCGCTGCTTTTCGCTTGCTTCCTATCATACCCAAATAACGAAAAGGTTTACCTAAACATTGTTCCAGAACCTGTTCATCATAGATATGTCCCTGAGTCATAATTACAATAAGAGCATTTTGATTGAACTGGATATGCTTTTCCAGGTCGGTATAATCACTTAAATGGAGGTCTGAACAGATTTCTGGAGGGATATTTTGCAGAGCTTCAGGACGGTTATCAATAAGCCTTGTTTGAAAATCACAAAGTCCAGCTAAGTGAGCTAAAGCTTTTCCACAATGTCCTGCTCCGATTATGTAGAGAATATTAGAGGAGAAAAGAGGTTCAATAAAGAGGGAAACTTTACCACCACAGACCATTGATAGCTGAATACCTTCTGTTCGTTCAGGTTTTTCGCCATCATCATTGAGTAAATAAGTTTCAAGAATTGGTGAAGAAGGTTGTTCTTCCCGCACCCTTGATATGAGCAGGTGTTCCAGTTCACCTCCGCCAAGATTGCCAAACACTTTTCCTGTTAGAGGGATAAGCATCTTCATTCCAGGTTTTGCTGGAGTGGAACCTTCTGAAGAAATGATAGTGACTTGCCAAAGAGTTTGATTTTTTGATATAAAATCATATAAAATGGCATAGTAATCTTTAGTTGTGGACATAATTTTCCTTCTTCATTGTTGGGGTAAATTTCCAAATATTATCTGATAGGCACAAATTGCACAGGCAACTGCAACATTAAGGGAATTTTTCCAGCCTTGTACGGGCAAGGTGAGATAGTAATCACATAATTTTAAAGCACTCTGACTTATTCCTAAGCTTTCATTTCCAACTACTAACGCCAGAGGAAAATTATATTGAACTTCAAAAACGGAGGATGCATCGGTCACCGTTTCTAAAGCATACAGATTATAACCTTCGGCTTTAGCAGAAAGAATAGCATCTTCCGTCTGGGTAAAATATTTCCAGTTTATTTTATTTTCTGTTCCCATAGCCGTCTTTTTCAGAGCTGAGCTTTTTGGGGTAGCACTAACTCCGCAAAGATAGATAGATTTAAGATTTAGGCATTCTGCAGTGCGAAAAATTGAACCGATATTGAATGCAGAACGAAGATTGTCCAGTATCAAAATCATCTGTTGAGCTTTATTTTTTGCTTCAGGCTGAGCTACCCTTAAGCCATCACCTTCAGTCACTGCAATCTGATAATCTTTAAAGGTCTTACCTCGTTCTTTCTGATATTGAGCAATGATGTAAGAAATTTTTTCTGGGGATTTTTCTTTTTGTAAAGCAGAACTAAGATGCGAAATATATTTGGGCAAGGGAGGTTTCATCCAGGCGATACAGCCCAGGATATGCTTCACCGGTTCGGTATAATTTTCTTTTTTAGAAAGGGATAATTCCAGAGCAGAAAGCAGTTTATCCAGAGCTTTAATCTGCTTAACGGGAGAAAGTGATTCAAATTTAGTTTGGCTATAGCGATATATATTTTTCATTTGTTGAGCATTTGTATTAGTTTAGCAGCGGTAAGTAAATTTTCTGCTATGAAATCAGGTTTATATTCCCAGCCTTCAAATCCGGTTAAAAGTTCTTCTTTTCCGTGTCCACTAAGGAGTAAGACTGTTTTTAATCCTGCTTTTTTGCCGAAGTAAACATCGGATTTTCTATCGCCCAGCATCCAGGATTTAGTTGGATCCAAAGGATGATCTCTTTTAGCTTTATAGAACATACCTAACCCTGGTTTGCGATCTTCGTGAGCAATATTATAGGGAGCTACCGTCCCTGTTTCTAAATAAGGAGCAAAATATATATCAGTGAGAACTATGCCTTCGTTTTTTAACAATTCTTTAAGTTTAGTGTGCACTTTATTTAGTGTTTCCAGGTCAAAATATCCTTTAGCAATTCCTGCTTGATTAGTAACCAGGATTAACATATAGCCTAAATCCTGTAAGATTCTGAGAGCATCAATGGTATAGGGATATAGATGATAGGTTTCCGGATCAGGATTTAAACCAAAATTATCGGGACTAATACAACCATCCCGGTCAAGAAATACTGCTTTTTTAGCTTCTTCTACTATCATGAGTCTGAAATCTCAGGGCATCAGGAAATACCACATTGAATAATGCTATCTTATATTCCCAGTATTCGTTTCTTCTACTGTAACTCAGGTCTATTTTCCAGCAATGTAAATCTCGGATTATATGTAGAGTTTGATAAAGCATTTTTCCCGTTTTTAGGTTAATATAATTGCCATAACTAACAGACCAATTTTGGGTAATTTTGAAAGTAGAATCCAATCTGATATTTTGCGAAACCGGATCAGCTAAGCTTTTACTGGCACTAAGGTCATGCGATAAAGAGATTCTCCAGTTGTCCTGTCCACCTAGAGCAGTAATATCTTCGGCAAAGACCTGCAGAGTATCGGTAGTTTGATAGGGGTCAAAGATTTTATTTTTTTCTCGGATGAAATATTTTTCATAAGGAGCAGAACCTGTAAGCGTTAAAGCTTGCGAAAAATATTGATTGGTAGGTTTCCAATCCAAAAGGTGCATCTGGTAAGGATTATGGTAAAGACTATACTGAGCAGAATAAGCAAGAGATATTTTATCCAGTTTATATTTTGTTCCGGGCATATGCAAAGTTCCCAGATTAAAGGAGCCAGGTCTGAAATATGCACTGTGTGATATATTTCCGAAAGGATGGTCTTTTTTCACTAGATTAGCTGAGATTCCGCTTCTTAATCCGATTAAATCATTAATCTTTTTGTTATCATTTCCATATTTAATCTGCCATCTCTGGTCTAAAGAAAGGTTCAGATTGGCTGATTTATTACTATTACTTAAATAGATACCACCAAAGCTATAGAATTTACTATTTTTACTAAAATCTGGACTTAAACTGAAACTTGCAGAAGGTGTTAGTAGATGACGGATAGATTTCAGCCATCCATCCTGAAAAGTTCGTACTCCATAAACATTAAAATTGGTGTTCGTATAGGCATAATAATCGTTTCCTCGCACCCATTTATTGCCATTTTTATCTCGGTCAAACCAGGCTTCATTATAGGTTAAGCCATGCTGGAAGTTTAACCATCCTAAGGCTTTCCAGCTATAAGAAAGTCCAAGTTGGTGTTTTATACCGGCATTATGTTGAGTTAACAAATAATCTGGATTTTCAGGGTCGGGTTCATTAGCCCAAATATAATCCAGAAAATCTCTATGCGGTGCATTCATTAAACCGATATGGTCAAAGCGGACATTATAATTATAGCTGATATTACTCCACCAGGCATCGGGACTTCTCTCTGGATGATAGAAGATTTCATAGACAGGTCTGGAAGGTAAAGAAAAGGTTGCTGTAGGCAATGAAATACTGGCACGGTCATTAATCAAATCTTCTGTATAAGTTGAACCTATATTCAGATAGGAAGTTAGCAGAGGTTGACGATAAGATACAGAAGAAGTAATTGTTTGAGCAAGACTTTCATTAATATCCGAGCTACCTTCCCAGATACGTTTATTACTGACAAAATCTATGTTAAGGTCAAAAGTAGCTTTGTTTCCAAGTTCTTGATGATGATTAGCTCTAACAGACCAATCATTGTAGGTTTGCATATCGGTAATTTTCTTTTGGAAGGCAGCATCCAGATAACCATTTAAATAATAGCGTTGAAGATAATTCAAGTTTAAAGCTGCTTTCCAACCTGTCTTTTCATAAAGATCAAAACTCACAATGATATCTGCGTAATCCTTATAAGGATAGTACCAGGCAATATCTTTGAGGAATTTTCCATCCACCACATTATACCCCGGAACTGGAATTAAAAAACCTGGATGTCTTCCTCTATGAATGGGGATAATTATAAAAGGGAAATAGAAAATAGGTAGATGATTTACATAAGCTACCACATTTTTGCCTACTATTTTATCTTTGTTATAGATACGCACCTGTTTAGCAGAAAACCAGAAATCAGGTTCAGCATATTCGCAGGTAGTAAAATTGCAATCATCCACATCATAGGTATCAACATCAATTTTTCGCACTTGTTTGCCAGAATAGAAACTCTTGTCCATACTGCTAACTCCATCTTCCATTATGCCAGTTTGAGTTTCAATATCGTAAACTACATTAGAACCCAAAAGAATTTGTTCTCCATCTTTCATAACGGTATTTCCGTTGCTATAAGCACGATTAGTTTTTAGATTCAATATGATAGAATCACTATTAATGACGAAATTTTGATACCTGATTTCAGTATTGCCATAGAGATTTATTTGTTCAAGGATTTGATAATAGGACACACTATCTGCAGCATAGAATAAGGAATCCTCTTTAACTGGGGCTTGAATAAGAGTGTCTGGACTTACTTCAGGTTGTTGTAAAGAGAGATTGTTTCCATTATTCTGAGCAAAAAGATTTATAGATAAGGGGAAAGATAGAATTAACAGGAATAGTATGAACTTCTTCATTAGGAGCTAAAATCTGTGAATTACCTTTGTTTAAAACGGTTATTTACACTTTTATCCATATCTATGAAAGGATTAGCAATTTTGTAACCGCAAGAGAGCACAAATACATCATTTACATTAGTAGCCATAATAGGGGCAGGAAGAATATGATTTATGGCTTTTAGAGCAGTGTAGCTATCAAATTCCTTTTTTGCCTTAGTTATTGATATTTTAGCATCTTTAAGTTCCCTTCTGGTATAGGTATCAGCCCAAGCACCTCCACTACCAGGAACATTATCACAACCATCTGTAGCAAAACAAAATAGAGCAGAATTAATGAACTGAGATAAAGGATTAATCATATTTAATACCAGATGACTTAAACGACCACCTAGACCATTACCGGTTACTTTAACAGAAATTTCTCCACCCAAGATAAAGAGAAAAGGACCTATAGTATAAACCTGCTTAGATGAACTGTCCAAAGCATTAGTTAATATTTTGACCATTTTATTAATTGAACAGTTATAGAATTCATTGTCCTGCACTATATTAAAACCCTCGGATTTCAATTCATCAGATAAATTAGTACAGAAAGAATGGTTATCTGCTACAATGTTATAGCGGATATCTATGTTTCTATATTTGTAACTCCAGCTATTTTTTCCAGCTATGCCAATAATGTCTGGTGTGAAAGGTGCCGAACCAATTATGTGAGGATTGTTTTCAGGCACATCCGAGACAGCAAAGATTTTAATTTTCTTAGCTTGAACAAAGTTAAGAGCTTTTCCGTTTTTCACTTGAGAGTATTTAGCCCTTTCTTTATTTATTTCTTCAATATTTTTCCCACTTTTTAAGAGCTGTTTATAAGTCTCAATTAGGTTCTGTTCACTGATTCCTTCTTGGGGAATTTCAAATAAAGCAGAAGTGCCACCTGAGAGTAAAATGATAAGATCATCTTTAGGTGAGGAGTTTTTTAGCCAGTTTACAATAGTTTTACTATGGGCAAAACTATTAGTATCAGGAAGAGGATGAGCTGCTTCAAGGACAGTTATTTTAGGGATAGGACCATAGGTTAAGCCATATTTAGTTAAAACAAATCCCTCATAGGAGATATTTTTTTGGCTAAGGATTTTAGTACAAAGTGATGCCATTTTCCAGGCTGCCTTTCCAATGGCTAAGACCTTAGTCTTAGGACTAAACTTTCCTTTTTCCAGTTTCTTGACAAGTTCAGGATATTGACAGAATCTATGCATCACTCTGAGATAGCTTTGATAGATATTATAGTGAAAATCGTCCAAACATAAACTCCTAGGATTTATTAATTTATTCCTTTTTATATAAATATGCATTTAGTCAAGGGGATTTTTGCATTAGATATAGATAAAAGCTGAAGTTTTTGATTTGAAATTCATCCTGAATAACAAGATTAAACTAAGATAAAATAAAAAACCTTTACAAAAACGCCATTTCTATAAATGTGATTCAACAGAATTGTCCTGAGGAGTCAATTATGTCAGAAAGAGTAAAAGAAACACGCAGTAAAACTGCAATTAAGGTTATACGAGAAGAATATAACCGCCTACTGGAAGAATCCTTCCAGAACACTGCTGAATACAAAAAGGGAGATGTTGTTGAAGCTCCCATAATAGATATCAGCGATAAATATATCATCGTTAATCTGGGTGGTAAATATGATGCTTATGCCGATATAAGTGAATATGCCGATGAAAATGGAGAATTGGATTATTCTATTGGGGATAATCTTAGGGGCTATATTGTTGATTCTAATGAGCAGGGATTTGTTATTGGTAAAAGTCTCACCCGACAGTATGTAGATAAAGATGCCCTAATAGATGCGTATGAACGCAAAATTCCCGTATCTGGAAAAGTCTATGGAGTAACTAAAGGTGGATTTAATGTTGATGTACTTGGTGCAAGGGCATTTTGTCCGCTATCTCATATATCACTTCACGGTTCAGAACCTAAGGAGAAATACATTGGTAAAACCCTGGATTTTCAGGTGATAGAGTGCTCGGATAATTGTCGTAGAGTAGTAGTATCCCATCGTCAAGTCCTTGAAGCTCAGGAACAGGAAAAGAAACTAGCTGCCTTAGAAAAACTTCATCCTCAAGATATAATCCAGGGGAAGGTTATGCGGATGACGAATTTTGGAGCTTTTGTAGATTTAGGTGATATAGAAGGTTTACTTCATGTATCCGAGATTTCCTGGCAACATATCAAAAGACCTCAGGATGTGCTAACAGTTGGACAGGAGATAGAAGTAAAGATATTAGATATAAAAGATGATAGAATAGCTCTTTCAATGCGAGCTTTACAGGATAATCCTTTTGAACTATTTCTTGAAGAATACCAGGAAGGTGATATAGTCAATTGTCGTGTTCTTAGATTATTAGATTTTGGTGCTTTTGTGGAACTCAACCCAGGAGTTGAAGGTTTAATTCCGATATCCGAAATAAGTCATAAGCGCAATATATCACATCCACGGGAACTATTAAAAGAAGGGGATTATGTAGAGGCTCAAATCTTGAGAATAGATTCTCAGAACCAGAAGATATCGCTTTCAATGCGTGTACTTCAGGAAGATCCTTGGGATAAAATAGATGAAATTGTGCAGATAGATAGTCCCTTTACCGGAAAGGTAGAGAGTTCAACTAACTTTGGCGTATTTATCACTGTAGCTGATGGTATAACTGGTTTATTACCTCGCTCTCGTATGAGAGATATGGATTCCTTTAATCCTGGTGACGAAGTTAGTCTTGTGGTTACTGAAATAGATAAAGATAATCATCGTTTAACCCTTGATTATCCAGACCATTTACCGGAAGAAGGTAGGAATCAGAATAGAAGAACAGAAGAACATTTCGGTCAACGAGACAACTCTATGTCTTCTCGCAGAAATGGGAAATTCCGCGGTGATGATGAATGGCGAAAATATGCGGTGCAAAAAACTAATCCTGCGGATGATAATCCCTTCAAAGATTTATAATAATGCCATCTCGGGATAACCAGTTTATCCAGCTTCGTAGGCAAAAGCTGGAAAAATTACTTGCTGCTGGAATTGAACCTTATCCCATAAAATCCTTTAGAACCAATAAAATAGAGGATATTCTAAAGGGGAAAGATGATTGGGTGGCTTCCAATCAGGAAGTTTCACTGGCAGGAAGACTTGTGGCAATGCGTCGTCAGGGCAAACTTAGTTTTGGTGATTTAGAAGATGCCAGTGGTAAAATTCAGATTTATGTGGCACAGAACCTTGTCGGAGAAGAAAATTATGAACTTTTCAAGCTTTGCGATCCAGGAGATTTTATTCAAGTAAAAGGAACGCTGTTTTTTACCCAGGCAGGTGAATATTCCCTTAGAGCCAACCAAATCAGTTTATTAGCCAAGAACCTTAGACCGCTTCCTCCTATAAAAGAAAAGGTTATAGATGGCAAATTAGTCCGATATTCAGCGCTATCTGATGTGGAAATTCGCTATCGCAAACGCTACCTGGACTTATTATTAAATCCATCACATCGTGATATTTTTATTCGGAGAGCAAAAATTATTTCAGCAATACGCTCTTTTCTGGACGAACGAGAATTTATAGAGGTAGAAACTCCTATTCTACAACCTCTGTATGGTGGTGCTAATGCCCGTCCTTTTATAACCCATCATAATGCTTTAGATATTGATTTATATCTGCGAATCGCTACTGAGCTTTATCTAAAAAGACTTATTGTGGGTGGTTTTGAAAAGATTTATGAATTGGGTAAAGATTTTCGCAATGAAGGAATGGACCGCATCCATAATCCGGAATTTACTATGCTAGAGTTGTATGAAGCTTATTCAGATTTAGCAGGTATGATGGATTTAACGGAGTCTTTATTGAAATATTTAGCGATAAATGTTCTTCATCAATCCATTTATAAGTTTCGGGGATATAATATTGATTTATCTGAACCTTTTCAAAAAGCATCAATGCAGAATCTATTAAAAGATTATCTTGGGTTGGAGCTTTCTGAGGATGATTATGATAAAGCTGTGGAATTTTGCCAGAAACACAATATAGATATTCCGCCTGGCGCCGGAACTGGTAAACTTATATATCTAATTTATGAAAATATGATAGAAGAGCAAATTATCCAGCCCACTTTCGTAACCGATTTTCCTAAGGAGGTCTCTCCTCTAGCTAAAGCTAAACCGGATAATCCTTTCTGGGCTGATCGCTTTGAGCTACTTATTGCTGGTTATGAGTTTGCCAACGCTTTCAGTGAACTTAATGACCCTCTTGAACAAAGAGCTAGACTTGAAGCACAAGCAGCACTAAGAGCTCTGGGTGATGAAGAAGCAAGTGTAGTAGATGAGGACTTTCTGGAAGCTTTGGAATATGGAATGCCTCCTATGGGTGGTTTGGGGATCGGTATTGACCGATTAGTTATGTTGCTTACAGAAAATGATTCTATCAAAGAGGTTATTCTGTTCCCTCAGATGAAACCCGAACAACCTCTTTAATAGAATTTATATCAAATCGCATATATTTTATTTATCACTTTTATTCATATCTAAGGGCATCAATCAAATTCAGATTAGCTGCTTTACGAGCTGGATACCAACCAAAGAAAATTCCCACTGCACAAGAGAAACCCACCGCTAATAAGATAGACCAGGGCGTAACCGAAATGCTCCAGTTCATTGTTTGACCGAGCACCACAGCCAGAGACCATCCCATAATAATTCCAATTAAACCACCGATCACACTAATAGTAATGGCTTCAATAATGAATTGAAGAAGTACATCTCGCTTGCTTGCACCTACTGCCATTCGGATTCCAATTTCCTTAATACGTTCTGTTACCGAGACCAGCATAATATTCATAATGCCAATACCGCCTACCAATAGTGATATTCCGGCAATACTTGCAAGAAGAAAGGTTAAAGTATTTGAGACTGCACTTGCTGCTTCAGCAATATCGGTTTGAGAACGAACTATAAAGTCATCACGAGTAGTTCCATTATGACGGGTAAGCAGAATATTCATAATATCTTCTTGTACCATAGGGATTCTTTCTTTAGAGATAGCTGAAACTATAATAGTCATAAATTTCCAGCGCTGTCCAATTAATCTACTAACTGTAGTAGTATGTGGAGCAATAACGATATCATCCTGATCCATTCCCATTGAGCTTGCTCCCTTAGATTTGAGAACACCCTTAATAGTGAATGGAATATGACGGATCCGCATTGTTTTCCCTACTGGATCTTCACCAACAAAGAGATTATCTGCAACCGTTTTTCCAATAACACAGACTTTTGCTCCACTTTCTACTTCAGAGGGGTAAAAGTATTGGCCGTATTCCAAGGAAAGGTCACGAATGAGAAAGTAATCAACATCTACGCCAGTAATGCTTCCTCTCCAGTTATTACTACCATATTTTAATTGTCCGTAAGTGTTATATACTGGTGAAACATAAAGCACTCCATCAACATTTTCCTGGATAGCTTTTACATCTCCTTCATCCAGTAAATTTCCAGAACCTGCTGCTTGTCGTGCTCTGCTTTGAGTGTTGCTCATATTGGAAACTACCATAATAACATTAGTACCCATACTACTGATTTGTTCGTTTACCTGCTTGGTAGCACCTTGACCTATAGCAATCATTGTTATTACTGCTCCTACCCCGATAATAATGCCAAGCATAGTAAGAAAGGTTCTGGTCTTATTACGAGCAAGAGATTTGAAGGCAATTTTCATTATGCTTATAATATCCATTTATAAGACCTCCTCCTCTATGTCTAGCTGAGGCATTTTTTTCAAGTCCTCTGAAGCAATATGTACATCTAAATTTGGTGCATCTGAGATTACCTTTCCATCACGGAAGGTTATAATCCTGAGTGCATAATGTGATAAATCATATTCATGGGTTACCAGAATAATTGTTTTTCCTTGAGAATGGAGTTTTTGGAAAAGTTCCAAAACTTCCACACTAGTGCGAGAATCCAGATTTCCAGTTGGTTCATCTGCGAGGATAAATGCCGGGTCATTTACTATGGCTCTTGCTATTGCTACTCTTTGCTGTTGTCCGCCTGAAAGCTGATTGGGATAGTGTTTAGCACGGTCTGCTAAACCAACTATTTCCAGGGCTTGCATAGCTTTTTCTCTACGCTCCTTAGAAGACATTTTATGGCGATATAATAATGGTAATTCCACATTTTCTAAGGCAGTAGTTCGGGGTAGAAGATAAAATGCTTGGAAAACATATCCAATTTTCTGGTTTCTTACTTGAGTAATAGCTTTATCATCCATTTCTGCTACATTTATGCCATCTAAAAAGTAAGAGCCAGATGTAGGTTTATCAAGACAACCTAATAGATTCATAAATGTAGTCTTACCCGAACCACTGGGTCCCATAATGGCAACGAAATCACCCTCATCTATATCCAGATTAATACCTCTAAGTGCATGGACAGAGATTTCCCCCATCTGATAGGATTTAGTTAAATCCCTTACGCTGATTAGAATATTATTGTCCATACTTAGAATCTGCCTCCCATCGGACCACCAAGAGCACTATTGCTTGCTATTTGAGAAGCATCTTTATAATTGACTCCTGTAATAATCTTAGCTTTCGGATCAAGTTGACTAAGTATTTCTATATAGGCACCATCAGAAATTCCAGTTTGAACGACTTTAAGTTCAGGGACATTTTCCTGAAGCACCCAAATAGTAGCAAATTTAGCCTTTCCATTAGAAGAGGAACCATATTTCGTAGTAGCGGCATTCATATTAGTGGAATTTGTTGAATTAGCAGCTTGCCTAGCTGCACTTCGAGCTTTAGTTATCAAATTTTCATCCCATTGTAGCCCGAAAAGTTCCCATAATTCTTTGTTAGGAAAGAAACGGGTTGCAGTAACAGGTATACACATTACATCTTCTTTGGATTTAGTTATGATGGTAACATTAGTAGTCATACCTGGCAGTAATTTTTGATCTGGATTATCTGTATCAATGATAACATTATAACTTACCACATTTTGTTCTACGATAGAGTTTAATCGGATTTGATTGACGGTTCCATAAAATTGTTCTTCAGGATAGGCATCTACGGTAAATTCCACTGGCATTCCTACTTTCACTTTTCCTATATCTGCCTCGTCAACGACAGCTGTAATTTGCATCATATCAAGATTATTTGCTATTTTAAATAGAGTAGGAGAGCTCATTGTGGCAGCTACTGTTTGTCCTTCAGAAACCTCTCTTGATACTACCACTCCATTTATTGGAGAAGTAATAGAGGCGTTTTGTAGATTTTTTTGAGCAGTTTTCAATTTCAGCATGGCAGTTGCCAGATTCTGTTCAGCTTGTTGATACGCATAGAGATTCTTCTCCATATCATATTGAGAACCCATGCCCTTTTCATAAAGGGTTTTACTATTTTCGTATTCCCTCTTAGCGTCATTACGGACTATAGTGGCTTTATTTACATCCGCTTTAGCTGATTCCAGATTGGCAGATAATATTTCAGTATCTAGTTTTGCCAGCAACTCACCTTTTTTAACTGTGTCATTAAAATCCTTATACAATTTCTCTATTTTCCCAGACACCTCTGTTCCAACTTCAACTAGTTTAGTAGGATTAAGAGAACCAGTTGCAGTTACAACTTCACGGATAGTAGTAATGGATGGATTTTCAGTTCTCCATTCTGGCTTATTTTTCTTTTTCTTAACTTGAGTGATAGCCACGATTACTACAATGATTACGACAGCAATAATGATGTAGGTTAGGTATTTCTTTTTCATAAGTCCTTCTTTACCATTTTCCCATAATTTTTAATGAAAGCAGATTATTTATAGCTTCTTGTTTAGCTAATATTTGATAGAGGTTTGAATAATATGAAATCTCTGAATTAATATAATCCACACGGGTTTTATCCAGTTCAAGCAAATCAATTAATCCTAAACGATAGCGTTCCTCAGCGATCTGGATTTGAATATTAGCTTGTTCCAGTTTTTCTTGATATAGTTCATCTAATCGGTTCATATATTCCAGTTCCCGGGTCATTATTTCATACTGGCGTTCCATTTCATCAAGCTGATCCTGAAGATTCAGTTCTGCGATTCTCATACTGAGATTGGAGCGTTTAACCGTCTGATTTTGTTTTAATGGATTCCAGATAGAATAGCTAATCCCTAAAGAAAGAGTGTGTTCTGTGTTGTAGGATTCAAAGGAAAAATCTTCACCTCCCGCATTACGAGCAAAACTATAAGTAAGCTTCAATAGAGGCAGTAAATCAGTTTTGTTTTGTTTTAAGCTTAACTGAGTGCGACTTAACTCGGTCTGCAGTAATTTGATAGCATAACTTGTTTCAGGTGAGAAATCAGGGACTTTTAATTCTTTATCTGGTTCTAAATCGGCTAAATCGTATCCTTCATCTTTCATATTAACCAAGCCAAAAAGTTCCCTTCGCTTTGTGGCAATAGTATTCTCCAATTGCATTATGGATATACGAGAGTTCATAACTGCTATCTCACTTTCCTTAACATCAAAACTGGTATTTTTACCCAGCTGATTAAGCACTTTAGTCTGTTCCCAAACTCTGGTTTGTATTTCTAAGTTCTTGTTTAGAGAGAGAAGCTGTTTTTGAGAACTTAAAACATCCAGATAGGCAGTAAATACATTGTAAGCGTATGAACTGATTTTACTTTGTAAGTCCAGTGCACCTTTTTTCTCTTCTAATTGAGCAAATTTGTAATTATACCAGTAAGGGTCATTCAAGCTTAAACTTTTACTGATACTGAAACCAGCACTGCTACTTAGATCGGAGACTTGTGGTGTTTCGGGATGGTAAAAATCATTACGGACACCTAAATCCAAACTGATTTCAGGCAAAAGATTGAGTTTAGCGGAGGTTAGGTTTGAACGAATAGATACATAAACTAAACCTGAGCTTTGCATCGTTAGACTATTTTTTAAACCGTGATCTATTAGCTCGTCCAGAGTATATTGCTCAGCCATTAAAGCAAAAGGTATCAGAAAGAGCAACCAGATAATGCGTTTCATAATTCTATATTCCTTACTTCTAAATATTTTTCCATTCAGACAGAGAAAAAATGCTTTATTTTTTAATTACTTTGAATATCTCGGTTTCCTGCATTTTTCTATTCAAGTTATTTATTAAAGCCCTTATTTCTTTCAGGTAATAAACAGACAAGGAAAATTCTTGCCTTTAAAAGCTGGTTTTTAAAGTTGGTGTTATAACGCAATTAATAAAAGGAGATTATAATGTCGGTAAATTTAAAGAATCGTCATTTTCTTACCCTGATGGATTTTACTCCGCAGGAAATTGAGTTTTTATTAGACCTTGCACTTCAGCTGAAAAAAGCAAAGTATGATGGCACTGAGCAGCAAAGGCTTAAGGGGAAAAATATTGCTCTTATATTTGAAAAGGATAGCACTCGCACTCGTTGTGCCTTTGAAGTAGCAGCTTATGATCAAGGAGCAAATGTAACCTATTTAGGTCCAACTGGAAGTCAGATGGGGAAAAAAGAATCTGTTGCTGATACTGCCCGTGTTTTAGGTAGAATGTATGATGGCATAGAATATAGAGGTTTTGGACAAGAAATAGTGGAAGAACTAGCAAGATATGCTGGCGTTCCAGTCTGGAATGGTTTAACTGACCAGGATCATCCCACTCAAGTTCTGGCGGATTTACTTACTGCACAGGAGCATCTTCAAAAACCTTTCACTGATATGGTCTTTGTCTATGTAGGGGATGGAAGGAACAATATGGCTAATGCCCTGATGATTGGCTGTTCTAAGATGGGTATAGATTTCCGCATTGTTAGCCCTCAATCTCTTTTTCCTGATATCTCTTTATTAGATAAATGCAAGAAAATGGCTAATACTACGGGAGTTAAAATTACTTTAACTGATGATATTGAGGAAGGTGTAAAAGATGCTGATGTAATCTATACAGATGTTTGGGTATCTATGGGAGAACCAGAAAATGTTTGGGAATCGCGCATTCAACTTTTAAGACCTTATCAAGTGAATTCTGAATTGATGAAAAAAACCGGAAAAGACAGCACTATCTTTATGCATTGTCTTCCTTCTTTTCATAATTTAAAAACTCAGATAGGTAAACAAATAGGAGAGAAATTTAATCTTTCTGCTATGGAAGTAACTGATGAGGTCTTTGAATCTTCTCAATCTGTAGTTTTTGATGAGGCGGAAAATAGAATGCACACCATTAAAGCAGTGATGGTGGCAACAATAGGAAATTAAGAATAATACAAAAAAAAATAAACTCTCTCGTAATTCTCTTATTTCGAGAGAGTTTTTTTCATCCTGATTAATTAAACTTCAATTAACTGAGCCTTTACATACTCTATAGAATTTAATTCCTGAAGCATATCATTGAGAACTTGAGGTTCTCCTTCAACTTCTAAAACAACTAATCCATCATTGGAGCAAAAGTCGTTAGAGACCTCATGCAAGCCTAAACGAACTTTAATATTGCACCCATATTTAGTTAAGACACTCTGCACTTTTACTGCTTCAGTGCTACGATGGTCAATCTTGATAAGCATTAGTTTGTAAGTCATAAATACCTCCTTAATTCCTTTCTAAGAAAGATAATTTAATTGTCCATTAAAATTATAATATTTAGACATTTTCCATCTTTTTAAGCTGTTTAGCCCAGCTATCCTTGAGTGTAACAATAAGATTGAAAACTAGATTATCTGGAGTGGAATCGTAATCAACGGAAAAATAACCCTGACGCAAGAACTGTAATCTATCTCCAATTTTAGCTTCTTTCAATGACTGTTCAAGTTTGCAATTTTTTAAGACCTTTAAGGAGTTTGGATTGAGATAATCTCTATAATCTTTACCTTCTTCTATGTCATTGATATCTGGAATAGTAAATAGATGTTCGTAAAGTCTAACTTCTGCATCAATATAATGTTTGGCACTAACCCAATGAATGGTTCCTTTAACTTTTCGTGCATCAGGTGTCCATCCACCTCTGGAATTAGGGTCATAGGTGCAAATCAGTTCGGTAACATTTCCTTCCGGATCTTTTATCACTTCTTTGCAAGTAATGTAGTAAGCGTGTTTTAGCCGGACTTCAACTCCTGGAGCAAGTCTATGCCAACCTTTAGGAGGATTTTCACTGAAGTCATCCTGCTCAATATAAAGATATTTGCAGAAGGGCACCATCCTTGTTCCAGCTGTTTCGTCCTCTGGATTATTGACTGCTTCAAATTCTTCTACCTGGTCATCTGGATAGTTCTCAATTGTAACCTTTAAAGGATTTAGAACTACCATCACACGATTTGCTTTTTTATTCAGGTCTTCTCTAACGCAAAACTGTAGGAGTTCAAAATCCACCAGTGAATCAGCCTTTGCTACTCCAATTCTATCAACAAAATCTCTGACTGCTTCTGGTGTGAATCCTCTTCTTCGCATTCCAGCTAAAGTAGGCATTCGGGGATCATCCCATCCCTTAACTATTCCAGATTGAACCAGTTCAAGCAATTTTCTTTTACTCATTACAGTGTAGGAAAGATTTAAACGAGCAAATTCAATTTGTTGAGGATGACAAGGCACCGGAAGCTGATCCAGAAACCAATCGTAAAGTGGTCTATGATCTTCAAACTCCAGAGTGCAAAGCGAATGGGTAATCCCTTCCAGAGAATCTGATATACAGTGAGTGTAATCATACATAGGATAAATCACCCATTTATTTCCGGTGCGATGATGCTCTGCTTTTTTGATACGATAGATAACTGGATCGCGCATATTCACATTAGGTGATGCCATATCTATTTTTGCTCTCAAACAGCGTGAACCATCTTCAAATTCTCCTGCCTTCATCCTGCGGAAAAGTTCTAAATTTTCTTCTATACTACGATTACGATATGGACTTTCCTTTCCTGGAACGATTAAAGTTCCGCGAGTGGCTCTAATCTCTTCCTGGGATAAATCACAAACATAAGCTTTGCCATCTTTAATAAGCACTTCAGCATATTCATAGAGCTGGTCAAAATAATCCGAAGCATAAAATAGTTTGTCTCCCCAATCAAAGCCTAACCAATGTACATCTTCCATTATTGAATCTACATACTCTACATCCTCTTTAATAGGATTGGTATCATCAAAACGAAGATGACAAACACCTCCATAATCTCTTGCCAAACCAAAATTCAGACAGATAGATTTGGCATGGCCTATATGCAGATAACCATTTGGCTCAGGAGGAAAGCGAGTAACAATCTTCTTATGTTTTCCCGAAGCCAGATCGTTTTCTATTATAGTCCGAATAAAATTGGAAGGGTAGTTTTGATCACTTTTTTTATCGGGCATATTCGTTACCTTTGAATCAATTTATTCTTTACATAATTTTGAAAATAATAGATCAAGTCAAGTTTAATCATCTAAGATACGGATATTCGTTTGTACTTATAATCTTGCAATGTTTTATGATTATATAAACTTTAACAGAGTCAAGTTCTTATTTTTTCAAAAAGAAAAGGGTCTCAAGAAGACTTTCCTAATGACATAACTTAATTAAGATAAAACTAAACTATATGCAAAGTGCTTGACATATCAAAGTTAAATGATTAAAAGGTTAAAAGGAGATTTATATGAAAGCTAATATTCGCAAAACCTTTACTTTTGATGATGTGCTTCTAGTGCCTCAATCTTCAAGTATTTTGCCTTCTTCAGTATCTCTGGAAACCAAGATTGCTAAAAATACTCAACTGAATATTCCCATTGTAAGTGCTGCTATGGATACGGTTACAGAATACGAGATGGCTATAGCTATGGCTAGGGAAGGAGGTATTGGTATCATTCATAAAAACCTAAGTATAGCAGAACAGGCAGAACAGGTGCAACTGGTTAAAAGAGCTGAAAGTGGTGTTATTACAAATCCCTATACACTTTCACCTGATGACAGATTGGCAAAAGTATGGGAACTTAGAGCTCAATACAAAGTAGGTGGTTTTCCAGTTGTAGATAAGGGGAAGCTGGTAGGAATCCTAACCAGCAGAGATATCCGATTTGAAACAGATGGTAAACTTCTGGTTAAAGATTTAATGACTCCCAAAGAAAAACTTATCACTGCTCCAGCTGGAACTTCCAGTGAAGAGTGCATTGCTTTACTACAAAAGTATCGCATAGAAAAGCTCATTCTGGTCAATCCCGATTTTTCTTTAGCAGGCATGCTCACGGTTAAGGATTTATTAAAAAAGATTAATTATCCTTATGCAGTACAGGATGAGAAAAATAGACTCTTAGTGGGAGCAGCAATTGGAGTTACAGGAGACTATCTGGAAAGAGCCCAAGAATTGGTACATCAAGGTGTTAATCTTTTAGTAGTGGACACTGCACATGCTCATCATTCTAATATTAGCAATGCTTTAAACAAATTGAAAGCAAGCTTGGAGATAGAGATAATAGCGGGTAATATTGCCACTGCTAAAGCAGCTAAATATTTGATTGATAGTGGTGCAGATGCAATTAAAGTAGGAATCGGTCCTGGTTCCATCTGTACTACAAGAGTTATTGCTGGAATTGGAGTACCTCAATTAAGTGCTATTATGGACTGTGCAGAAGTGGCTGCTAAATCAGGCATTCCTCTTATAGCTGATGGAGGCATCAAGTATTCTGGTGATATAGTTAAAGCTCTTGCTGGAGGAGCGAGTGCGGTTATGATTGGTTCTTTGCTTGCTGGAACCGACGAGAGTCCAGGGGAATCTATCATCTACAATGGAAGGCGTTTTAAAAGCTATCGTGGTATGGGATCTATTCCAGCGATGAAAAAGGGTGGAAAAGACCGTTATTTTCAAGAAGATCTGGAAGAAAGTAAGCTAGTGGCAGAAGGCATAGAAGGTATGGTCCCTTATAAAGGTCCCGTCAGAGAATTTATCTATCAATTAACTGGAGGAATTAGAGCAGGAATGGGCTACTGTGGTGCTGAGAACTTATCTTCTCTTAGAGAAAGAGCTGAATTTATTGAAATTACTTCTGCTGGCTTGAAGGAATCTCATCCTCACGATGTCAATATCACCAAAGAATCACCAAATTATCAGATTAGCGACTGATGACCATCTCAATGCTTCACTGATAAGTCATCTTAATAGCTTTGTCTATTATCTTACAGTAGAAAAAGGGATGGCTGAAAACAGCGTGGATAGCTATCGCCGTGATGTAATAGATTTTTTGGAAAGCTATCCCCATCCTATTTCTGAATACACAGCTCAAGATGTTACAAATTATCTTACGGATTTAAAGAATATAGGCTTGGTCAATACCTCTATAGCAAGGAAAAGAGTGGCATTAAAACAATTCTTTAATTTTCTGGAAGATAATGAAGAAAATATACAGGTAGATTTTGATCAGGTGCCTAAAATCAAAATAGGACAGTATCTTCCAGATTATCTTGATGTAGAAACTATGCTCAAGCTTTTAGATGGTTTGCCTACTTCCACTCCTCTGGAAAAGAGAAATAAAGTAATGCTGGAATTGCTTTATGCTACAGGAATGCGTGTCTCAGAATTGCTTAATTTAACTATTCATAACATCAATTTTTCTGAACAGGTTATTCTTATCAAAGGTAAGGGCTCTAAACAACGCTTTGTTCCTTTCGTTGATAGTGTTGCGTTATTGCTCAATGAATATCTAAATGAAGTGCGTCCTATTTTACTTAAATTTGAACATACTGATATTCTCTTTCTCAACAATCGTGGTCAGAAACTCTCACGTATGGGTTTCTGGAAAATCCTGCACAAAATCACTCAAGAAGCAGGGTTAAAACAGGAAGTTACTCCGCATACTTTTCGTCATTCTTTTGCCACTCATTTATTAGAAGCAGGAGTTAATCTAAGAATTGTCCAAGCTTTGCTTGGTCATTCCAGTTTAAATACCACTCAAATTTATACCCATATAGATACCCGTTATCTTATTGAAACACATCGTCTATACCATCCCAGAGCCTGAATATTTATACTCCATAAAAGAACATTCATATTAGATAGATAAGCTTTCTCTTTCCTGGCTGTCACTTAGCAAAAAAGCCAAGAAAGAGTAAGGAGAGAGTCAAGGAAGAAGCTATAATTTGCTATAATAAATAGAATTAACTAAAGTTGATAGATAAAGATAGAACAACTTGAATTTATTTTAAGATTCAGGTTCTAATCAGGAAACTAAAGGCAATGAATAACTATGAGCTTGGGCTTTGGGATTAGTATGTATAGCTTTATTTTTTGGATTAGGTAAAAGAAGGAGATTTAACAGCTATTTAATTTATAAAAATTTATTAGCTATTATTTATCGCTTCTGGATGTGCCCCAGTCTTAAACTATAATATAAATTAACAAAATATCTGCTTTCAGGATAAGGGACGATATTTTAACATTATAAAGAAAGCTCTGCCTGAAGAGGGAAGATTTCCCGGCATTTGATAGGGCGTATGAAAAATGTTTTGTAATTGTGCAGAGAGCATTAAGTTTTCTTCAATAGGGTATTGCACTTCAAAACTAAGATCAAATATGAAGGGGAGATAGTTTTGGTTCTCATCAAAGCGGAAATATTCTTGCTGAAGTGTGGTAATCAGATTCAAGTTTTTATATTTAGTATTAACTGAGGTATAAGCAGTTAAAAGAGAGGAATAGGATTTTCTTTGCCAATTCTTATTCGGTAAGAATTCCATATTTAATATTAGGTTTTGGTAGCAGTTAAGGTCTTTTATTTTGAAGGAAAATTCCATTTGAGGTTGGTAACTAAATACCTTGTCATAATGATAATAAGTTTGTCCGGAGATAGGATTTGCAGATATAGAAGGGACATTATAGCTAAATTTTATATATTGTCCAAAGCCTATTTTATCCCAGATAGGATTTTCAGATTTAAATTTAATCCAGTAAAAGCTAGAAAGATTCAAAGGACTCATAATAATATAATCTTTTTCCGGAACAAGAGTCCAGGGTGAATCAGATTTATAGGTAGCTAAAGATGAAGATTTCAGTTCAGTTTGATTGGCTAGTTCAAGTTGCTTTCCGGGAGCAATAATCCAATTTTTATGGAGGTTTATAGAGGGTAGAAGGTGAGTAAAATCAGTCATTAGACCAGCTTCTATGGTGGGATATTTTCCAGGTTTTAAATTTATTTTATAGCGGCTATTGATTCCCCAAGCAGAATCCTGATATAGGAATAGATTGGCAAAAGTATTGTTCTTCCAGGTAAAATAATGAGAATGGCGAATTCCGAGAGAAAAGTCATCCAGAGAATCCTGACCTTCTTTTTGACTGATATCTTCTAAATTAATCCAGGTCTGTAAGTTATTGAGAGATAAATTACCTGTAGCTATATTGTTGGCAGGTGAATATAGTGTATAGGAAATCAGAGAAGAAGAAAAACTATCCGAAGTAGCTTCCTGATAGAGTAGATTATGTGCCAGTTCAGAAAAAGGATAAAAATCAGATAGAACACGAGTCTGTAAAGATTTTAGCGAACGATTGATTCCAGGTACATAAAAACTACCATCAATATCCAGAAGAGGAATATGCGATTTGTGAGTGAATATTGAAGCATAGAGATAAGCCGAAAAATCGCTCTTCATTCCAAGATTTAAAGATAGAGGTGGCAATTCTTGATCAATAATTTCTGGCTGTTTGTATTTAGCGGTATAAACTCTCGGTAAATAAGAAGGTATAGAATCTTTTGGGATTTCAACCGTAAGTAAGAGGGGTTTTTTGATAATAGGTGCTTTAGGAGCTATTTCAGAACTAATCTCAATAGGAGGTAGTGTCTGAGTTTGAGCTGACAAAATCTGGGGTATAAGAAATAATATAAGCGTAAGATATGGGGATAATAGGATTAAGGTTTTTCTTCTCATAATTATTTTATTGTGGTTGATAGGATAAAAGTTGTTGAATATGTTCTATTTGTTCTTTCAAGAGAATATCTTGCAGTTCCTTGAGATAGAGTTCCGCTTCCTGAAATTCAGCCAAATTGATTAAACTAAGGATATAAAAGTAACTGGCATCCCTGTAGAGTTCATTATAATCTCTATATAGTTGTCTGATCTTTCGGAAGCTAATTAGAGCAGAAGAATAATCTTCTTTTTGATAATAAGTTCTTCCCTGATAAAATTCACATATTGCGCGTAAAAAGGGGTCTGTTTGAGTCTGGAGCAAAGAATCGGCTAAAGCGAAAGTTTCCTCGGGACTAACTTTTTCCCAGAGGAACTGTAAGTGCATAATTTGTGCGTTAGGATTATCATTACAAAAAGAAGCTCCCGCATTCCAGATTTCCATAAAATCCTGATAGTCATTTTGATATGAAAGTTCTAACATCTTTAACCAGATATTAGCTTCAGGTTTTAATGCAAAAGCCTCTCTATAGCGTTCCAAAGCAAGTAGGGGATTTCCATTTAATTCAGCCAGTTCTGCCCATTTAATCAGGACTTCCTGACTTGGATATGTTTCATAAAGTTGTTGTGCCAAGCTATCTGCTTCGGCTAAACGATTAAGATTTATGAGAGCTTTTAGCATTAGAAGGTCAATTTCGTTATGCTGTTTTTGGGGGAGATTGAGACTGCTTTTAAATTTAGCAGCTTCGGTTATTAATTCATTCCAGAGCTCCTCATCCGCATAAAGCTTAACCAGGATATATTCCAGTTCAAATTTAATATACTCACTAGGGAAGAGGTCAATCATCTCGCTAATTTCAATAATTCTTTCTGGATCCTGAAGTTTTCGAGCACTTAATTCAATTCCGGTAAAAACATCAGAAAGAAAGGCTAGCTCAGACTCAGAAAAATAAGTGTTACTAGTAAAATTGCGGAGAACGCCTAGCCAGTAATCCAGTGCTTCATTATAATCCCCTAGATTGTAATAGACATTAGCCAAATCACTCATAGCTTGTAGATAGTAATCTGATTCAGGGTATTCGTCTAAGAATCTATCATATAATTGCAGTGCCTTATTCCAGTTTTTACCTTGAACTGCAGATTTCGCTGCTTGGAGTAAAAATATTTCAGTATTAAGACTATCTTGAGCAAGCTCTAAAAATAGATTGGTAGCTTCATTGAAACGCTTTAGATAGAAAAGAGTGTAGGCACAATAGGCTCGTGCTTCATCTTTTTGCACTTTATTTGAAGCAATACTTTCAGCTTGATTATAAAGATTCAAAGCTTGATCATATTCTTTTTGGTTAAAATGGATGGAGGCAAGCAAAATAGCAGATTCAAAATCTTTAGTTGGTTCTAGTACTTCCAGCAAAATCTTCTTTGCTTCATCATATTTATCCTGATGATAATAGGTTTGTGCTAAACGAAGAAAAAGAGCAGAATAGTTTTCAGGTGAAGGAGTGATATTTTTATAAATTTCCTCTGCAGTTTTATAATCTGAGGCTTGAAAATAGATTTCTGCTAGCTTAAATCGTGCTAGATCTTCCCATTTGGACTCAGGATATTGCTGAATTAATTCAGTATAATATTGTTTGGCATTTTCTGTATTGTCTTCAAACAGAGAACTTTCTGCTAGATAATATAAAGCGGAATCGCAATAGCGTCCAGATGGATATTTTCGTAAATAGTTTTTACAGATTTCAACACAGGACTTATAATTTTTAAGATAAAACCAGGTTTCAGCAGCAAAGAGGTAATTCTGTTCCCGACTATGAGGTTCTAGAGGAAAATTAAAAGCTGCCAGGAGATTATGTATTGCATCCCTATAGTTTTCCCTCTCCATATACCATTTTCCCAGAAGCTGATAAGCTTCTCCATATTGTGGTTGTTTCTCCTTAATGAATTTTTGCAACTGCTGAAAGGCAAGATTTTTATCTTTCTGAGCAAGGATTTTCAACCTCTCAAGATAGGATAAACAGGCAAGATGATGATCAGATGAATTAGTTAAAATTTGAAATAGAGAATCAGCAGCAGAAGTATTTCCTGTATTTATTAGCACAATAGCACGATAATATCTTGCTAAATCATTCTGGACATTCAGGCTATCCAGTAAAGAACTAGCCTGAGCGTAATCTTCTTGATTTAGAGCTTGGCGAACCTGTAATAATCCTATTTGGATAGAAGCACTTGTATAAGGACTGAGTCTGGCTAAATAGGTATCAAATTCTTCGTAGCGTCCAGAATTTAAGAGATGTTCCAGCCAAGTGCCAAAATAATCAATAGATTCGGGTAGTTCGGTACTCAAAGAATCTAGCAAAGCTTTTACGGTGGAATCTCGTTTTAGAGCAACTAAGGTCTGAAAATAGTCATACAAAGCAGATTTTTCTCCAGAAGCTAAAGCTTTACTTAGTTCCTGTTCTGCAGAAAGCCAGAGTTCCTGTCTGGCATAACTTCTACCACGCCATAAATTGGCTTGAGTGATATACCAGGGATTTATAGCAGATTTTTCTAAAGTATTTAAAAGTTGAATTCCAGTTTTATAATCATCAAGATAGTAACAACAGATAGCATAATTAAGATAGATATCATTAAGAATATCAGGGGGAAGATATTGATTAATTAATTTATTATAGAGCAGGCTACTTTTTTTATAATCTCCCTTCCTAAGAGCAATATTGGCACTAAAATAATCTAAATAGAGAAGGTAAGGAGAATCAGGATAGGTGGCTCGGAAAAGTTCTATCTCTTTTGCCGTTTCATCTAAATAGCCCTCGGAACTATTAAAAAGTTCTACAATATAGGAAAGATTTTCTTTTTCTCTAAGCGATTGAGAATATAAGGGGTCTGAGAGAAACAAGATACTGATAATTACAAATATAAGTCTTGCTGATAATTTAGAGATATTAGGGTAATGAGGATAAGATATTATTTTAGACATAATCATTTAAAAGGTATTATCATAAAGACAGAAGTGCCTTCATTTTCTTTGCTCTTGATAATAATTTGCCCGTTATGCAGCTCTGCTATTCTTTTAGATATTGCCAATCCTAAGCCTAATCCACTACTTCTATATTCCACTGTTCCGCTTTTGTGGGCATAGATATCATTTAATTCATAAAATTTTCGGTATATATTCTTTAATTGATATTCTGGAATGCCGATTCCATTATCCTTCACATAAATCACTAAACTATCCTGGTTATTGATACGTTCCTGGGGGAAAGCTGATTTTCTTGCACCTATCACAATAGTGCCAAATTCACGAGTGAAACGAATGGCATTAAGGACAACATTATATATCATTCTATGTAAGGCTTCCCAGTTACCATTAACCATTGGCAAACCTTCTTCAATCTCCAGCTTGATTTGCATTTTGCGTTGACGAGAAAGAATTAACACTTCCTGTTGAACAAGATCCAATATTTCTTCTATTTTTAGTGGGGATTTAGGAAGAGACTGAGTGATATTATAGTGGTTCATTGTAGTTATATCACCAATACTGGTGGCAAGTTTATTCACCGCTGATTCCAGTTTATAAATAATTTCCTGATGCTCTTCTTCATCAGAATAAAGCTTACGCTTTAAGCGAGAAACATAACCTTGTATGGCAGTTAGAGGCGTGTTCAATTCATGTGCCACAATCTCTACAAACTCATCCTTACTTTGTTCCAGATTATTAAGTTCATTACTTTTTTCCAATAGTTCAGCATATTTTTGAGCATTCCTTATAGCATTAGCTACTTGGTCAAGGAATAACTTTATAATATCTTCGTTTAAATACATCTCGCGGGTGCTATCTCCATAATTATCCAGATAGAGATAACCGTAGTTTAGATTATCTACCATAATAGGACAACAGAAAATAGTCTGGATGGCATAGTCCTGAACACTTACAGCGTTTTTAAACCGGTTGTCCAACTGAGCATTATAAGCAATGATAGGTTCTTGATTTGTTTGGCAAAGACTAAGAGCAGTATTGCTAATTCCGGCAGTGGAAGTTAATATCTGCTTATTTTGCGACATTTGTACTTTATAAAGATTATTTCCTGCTTCATCTTTACTTATAAAGAAACCACGGGTGCTACCGATTAGGTCAATAGCAGCAGTTACGATTCCAGTTTCCAGTTCATTCATATCTAAAATACCTAACAAATCGCGGGATATGTTTATAAGTTGGTTCATCTTTTCCATTCTCAGGGTGATTTCTTCATAATCATTTATTCTAATAATAAGAGAAGCTAAGTGGGATTTAAGACTTTTAGCAATAGCCAATTCACTTTGAGTATAGGGCAATTCTCCATTATCACTTACCACCAAATATCCTATGCGTCGGGTTCCAGATAAAAGAGGGATAATGAGGATATTATGTTGTTGATAACGAAAACGTACCAGGCTATCGGAGGTGAAAGATTGCTCTATATGAGGAGAAAACTCAGCAGGCAGCATCATATCAGGGTCCCAGTTATAACTTAAAAAAGCATAATAAGAGTTCATTTTTTCAGAGAATACCATCAGTTTAAATTTCCAGGGCGATAACACTTGAGTTATTCCCTTTTCTACCAAGAATTTCATTTGCTGGACTGTGGTAACATTGGAGATAGCGAAAATAAGGTCATTTACTTGATTTTGAACATCTCGTTTTCGGGAAGCAACCGTCATCAAATTGAAATATTTAACATTTTTTATACCAAATAGGTTCTTCTTTAAAAAGTTTTCTCTATCATCCGGACTGATATCTGAGGTTATATTATCCAGATATTGTTTATAATCTTGAAATTCTTTTTCTGCTTGTTTAATAGCACCTAATTCCAACAAGGTCTGAATTTTAATCTGCTTCAGTTCAACTATCAATTGATAATATTTATTCTGGTAGCATTCTTCTAATATATTAATGGTCCTACGTAAAATACTGCGAAGCGGAATAGAAGCATCTGCTAATTCAAGTCTCAATTCCAGAATATCCAAGCTCATTTCCCAGTATTTGTATTGATATTCCTGAATAGCAGGTCTGGCATTATTAATTATTTCCTGTGCCTTTTTATATTTTCCCAGTCCATAATAACTCTTAGCCTGTAAAACATTAAACACAGCCATAGCGTAATGGTTGTTTATTTCTCCAGCAAATTGAGCAGCAAGTTTAAGCTCTTCCAGAGCTTTTTTATAGTTCTTTTCCGAGATAGCCAAGAGACTTAGCACATTATGATAGAATTCCTGTTCCTTAATTAGTTCAAAATCTAGATGGACATTCTTCTGTAGAAGTTTTTTTATTTTAGCAGGATAGGAAATCTCGCTTAGATAATAAAAATAAGTTTTAACCAGAGGATTGATTTCCTGGATAATACCTTCAATCAGTTTGGGTTCATGCTTGCTGATAAATTGATAGTAGTGTCCAAAACCTATGATTTTACTTTTTGCCAGAGCAAGGTTGCGAATAACTATATTTTTATAATTTTTGGCTTTTAGAGAGCTCAAAATTTGAGAAGCTTCTATCAGTTTTACTTCTGCTTCCTCAAATTTTCCCATTTTTATCATAGCTTCACCCTGATTAAGAAGTGCTCTACCTTGCGCAAGATAATCACCTCTTTTTATAGCTAAATCCAGAGCTTGTTGAGAATGACTCAAACCAGAAACAGTAAATCCCTGTTTTAAATGCAAATCAGCTATGTTATTGTGAATACGAGTTAAGTATCTATTTACCTTATACTTATTCCAGATATTAAGAGCTAGATTGAAGTGTTCTTCTGCCTCTATAACATTTTTTTGCAGAATGTAAAATTCACCTAATTCGTTGTGTAATAGAGCCAGATTAAGCATAACCTCTAAGTCTTGATCAGGTGGCAACAAAGCAAGGAAATCTTCAATTGTATTGATAGCTAGATCTTGCTGACCTTTATAAAAGAGATACAAGGCGGATAAATTAGTGTAGGTGATTTTTAAGGCTAAAGTAAGTTCCAGTTTAGCTGCGCGTTCCAGGAACTTTTTTATCTTAAGTGGGTCTTTCCCTGCATAGCATTGAGCTTGATAAAGTATTGCAGAACCCTTTTGTGAAGCCAGGTGAGCCCATTTTTCAGCTTTAGTAAAATATCTATAAGCTTCAGCAGTATTATCTGAAAGCAGTTTTATGGTTCCTAGTAAAAGATATTTCTCATAAGAATCAGTAATGCTGTGTTCTGTTTTATCTAGGAGATCCAAGCCCTGAAGATTGCCGGTAATTTCTATCATTTTTTGGACATTAGCCAAATCATTTGATAATTCCTCAGAGGCAAGGTTTAAACCTGAACTCAGGTCAATATCCAGGACCTGGACGATAGTTTTATAAGCTTCTTCTTGAAAATAATTCTCTTTTAGCAGGTCAAAGAGATTCAAAAGCCATTTTCGTTCACCTATCTTATCCTGAGCAATTTGAGCGTTGAGTATAATACCCTTGCAAGTAGTTATATCAGTAACTTTTTTATTTTTATAATAATTCAGAACTCTCAGTGAGACTAGCTTGTGAATTTTAAAATCACTTTCTTCAAAAAACCTTTCTTTTGCTTCTCTAAAAGTAAAGTAGTAATATTCTCCTCGTTTCTCAAGAATCTCATTGTATTTGCTTTCGTTAAGCAGATTATAAAGCTCCTCATCTTTAACTTTACAAATATAGCGAATTAATTCTATGGATATAGGAGTTTGTACTATAGATAGCTTCTGTAGATGTTTATAATTAATTTCGGTCAGATGACTCATTCTTGTGTAGATAGAATGCAAAAGCCGGCTGGGAAGAACATAATCTTCAAGATTCTCAGGATAGATTAATTTGTCTTCATAATATATCTGTTTCTTTAAAGCTAGGTCTATAAGTATCTCTCTGATAAAATAAGGATTTCCAGCAGAACGTTCATAGATTATATCACAGAATTGCGGTGAAACTTCTGGTGTTAGCAACTTATGTATATATGATCTTGTCTCTTCTCGGGTAAACATTGGTACACTAATGAGTACCGTATGCTTAATTTGTTTTACCTTATTAAAATCTGTTGAGCTCATTACAATGAGAATGGGATACTTAGCTACGGTAGGGGAAAGGTAATTGATAAAATCTATTGTATTATGGTGTAAGTATTGAATATCTCGTATGATAAAGATAACAGGTTTGCTTTGGGCTAGCTCAATCAGGACATCACGACAAAACTCAAAATCAGATTTGAGTTCTTCTTTCGTAGGGGTTATTTCTTTGGCTGCTTGCTCCGACATAAACACATAGCGTCTTAACTGTTCAGTCATTGTAGACATTGACTGATAGCGTTGTATCTCGCTGGGACTAAGTGATTGTAGATATTCTTTTATTAAAGCGAAGAAAGCTTCATGGTCAGTGCGGGTGCAGGTATAATCAAAGATAAAATAAGAACCTCTCAGAATATTATAACGGAATAAGGAAAGTATACTTGCTTTTCCGATCCCTTCTCCTCCAATTAAAGAGATAATCTTACCGTTAGAATAATCTAACTGAGGAAGATAATCCAGCAATTTATTAACAATCTTTTCCTGCACCGTATAGCTGTTAAATTTGATGGAATTGATTAGAGACCAGGATTCGGAGAAAGGATATTTCTTCCCTGAAGTACGATTAATATAACTGATTATTTCTGCACTGTTCTGGAAACGGTTTTCAGGATTGCGTTCCAGCATACGCAAACATAACTTTTCCAGATGTAAAGGTATGTTAGGATTCAACTCTGAAGGGAATATCGGTATAAAGTATTGTTTGCTTCCACTACGAATAGCATTTATTTGTTCAAGCGTAAAAGGGAAATTTCCAGTGGTAAGCTTATAAAGCATCACCCCGAGGGAATAGAAATCGCTGCTAGGAGTAGCTGGGTTTCCCTGATATATCTCTGGAGCTATATATGGTAAAGTTCCTGAGACGGTTTGTGCTTCTTTATCTAAATCCCAGCGAGAAAATCCATAGTCTATGACTTTTACTTCTATCTTATTATTGATTGTTCTGTAGAGCACATTTTCCAGTTTGAGGTCTCTATGTAGGATATTTTGAGTGTGTAAAGCATCTAAAGCATAGCAGATTTGAACTATAATATCATAAAGGTCGTTAACCTTACTCTTATTGAAGTGAAAACTATTTAAAGTAATGCCATCAAAGAACACACTAACGGAATAAATATGGTCTCCCACATTCCCAAAATCTACCATTTTACTCAGATTGGGATGCTCAATTTTGGTTATATGGTGCATATCCTTAGGCTTGAAGTAGCGGTAAAACTCCTCTGAGGAGAGATACTGAAATAACTTCAGTGTGTAAACATTATCATCACGTATATCCCGAACCTTATATACATTAGCCCAGCTTCCTCTTCCTAAGCTTTCCAAAACTTCATACCGGTGATCTATATACATCTGCTATAAACCTCTTATTATTCTTTAATTTTAGAATGTCAGGGCTTGTCAACTTAAAACTTTGCCCAAAATTTGGAAAACCAGTATCTATTCTGAAATCATATTATCGTTTAATTTTAGGTCTCCATCCTACTTCGGTTTTCTTTCATAGCACCTGTGGCTTTCCATCTATTATGTACCCAAAACCATTGTTCAGGATAACGATTAATATAACTCTCTATCACCTGATTTAATTGTTTCCATAAAAAGATATATCCTTCTTCATTATCCACTAATTCCGGATAAAAAATCATAGGTTCAAAACAAATCTGAATTTTACTATTGGTTGATCTGACCGCAAAAGCAGGAACAATAGGGATATGATATCTAAGAGAAATTTTTACCGGTCCTTTCCAATGCGAAGCAGGATAGCCTAAAAAATCCAGAATAATGCCAGATTTACCAGCATTCTGGTCACAGAGTAGAGCTACTATTTGATTATTTTTTAAATGAGTAATAATATCTTTAACTCCACGCTTTAAATTTATAGTTTGCATTCCATAACGGGTACGAAGAGCATTAGTGTAACGGTCAAAATAGGGATTGTGTTGTTTCTTGACCACAGCTGAAAGTGGATAACCAAATACCGGTAAAGTTGTTGCGGCTTCCCAATTCCCCAAATGAGCAGTAGCTATAATTACTCCTCGTCCGAGAGCCAGTGCTCTATCCAAATTCTCTTTATTCTTTAAATCAAGGGAAGAAATTAGGTCTTTTCCCTTTTGTAAATAAAGCTCCGCAGAAGATAAGCCCATATTCCTATAAATATCTCGTAAAAGGGCTTTTCTTTGCTTATTAGTCATTGCGGGATATACTTTTTGCAAATGCGTTTCTGCTAGGTGGCGTCTAATACCAAATCCGTATCCTATCCAGATAAATAACTTAACGGTGAACCACTTTCCCCATTCGTAGGGTAATATTCGTAAAAAAAATAGACCTATCCGAAAAAGGATATATTCTATCAAGTTTATAATTTTGTTTCTTTTCAATAATGAGCTCACTATTTTATGTCTGGAGTAATTCCAGCTTCTTTTCTATCACTCCCTTAGGAACCACTCCGATAGAAGTATCTTTTAAAACTCCATCTTTAAAGAACATCAAGGTAGGAATACTCATAACTCCATAACGAGAAGCTATTTCCGGATACTCATCAACATTCAATTTGGCAAAGGTTATAGCTGGATAAGCTTCTGCTAATTGGTCTATGGTCGGAGCTAACATTCTGCAAGGTCCGCACCATTCTGCCCAAAAATCTATTACTACAGGTCCTTTAGACACTATCTCCTCAAAGTTTTCATTCTTTAGCGTCTTAATCATTTTTTGTGCTCCTTAAAATTACTCTTTTGGCAATAAGATAAGCTATTATAAGCAGAAAGCAACTCAAGCTTGAGATTGTATATATTACGGCAAATAATTAGCAGTCATAATGACTGATTGCTAATTTTATCTTGACACTGACCTGATTAAGTTTATTATATCTCCAGAAACTAATTATTTTTATAAAGGAGTATAATTATGCCCGAGAAAAAAATTGAAAAAGGTAGTCTTACTATACAAACTGAAAATATCTTTCCTATTATCAAGCAGTGGTTATATTCAGAACACGATATTTTTCTGCGAGAATTGATATCTAATGCAGTTGATGCGATTAACAAAAGAAAGTATGCAGACCCAGAATTTAAAGAAGAGGATATGAAAATTGAAATTAAGCTCAATACTAAATTGAATGCTATAGAGGTATCAGATACAGGAATTGGAATGACGGCAGAAGAGATAAAGAAATACATCAACCAGATAGCATTTTCTGGTGCTGAGGAGTTTGTAGCTAAGTTCAAAGATATACAGAATAATATTATTGGACATTTTGGTCTGGGATTTTATTCCACTTTTATGGTAGCTAAAAAGGTTACTATAGATTCACTTTCTTATTTACCAGATAGTGTTCCTGCTTACTGGGAGTGTGATGGTAGTACAAATTATATTATGAAAGATGGAAAACGCAAAAAAGTAGGTACTACGGTTACTGTTTATCTAAATGAAGATTCTCTTAATTATGCAAATGAAGATAAGATTCAAGAAATATTGGAAAAGTATTGTAACTTCACTCCCTGGCCTATAATATTCAAAGATAAACAGGTCAATATGAAGGAAGCACTCTGGATACGCAAGCCACAAGAGATTACAGAAGAAGAATACAAGGAATTTTACAAGAAGCTATTTCATGATTGGGAAGACCCCGTTTTTTGGATTCATCTCAATGTAGATTTTCCTTTCAATCTAAAAGGAATACTATATTTTCCTAAGTTAAGAAGTGAACCAGATTTCTTTAAAGGTGAAGTGAAGTTATACTGCAACAATGTATTCGTTGCCGATAATCTGGAAGAGCTGATTCCTGAATTTCTACTGCTTTTAAAGGGTGGTATAGATATTCCTGATATTCCGCTGAATGTTTCTCGTAGTTTCCTGCAAAATGATGCCCAAGTGCGCAAAATTAGCAGATATATTGTAAAAAAAGTTGCAGACCGTTTTAATGAAATCTTCAAAGAAGACCGCAAGAAGTATGAAGAACTCTGGAAAGATATCAATGCCTTCATCAAATTTGGCTTAATTAAAGATGATGATTTCTTTGAAGCAATGAAAGACATCATTTTATTCAAATCAGCTTCCGGAGATTATGTCACTCTACAAGAGTATAAAGCAAGAAATAAGGCAGAAGGCGAGAAAAACCGTATCTGGTATGCTTCAAGTGAGGATACCCAGGTTAGTTATCTGAAGTTGATGAAGGATCAAGGGTTTGAAGTTATCTTTCAGGATTCTCCTTTAGATAATCATCTCTATCAGCATCTGGAATATAAATTTAACAATATTGAATTCGTAAGAGTGGATAGTGAGCTTAATGATTTGCTTATCCATAAAGATAAAAAAGAACTGGTAGACCTGGAAAATCGGACGGATTCAGAAAAACTTACAGAAATTTTCTATCGTGCTTTGGGACAAAATGTGGAAGCTTCTTTCAGCAAAGAAAGCTATGCTGATTTCCTGAAAAAACACCCCCAAGCTGCTAATATCCTTTCTCCATATATCAGAAATGAGGAAGACCGTATCGTTATTCGTATTTATGATATTCCTCCCGCTGTCCGTGAACAATTAGGGAAATCAACTTTGGATGACCTTTTTGACCATATTTATACAGAATTAAAAGTTGAAGTGAAAAGTTTAAAAACGCCTGAAATACCCTCTATGATTGTTTTCAATGAGTTTATGCGTCGCTGGCATGATATGGAATCTTTTGTTCATAATGTTCATCCAGGGATGCTTAAAACCCATACTTTAGTGGTAAATCAGGAAAATCCCATTATAAAGAAAATCCTGGAACTTGATGCCGCAGGAAAGAAAGAAGAAGTAAAAACTTTATGCAATTATGTGCATCAGCTCTCATTGCTTGAACAAGGTGCTTTCACTGGTGACGAGTTGAAAGAATTTATCGCCAATGCTAATAAAGTTCTAACTTATATCTAATCATATAATTAATCAATTAAGTATTGTCATATTCGGGGAGCAGAAGCCATTCTGCTCCCTTTTGCTATTCGGTACCACCTATCTACCAGAGAATGGCTAATTTATATCTTTCAGTGTATAACTTCCTAATATTTTTAAATTTTAATCAATTTTGACTGACAATCATTTTACTTTTTGCAATAGTTAAATTCCGCACTATTTTTATACTCTCCCTTGACTCTCCCTTGACTCTCCCTTGACTCTTTTAATAAGAAAGAGCCAAGATGCAGTCAGGAAGTAAGGATTTTTGTTAACTGCTTTAAAAGAGTATAATTACATTTAATTACCGAATTTATATCTGCTACTAATGCTAAATTATAAGGTAGATGCAATTAAATAATAAAGAATTGGGTAATATTAAGGTAAAGTTTTAGTTCGTAGTAGGATTTTGAGATTTATAAGCTGATAGCTGCTGCGCTATCATTTTTTCTAAATGATGAGCTAGTAATTTATTGTCTTGATAAATGGAATCCTGAGGATAAATAGGGGGAAGAATGGTTATATTGATTTTAGCAGGATGGATTAATGTCTTTTCATCCATAATTCGCCAGGAACCATCAATAGCGAAAGGCACTATGGTTGCTTTAGCCATTTGAGGAAGTTTTAAGCTTCCCCGATGGAATTTTCTCATAAAGGGAGTTCCACTTCTTCCTCCCTCAGGAAAAATGACAAAAGGTTGTCCCTGCTGGATAATTGGTATTGCTTGTTCAAAGATTTGAAGTGCTTGACGGGGATTTTCACGGTCTATAAATAGACTGGGTAATTGTCGCATCCATTGCCCCAGGATAGGTATACGGGCAAGCTCCTTTTTAGCAATGAACCCTATAGGTCTTCCCAGGTAACCAAGTAGAGCGGGAATATCGTAAAGATTTTGATGATTGCCGACAAAGCAAAGCGGAATACCTTGCGGAATAAGCTCTTTTCCGGTTATTTTCACTTTTGAGCCCGTGGAACGAATGGTTATTATGCCCCAAATCTTTCCGATATAGTAGGCTAGCCGATAATATTTTATAGGAGGTAGAAATGGTTTACCTAGCAATAATATCAATAATAAAGGTATAGTAGCTAGCATAAAAAACACATAAAAGATTTTCCAGAGCAAAGTAAAGATTAGAGTAAATATCATAAATTGATAAGAGTTAGCTTAAGTTTATCCATTCATTGTAGATATCATTAAGATTAGTAAGCCAGCCATTCTTTTTAAGGGCATAACGCAAAATAGACCAGTAAACTTCACCCCAGAAAGGAAAATCAATCGGGTCAAAGTTGACATTATGCCAGAGCAAAGAGAGGTGGGATTGATAGCATTCTGCTAAGTTAACCATTCTTTTAAGTCTTCTTATAGCTGTGTTAGGAGTTAGATGCATTGCTATATTAGAATAAAGGGTTGTATCCATAACGATTAAAGGTATTTCCAGAACTCGGAAAGGTCTATTTTCTTCAATATTAAAAGGATAGAAAGGAAATGAAATACCAGCTCTAAAACCGATGTTTTCCCAATAACCAAGAGTAGAATCATACTTAATTCCTGCCTGTTCCAGAATTTTGAAGCTTTTTTGATAATCAAAATAAAGGTAATGAGAGCGATAACCATTAACTTCAAAACCTGCATCTTGCAAGCGATGTAGTTCTGTAAGAAGAACATTTACATCAAAGGCTGCTTCTGGACTGCCATGTAAACCTACATCTTGATCTTGTAATAGTTCTAGTAAAATCTCCCTAATTGCTGGGTTGCCTATATAATTTCTTCTTTCATCCTCAAAATCGTCTTTACCAAAGAGAAACCAGGTGGATTTGACACCGAGTTTTTCTTCTTTAGATTTTATCCAGTGTAATTGTCTACGAGGATTATGAATTAAATTTTTATGAAAGGTATGCCCGATAATTTTATAAGTGGCATTTAGAGGACGTTTATGCCAGGTGCGCAAATTATAAAGTAAAGTATCAACCTTTTGTTTTCCTATCCAGTAGTTCCAGTAATCCATATCATGAGAAAGAGAAATAGAAAATCGTTTATTATCATCCCAATCTATTTCTCGGATAAATTGAGGTAAAGAAATGCCCATCGCATACCAGAGCATCTGACAATAGACATCAATGACGGGAATATCTATAAAATCCCATCGGTATTGCAATGATTGACGAAAATCTACTCTAGAGTTATTTTCTTCGTGCAAACTCAATATGTATTCATGCCAGCAGGAAAGAAAATAGAAGCCACTTGCGATTATATCCTTTCTAAATATAACATTTTGAGGACCAAATGAAAAAATGGGTCCTGATTGTGAAAAGAGAAAGGGAATATATTCATTGCGATAGGAATAGAAATTAACTTCATTGAGTGGATATAATTCCAGCCTGTCAAAAAATTGGGGGGTATTTTCATCAAAATAAATTTTGAGTGGATAATCCTGTCCGGTTAGCGGACCATAATATAGATGCACACCCTCTCTGCGCCTGCCATAATCAAATTGAGGATGTAGACGCAGAATGCTACAATAGGTGCGTAAAACAAACTCTGCCTTAGGAATATATCTTTGTGGCAGGTTTAATAATATCTGGATAGTGGGGTATTTTTCCATCAGGCTATAGCAACCTGTGGTTTAACCTGTTCCTTATCTTTAATTTTAACTTTGCCCTTTTGCTGAGTCTCAAGTTTTTCAGTTTCAGGAGGCAGAAGGACATTATCCAGCACTTCATTAATTTCAGATACCCAAGTTATTTGCATACCTTCCAGAATATCTTCAGGGAAATCGCTGATAGTAGGTTCATTTTCTTTAGGCAGGATGAGTTTATTGATACCAGCTCTTTTAGCGGCAAGCATTTTCTCGTTAAGACCACCAATGCCTAATATTTTACCGGTTAGGGTAATTTCTCCCGTCATCGCAATATCGTGTTTCACTTTTCTACCAGTAAATAGAGAAGCAAGAGCAGTAGTCAAGGTTATACCTGCAGAAGGACCATCCTTAGGTACAGCTCCAGAAGGGAAGTGAATATGGATGTCGTATTTATCAAACTCAGCAGGGTCTAAGCCATATTTTTCATAATTAGCTTTTAGATAACTCAGAGCTATACGAGCTGATTCTTTCATCACCTCACCTAAAAGTCCAGTAAGAATGATATTTCCTTTTCCGGGCATCTTAATTGTCTCACAGAACAGAATCTCCCCACCGAACCCGGTCCAAGCAAGGCCAGTAGATATACCTACTTCAGGTTTGCGATTAGCCATTTCCAGAGTATATACTCTTGGTCCCAGATAGTTAATTATACTTTTAGCATTAATAACCCGGGGATGAATATCACCTTTAGCTACCTCTCTGGCTATTTTACGGAAAATTGAACCAATTCGTCTTTGTAGATTACGCACACCTGCTTCTCTCACATAATAACGAATAATTTCCTGCAAAGCAGATTTTTGGAAAATAATTTTTTGGTTTTTAAGTCCATTAGCATCCTTTTCCTTGGGAATAAGGTAATGACGCGCAATCTCTATTTTTTCATTTTCCAGATAGCTATTAAATTCTATTATTTCCATTCTATCTCTAAGAGCAGGTGGAATAGTATCCAATGAATTAGCGGTAGTAATAAACATTACCTCTGAAAGGTCAAAAGGGAGATTGATATAATTATCTACAAAGCTATGATTCTGTTCAGGGTCCAATACTTCCAATAAGGCAGAAGCTGGATCACCTCTAAAATCACGCCCTAATTTATCTATTTCATCTAACATAAACACGGGATTAGCAGTGCCACTGCGTTTTATTTCCATAATAATCTTACCTGGCATTGCTCCAATATAGGTTCTACGATGACCTCTAATTTCTGCTTCATCGTGTATTCCACCTAGAGACATACGGATGAATTTACGATTTAATGCACGAGCTACCGATTGTCCAATAGAGGTTTTGCCAGTTCCTGGAGGACCAACAAAGCAGAGAAAAGGACCTTTCAAGTGTCCTTTTAGCTTCTTGACGGCAATGTATTCTAAAATGCGTTCTTTGGGCTTTTGTAATCCATAGTGGTCTTTTTGCAGAATTTGTTCTATTTTATTAAGGTCCATTCTATCCTTGCTATAAGTTCGCCAAGGCAGATTAACTATCCATTCCAGGTAATTACGGACTACAGCATATTCACTTGCTGCAGGTTGCATAGTAGCAAGACGTTCTAATTCCTCATAAGCCACATCTTTTACATAATCGGGAAGATTATTCTTTTCAATCAATTCCTTCCATTTAAGGACCTCTTTGCTGACCTCATCGCTTTCACCTAGTTCTTTTCTGATAGCATCCAACTGTTCTCGTAAATAATAACGACGCTGGTCTTCACTCATTTCCAGCTCAATGTTGCTACGAATTGTGTTTTCCAGACGCATCTTACGAATCATTTCAGCTAAACAGTTATTTAGGTATTTGAAGCGCTTTTTCAAATCTATAGCTTCCAGGATAGCTTGACGATCTTCCACCGCTAAATCCAGATTGCCTGCAATAATATCAGCTACTCTTCCAGATTGCTTAATATTATTAAGTCCAGGAATTATTTCTGGACTGATGAGGTTATTTTCCGTAGCTATTTTTTCTAGCAGTTCAATAGCAATGCTTTTATAAGCACGCACTTCAGTATCGTCATCTATAGGTTCTGGAATGCTTTCCACATCCACGATAATGAATGGTTCTCTTTGAACTGCACGCTGTAGACGGATACGAGAAGTTCCCTGCAGTAAGAGACTGATAGAGCCATCATGATTGCGTAACATCCTTAAAATAGTAACGGCACAACCAATTTCATTCAATCCCAGGTCATTAGGACTGGTTTTATCTTTATCCAGGAAAAAAGCCATAGTTTTATCCTGAGATAGAGCATAGTCTATTACTTGTCTAGACTCTTCATCCGAAACAACGAGAGGCATAAGCAGATAGGGAAACATTACTACATTATTCATATGTAGGACAGGTAGTGTTCTCGGAACTCTGTTATTTTGTTCTTCCATATAGTTATCTCCTAGTAACTAAAAAATATTAATTACAAATAAATGTAACTCTTTTTTAGATATTATACTACAGAAATAGTTAAATCCTTTTTAATATTTAATGCCTTAAACTAAAATAAGGTAAAGCACCATATTTATAATACCTATTATCAATCCCGCGATAGAAGCTGCAATAAGCAAAGGTTTATAAATATATTGTCGGAAATATCCATAAATAACTTCATTGCTAATTTTTGCGTCTAGCTGTTCCAGCTTATGTTCTACTTGAAATTTCTCTAATAGCTGTGGAATAGTTTTCCTTAAAATAAAGGAAACGCTTCTCTTTGCTGAATTAGCTACTATATTTTTTATTTTAAGCTTTAAAGAAGCAGGTAATAGAATCAGATGATCAATAAAAGAAACTTGATTCAGCACGCTAAGTCGTACCTGCTCTTCCCATTCATAAAGATAGCCCTTGTATAAGCGAGGATTTTCTGCCTGTTCCAGATAATCCTGTAGGGCATCATATATCTTCGCAAATATCTGGTCTCTTTTTCTAACAATGAGTCCTGGAGTTAACGGGATGTGACAGCCCAATATTCTTTTAGATTTAGGATTAAACAAGACCCATTTAACCATATAAGCTAGAAACAATAGCAAAGCAATATTGACTGCTACAAATATTAGAGATAGGAGAAAGTGCATAAAAACTCCTTTTATTATAATTTAAACCTGATTGAGAATATGTCCAAGTTTATTTTTCTTTGTTTTTAGGTACTCCAGATTAGTGTCTTTAGCTGGTATTTCCAGAGGAACTCTTTCAACTATTTCTAAGCCATAACCCTGTAATCCGACAATTTTTTTAGGATTATTGGTCATTAACCTGATTTTTTTAAGTCCGATATCTTTAAGAATTTGTGCACCTATACCATAGTCACGTAAGTCAGCAGGAAAACCGAGATTAAGATTTGCCTCTACGGTATCCATTCCATTATCTTGTAAATGATAGGCACGGAGTTTATTTACCAGTCCAATACCTCTTCCTTCCTGACGCATATAGAGTATCACTCCCTTACCTTCTTCGGAGATAAGCTCAAATGCCTTTTTCAGTTGTTCTCCACAATCACAGCGCAGTGAAAAAAGAGCATCACCGGTAAGACATTCAGAATGTACTCGCACCAGAGTTGGTTCTTCCTTTTTAATTTCACCCATAACGAGAGCGATATGATATTCATTTGAAATCGTATTAACATAAGTAAGGATGTCAAAATTGCCATAAACGGTAGGAAGCTTAGCTCGTGATTCACATCTGACCAATTTTTCTTTATGCCTTCGGTAATGAATAAGATCGGCGATAGTAACTATTCTAAGTCCAAATTGCTTAGCAAAAGGGATTAGGTCATCCAATCTTGCCATTTCTCCATCATCGCGTATAATTTCACAAATAGCACCGACAGGAGCCATTCCTGCCATTTTTGCTAGGTCAACTGCAGCTTCTGTGTGTCCTGCTCTTTTTAGCACTCCTCCCTTTTCTGCTAGTAGAGGAAAGATATGACCAGGACGGAGAAAATCTTCCGGTTTGCTTTCTGGGTTTGCTAGAGCACGAATAGTCTTTGCTCTGTCGCTAGCAGAAATTCCCGTAGTAGTTCCTACTACTGTATCTACTGATATAGTAAATTTAGTGCCCTGACGGTCAGTGTTATATTTAGTCATCAAGGGAATATTTAATCTTTGAAGGTCCTCAGCTTCCATAGGTACGCAAAGTAAACCTTTTCCATAAGTAATCATAAAGTTTACTTGAGCTGGTGTGATTGCTTCTGCAGCCATTAAGAGGTCCCCTTCGTTTTCTCTATTCTCATCATCAACCACTATCAGCATTCCACCACCAGCAATGATATTAATAGCTTCCTCTATGGGGCAGAATTCTATTTTATCATTAGTGTCTTGCATATTACCACTCTTCATTTTGTTCTAATATATTTTTTAAATCTTTTGCTTCAGATTCTAAACTGAAATATTGTTCCAGCCAGGAATAAGCATATTGAAAATCCTCTGGCGGTTCAACTTTTATGTCCAGATATTTACCAGAAATCGGATGAACAAATTCTAATCTCCAGGAATGCAATGCCTGCCTCTGTAGGTGGTCAGTCAATAATCCTGCAACTTTGCGCTTCATATTGTCTGGTACTAAAGTTATCACTTGTTTATGACTATTATACAATAAATCACCCAGGATAGGAGTGTTTATATGAGCAAAATGCACTCTTATTTGGTGCATTCTTCCTGTTTCAAGGCTTACCTTTACCAAAGAAAAAAAGTTATAAAAGCGGATAACTTTGTATCTAGTTAAAGCTCTACGACCTTCCTTGCTAACACACATCTTTCTGGGATTACTAATGCTGCGACTGATATTATTTTCTATGCATCCTTCAGAAGGATGAGGAATTCCACAGGTGATAGCCAGATAGGTCTTTTTTATTTCTCTACGAGAAAGCATCGTACAGAGGGCACTTTGAGTAGGGTCATTTTTAGCAATTATTATCAATCCAGAGGTCCCTCGGTCTAATCTATGAACAATTCCTGGTCTATTAATCTCTCTTCCACTGGATAAATTCTCGCCCCAACGGTAGACCATAGCATTAACCAGCGTGTGATCAGCAATTCCATAACCAGGATGCACAATCATTCCTGGTGCTTTATTGATAATTGCTAAGTCTTTATCCTCGTATACTACATCTAAGGGTATGTTTTGGGGTACAATTTCAGTGGAAGGGAGTTCAGGTATAGATATCTTTATTTCATCACCTTTCTTCAGCAGATAACTCTTTTTGACTGGGAAATTATTGACCACAACTCGGTCTTCTTCAATTAAATGTTCAATAAAAGTGCGGCTATAAAGTTCCTGCATATTTAATCCGGCTAAGAATTTATCCAGACGCATAAAATCATCTCGGTCATAGATAACCTGAACTTTATCAGACATGTTCCTCAAAAGATAGGAGGAAAACCCCTCCAGTTGGCTCACCTCTCAAATTGCGAACCATTGAACCTTTTATTATAGCTAATCTTTTATAATCCTGATCAGGAATCTTGCACTCATATATGTTATCGCCGTAACGCAAAGCATCAACTATTTTTTGGAATATCTTGCGGTCAAAATCGCTTTTAAAGCTCATATCATTAATATTCTGGATTTCGCTTAGAGAAGGATATCTCTGTCGTAAGGAATTGTTATAATAGCTAATATCTCCGTTAGATAGAGCGATGAGCACACCTTGAGGTATTAGATTTATCAACTGCTTAATTCTTTGATCCTGTTCATAAATTTTCCATTCCTTTGCCTGATCAAATCCATTTATGCTACGTAACATATTCTTTAAACTGTTCAAAAGTGCTAGTTTATCCGGGTCAAAAGAGTAATCTTCAATCGCTTTATCTATATCAACATTATATTTCCCATGAGCAATCTCATTGATTAACTTTACCACATTTTTATTAAATTTCTTAATGTTAGAAGGAATAAGATTGTAGACCACCATGCAATATATAAAGATGATAAGGGCAAAGACTATTACCGCAGTCTGAATATCATTTACCAGTGTAGTTAAATCCTGAGCATTGGTAGCTATTAATATTACGATGGTTGTTTCCAGGAGAATCAGGATTAAAATAACGGCTATAATCAGACGATATAATGATGACAGAGACCGTTTCATAATAGCTCCCTTCTTTGGGCTAAGTCATCCACTAAATTATCTAGATCCTTGGTTTTACCCATTAACACGAGAATATCTCCTTCATTTATGATATCATTAGCGCCAGGCATATCGTTGATTCTTTGTTCAATCAAGTTATGTCCTTCATCAGATACAGTTAGATAATTATATTTTATAGCGATTATATTGATTTTACGAGTGGTTGGAAGTGCAAGTTCTTGTAAAGTTTTTCCCACAAATTCCGGTGGAGCTAAAAGTTCCATAACACCCAAGCCCGTTGTAAGAGTGGTATATTCCAGAATATTTCTGGAGCTTAAGGTCTTAGCAAGTTGAGTGCCTACAATTTTTTCTGGTAGAAGAATTTTTTGCACCCCAATCAATTCTAGAATTCTTCCGTGTAGTTCATTTTCCACCTTGGCATGAATCATTCCCACTCCAATCTTTTTCAAGATAGCAGCAGTGAGAATAGATTCTTCTATATTACTTCCAATTCCCAGGATTACTGCATCCATTTCATCCAGATTTAGATTGCGTAATGCCTCTTCATCAGTAGAATTTATACATATAGCTTGAGTGACTTTCCCACTAATAGCATCTACTAATGCTTGATCCTTATCAATAGCTAAAACTTCCATTCCGGTTTCTGCCAGGATAGTGGCAACTGTCATCCCAAACCTTCCGAGTCCAATAACAGCATAGCTCGCCATATTTCCTCCTCAGCCGATGGCTATGGATTCTTCAGAATAATTAATATTGCTATATTTTCTCTTTTTAGCGAAGGCATAAATTAGGGTCAATGGACCTAATCTGCCTATATACATTAATAAAGTAATTAAAATTTTACCTGGAGATGATAAAAAAGGAGTTATTCCCCGAGACAGCCCAACAGTGCCGAATGCTGATATTGCTTCAAAAATAATATCTTCAAAACTGAAGGGCTCCACTATCATCAAAATCATAACTATAATAAAGATAAAAGTAGCGGCTAAAAGTACCAGACCACTTGCTTCTCTGAAGTTGTTATCCGGGATTCGGCGTTTAAAAACACTAATATCTTTTTTTCCTTTAAACATAGAGATAATGGCTAAAGCTAGAACAGCTAGAGTAGTTGTCTTTATTCCGCCACCAGTAGAACCAGGTGATGCACCGATAAACATTAGCACCATAGTCATCAACACCGAACTTTTAGTCAAAAGACCAGTATCAATAGTATTAAATCCTGCCGTACGTGGAGTTATAGATTGGAACAAAGAACTTAGAAAACGGTGTTTAAAGGAAAAGCCTTTCATTGTATTATTATATTCCAGAATAAAGAATACCAGAAATCCTGCAATTATTAAAATAGCAGTTGTAGTTAATACAATTTTTGAGTGAAGACTCAGTTTCCGCACTTTCTGAGGTTTAAAGAAATAACTATAGATATCCAATATAACAGTAAATCCCAGACCTCCTAAGAAAATCAGTAGTGGGATGCCCAGACTAATTATTATACTATTTGAATACATCATCAAGCTACTGTCAAAAGGAGAAAAGCCAGCATTACAGAAAGCGGAGATGGAATGGAATATGGAATAATAGATTGCCTGCTGAATAGGGAAGTCCTGAGCAAATTTACACAACAATATAATAGCGCCCAATGCTTCTATAATAGCGGTCACTATCACAATACTCTTTAAAAGTTGGAAAATATTTATTCTTGCAGATCCGCCCATTACTTGATATATTACATTTTTAAGCTTCAAATTAATACTCCTGCCCAATAATAGAGCAAAAGCAATGGATAGAGTCATTATGCCCAAACCACCAATCTGAATAAGTAATAAAATAATTATCTGACCGAATAAGCTAAAATGTGAACCAGTAGGAAGCACCGTTAATCCTGTAACGCAAGTAGCAGAAGTAGCAGTGAATAAAGCATCAATAAAAGGTGTGACTCTATTATAGGTGGAAGAAACTGGCAACATCAATAGAATTGTACCTATAAAGATTACCAGCAGAAAACTCAATAATAAGGTTACTGGAGGATTGGTAGATAGCCATAAATATATCTTTCCTTCTGAAAAGCGGAAAAGTATAAACTGTAAAAAATAATAGGTTTGACGAATAAGTAACAAGAAGATAACGAATTTAGCATTATAGACAAAGATTATCAAACCTACTACTAACATTATTATATCAAAGATAATAGCTCCACTAATCCCTTTTCCTTCTTTGAGGAGTAAACGATTAATGATTGCTAAAGCAAGTAACAACAGGTTTGCTCCAGCAGTGTAGTTCACTACCTTAACATAATCAGTATAATAACTGATAACTGGCTCCAAAAATAGAACCAGTAAACTCCAAAGAGCTATCAGATAAGCTAAGATTTCTAGTACTGTTAGAACCTGTTGTAATGTCTTATTCATTTATCTATTCAGCAATCTCTCAGCAATTGCTGCAATTTTAGCTGCAATTTCATCTATCTTTTCACTGGCATCAATAACAGAAAGTATCCCTTGTTTAGCAAAGAATTCTTTCAAAGCCAGGGTCTGATCATAAAACTCTTTAACCCTTCGTGAGATAACTTCTGGTTGATCATCCTTACGGATGATTAATTCAGTTCCGCAAACATCACAGATATTATCTTTTTGTGGTTTATTGGAATGTATATTGTAATTCGTTCCACACGCAGGACAAATCCTTCGGGAGGATAAACGTGCTATAGCTTCATTTTCTGCCAATTCTAAAAAGAAAACCTGAAGTACTTCAAAATGTTCAACCAGATATTTAGCTTGAACCAGAGTGCGAGGAAAGCCATCAAATACTATGCCTTTTCTCTCTGGCTCCAGAGATTTTTCTACTATTTCAAAAACCAGTTCGTCTGGAACTAAATCTCCTCGTTCAATTATATCTTGCACCTTTATGCCTAGTTCTGTTCTTTTCGTTACCTGTTCTCTTAATAAATCTCCAATATTGATATGCTGGAAATTGATACTTTCACTTAACAGTTCTGCCTGAGTTCCTTTTCCACTTCCCTGAATACCTAAGAATACGAAACATTGCATATTTACTACCTCATTTTTGAACAATTATACATTGTTATGTTCATTGTCAAGTTTCTCACCTTCTAGAACAACAAAAGCAAGAGCATAATCTCTTTCATGAGAAAGAGAAAGATGAATTTGAAGAACTCCCATCTCATTCATAAGCTTTAAGGTTGTTCCACTTATTTTTAGTCTAGGTTTTCCCTGCGCTTCATTTATAACTTCTATATCCAGCCAGTTGACTTTTTCATTCCATCCTGTACCTAATGCCTTCATCATAGCCTCTTTAGCAGCAAATCGTGCAGCAAAAGAGGAAGCTGAATCTGCTTTAGCCTGGCATAATTCTATTTCATTAGCAGTGAAGATTTGAGCGATAAAGTCTGGATAGCTTGTTACCAGCTTGCGCACTCTCTCTATTTGAACGATATCCACTCCAATTCCTATAATCATTTGTCTTTGTGTTCCTTTTCCAGATTTAATAACCATTCTTTTACTTCAATTCCGCCAGCATATCCCCTTAAATCGCCATCGGTACCTACAACACGATGGCAAGGGATAATAATAGCTATTGGGTTTTTATTTGCTGCTTGTCCAACTGCTCTAGCAGCTCTGGGATTACCAATGGCAGCAGCTATATTTTTATAGCTTCGGGTTTCTCCATACGGAATACTTTGGATAGCTTTCCACACTTTTTTCTGAAAAGGAGAGCCTTCTGGTGCTATAAAAACGGTAAATTCCTTTCTTATTCCCAGAAGATATTCTAATAACTGCTCACAAGCCTTATTGAGAATGGGTGAGGGGTTATAATTATTATTAACCTCGGTAACGAAATGTATTTTTTGAACATAATTTTCGTAAGTTTCAACTTCAAGCTTTAGATTTTGATATTGCACCCATCCTCTTTGCTGTTTTTTAACTTGATTGTTTGAGTCCATATAATATTTACTTCATAAAATGAGAGCCCCGTACTCAATATCAGGAGTGTGGGGCTCTAACTTTAAGTTTTTCATAACTAAGTAGTGAATCTTCTTCGTTCTTTTATCCTTGCCGCCTTACCTTTGGCATGGCGCAGATAGAAAAGTTTTGCTCGACGAACCTGTCCATAACGGACTATTTCCAACTTATCTATATTTGGCGAATGCATCGGGAAAGTGCGTTCAACTCCAACTCCATTGGATACTTTACGTACGGTAAAGGTTTTGGAGATACCGGACCCACGTTTCTGAATTACTATACCTTGAAAAACCTGGATTCGTTCTTTGCCCCCTTCTTTAATTTTATAATAGACCTTCACTGTATCCCCGGGGCGAAAATCGGGAAGGTCTGTCCTGATTTGGTCTCTGCCAATCGCTTGCAGAATGTCCATGGTTCCTCCCATATATATTCTCGGAAGAAACGCTATCCTTTCGTAGCCAGGGATAATCCTTTCGTCAAATTCACCTTTCAGTTCCGTTTATCCGTTTATTTTATGCGATCATAGCGAAAACAAAATATAACTTTGTAATATTATATCCGTACAAAGTTTTTTATTAGACTGGTGATTAAATTTGATAGTTGATTTAGTTGATATTGGTTATATATTACTGGCTACAACTTATACTTGTGGAAGCATCACTTCCTGCGTTATTTCAATTGTTAAAATAGGTTTTCCAATGCAATTCTGGCTTCATTCTCTTATTCCGCTTGCAATATGAATTTGGTTAACCTATTTGTTTGGTTTTAACTCCGGTCTTCTTATCTGGGTAAAACGATGTGATTGATTTTTTGCCCATTCAGCAATCTTTTTATGATTTCCGGAAAGAAGCTCTTCTGGAACGCTTAGCTCCATCCATATTTCAGGACGAGTGTAACAGGGAAATCCTAGTGTGCCTTCTTCCTGACTAAAGGAATCTGAATCGGCAGAATTAATATCACTTAAAACACCAGGCAAAAGTCTTGCTATACCATCAATAAATGCCATTGCAGGAATCTCTCCACCTGAAAGAACATAATCGCCTAATGAGATTTCATCGCTAACTGCCAAATCCCGTACCCGTTGGTCTATCTCTTTATAATGACCACATAACAATATTACTCGTGGTAAGGAGGCATAGTATTGAAGAATAGATTGGTTCAATCTCCTTCCTTGAGGAGTAAAATATATTACTGGAGCATAGGATTGTTCCACTAAGTTTGCTATGGCTCTGTATATCGGTTCTGCCTGAATTACCATCCCCGGAAAACCTCCATAGGGATAGTCATCAACTCGTCTATGCTTATTCTGGCTATAAAGGCGATAATCTGTGAAATTTACTTTCAAAATGCCAAGATTTAATGCACGAGCTACCATACTGCTGGCTAAAAAGCCCCTAAAACAGTCGGGAAACAAGCTTAAAACATCAATCTTCATTTAACATCCAGCAGTTCATTCATATTAAGCAATATCAGTTCTTCTTTATTGCTATCAATCTCGCCAATAAAATGTTCTACCCAAGGAATCAAGATTTCCTCATTCTGGTTATCAGTTATTTCCAGTACATATTGAGCGTTATTATGGAAATATCCTGTAATCTTACCCACCATATTTCCTTCAAAAGAAGCTGTATAACCTAGAACTGATTCCGGGAATGATTCTTTATTTTCCTGACGAGGTATGGCTATTATAGCTTCACGATGTTTCCTGCGTTCTTCATCTATCCCATCTTCGGCAAACTTGATCCTCAGTTTACGACCGGATTCTTCTCTTTCACTAATAGTTACGAAAAACACTCTATCACTGTTAAAGATCAAATACACATCTCTAATAGTTAGCAGAATAGGGCGGTAATCAGATTTTACCAGTACGGAGTAAAATCCGTCCGCCTCTTTTCCGCCTAATTTGCCGATTCCGACTAAATCGGAAAACTGCATTTACTCAATAATTTCTAATTCGGCTCTCTTTCCTTGTTTGGTGCTCACCGCATTAATTATTGTGCGGATTGAGCTTGCCGTGCGTCCTCTTTTGCCGATTACTTTTCCAATGTCATCTTTTCCAACGCGTAGTTCATAAAGAGTAATCTTATCACCTTGAATCTCTTTTACACTGACACTACTTGGATCGTCAACTAACGCTTTCACGATGAATTCAATCAATTCCTTCATTTTTCACCTCTTCTTCTTTACTTCTTTTTGCAGCAGCTTGTTCTTGTACTTTTTGCATATGCCGCATCTGCAAAATTCCTGCTTTGCGTAAAAGCGACCTAACCGTATCCGAAGGTTGAGCTCCAACGCTAAGCCAATACAGTGCACGGTCTTTATCAATCTCAATTCTTGCGGGTGTTGGCTTCGGATCATACCACCCTATACTTTCTATATATTTCCCGTCTCTACTTACACGAGAATCTATAGCTACTATACGGTAAAAGGGCTGGTCAATGGCACCCATCCGCCTCAATCTCAGCTTGACCATTATTTCTCCTTAATTCATTTTATCAATGCTTTATTTTTTATTATCTATTTTTCGTCAAGATTTTTCTTAATCTAACCCACAAATCTTTTTCTTATATCTAATCTTTATCCTTTTTGGTTAGGTCTAAAGATAATATAATGGCAATAGGGAAGAAATTCAATTATTATTTTCTCACTGTTTTGCCACTTTAACAAAATTCAATTATTCTTCAATAAAGGCTGGTGAATGAAAGTTTCCCGTCTACTAAAACAATCAGGATTTTCAATCAACAAAAAACATAGATTTTATTATAATGCTTAATATTCTTGAAGCTTCTGCAGAGTATAATAACAAAGGATATCAACTGCTTAGTAGATCAAATAAAAAATAACAATAAAATAGGTCTATAAAAAATCAAACATTTTACTTGACAAATATAGTGGTTATTTTTTTATTAACCAAAATATAATCAGAAGAGTTTAAATATGAATTTTATAATATTAAACACAGCATCATTAGACAAGAGGATGGAGTACTTGAGAGGAACTAAATCCTCTGGAAGTTATTCCTCCAGCTTTATTGATGTAAAGGAGATTATCTATGAAAAATGTCTTAACGCTTAACTCATTTGTTTCCCACAGATTTCAATCATTAGCAATTAAAAGTGCAATTATGCAAGGTGCTAAACTACATCTGTTTTACACCTCTGGTCTGTATTTATTAGCATTAAAAAAATCCTGCTAATAAAATCGTATTTAAAACAAAAACTAGATATGGAGGCAAATACTATGTTCCTTGCAACTATTATATCTATCCGTTCCGAAAGTAATGTTCTAACCAATTGTCGCAAAACCTTTTCCGCTAGGGCAATGAGTTTGTCTGCTGAAGTCCAATGCATTATGACTTCAAGCGGGAAATCAAATCCTATTAATCATATTAAAACAATATTGGAGGTTTTATTATGAAAACACAAAAAAAATTCAATAAGGAGGAATCAAATGAGTAACAAATCTAAAAGAAACTCAACTGTTTCCCACAGTGACATCTCAGAATTCATTATTAGCTGGTTGAATTCTAAGATTGAATATGTAGGAGCTCAGCTCATATTGTATGTAATGAAACATCCAGATAAGGAATTGGGTATTCTGGAAATATCATCTCATCTACCTCATCAAAATACCAAATGCCGTACCAAATATCCAATTAATCAGGGCATTGGTAGAACATTTGAGATGATTGATAAAAAAACTCAAGCAGAATGTCTGGAAAGAATCAAAAAATTAAAAGAAGGTCTTGCAGCTGATTTAGAACTTGGATTTGAGGAAGAAGCGAAAGCAAAGCAGAAAGAAATTGACGCTATATTATATTATCTCAAAGAAACTACAATTAATAGTAGAATAAAATGCTTTCCCAATATCAAAGATAAAGAATATCAACGTTTGTATATATCTTACAGACGCATCTTGAAACAGGCAAATGATGAATATCCGGAAATAGCAAGTTATATTGATAAACATATGAAGACCGGAAAAACCTTCAAATGGATTTCTGAACAAGTAAACAATGGATATAACTGAACTCAATTCAAGCTCGTAAACAAAACCATATAGAACATTACTTTTCGGAACATATAACAGGCGGACTAAACACCGCCTGTTTTTTTTATTAAATAAGTTTGATTCAAGGTAATTTTAGATTATCTAATAGGCGATAGATATAAACCCTCACTGAAAACTGCAATTTTCATCACTGATAACTTCAAAACGGAGAAATCGTGTCCTGCCTGGGCTATTCAGAGGTATTATTTTTCATCACTATTTCTTCTAATAACATCAAATTTCTTCAAATCTGATCCCTGAAGATGTAGATGCAGCTAATACCATACGAAAATACCTGTGATTTAGAACCCGTAAAGCTGAGATATGCTAGAGAAAATAAAGATGCTTTAGAAGTATTTTGAAGTATTCAGTGAGGGTTTTATAATGCTTGTGTTTGATCACTGAAAACTGCAAATGGCATTTTTGGAGCTAATTCTGATCACCGTTTCTGCAAATCTGATCACCGTTTTTGCACATCGATCACTGACGCTACAGTTATCCATCATTGAATTGATTAGAATCCGGGTATAGAAAAAACGTGGGAAACACCGGTCGGTATTCCCACGTATCGAAGATCATTCTATGACTTCAATTTCTTATACTGGTCTATGGCAGTAAAGTACATAGAACCAATATCATCATTTGCCAATGCATCAAGATTATTGTATATACTTTCAAAAATCGAATCCTCGTAATAGTCTTCCCCGAGTTCATACTGGTACTTATTGGATAGAATCTTCATGTTGATGTGCTTTGCCAGATTCTCGAATGCTATATAGTAAATGCGATGATTCTCTTCTGATACCTGGACTTTATCTAAAGTATGGGGTTTGAGGATGTGTGTACCAATTTCATGGGAGATAAAATGGTCAAAGTAATACTTGGTGCAATATTCAGTAATGGCAGGGAAGATATTTACACCATAATGCAGTGAATTTGCACAAGGCCCGAACTGCAGAGATGGGACTATAATCAACTGATATTGATCTGATAATAAATCAAATCCTGTTAGATCTTCCCACTTGCCTACAATGTCGTAGTTGGCGAAGATTTCGTTTATATAATCACAAGTTCTCTCTATTATAGCTTTGTCTGTGTCCCAGATAAACTGCATGTATCTAAAAAAATTGGATTTGTATATAATGCTAAGATGCTTAATTTTACAGAGCACATCATCGTGTTCCAAAGACGCTCGATTTGATAGAAAGCTTGGAATGAACTCTTGTAAGCGGCTGATGTGATAACTATACAGCTCGAACAGGTGTGACAAAGTCTGAGCGTCATGACCTTGTGCCAAACAAGTAAAATATTCCATAAAGCCTTCGCTATTTTCACGGAATAAATATGCTGGAAGGAAGTAAAACAGCTCGGTTAAGTAAGCAAATGATCCGTCACCGAAACTCAAATCTACAGAACAAGCTTGCATAAAGCTACGATCTCCATCAGATAAAAATTCATGCTTGTGCACTTTATCTTCAATCTTCCAATTTATGCTGCAATATGCTTGAATATAAGTTAGATAGTTCACTACAGGGCTTGCAATGGGGACGACATTCTTGATCATTTTATAGCTTCCTTCATACATGATTCAGTCAGTCACTAACTTCGATTCTTTACTATTATTGTCAAGAACGAATACAGGCAGATCGTATCACATTAAGTGGAAAGGATTTGACCACCTTTGCGAGGGGTGCATAGTAGCACCCATAAATCAACAGTCGGGTAACCGAGAAGGAGATCAAAATGACCAAGCAAAAGCAGAATGGCAAGGACAAGACAACGCTGGAGGAGATGGTTAAATCAGGCAGCCAACTTATTCTTTGTAGCACGCCGATTACGCTGATTACGCAGATTTCTTTATTATTTACCTCTCACAG
>DFOM01000032.1 GCA_002376725.1 Cloacimonetes bacterium UBA3541 | reverse complement strand
ATACCTTCTACGGTATAGACCTTGGTAATGATTGCTTATGGACTATCAATCCTACTACTCGTGAATTAACACTGATTGGATTTATGGGTATTGATATTAACTATGCACAGGATGCTGCTTTTGATCAAGATAATGGATTGCTCTTCCTGGCAGGATATGCTGGAGGTGGTGCTTTGTACTGGATTGATACTGAGTATGGTGGAGCCTATAAGGTAGGTAATTTCCCTGGAAATGCTGAGGTTGCTGCCTTTGCCATACCTTATGGTTTGATCAGTGTTCCTGAAGTGACCATAGCCAGTAATGGTACTATTAGCTGGGCACCGGTAAATGGAGCAATTAAATACTCTATCTACAAAGCTACTGATCCCTATGGCACCTACAGCTGGTACGCTGATGCATTTGGCACTTCCTGGACTGATCCTAGTTTCACCACTAATGCTATGGCTTTCTATAAAGTCACAGCGGTTGGTGGAATGCGGAATGTATATCGTCAGGAAATGAGATATAGTAATCCTATTCAGCATAAAGGTAATCTGAATATTAAACATCGTTATGAAACTGGCTTAGCGAATCAATCACTGATGCCAACAAAATCTAAGCCTAATAAATAATTGCGGTTTTACCGCAGCAATTAAAAACCCCCCCCACTTTAAAAAAGCGGGGGTTTTTCGTTTATGTTTTTATCAGTATGCAAGGGTCCCGGTAGGCAAAGGTACTACTTTGCTTTATGCCACAAAGGCTAAAACTTATCACTAAGATTTAGGATAAGGGAATAGTCTAAAAAATTATTTATAATGCCATTTTTAGGGTTATCAAGCTTTTATTTTTCTTATTGATAGTTTATTAGCTGATGCCGTTTGGTGCTGATGAGGACCTCTGCACCCCAAATAATACTAGTACATCAATTAACGAAGTGAATTAATCCGTTAATTTATTTTTCCTAAATAGTAAAGATAACCGTTGCACATCCGTAATAAAATAAAATTGCTAATTAAAGAAGATAAAGCGAGGATTTGCAGATATATTTATAGTAAACTTGTAAATTCCAGTCTCTATTCCAGAATCTGTCATTATTCCATATCATGCAGGTCTTAAAATAAAAACCATCCTGTAAGTCTTATTATCTTGTTAAAACAAACATTTCCTTTTACTAACCTCCATTTGTATATGGAAATATCCATCCTTGCCCATCCCTTAACTCACTCTTAGCAAATTCCTCAAGCAAGAGACAGGAGAGAGCCAGGCGAGATTCAATAATTATATACTAAATAATACATAATAAAAATCAACGAGAATAGAGAGTATACCTATAAAGGTTGGAATACAATTCTTTTTAACTTTTTAGTGTTTTATTAAAACTGCTCATCTTTGATACGAACTGGTGTTAAATTATTTTAAAAAGTCCTTCGTAATTTAGCATATAAAGAAATATATAACCCTGTCTCCCGATGAGTATGACTACTTCCTTCGGTCACATAAACTATAGTTTATAAACTAAAAAAATTAACCCAGTTATCTACTTATAAATCATATAGTTAGACTGTATTATAAATATTTATATAATAAATGCAGAATAAAATTGCATTTTTTCCTTGACAGTAAGTTGAATCTATTTATATTGTAAATTATGAAAATAAGGTTGGAAAAATAGCAGTTTAAATGTTAATTTGACAGATTGCTATTTAGCCAAGTTTAGTATTATGGAGAAAAGGAAGGAGAGAAAGATGGAACTTGTGAAGTCATATTTATTCAAGTTCAAGAAGGGCATCTTCTCTCATTGTATCCATTTTCTTCATCAATTTACATTTTTATTTACCCTTCCTAAAAATGAAGTTTCTCTCTTTTTCTCTCTATGCTGTTATGCAAAACCTTCATCGCACTTACACTGGCAGAATGCAAAAAGAGTGAATTTTGAGATAACTTCCATTCAACTTAACTATCTCAATCAGGCAGGTCTGGCTTCTTTTGCAATTATTCCCCTGCCACAAGGAGCAGACCTAGAGTAAAGATAATTTAACCCTTTAAAAAATCATAAGATTAACCTTAAATTTAAAAGGAGTTTTAATTATGAAAAAATTAATCTTACTATTCTCGCTCATAGCGATCTGTGCTTTTGCTTTTGCTGATACTTATATCATAGGAACAGGCACTTCCACCGGTAATTACCCATTTAATGGACTTTATGATTATAGCTGGAGCAAGGCTATCTGGACAGCAGCGGAATTGACTACAGCTGGAATACCTGCTGATACTCCAATAATCGGCATAGGTTTTTATGTTGGTAATACCCCTTCCAATTACACAATGCTGGATCAGAGAATCTATGTTAGAACCACGACTCTAACATCATATGGTACAGCTGCAGATGAGACAGGAACGGGATATCCTAATCCAGCTGGTTTTTTACAGCTTTTCCAGGGAGATCTTACCTACAATGGAGGTGGCTGGCATTATATTACTTTCACCACGCCCGCTACCTGGGATGGCACCTCAAATCTGGAATTATTGTTTGAAAATAGAGATAGTGATTATGTTACTGGTTATCCTACCTTCCGTTACACATCCACTTCACCTAATTATATGATGGTATATAAATATCAGGATGGATCTTTCCCCGATGCTGCAGGATACAGGAGCTATAATCGTCCTAATGTAGCCATAATTACTCCATCAACAACTCCTCCTGAAGCACCAGTTCTAAGTTTACCTTTGGATGGAGCTACAGATGTTAATGAATATACAACTTTTACCTGGACAGCTCCTCAAACTGGAAGTTTGCCTACAGGGTATAAACTCTATTGTGATACCAATAATCCACCTACTACTCTTATAGTTGATCAAAGTGCTCTCTCCTATACTTTAACTACACCTCTAGCATATAATACTACCTATTACTGGACAGTTAGTGCTTATAATGCCATAGGAGAAGGGCCTCAAGCTACGGTGAGAAGCTTCACCACCAGGGAAGATCCTACTATTTATACTTTGCCCTGGCTGGAAGATTTCGGAACTACCGGCACTACCTTCCCACCTCCTAATTGGTTTCGTGGAACAGGATTATTGGCTGATCCAACTATAATTACTTCCAGTACTACATATTGGGTTCAAGACAACTGGTTAAATGATACAACAGTAAGTCCGGTTAACTATGCAGCCAGAATGAATATTTATGGAACTAATAGGTCAGGATGGTTGATTACACCGCCAGTACAGATTCCAGGTACAGATTATCAGCTTGAATTGGATATTGGATTAACTGATTATGGTAATTATGCACCTATTGAGACTTCTACTGATGATAGATTTATAATTCTAATAGGTGATGGGAGTAGTTGGTCTACAGCGAATATTGTTAGAGAATGGAATAATACAGGCTCGCCTTATGTTTATGATAATATACCTTATACAGGCCAGCATGTAATAATTAGTTTGGATGGCTATACGGGTATAAAGTATATTGCATTCTATGGTGAATCTATCGCCAGTGGCGGAGATAACGATTTCTTTGTGGATAATGTTATGGTTCGTGAAACTCCTGCTGCTCCAATCTTTAGCTATAGCCCTACTTCTATTGATTTCGGCTTATTATTCCAAAATGTTCCCTCTACACCTGTAAATGTAACTGTTACTAATATTGGTGTTGGAATCTTAACTTTTTACCGAGATGATGTTACTATAGTTGGACCCAATGCTGGAATGTTTACGGCGGATAAAACCAATATTCCTGAAACGGGGACCCTATTAGCAGCAGGACAATCGGTTATTATTCCAGTTACCGCTACAGTAACTCAGGAAGGACCCGTAAGTGCCACTTTAATCATAACCTATGAAGGAACTCCTTATGAAGTAGCTCTTTCTGCGGAAGGCTTACCCGAAGGAACTGTGATCATAGGAACAGGAACATCCACTCAGCGTCAACCCTTTGGTATTTCTTGGGGTTATGAGCGTTCAGCAGCATTATATACCTATGCTCAGATAGGTGGCTATGGTCTATTAGATAAATTAGCCTGGAATTGCTCAACTTCAAGTACCTCTGCGGTTCCTTATAAGATTTATGTGAAGCAGACAAATGACACAGCGCTTACCGCTATGACCTGGAGTGCTTTTACTGCTAGTGCAACCCTGGTAGATGAGGGAACTCATACCTTTGATACAACCGGTTGGTATTTATTTGAACTTGACACTCCTTTCCCTTACTATTCTGGTAACTTAGTTATAGGAGTAGAAACAAATTATGGTGGAAGTGGCATATCTCCTTATCCTTATTTCTATTATTCTACTGGTGCAACAGCGAGCCATCAATACTGGTATGCAGATAATAATCCTCCTACTGGAAATGGGACTATCAACACAAATCTACCTAATTTATTACTGCATCTATCAGAGCTACCGGAAGTTCCTACTATTAGTGTTAGTCCCAGCAGTTGGGATTTTGGTCAGACTTTGATCAGAACAACTAAAACTAAAGACTTTACAATTACCAATATTGGTGGAGGCACTCTTAGCGTATCTTCTATAGATATAGAAGGAGATTATTACACATTAACTACAAATCCAGCTCCTATTGACCTTGCCTCTTTAGAATCAACTACTTTCACCGTTGAATATGCTCCTCTAGCAGCTGGACATCATAGTGGAACTGTTACTATTTCAGCTAATACAGGTATATCTACAGTTGAACTAGATGGTGATTGCTATGATCCTACAATTTATACTTTGCCTTACACAGAAAGTTTTGAAGAAGGTAATACAGATGGTTCAACCAATATTGCTAACTGGACTCAAGCAGTAGGTCCCGAATTTACATCTTACTACTGGACGGCAAATTCTTCCCTAACTACTTATAACAGAGCTCCCAGAACGGGTTTATTTAATGTAACCTTGCATTATAGTGGATCTGCCTGGTTATTCCGTCCTGTTTCTTTAACTGGTGGTACTGCCTATGAATTTGAAGCTTATGCCCGTCAAGATGGTTCAGGTAGTGCCAACGCTACGCTGGGTCTTTATTATGGAACAGAACCAACCATTGCTTCAATGACTCCTATAACAGGTCAAGTCGGTCTTGTAAATGGCGATTATCAAAGAATTTACGGTGTATTTGCTCCTGTTACAACGGGTATTTACTATCTGGGCATTAAAGGATGGATAAATGCAACCCCCTGGTATATTAGCTTAGATGATGTAACTATATGTGAGGCACCACCAATTCCGATGTTCAGCTATAGCCCTACTTCTATTGATTTCGGCTTATTAAGGCAAAATGTACCCTCTACTCCTGTAAATATTACTGTTACTAACCTGGGTGGCGGAACCTTACATCTTGAGAGTAGTAATATCAGTATAACCGGTACTAATGCTACAATGTTCGCTTTTGATGATGAAAATCTACCTGCTGATTTAAATGCCGGACAATCGGTGATAATTCCTGTTATCGCTACAGTAACTCAGGAAGGACCTGTAAGTGCCACTCTAATCATAACCTATGAAGGAACTCCTTATGAAGTAGCTCTATCTGCTGAAGGCTTACCAGAAGGAATAGTTGTTGTCGGGAATGGGACTGCTAATCTCTATCTGCCTATTCGTCCTTATTACAGTTATAGCTATAGCCAGAGTATCTTCCTGCAGAGTGAACTGAACATTGCAAATAAAAGAATAGAAAAAATTTGGTATTATTGGAATGGAGCGGCAGAAGCGGATGTAAGTAATAATTGGACTATTTATATGGGACATACAGATAAGACCGCATTTACTTCTTCATCAGATTGGATACCATTAGCTAATCTTACACAGGTATTCAGTGGCGAAGTTCCTTTACCTGCAGTAGCGGGCTGGATTGAAATCATTTTGGATCCTCCTTTTGCTTATAACAATACAGATAATTTGGTTATTGCCGTGGATGAAAATGAAGATGATTATGATACCAGTGCTGAATTTTTCTATTGCACTAATACGACTGGTATTAACCGTAGTATCCGTTATAATGATGATAGCACAAATCCTGATCCTACCGCACCTCCCACGGGTACTCAAACAGCAGGTTATCCTAATATCAAGTTACAATTTGGTGATATGCCTGCTAACCCACCATCACTAACCATTATTTATCCAGAAAATGGTGCAACAGGTCTTCCTTCTACTGGATTTAATCTAACTTGGGGTTTATTACCAGCAAGCGGTCCAGTAGCATATTACGGTGTATTTCTTGCCTCCAGTGAAGAGAGCATCTATGATGAATATTACTGGGAAACCACAAGCACTCATTTTAATCCTGTGACAGAAGGTAGTGTGGAATTTGAGTATAATCAGCGTTGGTACTGGACTGTATTAGCGCATAATGAATATGGAGAAGATATAATAGAACCTCCATACTGGTTTGTGATTCAAGCGGACCCCAGGGTTCCACTTCCTTATACTCAAGATTTTGGTACTGATGGTACCTGGCCCCTTAACTGGACTCAGACCTATTCTGGAGGAATAACATCCAATCGCTGGTCTTTGAGCAATACCAATACTGCTGGTGGTACACCCTATGAGATGAAGGCTACTTGGGCATCAGGAACTGGTGTGAGCAGACTTATCTCTCCACCGGTCAATACTGCTGGTGTTTCTGCTATGACTATAAGATTCCGTACTTATTATGATGATTATGCCACTGGAATCACCGCAAAATTACAATATAGTCACGATTTAACCACCTGGTATGATACTTCCTGGTCTATCATTAGTGGTGGTGGTAATGTAAGTGGATTAATGAGTGTTTTAATCACTGATCTGAATTCACCCACTACCTATATTGCCTGGACTCTGGATGGAAATCATTTCCAGTTTGACTATTGGTATATAGATGATGTTGTATTCAGTGTACCGCCTAATCATGATGTGGCACCCGTAAGCTGGGATCTACCAGGACAGGTAGTTAATGAAAATACTTTAGTAACACCTAAGGCAACGGTAATTAACAATGGTGTGAATACCGAGACCTTCACGGTTACCTGCACTATAGGTGATACCTATACAAATATTCAGACGGTAAACAATCTAGGTTTTGGAATGAGTCAACAGGTAACTTTTGCACCTCTAACTCCAACATTATGGACTGCTTCACTGGTGACAGTGACAACTAACCTGAGTATGGATGAAGTTACCGAGAATGATACCCTGTACAATGTGTTAATTTGTCTGCCTCTGGATACGGATGCAGTTGCAGAGAATTTATTTACCGATAAATTTGTGCAGTTTAACCTTGCTACACCCGGAACGATGTATAATTTGACTGGTCTCCCTCAGGTAAGCCAATTTATGGCAGGAGCAGATTGGGCAAACGGTAAGTGGTTAGGCTGTGAATATGATAATGGAACTTTAGCTACGGATAATTTCTGGGAAATCAACGCTATGACTGGTGCTTCCACCATCTTAGGTGAGATGGGTGCTGCCATTATGGGTATTGCCTATGATGATAATAATAATATTCTATACGGTACTGATGGATATGACCTATATACGATGAATGTCAATACAGGTGTAGCTACTTATGTGGATTCTCTCTGGTATAATCTTGAAGGCACATCCTATTCCTTAGCTAATATTGGCGGGTTGATGATAGATATTGCCTATGATAATTTCACCGATACCTTCTACGGTATAGACC
>DFOM01000051.1 GCA_002376725.1 Cloacimonetes bacterium UBA3541 | reverse complement strand
CAATAATACTTTATCCTGAATCTGGCATAGTATATAATACATATTAATTGGTATAACCATATTTTTATGGAGTAAATTGCTTTATTGTTAGTATGTTAATAAACGCTGAAATCCAAATTGACATTAAAATTGATTTTAAGATTAAGGATTAAAAGGTGAATAAATGAAAGGGAAAATATTACTTTGTGTGACTGGTGGAATTGCAGCATACAAAGCAATTGATTTAGCAAGTCAATTGACGAAATCGGGATTTGAGGTTAAAATAGCTTTAACCAAAAATGCTCAGAGATTTGTTTCTGCTTTAAGCTTTTCAGCTATAATCAATCAAGGTGTACATACTAATCTCTTTGAAAATTCGGATCCTATTCCTCATATCCATCTGGCTGATTGGGCAGATTTAACTATAGTTGCACCAGCTACTGCTAACATTATAGCCAAAGCTGCACAAGGTATAGGTGATGATTTAGTTTCTACCATACTTTTATCACAGCCAAAACCTGTCCTTTTTGTTCCCGCTATGAATGTCCATATTTATGAACATCCTGCTACACAAAATAATCTTAAAATACTTAAGGAAAGAGGGAATTATATTTTAGAGCCTGAGACAGGTTTACTTGCTTGCGGTTATGAAGGAAAAGGTAAATATCCTCCTAATGAGGAAGTAATCTATGCTATTCGTTGCTATCTAAAATATCCTGCTAATTTAACGGGTAAAAAGATTTTAGTAACAGCTGGAGCTACTGCTGAACCAATAGACCCGATGCGGATGATAACCAATAAATCCAGTGGAAAGATGGGACTTTCCATAGCCAGAGCCTTTGCTCTTAGGGGTGCAGAAGTTACCTTAGTATATGGAATAGTGACTGAAACCATTCCTTATTATATGAAGAAAAGTATCTTTGCTCCCACTGCCAAATTGATGTATGATGCAGTTATGAAACAGGCTAAAAATTATGATATAATTGTTCAATGTGCAGCTGTATCAGATTATAAACCAATTAAAGCTTCAACTCAGAAGATTAAGAAAAGTAAGAACTTTAATCTGGAACTGATAGCAACTCCCGATATCTTGGAACAGCTAGGTAAAAATAAATTCCCAAAACAGAAATTAATTGGTTTTGCAGCAGAATCTGAGCATATACTGGAAAATGCTAAAGAAAAGCTGCAGAAAAAGAATCTGGACCTAATATGTGCTAATAATCTGGAAACAGCTGGAAAAGATGAAACTACTTTGAATCTTATTCGTGCTGGTGCCACAAAAACAACCAAACCAATACAACTTACAGGTAATAAGTTTGATGTAGCCCTGGATTTAGTAGAACATATCATAAGCCTATGAAGAATAAACTTAATATATTATCCGGAGCTAACGGACAAGTAGGAAGTTTTCTTGCTCATCAACTAGCTAAAAAGAATGAACCCTTATTATTACTTTATCATAACAGTTTCCATCGGATAGAGGATTTAGCTAATCAAGATAAAGTAATGTTGATATCTTGTGACCTGAAAAAGTTAGATGATGTTTCCAAAGCTATCCATTATGCTTCAGAAAATTTAGATGCAATTCCTGCTTATCTCATTCATACTGCAGCAATTCGCAGTTATGATGCGATGCCTTTAGCTCAAAGTGATCCAGAAATATTTAAAGAGGTGCTCAGTACTAATTTAGAAATGGCATATAATATGCTCCGAGTTTGCCTTCCTTTTATGCTTAAAGAGAGATTTGGTAGAATTGTGATGTTTGGTTCCAATGTGATTCAAACTGGTCTTTATCGTGGTTCTGCTTATGCTGCTGCCAAAGCTGCAATTATAAATTTAGTACAATCTGTTGCATTGGAGACTGCTTCCTCCAATGTGCTTATAAATGCTATATCACCTGCACCAATTGAGACGGTCTTAGAAGAAGAATACACAGGAGATTATCTTGCTTTCCGCAAGCGTTATTTTGAAGAGTTTCGTCAGATGAGTCTAACCGGAAAACTGGTCTCAAAAGAAGAAATCTGGCTTATCTGCGAATTATTACTTAATGAAAAGCTAGAGAATCTTACCGGTAAAAATATTATTATAGATAGTGGTTTTTCATCCATTCAAAAAATAAAGGGAAATGAGATTCAATGAGAGTTAAGACTAGCTTTTATCTGATTATTATGTTATTAATAACTACTTCTCTATTTGCCCTGCCTTTTCAAGATGGAGAAAAGCTAACTTACAGCATTAAATACGGAATAATCAAGGCAGGAACAGCTACTTTTGAAGCTAAATCTTCCACTTATCAGAATAAACCGGTGTGGCATTTATGCATTTGTGCTCAGACATATCCTTTTTTTGATCCCGTATACAAGATCCGAGATAAGATTGAATCTTGGTGGGATAAAAAAACTCTTTTACCCTATAAATCATCCAAGCAATTGCATGAAGGGAGGTACCGACAATACCGAATACATTACTTTGATCAAGCTAACAGAAAAACCACATATATGAAATGGAATTACAAAGAAGAAAAGTGGAAGTCCGAGGAGAAAAAACTTCCATTTGAAACTCAGGATATAGTAAGCTCTTTTTATGAATTACGGACTCGTTCTTTAAAACCTGGAGATAGACCCAAGTTGTATGTCACAACGGATGGAAAATCAGTCACTACCACAGTTAAAGTGCTTAGAAGAGAAAAGGTATCTTCTATTTTTGGGAATGTAAATTGTCTCGTTTTAGAGCCAGATATGAAATCTGCGGGCATATTTAAGGGTTCAAGTAAGCTTTTAATCTGGGTTACCGACGATGCTTACAAAATTCCCGTTAAAGTTGAAAGCTCTGTCTCTATAGGAACTTTTGTAGTTCAGTTAGAAGCAGCTCAGAATGTTCCCTATACGATAAAGAAATAAGTATAATGGTAGATCTCTTAGATGTAAATAGTTATGATTACTATTTGCCTCAAGAGCTGATAGCTCAATATCCTCTTAAAGACCGCAGTTCCTCAAGGTTAATGCATATTGATAGGAAGACGGAGACAATTTCTCATCTTTATTTCCGGGATTTGGTAGATTTATTAAATCCAGGAGAGATACTGGTTATTAATAATAGTAAGGTTATTCCTGCTCGTTTATATGGCTATAAAGATAACGGCACAAAAATAGAAGTTTTACTTTTAAATCATCTGGAAGATTCAAAATGGAAGTGTATGGTTCATCCTGGTAAACGATTGAAAAGAGAGCAATTATTATGGTTTTCTCCAAATCTGGAAGGATGGATTTCGGTTCCTGATGATGATGGATTGCGTGTTATTGAGTTTTATAGTCCAGATAATTATTGGGAAGAGGTTGAGTGCATAGGGCATATGCCTTTACCGCCTTATATTAAAAGGCAAGATGAAGCGGAGGACCGTCAAACTTATCAAACTGTATATGCTCAAGAACCAGGGTCAGTAGCTGCACCTACAGCTGGTTTTCACTTTACTGAAGAGATGCTTTCTCAATTAAGAGAAAAAGGAATTCAGATAGTTAATATCGTTTTACATATAGGAATGGGCACTTTTGTCCCGATTAAAACTCAGAGAATTAACCAGCATAAGATGCACAGTGAATTTTGCACTATTCCAGAAGAAACTGCAACGGTTATTAATATGGCAAAATCAGAAAAACGACGAATTATTGCGGTAGGGAGTACATCTATTAGGACTATGGAAAGTTTCTGGAAAGATGGCACTCTAATAAATGGTTCAAAATGGAATGATATCTTCATTTATCCAGGCAAAGAAATACAAGTAGCAGATGCTTTAATAACCAATTTTCACTTACCTAAATCCACTTTGTTACTGATGGTTTCTGCTTTTGCTGGTTATGAATTAACTCGTAAAGCTTATAAAATAGCTGTTCAAGAACGATATCGTTTCTTCAGCTATGGGGATGCAATGTATATATCATGAAAACTAAACTAACTTATCAGCTATTGGATAGCACTATGAAGGAATATCATAGAATCACTCAATCCTGTCCGGGAACTCATCAATGGATAATTAGAGCGAAGAAACAAAAGGAAGGAAAAGGGAGAGAGGATAGATTATGGCATTCTCCTGAAGGTGGTTTATGGCTTACTTTTGATATATATTGCCAAGATTTTAGCCCTTCTTTTCCACTTTTTATTGCTTATTGTTTACATTCACTTTTAGTGGAGCTTTATTCTCTAGAAAATCTAAAAATCAAATGGCCTAATGACATTATGTGGCAGGATAAAAAATTAGGCGGTATTCTTTGTGAACATAATGAGAGAGAACAGAAGTATGTAATTGGGTTAGGTCTTAACACTAATATTAGAGAGAACACCTTTCCCAAAACGCTAAATGCAGCAGTCTTGTTATCGTTAATAGGATTTCCCACCTCTAATAAATATTTGTTAGAACTTATAATTTCTCATATTAATAAGAATATACACTTACTTTCCAATCCAAATATTTACATTGATTATATTAATTTATGGCTTTATGGTAAAAATCAATTTGCTCAGGCGTATATCGGTAATAAGGTTATAATCGGGAAAAATATTGGGATTGCTGAAAATGGAACTATATTACTAATGGATAAAGAAGGAAATATCCAGGAAATAAATTCCGGAAGTTTGCACTTTTTACCTGAGACATAATATCACTTTTCCTTGACATTTATACCTTTACTAAATCAAGGGAATAAAAAGGATAAATTTCCAGGGAGGAATAATGAAAAAGTGGATAATAATAGTCCTTGCCGTTTCGCTGGCTCTTATATCCTGTGCCAGCAATAAAAAAGAAATGCAACCGGAACAAGTGCAGAAAGCAGAAATAACTACTAAAGTTGCAATTTTGCCCTTGAAAGCTTTGGATAGCTCAAGTCGCTATATTACCAAAATATTGACTGTTCGTGACCTTGAACTTACTTTTAACAAACATGCTAAATACACTTTATTAGATATGAATGAAACTGCAGCGGTTTTTAAAGAATTAGGCAATCCAGATGTAGAAGACCTGGAAAAAGAGGAACTTGATGATCTGGCAAAACAATTGGGTGCAGATGTAGTGATTATCACTACGGTTAGTGAAACAAGAGCTGATATATTCAATGTCTCAATGCGAATGTATAGCACTGTATCCACTGACCTTAAACAGATAAGTTTTAATGTAGGTAAGGAAAAGACTGCTCGTTGGAAAGTATTGGAAGAACAAATGATGGCGGAGCTGGACGATTTTGTTTCTAACGAGATTGATAAGCTTTTCAACATTGCTGCTAATCACTTTAATAATGGTAATTATACAACAGCTGAACAGCTTTTAAAACAAGTTATTGCCTTAAAACCAGAGAAAATTGATGCCTACTATTTTCTCGGTAATACTTACATTAAATTAGAAAAATTAGATTTAGCTGAAGAATATTTCCTAAAAGCTTTAGAATTACAACCAGACCATCAAGCCAGCATTATTGCTTTAATTGACCTTTATGATAAGACTAATCAGCCTATGAAAAGGATACCTTTAATGGAAAGAATTGCTGAAGAAACGCAGGATGCGGAAACATGGTTTGCCATAGGAAACCTGTATAATCAAATGGATAATAAAGAAAAAGCTAAGGAATCCTATCGTAAAGCTCTAGCTATTGATCCGGAATTTTCTGGAGCTAATGTTAATTTATCTATTATTCTGTTTGATGAGGGAAATTATAACGAGGCAATTCCTTATCTGGAAAAAGCCTTTGAAGAAGCTCCTGACAATACATTCATTGGCACCAGATTAGCTACTGCTTACCAGAAAAGCGGAAGAATTCAGGAAGCAATTGATAAATATGAGAATCTGCTATCTACGGATCCAAATAATATCCAAGCTTATCTCAATCTGATTAGTATTTACAGAAATGTGAATGATAATGCCAAGGCAATTGAAAAGATAAACGCTTTAAAGAAAATTGATCCCAATAATCCATATGCGTATCTGAATCTTGCAGCTATTTACCTTGAACAAGGTAAATTGAATGAAGCTGAAACCAATGCCAATATTACCATTAGCAAAGATCATACTCTTTATCAACCTTATGTAATTCTTTCTGCCGTTTATCAAAGTAGAGGTACGGAATCTTATAATAAATATATTGATTTAGACCGTCAAGCTTCAAGAGCTGTAGGGAAAAAAGCAACACAGCTTAAAAAACAACGTGATACAGCTAAAAATACTGCTATTAATCACCTGAACAAGGCTCTAAATTATTTACAGACCGCACGTAGTTACACTGATGATTCGGAAGCATTGAATGATATTAATAATAGAATAAATAGAATAAATCAACTGCTTGCTCAGTTCTAGTTCTTTCCGATTATTCGGAGGAAAATAATAAGCGCCTGAAAATCTCAGGCGCTTATTCATTTTATGGAGTATTTACTATGAATCTTATTACTTGAAAGCTTCCATACGGGAAAAATCTCTTTCCGGATTGAAACTTTGCAGAATATGTACATCGCTTTCTGTTAATTCATCAAGACATATACGGGTAATTAATTCTCCCATACCAGGTCCCAACATAAATCCCTGACCACACATTCCAACTGCATTGATAAGATTATCACCTGATTTTCCTACAATGGGGAAGCCATCTGGAGTCATTGGATATTGACCTCTCCAGGTTCTCCGAACTCTTAGATTATGTAAACGAGGATAAACTTCTAACATCCTTTTAGTGCACAAAGGTAAAAAAGTGGAAGTGCTTCTATTATCAATACCTAAAATAGGTGGCATAGGTGTGATACAAAAAACTATCTGTCCTTCATTATTCTGGTAAAAATAGAAGTTTTCAGAACCGGGACGGATACGCATATCAACAACCATAGGATACATAAATCTAGCAACTGGTTCAGTTATTCCTGCTTCATGATTCTCAGGCTGAACTGGAAGGTTTAGCCCTGCCATTGCTGCTATTTCTCTGCCATAATTTCCGGCAGCATTTATCACCATTCCCGAGGAATAGGTTCCTTTATCAGTTATCACCCTAGTTATTTTGCTTTGACTCATATCAAAACCGATCACTTTTTCTCTGAAGCAATATTCTACTTTTGCTTCCAGTGAATGGAAATAATAAGCTGAACCCAAAAGTAGGGGAGAGCAACTTCCATCTTCTGGAGAGTAGGTTGAACCTCTAAGCTCTTCTTTATTTATGCCCGGTACAAGTTCATTGTATTCCTCTGGACTGACCCAGATGATATTTAATCCATAACTATGTTGAATTTCCATCTGCTCTTTTAAGGTTTTTTCATCCTCTTCTGTATAGGCTGGATAACTGTAACCATTACTCAACCATCCTATATCATCACCCCAGGTTTCTTGCCAGTTTTTCATAATTTCAATGGAAAGTTTACAAACATTGATCTTTCCGTAATCACTATGAGTGGCACGGACGCCACCGATAGCTTTCTTGTTATTTTGTTGACCCGGTGCAGTTTCTACATCTATAACCAAAACTTTTTGTTTTCGCAATGCTAAATTTAATGCAGCAGGAACTCCTATAGAGCCGGCTCCAATTATTATTACATCATAAACCTTAGCCAATTTCAGTCTCCATCAGGAAATTTTTCTAGAGGAACCTCAATGAAAAGAGGTCTCAAGGTATTAGAAACAATATTTTCGGTTGGGATACCTTCTTCCCTTAATAACTGTAATATTAAATTCTCACAAGTTTTTGCACCACAGGGTCCCATTCCAGAACGAGTTATGGCTTTAATCTGATTTAGATTGGTTATCCCTGATTTGATTAATTTGCGAATATCTCCAACTTTAACTCTTTCGCATAAACATACCATTGCTTCATCGGGCAATTTTTCTGAGATTAAAGGGCTACTAAGAGGTTCACTGATTTCTTTAGCTTGAATACGAAAAGAAGCAACCCTTTTGGCAATCGTTTGAGGAACCTGCACTTTAATCAATTGAGTATGACTTTTTTTCACATCTAATACCGCAATTATAGGGTAGAATCCCAAGGGATTACCATCTATATCCACTAATTCAATCTCTTCTCCTTCAGTTTTAGGAATATTGAATACCTCATAAGGTATTGTTACTATAGGATGTTCTTTATCATTTCTATAATCTACTAGGGTTATTGCTAGACCAGGGCAAATGAGAACGCATTTATAACAACCAATACAGTTTCCTGAATACACCGGTAGAGACATTAAACCATCATCTTCTGTATGTATAGAATTGGTGGGACAGACAGTCGTGCAGGGATTACAAGGAATCTCCTGTAAACAATGTATAATGGGGAAGACTCCTTGTTCTGGAAGGTCTTTTTGATAATCTTTTATTTTTCCGGGATGGGATTTTAGCACTTCAGCTTTAGCATACCACTCGGAAGGAATGCCTTCAACTTCCTCTTTTCCATATTCTTTAGCAATAGTAAGTCCTGCTATTTTTCCATTAAACATTGCCGAAGATGCTTCTGCAATTTCCTGAGCATCTCCAGCAGAAAAAACCTGAATTCCTGCTTCTTTTGCTTCTTGAGTGAATTCTGAGAGAGAATTTAGCCCAACAGCAATAAGTAATGTATCACAGGCAAAACTCTTCTCTGTTCCCGGTATAGGTTTGAATTCGCTGTCTATCTGAGCTATAGTGATACTTTCAACTGTTTCCTTACCTGCTGCATTGATGATGGTATGCGAAGTATAAATTGGAACACCTAATCTTTTCAATTTGTCCGAATGAACCTTATATCCTCCACACTGAGGCATAGCTTCAGCCAATCCAACTACATTAATTCCAGCTTGTAAAGCGTGATATCCTGCAATTAAACCAACATTTCCTCCACCTATAATGAAAAGTCTATTCGTAGGACGAACCAGATCCCTATTTACTAAGGTCTGAAAAGCTCCAGCTCCGTAGATACGAGCAAGGTCATTTCCCGGAAATCTTAAAAATTTTTCTCGTGCTCCAGCTGCATTTAGAATGATATGTGGAGTAACAAGTTTGTAAATTCCATCCTTTAAAATCCCAACTTTTTGATCGCTAAAAACGAATAGAGCAGTGCTATTAAGCCAAAATTGAACGGAAGGATATTTCTGAAGTTCCAGAGCTAATAATTTTCCTATCTCAATACCTCTCATTCCTGCATTACTATCTTCTTCACTACCAAAGAATTTATGGGTCTGTAAAACTAGTTTTCCACCTAGAGCTTGTTTATCATCAATCAACAGAGTATTAATATTATATTTGCCCAATTCTATCGCAGCAGAAAGTCCTGCAGGACCACCTCCAATGATGAGAACATCTACTTCTAATTTTTCCAGTGGGGGATATTTGGGTATAAAGGCAGTATCAGGAAGTTCGGGAAGTCCTTCTAAAGAACGAATTTCCATACCTGGAGTGACAGCTGTCATACAGGACTTTACCGCTAATCCATCTGCTATAACGGTACATTTAGCGCACTGTCCATTTGCACAAAAAATTCCTTGAGCACTGCCATCTTTATGATGATGTCCAAAGATATTAATTCCATTAGCTATTAGGGCAGAGGAAATCATCTCGCCTTTTTTAGCTAATAGGGGTTCACCATTCCAAGTAAATAAAACATCTTCTCTTTCTTCTATCGGAAGAATAGGATGCTTTAATATACGGTGATCTTCCATAATAGGAAAGAAAACTCCTTTAATAATATATTTTTTTTAATCCAAAACTTTAAAAACCCGCTTATGTCAAGCAAAAGCTGTAAATAAAAAGCTTTGATAAGAGTAAAAAATTCTTTCTCTGAAACCTATCTTTCTCTCTTTCTTATATTTTTTAAAATATGTTCTTGCCCCCTTTTTCTCTCTTTCCTGTTTTTCACCTAATTATGACTAGCTTATGTCCACTTTCGGACATAAGCTGGACATAAGCTGGACATAAGCTGGACATAAGCTAGGCATAACCAGGGAAGATACAGATCATTAATTTTAGCTTAAGAATATTCTATATTATTAATAAAGGCAATGTCTTAAATTTAATTGATAAAGGAGAATCAGTAAATAATGAGGGAGTTCAAATAATTGAGTTTCACGCAAACTAAATTATATGAACTCTTCTAGAATTGAAGGTTAAAATAATCAATATATTTTATCGTCTTACCTTCAGTTTTTTCTTTAAATCGTAATCAAAATTATTGTCAAAACCATTATCCCTGTACAGCTTAAAAAATCTTGCTTAAGTTTATTCGCCTCTTTTAGATTGTTGTTCTGAAATGATGATGTGTTTGCTTTGTAATAAAGCCACAAACCTTTCAGTGCATTTTACAGTGCCTGCTTTTGAAAACTGCGTAAGATCAAATCCCTGCCACTTCACGGGCAAGTTTTCAAAAGAAATATCATCAATAATGTCTTAGAGATAAAGTCTCATAGGTATTTTTTCCTTGGGATTATTACAATAAATTCATTTTCATTAGCTATTAACTCAACATCAAGTCCGCTATGATCTTTTACAAGTTTTATCATTCTTCTTACTCCACTGCCTAAATCAGTTACCAACTTAAATTTTGCAAGCATATTATAAATATGAGGATTTCTTAGTACATGAGCCCCACCTACCTTCATGCTTTCAATGGTTACTGTATTTGGTAATCTACCTGGACTATGAACTTCTATTTTGTCAGTGAAAATTAAAATCCTTATAGGTGCACTTATAGTGTAATCACGATGTGCAATGGCATTGACTACTGCTTCCCGTAAAGCTTCCATCGGAATCTCGTATATAACTTCTGGTTCAAAATCTCTTATTTCGTGCTTTTCTTTTATATAAATTTTTAAAAATCTTTCTGCATCTTCTATTATTTGCATTATAGTGCCATTAATATCCTTCTTATCCGAAGGTGGGATTGCAATATCATCTCCTTCTATATAAGCACAAATAATACGTGCTTCTTTTAAGAAAGATTGAGGTCTTTTACCAAAAAATAAAATACCTGTTACAGTAGGTATTAAATCTTTATTAGCTAAAAATAAATTCTTTAGATATGATAATACTTCCTCTTCGTTAATATCTGAAACACTCTTATTCAGATAGTCTTTTAGAAAAGAATTAAACAATTCTAAATCAATATCCTCTAAATTAGCGTTAGTGATTGGTATCTCATCATAATAAATACTTTCGGAACTTTGAAATAATCTGAGAATCTCCTCTCTTGTAGCTTCTCTACAACGGTTAGAGGAACGAATATAAAATTTTCCCTTACACTGATAAGGTCTCTGAATTCCTTGGGGAACATTTATAATCACTATTCTAGTATCATCAATAACGCCAGTTTCCTGTAAAATCGTAACTGGAGGTTTACACGAGTGATATGCTATATCATCTATTCTAAGCATAAATTTATCAATATCCTTAATTCCAATTATTGTTCCATCATCATCAACCCCTGCAAGTATTTTTCCCCCATCTGAATTTGCAAAACAAACAATTGTCTTTGCAAAATCATCATTATTTTCATCTTCTCTTTTAAATTCAAGATGATAATCTTCTCCCTTAGCAATCAGTTGTCTAATTTCAAATTCAGTCATATTTTACTCCATATTTTTGAATTCTCTTTCTAAAGGCTTCTTCTCCTCCTTCCATAATCTTTTTTATGTTTTCCGTTATGGAAGTTTTATCTATAGAACCAAAATCTTTTATTTTACACTGATTCGCTTCTGCATCTAAAACAAATACTTGCTCTGAATCGCCAAGCACTGGAATATTAGCATTATGAGTAGCAAAAATTAACTGCCTTTTCCCCTTCATCTGTCGTAACATAACAACTATATCATCATAAACAAATCTATTATCTAAATCTTCTTCCGGCTGGTCAATAATTAGAATTTTCCTTTCCTGTGAGAAAAGTAAAACAAGCAAGGCGGTAGCTTTTTGACCATCAGAAAGCTTATCAAATGATCTATATTCTTCTCCTTCACCCACTTTTAATTTGATTGTAATTAAATCCTCTGGAAATAAACTTTCTAAACGGTATAATTTGCTTCTGTCTTTAAACCAATCCGTAATTCTCTTAGTCATTGCATCTGTGAGTTGAAAATATTTTTGAAGTTGCTCATCCCCTGCTTCTATAATTTTAGAAAATTCAATACCATCTATTGTTATCTTTTCATTATCAACAATTTTTGCAATAGTATCTGCACTAACTTTAGAACCATATAGCAAATAAGCTAAGTTATCCTTGAATTCTTTCCTATCTAGCTGGTAATTAATTTCCAGTTTTACTCTACCAGCGAGATGTTCATTTATCTTTTCGATTCGTTTTTGTCTAAGTTTAAAAAAATTATGCCTTGCATTCTGAATATCTTTTTTTAGATATTCTCTTTCCTCTTCTAATTCCTGTTTTTGCTTCTCAATTTTTTCATATTCTTTTATTAGTGGTTCTAATCGGACTTTTTCTTGAATAAGATCCTCATATTTGTCTGGGGATAATCCTTCTGACGACAATTCTTTTTTTATTTCGTCAGATTCCTTTCTATTTTTTTCAAAACGATTGTTCCACTGATTAAGAACATCGTCTAATTTCTTTTCTATCTTTAAAGAGCTATTAGATAAATCTTTACACTGTTTTTCTAAATATTTTTTATATTCGGTTAAAATATTTTCAGCATCTGCCAATAATTGTTTTTCAGCGCTTTCTCCGCTGAGAAGACTATTTTTTGTATTATCAATTTCCTGAATAAAATCTTGATATTGTTTGATTAAGTTATCTTTCCCAGATTTAAATTTTGATATAGCAGTATATAAGATATTACTATCTTTTGTTAGCTGGGCAAGTGTTCTCATTTTTTGAGCTACACCTAAGTCTTCAAATTTCTTTATATGCTCATTTAGTATTATAAGTTTTTGCTCATCATCTTGTTTTTGAAGAAGATTATTATGAAGTTTTAAAAGTTTTTCTGAGTTTTCGTTTAATAAATTTAATTTTTTATTGAATTCTATTTTCTTTTTCTTAATCTCGTCTCCTATTAGCTGGTCAACTAATTTCATCTGAAAGTTCTGATTATTGGATAATACATAAAGTTCCTTCTGTCCTAAAAGGATTGGGATGTCTTCTTCAAATAATTCAACAGGGGGAATATTTTTTTTCTCTACTATTGGTTGCTGTCCAATGACTCTATTAATAGTATATGGTATTGTTTTATCGCCATATTTTTTTATCAACCTTATGGTAATTTTTCCACCGCTTCCCACTACATTCTTAATAAATTCATCTTTAAAAGATTCTTCCGCATAATATGGTAAATCAAGGCAATAACGAATAGATTCAATAATGGCAGATTTTCCTACACCCCTCCCACCGATTAAGCAGTTTAAATTATTATTAAACTTTAGTTTAATATCTTTTAAAAAAGTTGACCCCGAAATTTCAATAGATTCAATTTTATCTACTATTTCTTTTGGTTCCTCATATAACCTTACACGTAAAGAAGGATCCTGAAAAGCTATGCGGATAGCATTTAGGGAAACGCTGCTAAGTTTGATATATGTGCATCTTATTTTATTACCTCTCTGTTTGCAACCAATTTCGTCTATTGATTTTGGGTCAGTATTTTCAATAATAGCAATTTTACTTTCAAAAAAATCTTTATTTACTTCTCCTGTTGCAACTAATCTGTTTTTGCCCTGGTCCGATATAAATTCAATAGCATCAGCCATTTTTAATAAATTGGCTGCCTCTTTAGCTTGATTTGCATCAAGAAGTCCATTTTTATTTTCAGGATGTGGAAAAATAACAAGGCAAGAAAATTTATTGTGTAATTCCTCAAGGACATCAGATAAATTACTTTTAAGAGTAATATCATCATGACTCCTGTCGTTGTAAATCAATGGTTTTTCAGGCGTTTTATTTAAAGCTTGAATATAATTATTTATACCGTCTATGTCGGAATTATAATCAAAAATTAGTAAAATATGCAGCCCTTTGCCGTGAGTTATAGAAAGTTCTATGCCTGGAAAAACATAAATTCCTTTTTCAATTGCCTTTTGCTGAAAATCTTGAAACCATTTCGTTCTTATCTGCTGATAATCGGTTATAGCACATAACTTGATTTTTTCTTGTTTAAGTTTTTCTATATATTGGTCCATTAAAAGTTTTATATCAGACTCAGACTTTAAGTTTATACCAGAAGGCAAAGTAAAGCTATGAACCAATGGCGAATGAAGATGTAAATCTGCTTTTACCCAATTTGCACCATCATCAAATAGAGGAAATTCATTATTTTCTATCTTTCTCATAATTTTTACTCCCACCAAATCAATGGCTTAATTAGTTTATAATCCAAATCTTTGAGATTGATCCTTGTGCCATCTTCAAACTCCAACTCATAATTTTCCTCTTGTAGAGGGGTATCTGAAACTACCCCTTCAACCTGAGGTTGCCACCCCTTCAAAGAAGGGGAATATTCAAAAACATCTTCAATTTTAAAATCATTATCTATGATACCAAGTTCTTGCCACTCTTGGATCTGCTTTTGGATATTCTTATGTGTTAACACTTTTTCTATTAGTGAGATATCTTTAATTCTATCCAGTGTAATCACATAATTTGAGTTTTTCACAAACTTCGGTTTGTTCCATATTTTTACCAGCTCGTCTTCAAATTGGGAAATAAAATCAATAATTTTAAAGGCGATATCTTTTAGGATTTGTAGTTGATTGACCCTATCTGGACTCCATTCTTTCGCCCCTTCCCAGAAATATTGGTAACTCCATAGTTTAAATTGTTCCTGTAAAAATGCTTTGGCGTTTTTATTGATGAAGAAATCAACCTCGCTTTGTTTTTCAAAAACTCTAAAAGCGCGTTCCAATTGTTCTTCGGTAATGGCAATACCCCTTCTTTTTATAGCCTTTAATATCTCGTCTTGCTTCGTTTTTTTACCTCTTTCTGAAGAGTTTACGCTAAAAACAATTGTGTAATCTTGGCTAATTTCTTTTAAATCATAAATCAAATTCCGTTTTTCATTTGCCTTTTTATTTTCTAGCCCCGAAGCATCAAAATAAAACTTAAAACCATCAAACTCAATGGGTAAACTTCTGAAAATCCGGTCAGTTTTAACATAATAAAGCATCTGTGTTTTCCAGAAGAGAATTACATCTTTATCATTGGTATAAACTTTTTCGTAGATATTATTATGAAATGGTGTTGAATTGAAATAGATTGAACCACTTTCGGTAAAATAGCGATTAAAAAAGGAATAAAGCTTATCAAAAAGTTCATCTCTAAAAGAAGGATATTTTTCTAAAGCTTTTTCAATATCATCTTTAAGAATAGCTTCAATTTTCTGATAGTAATTTGATTTTATTCTCATCAAATTAACAAAACCACCTTCCCCTTCAATTCTGGCTCCAATAAATACATCTTGTAGTGCATTATAAAACTTTTGTTCTTTAGTCATATTAATTTCCTACTATTTTCTTTTATTGTCTATTATAAAGTTCATACAAAGAAATCCTGTGAAACTATGTCAATTATTTTATCTTTCGTTATAGACGAATTATCCCGTCAATCCTATCTGATAGCTACTCCTTTAATGAAAGTTAATTTTCCGATAAAATGCAAAAAAGAAGATACAGATTAAAACTTATTTTTTCATAACTTATTTGAGAATAGATGAAAAATCCCCTTTTTACACTCTATATAAATTCAGCCCAATATTATTTTTCATATTATCTGGAAGAATTTAATTCAAGAATAAATTTTTATTTAAAACGGAGATATAACAATCTCTCTCTAAGGTATAAGCCGGAAACACAATATTATATCCTCTTAGGATAAAACTTACCAATTGTTTCTTAAGGGAAACAATATGTGGTAATCGTATTCCTAATTTGTTATATCATAGTTTTTTATCATTATTTCATCAGTACCATACGCTTGATTTGATTTGATTTTCCATTGGATAGTGAGTAGAGATATATTCCAGAAGAGACAGTTTTGCCATTACTGTCTGTTCCGTCCCAGATAATATTATGAGTTCCTTTTTCCAGATTTCCTTTAACCAAAGTTTTCACAAGTTGACCCTTAAGGTTATAAATGTTTAGAGTATATGGATTGGTAGTCTCGTTAATGATAAACTTAATATTAGTAGAAGGATTGAAAGGATTGGGAGAATTTTGAATTAACTGGAAATTAACAATAGAAGGTATAATAGAATCATTTATAGGAGTTTCGTTGGATATTTTCTGAGCATAAAGAGATGTATACCCCTCTATGCTATAATCAGAATCATCAACCCAAATAACATATGCTTCACTACCTACAGTGGTAATTGAAGTACAAATTTGATTGGCTGGTCCACCAAAAAGCACATAACCATAAGGGCTATCACTAACCACAGTTCCATTACTATTAACATAATTATAATAGAGATCCAGATTGCTATAATTAGGAAAAGAAAGATCAACCCAAACGATAATGAACCCTCCATTATCAAAACGGGCTATAAGAGGTTCTACATCTATATTACCATAGTTTTGGTTTACAAAAATACCAGAGTTATTCCAGAGCGGTAAACCGGAAAGTGAATATTTCTGGGTAAAAATAGCAGGATTATTAGTATCTTTCTTCCAGGTAAAAACTATATCATCACGATAAAATGTATTCTCAACCAAAGAAAAATAATTATCGCTAAAATCATTATTTGAAAGCATAATTCCTGAAGGGTCCCATAACATTTCACCAGTAGAGGATATATGCTGCCCATAACATTGTCCGTAATAATTACTATTTCTCCACATTACAAAAATTCCATCGTTAGTAAGAGTGCTTAAAGGTGATTCTTCAAAAAAGTAATTATCATATTCATTAGAAACTGGAATTCCACTGTCTTGCCATCCGGGAGCTGTTTCTCCTGTAGCAGATACTTTTTTTACTATCACTTTACAGTTACTAGCTATATAATTGTAATTTTCCCAGATATAATAGTTTTCTTTCAGGTATTTTAAAATACATTGATTATTAGCCATATCAGCATTATCAAATGAAGAGATTAACAATCCATTAGGACCCCATTGCTTCTCGCCATTTTGAATCATTTGACCATACACATGATAATGACTTATGGTATCATCGTAATACTCTTTACTGGACCAACCTATATAGATTTGATTCTGTTCAGCTAAATAGGAAAGTTGGGGGTCTTTTTGCATATAGGGATTGCATTCTGTTAGCGGTATACCATAATCCCCCCAGAGTCTGTTACCATTTGAATCTATATGCTGAAGATAAATTTTATAATTCCCATTTCGTTCATCCATCCAGGCAAACACGATACTATCATCAGGTAAAACTATAGCATCACAAGCTGCTTGAGGACCATATATCGGAAGAATCAAAGGACGCCCATCAGGTTCAAGGTCTACGGAACCATCAGGATTAAGGAATTGAAAAAATATTTTAGAGCCTAAATGAGGGGCTCGGAAATCGGTCCAGACAATTAACACATCCTGACTGCGGGGAAGAATCTTACAACCTGAACTATAAATCTCACCGCCTAATCCCCAGAAAATCAATTGTCCATTCTCAGTTAATTGAGAAATACCTTCGGGATTAAAAACTTGGTAATAGATTCCATCGCTACCATCTCTAATGTCATCCCAGGCAAAATATGCAAAGTTATCATTAACTATGACTAGAGGATTGTATTGATAATTTGGAGCATTACAAATTTCTTTTCCATCTGGTTCCCAGAGCGGTAATCCTGTAGAAGATTGATGTTGTCCGAAAATATCATAATTATTAGTATCCGTCCAGGATATATAGCACCCTCCATTGCTATCTGGAGCAAGACTGATTTCATCACCTACAAATTGGGCTATTCTTATGGCATTATTGCCCCAGAGACAATTCCCCTCAGCACTAACTTTCTGGGCAAAAAGGTCTTTAAATCCAGAGATTAAACCATCATCTACCCAGGCAATAATAGCTCCATTATCACTGGTGGGAATAATCGTTTGATCATTAAAGGTTCCGAAAATAAGAGATTGAACTGTAGTGTAAATAATTGTTGGATTTTGCCAGAGAATATTGCCATTAATATCCATTTTATGTGCGTAAATTTCAAAGTTTCCATTACTAGAATGAATCCAAGAAAACATAAATTCGTTATTTGCAAGAGCGATTCCATCAAAACAATAATGAGAGCCTAAAGAATTGTAAAGGACTACTGGTTGTTGCCATATCATCGTTCCATCTGAAAGAAAGCGTTTAATATAAACATTTTGATTATTTTCACTGCAAAGTGAATAAGCTATAATTAGACCACCCTGACCATCAGATAAAGTTTTACATAGAACTGAATAAGTGCTTGAAGTAATTAACTCTATGCCATTAGGGTCCCAGAGTATATTTCCTTGGGAAGTAAGATGTTGTCCAAACATTTTCCAGTATGAACAACGATAATCACCCCAGACAAGATAGACTCCACCATTATTATCAGCTACGATATTAAGATTAGTTTGCCAATCTGGTTCATTACAAACAGGAATTCCCCCATTTTGCCATAATAATTGTCCTTGTGAACTAATCTTTTGAGCATAAATATCACCTGCTTGCTCGTTAAAATAATCAATCCAGGCAATGACAAAGTTATTATCACTGGTCTGAATTATCACTGGTTCATCCTGATGGTTAAGTTTCCCATCAATGAGGATAGGTTCATTCCAGATTATATTTCCCTGAGCATCCACTTTCTGTGCCCAGATATCACGATCTCCTCGTCTCGTATCACTCCAGACATAGATAACACCACCATCAGCAGTTTTAGCACCGGAACCATTCCAAATAATGTTTGCACCAAGGCGAATAGGTACCTCATTTTCCCAAAGAGTGGCAGCAAAAAGAGAGAAAATTACACCAAACATCAGTGGAACTAAAATGAATTTTTTCATTTTTATCTCCTTTTTATTAATCCTGATAAATCTGATAAAAAATCAGCTCTTTTACTTTTGGGTAAAAGCTAAAAGATTAATTTAACTTAAATCTTTTTTATTGAATCTCTTATATTAGTCAATCTTTTTTGACAATGAGATTAGATTCTTCTTAAGTTCTATTTCATCAGGACCATACGTTTGATTTGATTTGATTTTCCACTAGATAAGGAGTACAGATATATTCCAGAGGATACATTGTTTCCATTATTATCTGTTCCGTCCCAGACAATATTATGAGTTCCTTTTTCCAGATTTCCTTTAACTAAAGTCTTTATGAGTTGTCCTTTAATATTATAGATATTCAAGTTATACGGATGAGTTATATCGTTAACGATAAACTGGATATTAGTTGAAGGATTGAAAGGATTGGGAGAATTTTGTAATAATGTGAATTTGGAGATTGAAGGAATGACAGGATCATTAATAGCTGTAGTTTCGTTGGATAGTTTCTGAGCATAAAGTCCCAGTATTTCTGTTTTACCGCTAGATCTTCCATCAGCCCAAATGACATAGGCTTCATTATTAATAATAGCTATTTTAGGATTGTATTGATTCTTTTTCGCATCACAGATGATATATCCACCGCTATCATCACCTACTATAGTCCCATTGCTGTTGATATATTTATAATTTATATTTGATTCATCTGTAATAAGGTTATAAAAGTCTGTCCAGGTTATAACCATACCACCATTGTTAAAACGAGCAAGATAAGGATTGGTTTGGGTGGAATCTTTTTGCACCACATAAATTCCAAGATTACCCCATTGAGGCACACCATCAAGAGAATACTTTTGTGCTATAATGTCACCCATACCGCCTATATTTTCTGTCCAGGCAAAAACTATATCATTTCGTAATAAGGGATTGTCTGCAATGGTTGCATAGGACTGTTCTCTACCATAATCAGCAAGATTGACTCCCAGTGGATCCCATAGCCTTTCGCCATTAGGAGATATATGTTGACCGTAATAGTTTTCAATGGAATCGCTACGCTGATCTCCCCACATACAAAAGATTCCTTCATCAGTCAGAGTAGAAATAAGGTTTCCTTGATTGCAATCCTCAATATAAGTAGGATAAGTGGAAATCTGTAATCCAGAATCAGGCCAGCCTTGAGCAGTTTCACCGGATGCTTCAACTTTTTTAGCAAACACACTTTTAGTATAATCTACTAAATTAGCATCTTGCCAGCTGTAATAGTTTTCTTTAAGGTCATATAGGGTGCATTCATGATAATTAAAGTCCTGTTCTGGATAGTAGGAAATCTTTATTCCATCAGGACCCCATTGTTTTTGTTCGTTTTGAATCATTTGACCATATACATAGAAGCGATATATTCCGCCAATATTATCATAATTACTCCATCCTATATAAACCTGGTTTTGATCAGCTTTATAAGATACACGCGGTTCTTTTTGTTCTATCGGTGTGCTTTCTGTAAGTGGTATCCCATAATCTCCCCACAGCCTATTGCCATTAGCATCTAGATGTTGTAGATATATTTTGGGACTTTCATCACGAGCATCTACCCAGGCTATCACAATGCTATCATCAGATAAAACAGTAGCTGCTGGAGAGGATTGATTAGCTCCAGTGTTAAGAGTTACAGGCTGTCCATTAAGTTCTAAATCAACCGAGCCATCTGGATTTAGAAATTGACAAAAGATTCGGTAACCCATATTGGCAAATCTGGTATCCTGCCAGATAATAACGACATCCTGACTACGCGGAAGGATGAGATAATTGTCCAGAGGTGTATCCCCACTCAATCCCCAAAACACTAATTGTCCATTTTCGGATAATTGAGCAACTCCTTGAGAATTATATACTTGATAGTATAGACCAACACTTCCATTTCGCATATCCATCCAATTGATAAAAACCATATCATTGCTAATTTTAATTAGAGCACTATTTTGCTGATTTGCTGCATTACAGATAGGTTGACCATTAGCTGTCCATAATGCCGTTCCTGTAGCTGAAAGATGCTGACCATATATGTCATCATTAGGAGTATCTCCATTGCGTAAATCATCCCAAACCATATAACAACCGCCATTACTATCTGAAGCAAGACGGACTTCACTTTGAGCAAATTCTGCCACACACAAAGGTTCACCATCAGGATTCCACATCAGATTCCCAGAAGCACTAATTTTTTGAGCGAAAAGGTCGGTATAGAAACCATCCAATCTTTTATCTTCCCAAACAATAATCACAGCATTGTCACTGGTAGCAACAATTCTTGGGTTCAATTGAGGAGCAAAGTTTTCTGTTCCTGAATCGCCAAAGACAATAAATGGATCCTGCCAGAGAATATTACCATCAAGGTCAATTTTTTGAGCATAGATATCGGGATCTTCACTGCGTTGATCTTCCCATACAAATACAAATTCTCCATTGGTTAATTTTGCCATTCGTACTTTTCCTTGATTTCCCGTAGCATTACTGAGGATTGTAGGTTGTTGCCAAGCCATAGTTCCATCAGGAAGGAAACGTTTAGCAAATATATCTTCCGCATCAGAAAAAGAATAGGTGTAAGCAATAATAAATCCACCTTGTCCATCAGGCAGCATTGTGTTCTGCTCTTCATCACCAATATCATTGGCAATAGGAATACCATTGGTTTGCCAGAGAGGTGTTCCAGAAGAATTTAAATGCTGACCATAAAGGTCTTTACCTGGATTACGGAAATCAACCCATATAATATATACACCACCTTCATTATCAGCTTCCATATTAAGAGAAATTTGTATATTGGAATAGGTGCAGACAGGCACACCACCTGTTTGCCATAATAATTGACCCTCAGCATTTATTTTTTGGGCATAAACATTACCATCCAGGTCATCCGAAAAATCAATCCAGGCTATTACAAAATTATTATCTGAGGTCATAGTTATCACTGGGTCTTCTTGACGGTCTGGTTTTCCATCAATTAAGAGAGGTTCACCCCATACTGCATTACCTTGAGCATCAACTTTTTGTGCCCAGAGGTCACGTTCTCCAAGCTTTGTATCACTCCAAACATAGATTGCGCAACCATCTGTCGTTTGTGTGCCAGTACGAAACCATTCAATGTTGACACCTTGACGGATCGGGATAGCCTCCTGCCAGAGCAGTTCTGCTGATAGATTAAAAATTAATCCAATAAGCAGGAGAAAGAAAATTGACTTTTTCACAAGTAACTCCTTTAGATTTATATATCAACATAATTTTTATACACCATAATTATAGGATGCAATTTCCTTTCCAAAGAAGGAACATAAAGTTAAGTAACATTAACGAGAATAAACCGTTCTACCGGCTATAACTGTTTCCATTACAGGAAATTCATAGCCATAGAAACATAAAGCTGAAACCAAACTATCTACCGGAATAGGTTCAGGAGGTAATTTTAGAAAACAGAGGTCTGCCTCTTTGCCTAAATCCAAAGAGCCAATTTTATCCTGGCAACCTAATAGGATTGCATTACCTAAAGTAATATGATAGAAAAGGCGTTCAGGAGAAAGAGAAAAAACACTTTGTCTATAGTTTACCATCTTAGAATGATAAAGCATATTCAAAGTGGTGCCAGCCGCAACATCACTTCCCACACCTATATTAAGATTTCTGGAATATAGAGCTTCATAATTGAATTCACCACTTTTAAGAAAGAAATTTGAATCTGGACAATGAGCTATACAAGAATCATATTTTGCTAAGGTATCCATTTCTGCACTAGATAGATGAATACAATGGGCAAGAATAGTTTTAGGAGTTAATAATCCGACATTTTCATAGACTTGAGTATAAGTATCAACTCCGAATAATTGGAGAACATTGGCTATTTCAATTTGATTTTCTGAAAGATGAGTCTGTATCCAGGCAGAATTATCTTGAGCAAAGCGGGCAATCTTTTCCATTAAGATAACAGAACAGGAGAGAGCAAAACGAGGAGAGAAAATATAATCCAAAAGAGTGCTAGCATTATGATATTTATAGTATAATTCCAGGCTTTTTTGATAAGCATAGTCGGTGCTTTGAACCAATTCCGAATTTACATTTTGATCCATTAAAGTCATTCCTATCCAGGCACGAGCACCATATTTTTTTGCTACAGAAAAAGCAATTTCACAAGCTTGAGGATAGGGAGCAGTATAGATTACAGAAGTAGTAGTTCCTGCTGCGAAAAGAGCCTGAAAGAAATCCTCAGCTATTTTTTCTGCAAAGTCCGGATTTTGAGAAAGAGCTTCTTCCGGAAAGACATTTTTTTCTAACCAGAAAAGTAGTGAAGGTTCATATCTTCCTCTTATCCAATATTGGGATAAATGAGTGTGAATATCAATCAAACCAGGAATACAAATCTCATCCAAGCGTTCTTCACAATCTAAATCTTTTCCGGCTTGATAAGGATGTATATAATTAAATATACCATCGTCCCATGCAATTACATAGTCAAGTCCAATAAAAGTATGGTCTTGATCAATAGGATTGATAATATTAGTTCTTATCTTTCGCATAATCCACTCTTTCTATGAATAAAACTGTGGCATTTCCTAGACCAAAGTGCAGTTCCTGAGCATTTTGTGAAGTTGTTCCTTTAGCCGAAGCTAATTCTCTTATTAAAGTTCTTTTTTTTCCGTCAGCATCCTCTAAAATTAATTTTACTCTGGTCCCATAAGCAGGTGAAGCAGGAAACTGGCTGAATAGTGTAGGTTTATCTATTAAAATAATTTTATCGTTCTGCCAGACTGGTTTTATGAAAAGAGATTTATTAACCGTTTGAGTTTTATTCAACAGGATTTTATCACCACTACTACTAGCTACTACCAGATCAATTAATCCATCTCTATTAAGGTCTGCAGTAGCATTACCCCAGCCATTATAAACTCTTGCTCCAGCCAGAAAAGTAATATCAGTAAATGTTCCATCTCCATTGTTTCTAAATAGATAGGAACGTTCATTTTCATATATAGAGGTGATAAATAAATCCAGATAGCCATCGTTATCTGCATCCAACCAGAGAGGGTCGGAATGACATTCATCATAAGTGATATTAGCTAATTTAGTTATATCTGTAAATTGCCAGAACCAGATAGTGTCCGATTCAATTTTTCTATATCTAAGTCCGTCATTTCTTAATAGTTGACTGATATCAGAAAATTCTATGAAGCGAGGATGAGCAAGGTTAGCAACAAACAAATCTAAATCCCCATCATTATCAAAATCGCCCCAATCTGCTCCAATACTATGTCCATAATAACCATCTTTATAATGTCCAGCTAAGTCATAAAGAGCTGCCACATCCACAAAGATTGAATCTTTCTGGTCCCAACAAAAGTTTCTGTTTAATCTATAGTTTGTCACCAGAATTTCTTGTTTTCCATCATTATCAAAATCGGAAGGTGCAACACCTCTTCCAGCTAGTCCTGGATTATCTGTATATTTTGGAGTACGAAATCCAAGCTTTTGGCTCTTATCGCTAAAATAACCGTGGTCATTGTACCAGAAGCAATCAGGATAGCCACTTCTAATATTCCATTGTTCATAATTTGCACAATACAGACTGGGATAACCTTTCCCCTCAATATCTATCCAAGCAGCACCTTCAGTAGGATAGTGGTCATCTATATCTCCTGCCCTTTCGTTGACTTTAACAAAGCGAAGTCCTTCTTGATTTTTCATTAAAGACTCACCGTTACCTTCAGCATCGTGGGATATAGTAACAAAATCTAGATAACCATCTCTATTGAAATCAGCCCATAAAGCTCCGTTAGAGCGTAGATTGGCTACATTCATAGTATCACTTACATCTGTAAAACCTTGTCCAAAATCATTATGCCAAAGAGAATGACCATCAAATAAGAGGTCATTATAACCGTCATTATCATAATCTCCGATAGCAATTCGGGAATAGTGTTTATCAGGAAAAGGATACTCCTCAAAGATTACACCATCATAATTCATTAATTCACGCAGCCAAGAATAAAGTTCTTTATCTATCTTTAGTTTATTTTTAATAATCTCCAGGTCGTGTAGACAGGAACCATCATATTTTTTGCGGGGTGAACCATAGATCAAAGCGGTAGTATATTCATCCGCTGCCATTTTTAGATATTTATCTTGATTAATTAATGCATAGATTCTCCCTTTCCAGTAATGTAATTCAGCTAGTTCTCCTTGATCGTTATTATCAAATCTTATTAAAGAGATCTCATTTACAAGTTGCTGGAAAGAGTTATCAGGTTCATTTATAAGGGCACAAAGATTTTCTTCATCTCCATAAAGATTCAATTGCGAAAGTAAACTATAATATAGTGCCTTCACCCGAGTTAATAGAAGCCGATTACGCCATTGTTCTGGAGTATAAAGTTCATAAACGATGCGAATTTCTTCCTCGGAAGAATAATCTTTTAAAGCAGAATCAAGCATATAAATAGCTTGATTAAGAATTATGCAGTTAGAAGAAAGTTCTTGATTTCTACGATAATCCGGACTTAAAGTGTAAAGAGAAGAAATGTATAGACATTCAGCAGAACGATATCCTTCCTCTTGAATATATTTGTGCATCATATCATATTGACCAAGTCTTAAGTGATGGTATAATTTGTAAAAATAGGTTGCCTGAGTCCATTTTGAAAGCGGAAAATGATGTTCAAAACGATTAATCATTGCTAGAGCTAAAGAATCGGAATATTCTATACTGATTTCATCAATCCAACTTCTTGCTATATTCTCAATTATTTGATTGTATCCTCTTAACTGGAGAATCTGCTCTAAGAAATCATCTTGATTGATTTTCCCAAAATAATAATCTAGAGTGATTTTATCCTCAGGAAGAGAAAAAGTCTGAAGTAGCTTTGTATACATTTCTTCTATTTGCTGATTATCCAATTCTAATATATCTGCAACATTTATCCATCTGAGAGCATATTCCAATTGACGATACTTTAAAGCCAAGGTTTCATTGCACTTAAGTGCAAGTTCGGGTTTTTCAGCTCTCTGACTGTATTCCAGAAGAAGACTTAGCTCTTCCTTATCTCCTTCTAACCAATTTTGCCAGGAAGGACTATACTTTTCGATAAGATAGAATTGCTCAGTATCCATCAGCCATCTAAAATCTTCTTGAGTAATAGCAAATAATAAGCTAAATGATAGAAAACAAATTATCCAAAACCATTTCATTTTTTCTCCAGTTGTGATATAATTTCTTCCATTTCAGAAGCACTAAAGTGCCATACCGTATTACAGAATTGACACACAGGATCAATACCCTCTCTCATTTCTTTTAATTCTTCCAGGCTTAAAAGTTTTAAAGCAGCGGCAAATCTTTCTTTGGAACAATAACAACGATATCTAATACCGTGAGCAGGATACAGTTTTAGACCTCCTTCTTTAAATACAAAACGATGCAATATTTCGGGTAGATATAATCCCATATCCATTAAATCAGAAAGATTGGGCATATGATTGATATTATCAATTATACGGTCTGCATTTAATAAGTCAGCAGAGGGTAATTGTTGAATGATAAATCCACCTGCAGCACGAACCTTAGCATCTTTATCAATTAGTACTCCTAAATTAACTGCAGTTGGTATCTGTTCAGATTGTTCAAAGTAATGTGCAAGATTCTGAGCTACATCTCCTTCAATCAATGGAGTTAAACCTTTTGTAGGTTTGTCACCAGGATAATATTTAATAACTGTAAGAGTGCCATTACCCAGATACTTAACGGGATGAAAATTTTCCTGTAGGTCTTCAAGCCAGAATTTAGGCTCAAAAGCATAACCTCTAACATCACCTTGATTATTACAGATAACTAGGGCACCTTTTAAAGGTCCAACGCCGTCCAAACGCAATGTAACCTCTGCTCCTTCATCTTTCAAATCTAAACTAAGCATTGCCACAGCAGAAATCATTTTACCCATTAATATAGTGTTAATAGGTGAGAGGTCATGTATGTCTCTTGCTGCTTGAACTGTGTCTGTAGAGTTTACTGCTAAAACTCGGAATTGACCATTTAAAGCCATTCCTCTCCAGAGATAATCACTTTCCTTCATCAGACATCCAATTAGTTGTAATTTGTGTTCCTGGATAATATAAACTGAGAATATTCCAGTAAGATTTCCCTTCTCTTGCCATTCTTAAAGCTCCAGATTGACACATTCCAACACCATGTCCATATCCTTTACCTTTAAGACTTAGGGTTCTATCCGGAATTATCTCCACTTTACCATTTCTATTTGAGTTATACTTTCCGTCAATATAGAAAAAAGAAGAACGTAGAGCACCAAATATTTCTCTTATTTTTGCTTCGCCTATTATCTGTACCCGTTTCGAACCGTAAAAACTCATATCAATGATTCTTCCAGAAACACTGCGTTGGTTTATAACAATCTTATCAATATCATTCATTCCTAGATTATTAGCTAATTTTTTGCGAGAAATGGTATGACTCCAGCTCATTCCTGCTTTTTCCCAGGAGCTCATTAGTGGATCTATAGTATTTTTATCTATCCATTGTCTGGCTTGTTTTTCTTGGGTTAAATCCAAACTATCAACTCCTTCTACACAAGGTACTCCTAATAAATGGGGAAGAGGTTGACTATTCCATATTTGATGAGCTGCATCAGTGTGTCCTCCACAATTACTATGATAAGGAGTATCTGCTAGCTTTCCATTTATAGTTAATATTTGGTCGGAAGTACTATCTACTGCAGATTGGATATTAGGATTGATTAAATATTTTCCTTTATAAACCTGACAATGAGTTGAATTACACAGGTCATATCCATCATTTTTGTGTCGGTTAAATGTTAAAAGTGCAATAGAATGAGTTCTGGCTGTTACTGCTTGAGCCTTCAAAGCCTCTATAGGTGCATTACTCCCTATTTCATAAGGAATAACACCTGCCACATAATCTTCTAAATATATTAGCTGAGTGAGCACCAATTTATTATCAATTTCTTTTAAATAAAATTCTCCACTATAGGTTTCTCTATGATGATTAATTATTAAAGGTAAGTTGCTTTGTATTCTGAGAGGCGTTTCCAGATAATATTTTTCTTTTTTAGATGTAGTTATTTTAACGATAGATCCCACAATAGGTATATATTGCACCATATTATCCGGAATATTATGTTCTCGTGCATAAGCTAAAGCAACTTCACGACTCACAAAAGTGGTATCAGCATAAATTAAATTTTCTTGCCTCAGCATTAAATAATTATCTGACCATTCAAATGATTCTTGAAGTATGCCCCGTGAATCGTCGTTCCAGGGTTCGTTCCTTAATAGAATACCCCAGCAAGATTGTTTATCTGTATTTGCTAGCTCTATATCCAAGTTTCCAGTCATTTTTCTACAAACAGGTAAATCTGTTTCATATATGTTTATAGAAGTTTCTGAAACAGTTTCCGGTTCTGGTTGTAAGGTTATGTATTTAGCAGTTTCTATTAAAACTTCTATATAAAGTTTTCCATTTCTGATTTCTGCGGCTTTTAAGCTAGGGACTAAATTCAGTACGGAGATTAAAAGTAATACTTTAACTAATGTTTTATATCCCATTGATATTTAAGATAGTTGCTATTTAACAACAGAACCAGGAGGGGTATATTTTTCTGGAACTACTAAAATCAGATTATCCTCAGATTCAATAGCTAAAATCATACCCTGAGATTTTATACCTCTAATCGTGCGTGGCTCAAGATTTACTAGCATTAAGACCTGTTTACCGGGTAAGTTTTCTGGCTTATAATGTTCTGCAATTCCAGCAATCAGTTCTCTTTCCTCATTGCCAATATCTACTTTAAGATGCAGAAGTTTATCAGTTTTAGGGACTTTTTGAGCAGAGAGAATTGTTGCTACACGAATATCTACTTTAGCAAATTCATCGTAGCTGATAAATTCTTTTATCGGGATTTGATTTATTTTTGAGGAATTAAGTTTAGCATTTTGCTTCAATCTTTGAATTTCATCTTCAATAATGGAATCATCCAGTTTAAAAAACATAGGCTCTATTTTTTCTAATTTATATTCAATATTCAAATCTATATTTTCCCATTCCGAAACAGCTTCCAGACCCATCATTTTTCGGAGTTTATTCATACTTTTCGGCATTACAGGATATAATGCTACTGAAACCAGATGTAAAATAGTAAGACAAACATATAATGTTTCTTGAACAGATAGAGGATTATTTTTAATTTCTGCCCAGGGTTTGCGTTCGTCAAAATAGCGATTTCCTAATCTAGCTAAATCCATAGTCAGTTTAGCATTCCATTTAACCTGATAGTTTTTATATCCTTCATCTATTTGTCTATAAAGAGACTGTGCCTCTTCAAGTACCTTTTTACTGTTATCAGTTAGTTCAATAGGTTTTATATATCCATCAAAGTGTTTATTAATTAGAGTGAACACCCTATTTGCCAGATTGCCTAGAACATCGTTTAATTCTCTATTAACTTTTTGCTGAAATTCAGAGAAGGAGAAGTCACTATCATTTTTTTCTGGTGCTATACAGGCAAGATAATAGCGAAGATATTCTGCTGGGAATTTTTCCACAAATTCATCAATCCAGATAGCCCAATTTTTGCTAGTAGAAATCTTTTTACCTTCCAGATTCATAAACTCGTTTGCTGGTATATCATAAGGCAAACAGTAAGTTTTATCCTGACCCATAAGCATTGCAGGCCAGATGAGAGCGTGAAAGATAATATTGTCCTTACCAATAAAATGTATCAATCGGGTTTCAGGATCAAGCCAATAATCTTTCCAGCGTTCGGGGTTTCCAATCTTTTCAGCCCATTCCTGAGTGGAAGAAATATATCCTATAGGTGCTTCAAACCATACATATAGCACTTTTCCTTCAGTATCTTCTAGAGGAACTGGAACTCCCCAGTTCAAATCCCGAGTGATAGGTCTTTCCACCAGACCCTGTTCCAGAAGATTAAGCATAAAATTCCGGACATTCTCTTTCCAGTAATCTTTTTTACCAATCCAATCTGTTAGTTGCGTTTTAAAGTTGTTCAATTGAAAATACCAGTGAGTGGTTTCCTTGATTATAGGTGTATTTCCACAAATCTTACAGCGAGGTTCTATTAAAGTAGTAGTTTCATAAATTTGTCCACAGGCTTCACATTGATCACCTCTTGCACCAGTGGCATTACAGCGAGGACAGATTCCTTCTACATAACGGTCAGGAAGAAATCTATGGTCAGTTTCACAATAGAACTGTTTAGTTTTTCGGGGAAGGATGTGTCCCTTGTTATATAAAGTTAAAAAGAATTCCTGGGACAATTTATAATGTCCGGGTCTTGCAGTTCCGGAAAAGTTATCAAATTCTATTTCCATAGCATCAAAGGCATTTTTTATAGCTTCGTGATAGCGTTGAACTAGCTCTTGTGGGCTAACTCCTTCCTTATCTGCAGCAATAGAGATAGGTGTTCCATGCTCATCTGTTCCACAGATATATACTACATCTTCTTTATGTAATTTTAACCAGCGGACAAAGATATCGGCTGGTAAATATGCTCCTGCTATATGTCCTATATGCAATCTTCCATTAGCATAGGGTAAAGCACTAGTTACCAAATATTTCATTTTTCACTTCCGATAAAGGCAGAATGAAGAGTGCAGACACAATCTTTAACTTCAGAGCTTGGAAGCATTAACTCTATTGTCTTCTCGCTATGCTGAATGCGTTTGATATGGAAAGGGTGACAAAGCGTGAGAGTTTCAGCTAAAAAGCTTGGATCAAGATTTATTCCTAGACCGACCAGAGTTACATAACCGATTCCAGTTTCAGTTTTAAGAATGGATATTTCGTTTTGGTTTAGAAGATAACGGATTTCTTTATCATATTTGTCTTCTATGATTAACTCTATTTGTTGATCTGTTACTGTATATTTGAAAATTTCCCAGTTCCAGTTTTTTAATAAATGAATGCTTTTTTCCGTTTCCGGTAAAATGTAGCTTATAAGGTTTTCTTTATGCGCAATAGCAGTTATGTGTCTTTCTTCCATATCTTCCTCTTTAAAACTTTTTTCGTTAACCAACATTGTGCCTGGAGCAAAAGTAAAGGAACTCTTTACTTCTACAGGGATATTATATTTATAGGCAAATTCCACTGCTCTAGAGTGAATTACCTTGAAACCATTATAACTCAAAGCTAATATCTGAGAATAATCCAAAGCAGGAATTAATTTTGCATCTGGAACTATCCTAGGATCGGCTGTATAGATGCCATCAACATCAGTATAGATTTCACATTTATTTGCTTGAAGATAACAAGCTAATGCTACAGCAGAAGTATCTGAACCACCTCTTCCTAAAGTAGTAATTTCTTTTTTCTGACTGACACCTTGAAATCCTGCTACAATAACAATTTTTCCTTTTTCCAATTCCTCTTTGATTCTGAAGGCATTTACATTCAAAATCCGGGCATTGCCATGCCTTTCATCAGTTATAATTCCACTTTGAGAACCAGTGAAAGAGATTGAGGAATAACCTTCTTCCTGTAATGCTAAAGAAAGAAGGGACATACTGATCCTTTCTCCAGCGGTTAGTAGCATATCCAATTCTCTTCGGGAAGGATGTTCACTTATTTGATATGCCAGATTTATTAGTTCATCAGTAGTTTTTGCCATTGCAGAAACTATTAAGACTAATGAATCACCTTTTCCTGCTTCTAATGCAATTCTGTGAGCAATATTGCATATCAAATCTATACTTCCCAGAGAAGTACCACCAAATTTCTTTACAATAATAGCCATAATCTTTTCTTAAATCCATAAACCAGCCTCTTGTCAAGATTTTTCTTATTTCTGCTTGTATTTTTATGCGTTCTCACTTATTTTTTCAAATCATATCACCAATTTTTCAAAAAAACGGGAATAAGGAATCTTTAGGGAAAAGTTTAAGGAATGTAATTGGTAGTTGTTGGTGGGGGTAATTATTTTATTTTGATTATTTTATTTTGATTATTTTAGCAATTACTTTCTCTTTACCTGAGGATACTTTCACGAAGTAAATTCCAGAGCTTGTGTTTCTTTCTGTAGTATCTTTTCCATTCCAAGTAAATTGCATATCCTGAAGAGGATATCCATTAAAAATAGTTTGAACTAACTGTCCTTTAAGGTTGTAGATTTTAATATTCATTAACTTTTCTGGATCGGCATTTTCCACAGTAAAAGTTGTTTCATTTACAAAGGGATTAGGATAATTTGGCAATAATCTAAGTCCTGTTACTGGTGGTATTGGAATATTAGGTTTGGTCGATTCCTGAAAAAGGTTAGTAAAGACATAATCAATCAAATCTTGGGCAGATGACGCCTGCATATTGTAGAGAGGGAAACTTAAACATAATACCTGACCTTCTCCATAGTAGCAATGAATACCTACACTTTTTCCGTTTAAGGTGCCCTGGTTGCTTTCTGGGCTATAATCGGAACCATACAGATAAATACTCTCTTCCGGATTTACAGGTTCCATTCCCTCCACGCCAAAGATATGACTATGCCAGGAGGATATGGTTTTTAAACTGTCAACTTGGAGAGCAGGATAATTTTCATTGTTAGGAATAGCATATTTAAAACGGCTCTGCACACTGTAATTTACCCCTCCGATGCCCAAAACCTCATTGATAAAACTGTCTTCAGAAAAGGATGCCGGATATCCCGCATTCAATTCAAATGCCTTACTCGGATAATAGACAATGAAAAATATATTTCCTCCCAACCGAATATATTCCCCTAGAATATCACGAATTTCGTAAGGATAGGTATTATCGCCAATATCATTGCCATGCCACAAAATAGATGAATAGATACCGATATCTGCCAATTTCAGGGTTCCGGTTTGTTCTTCCAGGTCCAATAGGGAGATGTTTTCATAATTCTTTAAAAGATCATTGTAAAAATTATCTACTGCCTCATCAGTCGGTTGAAAAGGATTTGTTCCGCTTAAATTCTTGCTCTCGTCTATCACATAAATACCTCTATCCAAGGAAACCATTCTACTTGCCAAAGGTGAAGAGTAGGGACTTTGATTTCCCTCCGAATCATTGGCAGAAAGACGATAGTAATAATATTCCTCATTACTTTTTACATCCGTATCGGTATAAGAAGTATCAGGGACAGGAACAGTAGCAATCATTGTTTCCGTTGTGTTTGAACCCAGAGAACGATAGATACTATAGCTTGCTATATCCAATTCCGAATTGGGTTGCCAAGTAATAGTTATAGAATGTCTATCTGGAAAATCGGCAATTAAATTTGGCGCTGCAGGAACCGAAAAAGGTGTGCCGCTTCCATATTTACGGATACTTGTTAAGCCGGCCTCATTTACATTACAAACAGCTATGTAATAAGATTGTCCTTCCTCAAGTCCACTAATAATACATTGGTTTTCATTTATATATTGCCAAAAAGTCATTGAATCGATTTCTGTTCCATAATACACTGCATATTTAGTTACTTCCGGATCGGAAGAACTATCCCATATTGCCAGTAAAGAGTTTCCTGTTCCGGGATTATAAACTTGAATATTATTCACCGGAAAGGGCTGATTAGCAAATATAACAGTAGCAGCAGTGGCTGCCCGAACTATTTCACTGGCATACTGAAAATCCAGATAATCAATCAAATCATCCCTGCTATGGAGATAGGGATTGAGATAGCGTTCAAAGAAAAATACGGCATTAAAGCCGTTTTCGGAAAAGATATAGCTATCGGAACCCATACCCGTCTCTCCCAAAACCGGTTGATAATAACTATATTGTTGGGCAATTCTTATTGTTTCATAACTATATTCTTCAGAACCTTGATAAGGCATAACCCGAAACTCTTGGCTGGTCTGCAAATTATTCGCTATCATATCCAGATTGAGCATCACTCTTATTTCCTGATTCGCATTGATGGCGTAATTGCAATACGCTTCAGAACCCCAACCATTACCTTCTTCAGCACTAAAAGCGATAAAACGAATGGAAAATTTTGGCTGATATCCTATCGCCATCATCACCCTGGCAATTTCTAATACACCTGCCGTGCCACTGGCATTATCATCTGCACCGGGAGCAAAGACATAAGAATCGGAATTGGCAGAATATGAATCATAATGTCCTCCTACGATGATATAAAGATCCGGATATAAATATCCAGGAATAGTGGCAATTACATTATATTGAGTAGTATTATTATGCTGATATTCCTGCATCCAAGTATTGGTAAAACCATAACTTTCAAATTGACCTTTCAACCAATTTGCAACCTCTAAATGATTATCTGCCAGAGCATAACGGGTTTGATAATCCTGCAGGTGTTGAACATAAGCTCTTAAAGTATCGGCATTCACCAAAGAAATTAAATCTAAAATATCTGACTGCGGGTCCGAAAACTGAGCGAACAAGAAACCGATTGCTAAAATGAAAGCCAGTAAAAAGCAGGTCTTTTTCATTGTTTCTCCTATACAGTATATTTACCTGAAAAAAGTCCTCTTCTCATTTGATTTATTCTTCTCGTTGGGAAAGTGTCATACACCGGAATGATATGGTATTTTAGCCATTTTATCCATTTGCCGTAACTATTTTTCTTCATAGAGATATTTAGATATTCTAAAGCTTATTTGTCAATAAAAATATAGTTAAACATCCTTTCCCTACCTAAATCTATTGTAATGTATCAGTGAAAACTTCAAATCGTATCACCGAAAATTTCAAATGGGTAAAAACTGTGCATTTCTATCCAGAATCACCAAAATTTATATCACCGAAAACTTAAAAGTTATCACTGAAAACTTCAAATGGGTTCTGCATATCAATAATAAAACTTGGGAAACACTGTCAGCATACCACATATTGGAGGGCATTCTATGTAGGGTCTGTAGGCTGTGACCAGAATCGGATTTGGGTGTCTCCATGTCAAGTTTGAATATCTTTCATCTTTCTTCTGGATAAAGAGTATCAGGAGCTGCCTCACATCATCCTGACCAACGAGTGCGATGTTTTCCTCTATATAGCCGTTGTTAAACTCAATGTGAACAGAGTCACTATCATGATCGGGATCAGTCACGTCTATACAACAACTGATCCTTTCTACAAGCTTCTTGCCATCGCCAAATAGAACCAAGCCAAAGATAAAACCTGGCAGAAACGGGTTAATGAACTGGATAGATGTTGATTATCGCTTCTTTTCGATCCTGCAGATCAACTCTGCCATCAAGTTGATCATCCCCTTGTAGTCTCCATATTCCCAGGCATCATCGACTCTGGTTTTGATCTCATCTTCTGTCATCTTCTCCGACTCATGGTTAGTAAAGGGAAAGGGTATCCCCTACCCGGAGATAATAAATAAAAGCAAAAGAAAACTTATAAAGAATAAAATTAAAGGTTATATAAATGGTAGTTATTGAGACAGATAGAGGAAGCGCAACCTTTATGAACACCTATATAGAAAACATAATCTTTATGGATAAGGAAGATGTCAAGAGATATCGTTTAAACATGGCTCAGGATGCGCTAAAGTCTGGGATAAAGCCCTGTGCCCAAGCCTATCAAACCACAGTTAAGACGGTGCGTAAATGGGTGAAGCGATACCAGGAGAATAAGGAGGCTGGTTTGTCAGATCTTCCCCGGAAGAAAGAGCACTGTTCTATCAAGATTGATAAGGAGACGGAGCTAAAGATTCTGGAATGTAGAAAAAGGCATCCGGGTTGGGGTTCCCGGAGAATTAAGGAAGTGCTGGAGCTTAATTATTCTCATGTCTCCATTCACAGAGTAATGAAGGAAGCAGGATTGATTAAGGCTAAGAGGAAAACTTATAAGAAAAGAAAGGATATGCAAGAAGTGAGGAAGCAGAAGAGAGTGTTTAGTCGTTTTCAGGTGGATATAAAGTATCTTACTGATATCCCGGAATACGAAATCAGAAAGATGGGAACACCATCTTCCGGAATATCTTATCACCGCCAGAGATTATAAAACTGGAGCTACCTATCTGTCTTACAGTCATGAGAAATCATCTACTGCCACTGCTATCTTTATTGATTATTTGCTTTTTTTTCTACATAATTATGGTATTAATACAGAAACTATTACTATCCAAACTGATAATGGTAAAGAGTTCACTAACCCTTATAGTCAGAAACTTACTCTCTTTGAAAAGGTAGTAACAGAAAAATATAAGGCAAGACATAAGCTTATTCCTTGCCGAAGACCTACCTATAATAGTGATGTAGAGTCCTTTCATAATCTTATTGAGGAGGAGTTTTTTATTTCGGAAAAGCCAAATAACGAAACAGAACTCCTGGCTAAAACTTTTCCATATCAAATATGGTTTAACTCCTATAGAACCAATAGGGGTAGAGATAATCAAAATCCTGAACAAATCTATCAAACAGAACTGAATACAGACAAATCTATTCCCCTAATACCACCCATTGTGGTTGACAATTATATCCCTCTTATGGGAAAGAAGATCAAGAGGGGAAACTTTTTGCCTTTATCACCCAAATATGATGAATAAAACAATTGACATTTTTGGGGTTACTAAGATCATTGCTTACAAATGTTAACGGCTCAGAATCTCTTGCCTTAATAGAATTATCATATAGGAAAATACCATAGAAAAATGCAGAAACTGCGGTGAACCAATTGAATTGGATCAATATCTCAAACGAGATGGATTATGAACGTTATGCTGGACGAAGCAGATGAACAAAGAATTGGCCAAAAGCAGGAAAGTATTGGATCGAGCAAGCGGAGGCTGCTTAATTCCCATAGTATTGTTATGTGTGGGAATCTCGCTTGTTATCTTTTTATAAAGTGAAATATAAATAATTATTATAGATGAGCATAGATAATGTAGTATCTCTGTATGTGAAAGTTGAAAACATTATCAGATAACACTGTTGTTTAGAATACATATACATCAGGAGTATATTAGGATGAAGACACAATGAAAGTAATATTAAGTCGCAAGGGATTTGACAGCACGGCAGGTGGTTATCCCAGTCCCATAATTGATGGAAGTGAACTTGTTAGTTTTCCTATTCCCGAAAACCTAGACAAGGTAGTAGACAGTTATAGATCTGTTCCTGGGAGTAACTACAAAGATCACGTTACTCAAACAGGAATGTCTTATGATGTCCTTTTGAATCATTTACTGCCAAAAAGAAATCCAAGTTTGGTATTAGAAAAGAAGAGGATAGGTCTAGATAAAGCATATTGTCATAATGATCCACAAATATTCTCGAAAGCTTCACAGGTAACGACACCAAAATACACAGGATTATTTGGTCAAATCGGTAATGCTCTGGCTCATCTCAAGAAGGAAAGAGTTGGTGTTGGGGATATTTTTCTTTTCTTTGGGTGGTTTCGAGATACAACAAACACACCAGAAAGAGGGTATAGATATATTCCCAACACTGATAAACATATTATATGGGGATGGTTTGAAGTAGGAAGCTGTAAGAATGCTAACCAAATTTCTGATGCTGATGATATGTGGCTTAGACAGCACCCCCATAACTTTGTTAAAGACAAATCAATTGATAACATGATTTATATAGCTTCCGATAAACTCACGATATTTCCAGATTTACCAGGAGCCGGGATTTTCAAATACAACAAAAATTTAGTTTTAACAAAAGATGGAATGTCGAGATCAAAGTGGGATTTACCGATGTTCTTTAAAGGCAATGTTAGTTGTCATAATGCAGAATGTTTTAAGAAAGACTACTTCCAATCACGGGGTCGAGGACAGGAGTTTGTAGTTCATGCTAATAAGGAGGTACTACTATGGCTGGAAGATATAATAAAAACAGCACTATAGAGATTGGGAAGAGAAGAAGTTATAAGGAAGATTATTTACATTAATATATCCGAAATCATTAGCCTTTTAGAAAAGACAAGCAGATTTCGTTGTCAAGTTGCACTAACTCTAATGTAAAAATAATTTGGTTAAAAAGAGTGAAGATAAAAAGCTCTGTTGTCAATTTAAGAAAATATTTTTATTTTTCTTGACAAAAAATAAAAAGAGTTTTAAATATAATTTAATAAAATTAGGGGATAGAAGGATGAAAAAGATTGTTTTATTTTTGATGGTTGTGTCATTTATATTGCCTTTCAGTGCAGTATGCTTTAAAATTGGGGATTACTATACACCTGGTGATGCATACTTCATTACTATTTATAACAATATTGCCTATGTAGCATATAATTGGGCAGAATTAAAAATTATAGATGTTTCCAATCCTCATATTCCAGTTCTTTTAGACGCTTATGTTCCATATGCTTATTGCTCTCTTTTTCTCTCTACTAATATTGCCTATGTAGCAGATGGGAATGAAGGATT
>DFOM01000043.1 GCA_002376725.1 Cloacimonetes bacterium UBA3541 | reverse complement strand
CACCGACGGCAGTAAAGTGAGCAAATTTACCTCTTGCGATACTTATCCAACCATTGTCATATGGTTCAATAGAGTTAAAACCAAATCCATAAATGGGAAAGCCATCACTTTGCCAGATAACATTGAACTGGAAGTCGGTTTTAAGAACCACGGCTTGGTTGCCTATTCTTCCGGCAAAGACCAAGCCATCGTCAACATATTGCATATCGTATAAGGATGCGGAAAAGCCATTTACAGTATCGAAGATATAATGAGCTATCATGTTCATCTCACCATCGAAAACATTCATGTTATCGTATCTTAGGCAATAGTATCGATCAATTCCATTACTTACTATGCTGTTAAATGGGAAGTTTCCTCCCCCCGTTCTCCTCCACACAATATCGCCATTTTCATCGAGTTTCCAGAATACATTGTTAGCGTAAGCCGGAATATCTCCATATACAAACTCAACGTACCCCTGTAGTAAATAACCACCACCAATTGCTGGGATTACATTACAGACTTCTGAACTCGCATTATCAGAGGGGCCCGGACAAAGATCACCAAAGGGATAGTATCGTATCCATGTCTGTCCTACAAGCAGACCAAGAGAGATTAGTAATAGCAGCGTAAACAACAAATGTTTTTTCATCAATCCTCCCGATTAATATAGGTTGTTGCGTGTGTTTTTCATCAATGAACTCACCTTTACGGGTATATTGCAAGCTCTATGTTCAACCATAATCAGTCTATATTAGCAAACTAAATCATAAATATTTCACTTTTTTATGTCAATAACTTTTTTTATTTTTCTGTCTCAACCTTGCCATCCTAATTTGTCAACATACAGGTTAGCGCTTTCTTGGCTCTAAATTATATATCTAAAATAAGTACAAAAAGATAGCATAACCGAAGCGTTGATGAACCGAATCAAAGCTAAGTTAGACAGACCTAAAGGTCTGAGGTTGAAGCCATCCCGCTGTACGGCAGTTACACTGACCATCTGTGTTATGCGTAATCTCGATGATTATGGCATTTCACAGAAAGAAGCTTATGCTATGCTGGATCAGAAATACATCCAAGATGAAAACAAGGTGAAGGCATAGATATTATAAAGGGCTTTAAGCTCATCCGCTGGGCTGATGACGGCATCTATTACTTCGTCTGCCAAAATGGGCAGGTGAAGTACAATCCAAACCAAAAATACCGTATAAAAAAGAAGAAAGCTTACGATTACATCATCACTGATAAAATATAAGCCTACCGGAAGAACTCCTTTGAGCAGGAAGCGGTACTTGAACTTTCCGAGTATTATAGCCTGATGAGCTTTTTCCTCAGTTCCGGCGGGCCCTATCGGGAATACACTGTCTTGGTGTAGAAAGTATCTGCGAATATTTTGATATATCCTTTTATTCCCCTTACACTCAGGAAGATATAATAAACGCTCTATCTTTAGAAAATATTCCAGGTTATAAAATCAATAAAGCAGAAAGATTAATTATAAAACCCAGAGCCCCTTTTGCAGAATGGATTTCTATTGAAATACCAAAAGAATATATTAATCATATAGAAAGCTCTCTTTCTACCTTTGAAAAAGAAGTTTCTCATCCTTTTATCAAAATCAAAGAAAATAAATCCACTACCTATGACCTCAAGAAGATAATTTTAAAGACCTATTGGAACAACCACCAGCTCTTTATCCTGAAGTCCTTAGAAAGTCCAGCGCTTTATGATATGCTGGCAGAAGTGTTAAGATTGGATAAAACTATTCTCTATACATTATCCCTTTGCCGAAGTGGCTGGTCCTTCCTTTAATTATACAGATTCTTTTTTTGCTCAGCAGAACAAAACTTTAATCAGGTTTCCCTTATCTTTTCCTATTTTAATAATATTCCTTTTTTGATCTAGCTTTTCCCTGAACAATTCAAATAAATCAGATATTGACCAGATGCACAATTTCTTCCATTAGAGTCTTTACCATCCCATTGAATTCGGTAGGTTCCGGCATTTTTATCTGACTGTTCTAATGTTCTTACAATTTGATGCCTGCCGTTGAATAGTTTATATCATAAAACTCATCATAATAACAGAGTTATCCTTGTAATTATCTCATTTTATATCCTTAAATCATCCTGACAAACCAGTCCGATGCCTTCCTCTATATAGCCGATGTCAAACTCGATGGGAACAGGGTGACAATCCTGATCGGGATCAATCAGGTCTATACAGCTACCGATCCATTCTACAAGCTGTTTGCCCTTGCCATATGATGCCAAAGAGAGAAAGCCAGCAAAACTAGGTAGGTAAAAATACTCTATTGACTACTTCATTTTTCTATGATTGAGAAGAAAGATATTGACAGTTGTAATGGAATTTCTAGCATTAAATAAAATTGTCTGTTACTATATTATAGGAGTATTTATGGATGAACAAGATGAAGTAAAGTGCCCTAAATGTGGCAGTACACAATTTACTGTAAAGACCAAGGGTTTTGGTTTGGGTAAAGCAGCGCTTGGCGCAGTAGCTTTAGGACCTGTTGGATTATTAGGTGGCCTGATAGGTAGTAAGAAAATCAAGGTTGTTTGCTTAAAATGTGGACATGAGTGGTTTCCGGGAAAAAGGGAAAAGAATGCTTAGAGAAACTAAGTAGAGTTGTTTGCTTAAAATGTTGACATGAGTAGTCTCCGGGAGCATAAAGATATATAGAGATTAGCTTCTTATCTATCCTGAATACTCGAAATTTTAGTAACGAGAGAACCCAGTAGAGCCGGGTTAATTAAAAGTTGTAATAGTTAGAATAATGTTTGACACTTCACAGTGAACGATGATTTCAGCAAATTAAAAATAATGTCCGTATGACCAAAACAGAACAAAAGTCATAAAGCCCAACCGGGGCTTTTAGAATTAGCCAAGAACTTAAGAAATGTTTCTCAAGCTTGCAAAGTATTTGGATATAGTAGGTCAGTTTCTACCGCTTTAAAGTACTCTATGTAACTGGCGGTGAGATGGCTCTCATGGATTTGAACAGGAAGAAACCAAATCCTCAGAATCAAGTCCATCCTGATATTGAAGAAAAGGTAATAAGAATTGCCACCTATGAACCGGCTTGGAAGCAACAAAGAGTTTCAAACGAATTCAAGAGACCGGGAATCCTGATTTCTCCCGGTGGTGTCCGATCCGTATGGCTCAGGCACGATCTGGTAACATTCAAGAAACGTCTGACGGCTTTGGAAGCTAAAGTAGCACAAGAGGGCTGTATTCTCACTGAGGCACAGCTACAGGTATTGGAAAAAGCCAAAGTGGAAAAGAAATCCGGGATGAGATTGAAACCGAGCATCCCGGTTATCTTGGCTGTCAGGATACTTTCTATGTTGGTAATATGAATGGAGTTGGCAGGATATATCAGTAGACCTTTATTGATAGTTATTCCAAAGTGGCAATGGAAAAACTCTATGACCGAAAGATTGCTTTAGTGGTAGCTGATATACTCAATGATAGAGTTATTCCTTTCTTTGATGAGCATGAGAGCCCCCTTCTTAGAATCTTAACTGATCGAGGAACCGAGTACTGCGGCAATCGGGAACATCACGAATTTGAACTATATCTGGCTATTGAAGATATCGACCACTCTAAAACCAGGACAAGGAGTCCACAATCCAATGGGATATGTTAGCGATTCCATAAAACCATTCTCAACGAGTTCTACCAAATCGCTTTCCGTAAGAAACTCTATCGCAGTATAGAAGAACTACAAACCGATGTGGATCAAGGGATTGAGTATTACGACAAGGAAAGACTTTCTTCGGGTAAATATTACTGTGCAAGATCCCTATGCAAACTTTCCTTGATTCCATTCGGCTGGCTCAAGATGAAGTAATAGGTAATATATTATTAGTGACTAACAACACCGCTTGTTAGACATTGTCTTAACTACTACATCTAAATCTAATCAGATATATAAATCCGCACTTCTCTCAAGTAAAATTATCCATCCTATATTGATATAAGTTATAATAGTTAGTCGATAGTATTACTTAATCTGGATGTTTTTAATGTTAAATACGAAGATGTAATCGTTAACAACATCTTCAATTTGTAATGGCAAAAGGACTTGGAAAGTTTTATTTTTGTACTTTGTATTCAAATCTTCATCGGAGTGAGCTATACTTGGGAATAATGGTATTTCTTGCCATCCATCAAGCCGACAACCTAAATTTAAATAGTAAACGTTGTCTGTAGGAAAAACAAGATCTTCTATTGAACCGTTTCTGACAACAATTGTTGGCGGTTGTGGATTGTTTCTGTCAATATACTTAACTCCTGAATGCATTACCCTATGGCTACTTCCATTTTCATCCACATAAGCAGCTTCGTCCCATATGATTTTTATGGAGTGACTAGTCTTATTTATTAAGCTGAAATGGATTGCGGATGTTGTAGGTAACCACTGTACTCTTACCATTTCATCTTCAAATACATACTTGTTGACTCCTGCTTCTTGCGTAGTAGTGATTTTTGAATCTCCGTACCTTTCTTTCGTCTGCGCTGGCCTTTCTACTTCCTGTAGTTCAAAGTCATAAAATGCATGAGTAACTGTAGGAACTGTAGGAACTGTAGAATCTGTAAAGCAACCAATCAAACCAAACAGCACGATGATGCATGTCATTAAATAGAAAGTTGTTTTCATGATTTTCTCCTTTGTTATCTATTTTTTTGTATTAAATCTCTAGCAATCAGTCCTTCACCGCAGTAATGTACTCACCTATGAAGGAAGGAGTGTACTAAAGCAAGACTATCAGTCGGATATCTGAAACTAATCAACTTGTTATCAATAATCCCAAGACCTTTGAAATTGTTGCATCCATAAATTAGATTTTTGAGGCTTGTTAAGAGAATGTCCCATTTGAGTACGAACTGTATGTTCATTGTGAATTAAATTTTTTAATTCACTTATATACTTTAATTCACTTGCAGTACTGCGAATATTTTCCAAATTAAAGCAGGATTTATGGAATTTTTTCAGCTTTTCTATTTCTTCTTCTTTAAAATCAGTCAGGTTTATCTCAAAAAATGGTTGCTCATCCATTTTATTAGGTTCTTGTAAATCTAAATAAAAGCTATAAATGATGCCATTAGTTAATATTCCAAACTTGTCATTAGATACCTGAAAATACCTTAGAAGCTGTTACGAATGGAGATTCAAATCACTTAACCAATGTTTGTATTCAATTAAAATAATAGGTTTATTATTTTTTAAGATAGCATAATCAATTTTCTCTCCTTTTTTTATTCCAATATCACAGGTAAACTCTGGGACAACTTCTAAAGGGTTAAAAATATCATAACCTAAAGCACTTATAAACGGTAAAATAAAAGAATTTTTACGTGCTTCTTCAGTTTGGACCTGATCCTTTAACTTTTCTATTAGCCCAGATAACTCTTGAATTTGATCTTTGAAATCCATTTTAATCACCTTAATGTTTTGAACTTTTAAAATATTCTATAATTCTGTCAAATAAAAAATTCTCATAAGAGAAATTTACTTATGCTCATAATTCCTTTTTAGTTTGTTATAGAAGACCATTCTTTTGGTATTTGATTAGTTTTTCTTTAACAGATAACTTTTAGATTTTTTTAAAATGAATGTCGCCAATTAACGAAATACTTTATTATTCTATTGATTAGTTTAAGTCCATACTGTATAAAAAATCTGATAATAAAATATGTCTCAATATTGAAGAAAACTACATATCTTATATTTTTTTCAATTATCTTCTTATTTTTATCAAACATTATATCAAGAAAAATATGGATATATTTTAGTATTATTATATTAGATCACAATAGAGAATAAATTTTTATTATTTAATTAGCAGTCTCACTTTTCAATTGACAATTTCCCGATTTTGATTATTATGTCATTAAGATTAGCAGTTTGACTTGCTGAGTGCTAAAAAATCAAAAAGGAGCATAAATTAAAGCAATGAAGAAGCATCAACTGAGATTACGAAAAACGCTGATAGCTTTGGTGGATGATTACATTCAGACTAACGAACCAGTGTCTTCTCGTATTCTGAATGAAAAGTATCTTCAGGATGTAAGTTCTGCTACTTTGCGTCTTGATTTAATGAAGCTGGAACAACAAAATTTAATTCAGCAGCCCTATACTTCTGCTGGTAGGATACCTACTATAAAGGGTTTTAGAGCTTATCTTAAGCTCATAGAGCCTGAGCATTCAAAAATAAGTTTTGAGAATATGGATTTGTTACGCAATCTGCTAATCCGACATTATAAAGATACCCCACTGGCTTTGCATTATATAATGAAACTGCTAGCGAAGGAGACAGATCAACTAAGTTTTGTAGCTGAGCCAGAAGTTTCCAGTGGTTATCTGGAAAACCTGGAAGTATTTCCTATTGGAAATCAGAAATATATCTTTGTGATGAGTCTGGATTCAGGTATAGACAGAACAGTAGTAATGAAGGTAGATTATGAATATACTGAAAGTCAACTAAAGAAATTGGTGCATTATCTGAATGAAGAATTGAGTGGTGAATGTATCTATGATATTGCTAATCGCATTCTACTGGATATGCAGGAAGATATGTATCCGGATAATGTTCTGGTCAGCACTTTCTTGAAGCAGTTACATAAAGCTTTTATTGAAATTAGCGATTTTTATATTCACTACGATGGTAGTATCAGTTTTCTGGAACAACCAGAATTTGATTCTAAAGAGAATTTATTAACTTTTATGAGTATGATTCAGCGTCAGGACATTTTGATTAATCTGATGCGTAGTTCGGATGATGGAAAAGGAGTTAAAGTTTTAATGGGAGAAGATTTTAATATCCCAGAATGGAGCAATTTTAGCCTCATTTACGGACGATATGAGGTTTTCGGAATTCCCGGATATCTGGGTGTAGTTGCTCCAATAAGGACCGAATATAGACATCTTATTCCCTTAATTCGTGATATAACTGCTACTATAACCGAAACGACTCATAAAGGCTTAGTAATATTAACAAAGGAGGAACAAATTGGCAACTCAGAAGAAAAAAATAGATAAAATTTCAGATGAGATTAAAGAGCAGAAACCTCAGGATACGGAACAGGTAAAAAAAGAAGAAAACCTAATAGATAAGGAACAAGAATTAGTGAAAAGAATTGCTGAATTGGAGAAAGAATGTGCGGAATGGAAAGATAAATATCTTAGATGTATAGCGGAATTTGAGAATTACCGTCGTCGTAGTAATGAAGAAAAAGCGGACTGGATAAAGATGGCAACCCAGAGATTTGCTCTAGAAGTATGTGAAGTGGCGGATAATTTTGAAAGGGCTTTGAATCAGGTAAGTGAAGATAAAAAGGATGATAGCTTTGTAAAAGGGATGATGATGATTGCAGAACAGTTGAAAAAAGTGATGGAAAAAGAAGGCATCACCAAAATAGATGCTTTAGGTAAACCCTTTGATCCAGCTATTCACGATGCTCTTGCTCATATTCCGAGCGAATATGATGAGAATACAATCGCTGCCGTTATCCAGAATGGATATATGCTGTATGATAAGCTGCTTCGTCCCGTGCGTGTAGCGGTATCATCTGGGAAAATAGAAAATAAGTCGGAAGAATCTGAAACGATGGATAATAATGAAGTTCAAGATGCCAGTAGTGAAGATTCTAATGATATAAAAATAGAAATTAAAAATTAAATAACCTTAAGGAGGAAAAATGGGAAAAATAATCGGTATAGATTTGGGAACAACCAACTCTTGTGTTGCTGTCGTAGAAGGCGGCAAACCAGTTGTTATAACTAATGCAGAAGGAAGTCGTACCACACCTTCCGTAGTTGCATTTACAAAAGATGGACAGCGATTAGTGGGACAATTAGCCAAAAGACAGGCAATCACTAATCCAAAAAATACAGTATATTCCATAAAACGTTTTATGGGACGTCATTATAATGAGGTACAAAACGAAATAAAACAGGTTCCTTTCCCGGTCAAAGAAGGCTTGAAAGGTCAAGCTGTAGTCCACATAGAAGTAGAAAACAAAGACTACACTCCCCAAGAAATCTCAGCAATGATTCTAACTAAAATGAAGGAAACTGCTGAAGCATATCTAGGACAAAAAGTTACTGAAGCTGTTATCACTGTTCCTGCTTATTTCAATGATAGTCAGCGTCAAGCTACTAAAGATGCTGGTACTATTGCTGGACTAGAAGTGAAAAGAATAATAAATGAGCCTACTGCTGCAGCTTTAGCTTATGGAATGGAGACCAAAAAGGAAGAAAAGGTTGCTGTATATGACCTGGGAGGAGGTACCTTTGATATCTCTATCCTGGATATATCTCAAGGTGTAGTAGAAGTCCTTTCCACCAATGGTGATACTCATTTAGGTGGAGATGATTTTGATAAAAGAATCGTAGATTGGATTCTGGATAGATTTAAAAAAGAAGAAGGGATAGATTTGTCAAAAGATCCAATGGCAATGCAGCGATTACGTGAAGCTGCAGAAAAGGCTAAAGTTGAACTATCTGGAACTCCAACTACTAATATAAATCTGCCTTTCATTACTGCAGATGCTACAGGTCCAAAACATCTAAATTACGATTTAACTCGTGCGGAATTCAACCGCTTAACATCTGATCTAGTAGAGCGCACGCTGGGTCCTTGTAAACAGGCTCTAAGTGATGCAAAATTGACGGTTGATGATATCCAGGAAGTACTTATGGTTGGTGGTAGCACAAGAATTCCAGCAGTACAAGAATCAGTAGAAAAGTTCTTCGGCAAAAAACTTAACCACAGTCTGAATCCAGATGAAGTGGTTGCTATAGGTGCTGCCATTCAAGGTGCTATTCTGTCTGGAGATGAGAAAGTTAGTGATGTGTTGTTGTTAGATGTAACACCTTTAACCTTGGGTATTGAAACCTTAGGTGGAGTTATGACTCCTCTTATTCCACGCAATACAACCATTCCAACCAAGAAGAGTCAGATATTTTCTACCGCTGCAGACAATCAAACTGCAGTCACTATCCATGTGTTACAAGGTGAAAGACCTATGGCAGCAGATAACAAGTCCTTAGGTCGTTTTGACCTGGTTGGGATTCCACCTGCCCCTAGAGGAATGCCTCAGATTGAGGTCACTTTTGATATAGATGCTAATGGTATTCTTCATGTTTCTGCTAAGGATTTAGCAACTGGTAAAGAACAATCCATCAGGATAGACCGTACCGGAGATATCAGTAAAGATGATATTGATCGGATGATTAAAGATGCTGAATTGCATGCGGAAGAGGATAGAAAGCGTCAGGAATATGTCACTGCCAGAAATGAGCTTGACAACTTGATATTCAGTACAGAAAAGAACCTGAATGAATATGGAGATAAACTTTCTGCAGAAGAAAGAAGTGAACTTGAAGCTGAAATCCAGCATGCTAAAGAAAGATTGGAAAAGGCAACTGATGCTTCTGAACTTAATGAAGTGAAAGATAAACTCTTAAGAAAAGCTCAACGCTTAGGAGAAATCTTATATTCTCAAACTCAGCAACAAGGAGGTGCAGGAGCTTATGGTACTGATACCGGAACCTCTGAACAGCAAGATTATAATCAAAGCTCCGATCAAGCACAGGACTCTAATCAATCTGAAGGACCAATAGATGCTGATTTTGAGGTGATGGACGATTAATAATAGATAAAATGTGATTCCGGCAGGGGGAAAGCCCTGCCGGATATCTAAATTTGATATTTTCTGGAGATTACCTAGATGGCAAAAAGAGATTATTATGAAGTGCTCGGGGTATCAAGAGATGCCACCGAAGATGAGATAAAAAAAGCATATCGTAAATTGGCAATGAAGTATCATCCGGATAAAAATCCGAATAATAAAGAAGCAGAAGAGAAATTCAAAGAAGCTTCTGAAGCCTATGAAGTTCTCTCTGATAAAGAAAAACGTCAGGTGTATGACCAGTATGGTCACGCTGGAATTGATCAGCAATTTGGTAATGGCGGCTTTAATTGGGACCATTTCAGCCATTTTGAAGATATTAGTGACCTGTTTGGCGGAGGATTTGGTTCTATTTTTGATACCCTATTTGGAGGTGGATTTGGTACCCGTAGTAGTAGCAGTCAAAGGCGTTCCAATCAAGGAGAGGACATCCAGATAGATTTAACTTTAACCCTGAAAGAAATTGCTTTAGGAACAGAGAAAAAAGTCAGAATTACCGTTAAGGATGTCTGTGACCAATGTAGAGGTACCGGCAGTGAGGATGGAAAAGCAGAAACCTGTTCTCAATGTCATGGTACAGGTCAAGTGCGCACCGTGCGTCAATCTCTATTTGGCCAGATGCAATCAATTTCTGAATGTCCATCCTGCAGAGGCGAAGGGAAAATTATCCGTAATAAATGTCCCAAATGCTTTGGAGAAGGCAGAATCAGTAAAACAAAAGAGATTAATGTAAAGATACCTGCAGGAGTGGAAGAAAATCAGGTTATCCGTCTTAGAGGTCAGGGTAATGTAGGTCCCAGAAATGGCAGTTATGGTGATATCCTGGTGGTTATTCATGAGAAACCTGATGAGCTTTTTGTAAGAGATGGAAATAATATTATCCTGGAATATCCTATAAATGTAACTCAAGCTGTTCTTGGCGATGAGGTGATAGTACCAACCTTAACCGGTACAGCAAAAATGAAGATTCCACCTGGCACTCAGAGTGGTAGAATATTCCGTCTGAGAGGACAGGGTATAAAAGGATTAAATTCCTACAGTCGTGGAGATTTGCTGGTTAAAATCAAGGTAGTTGTTCCCACCAAACTCTCCCGAGAAGAGACGGAACTTTATAACCGTTTAAAAGAATTTGATAAGAAAAGAGAATTGAAGCCAGGTAAGAGCTTTAAAGAAAAGTTGAGAGGTTTCTTTTTCTAAGATAAAGTAAAGCTATGCCTTCTATATACTATCCTTCTTTAAGTTCGGACCAGAAGCCTGGAGATCAAATTCGTTTAGTTGGAGAAGAATTCCATCACTGGGCTTATGTGGCTCATAGAAGAATAAAAGAAACGGTTATTTTAAACTCCGGTAAGGGGATTATGGCTAAAGCTGAAGCGGTCAAGATAGAACCTTCTTCTGCTTTATTACAGATTACAGAGATTATTGATAATCCCTACCCTAATTATCCTTTTGCCATTGCTTTTGCTTTACTGAAAAACCGAAATGATGAGTTGATTGTAGAGAAATGCACCGAACTTGGAGTGAGTGCGTTTTTCCCTTTAATTACTGACTTTTCTATACGAAAGCCTTCTGATAATACTCTATCTCGTTTTCAAAAAATAGCTATTGCAGCTATAAAACAATGTAATAATCCCTGGTTGCCCGAGATCTTTTCTCCACAGGTTTTAAATGATGCTATAAAAACCATAAAAGTTCAAGAATACAATCCTATTCTTTGTTCAGAACGCAAACCTGAACAGTGGCTATTTGATTTATCAGCGGAGGAAGTGGGAAAACCCTGTTTTATGATTGGAGCTGAAGGTGGTTGGAGTTCAGAGGAATTTAATCTTATGCAAGATTTTCCGGATATTTGTTTAGCGTATCAGATAACGAGAGCAGAGACAGCTGCCATTGTTGCTTCAGCTCAATGGTTAGCCTTTACTCATCTTTTAGAACTAAAAAAATAACTAAATCAGTTACCGATTCTTTTCTGAATCAGATTTAACAATTCTTTCTCATTGATGCATTCACTTTGAAGACGAAGAGCCAATAACTTATCCTTCAAAGGTGCATAAATCTGTAATTTAACTAAGTCCTTTTCCGTACAAAGTACATAATCAATCTCATATTTGTTGCATATAGTGCAAAGTTTATTGATTTCATTTATATCGGAATAGGCATAATGGTCAGGATAGCGAAAATGGTGTAGCCAGGAGATATCATCTTGACGAAGATTATGCTCAAAAGATTCAGGATGTGCAATGCCGCTAACTAGAATACATCTTTTACCTTTAATCTCAGCAGCAGAGCATAAATTGCCTTTTGTATCCACATAACCTTTTCCTTTTATCCAGCAATGCAAAACAGTTTGAGAGAAAGAAGACCACCATTTATCTTCTTTAGCACAAACGGATTCATTTTCCTTATGATTGATAATGATAATAGAGGAAGCAGGGATGTTTTTTACTGGTTCTCGTAAATATCCCGCAGGTATAACTCTTCCATTGCCAATTCCCAATCTAGCATCAAAACATATGAAATCCAGGTCTCTAGCAATATGAATATGCTGAAACGCATCATCTAAAAGCACTATTTCCGTATCTGGAAAAGCTGCTAGTAAAAGAGAAACTGCTGCACAGCGTTGTTTTCCTACTACAACCGGAATTTCAGGTAAACGAGAAGCAATAAGATAGGCTTCATCTCCACAGGTCATCGCTTTATAGAGAATTTGTTTGCCATCGGATATGATAGTAGGAGTATTCTCTAGAGAACCTTTATAACCTCTATGAGAAATGCCTACTTTTTTCCCAGATTGCTTTAATAATTCTGCAAGATATAGGCAAAAAGGGGTTTTACCACTTCCACCACTCATTATATTGCCAATGCTGATAACAAAGCAATCAGGATGCCAGGCATGAGAATTGAACTTATTTCTTCTCTGAGTTTGGTATATTTCATACAACTTACTGGCTGGAGTCATCAGGTTGCTGAGCCAGGTTTTTTGCATTAGATGTTTATCTATAAGAGAGGAACTAATCAATTTATCTTATTGGACTTTATTTGTTTATCTATGATTTCTATCAATTTATCAGTTTTAAAGGGCTTGTAAAGAATTTCCTGTAAACCATCTGATTTAGCTCTAACCAACACATGGTTAGGGTCATAACCGAAACCAGTAATCATTATTACTGGAATTTTGGGATTGTAGTCTTTAATTCTCCAGAAAAGTTCATAACCATCCATATCGGGCATTGCAATATCAGTTACAACTAAATCAATATTTCCTGCGATAATCTCTTTAAGAGCATCCATTCCATTGCTAAATCCAATTATATTCCAATCAGGTTTTATCTGTTTAAGCTGTAGTATTAAATTTTCTACCAGTTCTTCTTCATCATCAACAATACCAATTGTTATCATATTTAACTATGATCTCCTAAAAAGATATCGCAGATTTCACGATACTTAGCTAAAGTCTGTTCAATTATTTCGGAAGGTAAATGAGGAGCGGGAGGTCGTTTATTCCATCCGATACTTTCTAGATAATCACGCACTATTTGTTTATCAAAGCTGAGAGCACCTTTCCCAGAATTATAAGCTTCCAGGTCCCAAAAACGGGAAGAATCAGGTGTGAGTGCCTCATCAGCTAAAAATATTGCTCCTTCTTTAGTACCAAATTCAAATTTGGTATCAGCTAAAATTATTCCTTTAGATAATAAATAATTATGACCATAATCATAAAGTGCCAGAGATTTATCTCTCAGAAATTCAGCTATAAATTGGTCCATATGATTGAGCAGTTCTTGATAACTAATATTTATATCATGTCCTTCAGAGACCTTTACCGAAGGAGTAAAAATAGGTTGAGGAAGTTTTTGATTCTCTTTCAAATCAGGAGGCATAGGTTCACCTCCAATGGTACCTGAATAGTTATATTCATTCCAGGCAGAACCAGTTAGGTAACCTCTTACTATGCATTCTACTGGTATCATTCTTAGTTTTGTTACCAGCATACTTCTATCTTCAAGGTAATCTTTATAAGGCTGAAAATCTGCAGGATATTCTTCCATCTTATCAGTAATAAAATGATTAGGAACGATACCGGAAGTATTTTTAAAAACATAGGCAGCAATCTGATTGAGTATTATTCCTTTTCCTGGTATTGGCTCAGGGAAGACTACATCAAAGGCAGATATGCGGTCACTGGTTACCATTAAAACGGTTTCTCCTAAGTCATACATATCTCTAACTTTTCCCTGACGACTTTGTTTAACAATTGGTAACTTACTTAATATTTCATACATAGCTTATCCTTTATAATGTTGTGTATAGTATTCATAAAGTAATCTTGCTTCATCCGTTTTAGTTAAATTAATGGCTAATTTCTCATTCGGTCTATAATAAAATTGCTCTGTTGGAAATGTATAGATTTTATCTTTAAATTTACACCAGCTGAGCAAACCATTTTCTACCCCAAAATCTTCCATTTTATAAGATAAGGTCTTGGTTATATAAAGGAATTTTAGCCAATCTCTATATCGGGCAAAGTTCTCAACTTCCCTATTAATAAGGTCTTCCTTATCAAATTCCAGTTCATTGAAATATTTTTCTTTCTCTTGAGTGAGCAATTCCAATATACCATTATCAGGATGAAGATAGGCTTCCCAGAGGAGAGATTCTAATCTATCTAACAGTTCTTGATCTTCCACCTCATTTTCATCATTCAGGGCTTCACAATAACCTCTACAGATTCCTTTATCCAATTTTTCACAGGGATGATAGGAAGTCTCACAAAAAGGAAGTTTCAATATGCGTGAAATACTATCCATTATATCCATTAAGAAGAAACGACTTCTCCAGGGACCTGCATAAGTCCAATCTTCGTTCGTATCGGATTGAATGGTTATAAAGGGAAAGCGATAGGCATCCAGAGCAAGATAAACATATTCTCTCCAGGGAGCAGTTATATCCTGGAAAGGTGGATTATTCTCCTGAACAAAGACCTTATAGTGAAATAAAGCATCTAAGGAACGAGAATAAGGGGTGATTTCTACATATTCAGCAGTAAGCGAGGCAGTTTTTACGGATTCATCCTGATCTGCTTTTCTGCTGATATTATTTAAACGCTGTTTTATATTAGGCGTAAAACCACACCAAAGAGTAAGGTCTTCCTTTTTAAAGCAAAAAAATACCCAGCCAGATGGTAGTTTTGTATCCTTTGCTATTTGATGATTTTCCCATTTGACTTTAATCATATGAACATAGTTTTGGCTCAAGTCTTTATGTCAATCATAAAGTTCTGATTTTGTGAGTGTATTCTCTCTCTTTGAATTAATAAAAAAGTGAGTTCTGACATTGGGTTAACGCGATTTTAGCAGCCAGGTCATTAAAAAATAACCAGCTACCATCACTGCAGTAGAAAGGATAAAAGCAAGAAAGAAATTCCAGTTTCGTCGGAGAAGAATAGGAAAGAGGATAAAGAAAAGCAGTGAAGGCAGGACTAGCCAGAAAATATCAATTGAGAGTTCTGCAATTTTTACCGTATCTTTGGTCTCAATATAAATCCAGAGAATAGCCAAAAAAGATACCAGGGGAATTGAGGCAAATATGGCACCAATAAAGGTACTTCGTTTGGAAACCTCACTTATTAAAACAATCAAACCAGCAGAAATAATAACCTTTAAAAAATAATACATTATTCTATCACTCCTCCTCCTAGCAGCAAATCACTTTGATAAAAAACAGCAAATTGTCCAGGAGTTACAGATAATTGAGGTTCATCAAACAGCACTTCTACTCTGTTGTCAGATAAGGGTTTCAAAGTTCCTAAGGCAGCATTATGAGCCAATCTTATCTTAGTTTCTGCTCTTATTTCTTCTTTTAAACCGTAAATTGAAACCCAGTTTATATCTCTTGCCATAAGGCTATCCCTATAGAGTTCATCTTGGGTGCCTACAATTAATCTATTATGCTCAGCATCAATTCCAACCACATAATAAGGTTCACTCATTCCGCTTATTCCTATATGTTTTCGTTGTCCTATAGTGTAATTTACTAAACCTTGATGTTGTCCTATAACCTTTCCGTTGATATCTACTATGTCGCCCGGTATAAAAGCTTCATCTGGAAAGAGATAAGGATAAACGGAAGCATCAATAAAATCCTGGCTTTCTTCTCGTTCTTTAAGAAATCCCAGACCGTTATCTAGAGCAATTTGTTTTATTTCTTCTTTGGTCTTTTCACCAAGTGGGAAAAGAGTTTTACTTATTTGTCCCTGATTCAATAAACAGAGAAAATAGGACTGGTCCTTGAGCGAATCTTTTCCCTTAAGTATCTGCCAGCGTTGTAAATCATTATTATAGCTTTTACGCACATAGTGACCGGTAGCAAAAAAATCAAATATTAATCCCTGTTTTTTTATTCCTTCATAGAAAGCGTTAAACTTTATTTGAGCATTGCAAATGACGCAGGGATTAGGTGTTTTGCCGGTCATATAATTGGAAATAAAATAAGTTAGCACTATATCTTTAAACTCATTTCTTAAATCTATGACCATATGTTCAATATTTAGAATAGAACAGATTCTTTTGGCGGAACTTATATTTTTTTCTTCCTGAGGTCCATAACATCCTTCTAGACACCATTTGGAAGCAGGAGCAAGATTATCCCAAAAGGACATTGTAGCTCCTACCACTTCATAACCTTGTTCTTTTAATAGAAGAGCACTAACCGCAGAATCAATGCCTCCACTTAGAGCTACAACCACTTTATTCATCCATAAACCTCAAAAAAGCTTTCTAGTTGTAAAAGAGTTCTGCTATCAAGTTCTTCGGGACTGTCACCTTCCAGATTTAAGAAGGGTAGTTTTATGTGTTTTTTCAATATAATATTATCAATCTGTAGATGGCAAAAAGATTGAGTGTAGCTTATCACCATATCTATTTTCCGTAAATTTAATTGATAGAGGATATCTTTCAGACGGGCAAAAACCCCATAGGGATAGGTATAAACTAAATATTGTTCTACTAAGTCAGAGGAGAGATAGGGCATAGCAAATTGTCTTTGCACTTCGTTAAAAATCACTCTACCACCAAGATCTTCAATTCGGTCATAGAGGTCGCGATAAATAGGAGGTACACCCAGATAGGCACAGCGATGTGCTGGTATAGATGGATTTCTTTGGGAAGCTTCTTCCATAAAAGCGGATAATTCCTCTTCAAATCGGTCGGGATTACCTCTAAAATCGGAAGAATTGACCAGCCAATAGTGATTTTCTTTACCTGTAATCAATCCTTCTTGCCAGGTCCATTCATCCAGAGTTATCAGTTTAGCACGTATTTCATCCAATCTTTTTTTTACCTTCATCACTTCATTTCGGGAAACTTCAAAGTGTTCTTCCAGTTTTTTGATTTCATTATCCAGAGCAGGATAAGTGCGTTCTTGAGGAAAGGAAAAATGATAGATAGGCAATCCTTCTTCAGCTAACATAGCGGTTAAAGATATACCATTAGAGCAATCTCCTTGGGAAATTCCAATCACTTCATCCAGATTAGCCGAAAGAGCAGCGGCAAAATTGCCTTTTATCCAGGCACAGATAGTGCGTGGAAATCCCCTCAATTCTGCTTTACGAATGTATTCAGCAGAAGCACCTTCAACAAAGATATTATTAAGATCAATGGGTGTATGTCCGGCAGCGTATATTACTTCCACCGGTAAAGAAGAAGTGAAACCAATTTTTTTATTTATCATAGTATTGATAATATAATTCTAAATACTCTTCTTCCATTTTTTCAATCAATTCTTTCTTTTGAATCATTTGTTCTTCCAGTTCTTTCATATTTTTTTGTAAGAGTTTTACCTGTTCTACGGAAGAGTAGGTGCTGGATTGAGAGAGTTCATAGTGAATATTTTGCAGTTCTTCTTTTAAAAGTTCGTATTCTCTGTTACTTTCTTCTATTTGGATAAGACGAGTGTGCATATGCCAGGGATTTACTCGTTTTTGGCGTTTTCGGGGTGGGGGAGGAGTTTTGGTCTCTTTTGGTTTTTCAAAAGCCAGATTAATGGCTTCTTCCCGGTTGCCAATATATTCTTGAATAGTGGTATAGCATTCATTCTCTGTTTTTAGTTTGCGAAATACCCAAAATTTTGTAGCCAGCCCTTTCATAAACCAACGGTCATGGGTTATAAAGATAATGGTCCCATTATATGCTTTTAAGGCATCTAAAAGCGATTCGCTCATCTGTAAATCAAGATGATTAGTTGGTTCATCCAAAAGGAGAACATTGGGTTGAGTATGTATTAATCGGCAAAGATAAAGACGAGATTTTTCACCTCCACTCAGTAGTTCCACCTTTTTATCAATATCATTTTCGTAAAATCCAAAACGAGCTAACCAACTTCTTACATATCCAATAGTAGCATCAGGGATTAATTGCCAGATGGTATCAAGAACAGTCAGGGAAGGGTCTAAATTAATCTTTTGCTGGTCATAGTATCCTATATCTAAACTGGCACCTACTTTAAGTGTTCCACTGAAAATTTCAAGCTCTTGTAAAAGAATCTTTAATAAAGTGGTTTTACCGCAACTATTAGGACCTAAAATGCAGATACTATCTTGATAATTGACGGTTAAATTGACCTCTCTTGCCAATTCTTTATTCGGAAATATGCCATAAGAAACATTTTCCAGAACATAAATATCGTTTCCACTTCGCTTATTTGCTTCTATAGAAAGTTTTATATTTTTTTGTTTCGCTGGTCTTTTAACTATCTCCATCCGCTCTATTTGTTTCAATCTGGATTTAGCTAAATTACTACGACTACCAGCAATATTTTTCTGAATAAAATCTTCCGTCTCTAAAATATATTTTTGTTGCCGCTCATATTGCCGTTTCTGAGTTAATTGAGCAATCTCATCAGCTTTACGATATGAACTATAGTTCCCTTTTGTTATAGTCAAATTACTATCTCGTAAGCTCCATACAGTATCAACGGTATTATCCAAAAACTGGCGATCATGAGATACTACTATAAATGGTGTTTTCTGATTATTTAAATATTTCTCCAACCAACCTATCATCTCAATATCAAGATGATTAGTTGGTTCATCCAGCATAATTAGGTCACTCCTACTTAATAATACATTGGCTAGACCTATTCTGGTGAGTTCTCCTCCGCTAAATTCTCCACATCTATAGTTCCAGGTTTCAGGGGGAAAATTTAGTGAAGTAAGCACATATTTTATTTCATTATCAAAATCATAACCGCCTAAAGAAGTATACTGCTCTATGATCTTATTTAATTCTGCTTCTAGTTCTTTATTAGGATTAGCCTTAAATTCTTCCGATAATATTTCTATATCCCTTTCCAATTTTAAAAGCTCAGGACGCGAGGAACGAACATATTTCAGAAGAATCCGATTAGCTAAAGGATGATATTCCTGTGGAAGATAAGCAATTTTGCAATGTTTAGCCCTTTCTACTTTTCCAGAAGTAGGTGTTTGCACTCCATATAGCACTTTAAGTAAAGAGCTTTTACCGCAACCATTAGCTCCAATTAAGCCAATTCTACTATTGTGTTCAACACTGCAATTTATGTTCTTGAGGATGTAATTCCCTCCAAATTCAAGGGATACATCCAAAGCTCTGACTAGACTCATATTGGTTACACCGATTTATGCTTATCAACCTAAGATATTATAAGCTATTTAGTTAAATTAACAGCTTACTAATTCACCACTTTCCTGTTATACTGTCATTGTCAATTTATATTTGTCGCCTGATTTGTTTTTGGAATTATCTGGATAAATGATTCACAGATCCCAGATAATATAGTTTCTAAAAAATTCTTACTCTTTTTAAACTGGAAGAAATATCCCTAATTTTGCTTATTTTTTAAAGTAACTGAAAGAAATGGAGTGAATAACTAACAGAATATGAATTAAAGATAAATATTACTAATATGAATTCCATAATCTCACTAAAAACCGTATTTCTAGGTAACAGCCTCATTTATTAACCTTTATTTCTTTTTTCTAATAAATATTTTTACTCTCTCTTGACTCGCTCCTGTCTCTTTCTTAGCTAATTAGCTAAGAGAGAGTCAAGTAGG
>DFOM01000022.1:42389-47602 GCA_002376725.1 Cloacimonetes bacterium UBA3541 | reverse complement strand
TCTACGAGGCTTGTGCAGATGGGAACATCTGCACACCCTTTCATCTTGCACACCAGGACATCTGCACATCCTTTCAGCTTGCACACTCCTACCACTATACGCAAAACATCTGCACTCCAAGTAAAATAACACAACAACTCACATAAAAACAAATATATATAAACCAGAACCCCGATTTAATTATCGGGGTTCTGAAAGAGATAATTACTGTACTTTATTCGTTTTATTTTATTTATTATTACTTCTGCTATTCTAATACCTGTACCACCAATCATATCCTTTTTTTATATGCTCCTGCCTTGGATAATTTTTATATTTCATTAAAACAGCCTTTCTTTATATGCTCCTGTCTGAAGTAAATATTCTTTTATTTCATTAAAACGGCTTTTCGTTGACATTGGGTTTTACCTGCTTGCATAACCAGATAGTAGATACCATTACCACAGAGACTACCATTATTATCACTTCCATCCCAGGTTATCCGATGATGACCTTTATCTTGAGTGCCTAAATCAAAAGTTTTGACTATTTGACCACGAGTGTTATAGATTATGAACTTGACCTCTGATTTAGATTCAAGAGTATAATTTATATAGGCTATCGGATTGAAAGGATTGGGATAGACATTATCTAAACTGGTCACTAATGGGATATCACCACTGGAATTTGTATTTGCTTCATAGTTTACTTCAATTGGACCATTGAATCCGGTTGTGCCATATATACCGCTATATTGTAACCAGTAATGATAGGTTCCGCTAACATTCAAGTCCGTATCGGTGTACATATAAGCTTTAGGTTGTGAGGTATTAGTAGCATTTATAAGAGGACTAATTACATTAGCATCACTTAATTCCTTATTCGTTCCACGAAGCACATAATAACCTATCAAATCAGTCTCGGTCTGACTTACCCAGTTTAAATTAACCTTATTCTGATTAGAGATATTGGCAAAGAAAGATGTTAATTCTACAGGAAGAGGCGGTTGATCATCACTATAATTCATTTTTATATTTGGATAACCTTCTACCATTTCACCAGTGGGGGGTTCTTCCGGGTCTATACCATTACCAGCTTTACTATCTTGATAACAAGCAAGACTACGATAAGCTCTATTATGATAGGTGGTGCAATGAAAATAATCGTCATCATTACCTATGCTTTCGCCACTTGAATTAACTGCTATTACCAGATTATTTACATTATTATAGGGGAAAGGATTGTCCAAAATAATCTCTATCCAACCCGCATTTGAAGGTAAGTTAACCTGTCCGCTAAATACTAAATTAAGTTCATTAATCGGTATCCAATCATAACTACTAGCAAATGAAGATTTTGTCGTATGACCCATATAAATAGTCCAATCATTAGAAACACTCGCTTCAACAGGTACATCCCAATAATAAGAAATCTTATCAATAACCTTGTCGGATTTATCAATTTCACTCTGCAGAAATATAGTCTGACTATAACTATTATTATGATACGGTTCTATAGGAAGACTGTAATCTGAATCTTCACTGCCTATAGCTAGTTCTAAGGGGGATAATCCTACTGCAGTTAAAGCTACATTATAGGTATTTGAATTATAATTAATAACCAAGGTAGCTGATAAAGGTCCCACGGTAGTGGGTGTAACATAAATCGGAAGACTACAGAATTGACTATTATTTAAAGATACAGAAATAAAATTGCCTAATGAAAACTCTTCACTAGAGTTTCCCGTTATAGTAAAATTAGAACTGCTAAGATTTAAACTACCGGAACCAGAATTAAAAATATTTAAGTGTTGAGGTCCATTTAACACATTATGATTAACTAAACCAAAATATATTGTCTCAAAATCATAGTTCAGACAAGGATCATTAGGTATATCTTCTATTGTTATATCATCTAATCCTAAATCAGTTTTCCCTCTTCTATGACCTAACATACCTTTGAATCTAATATAAACTGTAGAATTAACATAATCTTCTAAGCTAATAATTTGATAATACCAATCTAAGGTATGACCAAAATTATTATGAGAATAAAGAGTAGTCCAATTGGTTTTATTAGTTGATATTTCAACAGATAGTGGATTGATTACAGTACTCGTGCCAATCCAATACCAATAGGTAAGTTGTTTAGGCGTGGAACCTAAATTTATAGGTGGAGTTTTTAAATAATAAGGATTATAAAGGTCATTAATATTATGACCATATAACCATCCATAATAAGAGCCCGTATGGGCTGAATATGGTCCATGGGATGCTCTTCCTGATTTAACTGCCCAATGTATTATTGATCCACTCGCTCCTTCCGCTAGTTCCCAATTTAATGGTAATGTCCCGTTATTTTCAAAATTTCCTGCGGTATAAGGGAAAGTTGTAATAGTAGGATCAGTTCTGGTTGTAAAACTACGTACTGTCGCTTTATTCCCTTCACCACCATCATTGTAAGCTGATACGGTCCAATAATAAGTTGTATTATAAGATAATTCATCAGTAAAAGCATAAGAAGTTGAAGTAGTATCAGTGAATAATGGAGGGGATGAGCTTGTCCCAAAATATATTTTATAACCTGCTGGTATTCCTCCAGAAGTAGGTGCATTCCAGGTTAAAGTTGGTTTTATATTTACATTGTTTGCATTATCATCAGGAGAAATTAAGGTTGGTGTGCCAGGAGCCTGCATAATAGTCCTAAAACTGAAAGCGGTAGCTTTTTCACCCTCTGCTGCTGCTGTATAGGCTGAAACAGACCAATAATAAGTAGTGTCATAAAGAAGAGGAGAACTAAGTGTATAGGAAGTCTGGTTAACATTAGCAATTTGTGTTGTAGGAGGATTATTCTGATCGCAAAAAATTTTATAACCTGAAGGAGTTACACCACTTTTGGGACTCCAGCTAAAAGTAGGATTAACACTAACTCTAGTGCTATTATTTGCAGGTGAAACTAAATTTGGTGGTTCTGGAACTTTCTCTGGTCCAAACACACAATCAATAACATAAGCTGCAGAACCAGGAGCTGTTCTAATACCTAAATAATAATTGTTATTTGCTAATGAACTTAGGGGAATAGAAAAGTATTGAAAAACTTTTTTATAATTAAAATACTGATTACTCCCTAATTGTTGCCAAATAGTTTTATCAGCTGAATATACAATCTGTATATAACTTGTACTAGAACAAAGCCCCCAAAAATTTAGATAGCTATCTGAATTTATTTTTAATTTGGGAGTAACTAATAGGTATTGATTATTGTCATTAACATTTTTTAAAGCTACATACCCCCCTTCAATTCTTTCAGTTTTGGTATTTTGTGTCCATCCACCAGGATTATCCCATCCTGCAGGTGGAAAACCATAAGATTCAAATCCTTCAGCTAATTGAGTAGAAGTCGGCGTTTTAAAACTCCAGACAGGACAATTGCTGGCAGAACCAGATACTGTTTGGGGGACAATCTTCCAATAATAAGTTGTACCTGCGGTTAATCCCGATAGAGAATAAGTCATTGATTGCTGTCCAGTTACAACTTTAGGGGGATTGGAAGAAGTTCCAAAGTATACATCAAACTTATTGGGAAAACCACCACCACATCCCCAGGTAAGAGAATCGCCTACAGTAAATGCATATCCATTATTGGCAGGATAAACATAATTAGCTGGATTAGGAGCAGAATTTACAACAGCAAATCGTATATTTGGACGATATGAAGTTTTATATCCGTATGAATTAGAAGGAACAGATGATCCGTTCTTATATACGCAACAATTACTCGCAGAGGTGTAACAAAAATAGGGATAACCATAATACCAGCTTCCATCATCACATTTAGATAATATTTCAATACTGCTATTGTTATCCCAATAAAATGTAGTAGAAAATCCTATTTCTATCCAAGCTAATCCTAAACTATTAAATACTAGATTTCCAGAAAAAACTTCAGTAGATGGGGACGAAGGAAATTGAACACCATTATCATTATTAGATGAGGTGTATGAAGTAATACTATTTGATCTTATATAAAACTTAACATTATTTACTATATAATCTACAGGTCTGCCTCCTATAGTAGCATCTTCTCCTATTTGAAATGCTATACCGTGAATATTACCTCCATAAAATCCAGCATTATTAAGCTCAGCTTTAGTATACAGCATCTTGCACCAGCTATAATTCCAACTAGGAGAGAATGGTGCAAATGTAGTTGTCTGTGTTCCAGAACCAATAGTATAAATATTATTAGCTATAATCAGTCCACAGACCATCATTAAAGAGCAGATTAATATTATTTTTTTCATTTAAACACCTTCCTTCTTTTAACTCTTATATTAAAGACCAAAATTAAATTATAATATAAGTTTCACTTTTTTTATGATTTATTATTTGTCAAGAAAAAAATGAGATTTTTTGGTAATTTAATTATTTAAAAAATACAACCTATTAAAAATCAGTAAGTTAGTCCTAATAAAGTAAAATAAAAAAGTTTCATCAGGATAAAAGTTATAATTGAAAAGCAAAAAATAGCATCCTCCCAGAATCTTTAATAACTCAGATGACCATATCCTTCTTTTCATCAAGGGTTACCCGCTGTATCTTATCTAATGAACTTTTAACGCTTTAATCATCTTTCCCCAATTTAAATTAGGCAAGGAGTTTCCCTTGATTCATAATCAGGTTAAAAGTATCCAGACTTCTTTATTATCGTTGTTTATTTAACTTGCTAACATAATTTGATATTAATAGGTCTTTACCTTCTCAAAATAATACAAATACAACCTACTATATTATAAAGAAAAAATCTCTTTACGAAAATCGCTATTTCCAGATTAGTATATAAAAATAATGAATTATAGGGATAATATTTTCTTATATAAATATATTAGGCATATTTGGAACTTGCCGTAGTTAATAATTATAGTCAGCTAAGTAAGTTTGAGGAATAATATAGTTTTATGCATCTCAAGTGTACTTGATATGGTATACGGTACTAGCTTGTGCTTTTTATAGGTATGTAAAGATCCTTGTATGCAATGGTCCCCCTTTGCATCATTCGGTACCAATTTTAGCTTTATTACTCAGGGTAAGCAAAGGTCCCAGAATGCAAAGGTCCCGGAATGCAAAGGTCCCCCTTTGCATAATGCGGTAATAGTTTTTCATCTACTAAAGGTATTATTAACGCGGTATAACTGCTTGCATTTAATATTATGTCCTAGAAAGCCTCTACGAGGC
>DFOM01000022.1:0-42206 GCA_002376725.1 Cloacimonetes bacterium UBA3541 | reverse complement strand
GGGGACATCTGCACACCCTTTCATCTGCACACTCCTACAACTGCACACCCTTTCATCTGCACACTCCTACAACTACACACCCTTTCATCTACACACCCCTACAACTACACACCCTTTCATCTACACATCCATCCATCTACACCCCCTACATCTACATACCGGGACAACGAATAATTATTATTTATTCAATATCTACTTAAAAGCCAAACCAGGGACCAACACTTATAGTTAAGCTATGAAATGGTGTATCAGGTGAATTATCAATACTGTAAACATCACCTGTAGCAGCCTGCACTTTCCAGCCACTATGCGTAGGAATTCCGCACATATAACCGACCTCTGTTTGAATACCAAGCCAGGGAAGCAATCTAATCAGCATTTCAGCTCGAGGTTGAACCATAAAATAATCACGGGAGACTTTTACATTGAAACTTCCACCTGATGAGATTTCAGGCCAGTTAAAATCTGTATTTGCCAGAGCAGAATATTCCACTTCATGACCTCCAGAACCAAGCATAATTCCCAGAGAACCGATAAATTTTTTGTTAATAGCATAACGCTTATCCAGCGTAACTCCACCAAAGGAAAGGTTATATTTAATTTTGGAATGCGTTGAAGCATCGCTATCGGAAAAACTGTAGCCAGCGCCAACCCCTCCGAGGAAGAATCCTTTGCCAATATTGATTTTACCCCCACCTCCACTCATAAACACACCATCTTCGTTTATCGCGTTATGAGCAAAGCCCTTATCTCCTGTTGATTCTCCAATATGAGCAATTAATTCATTAACATCATCCACTGGAAAGACTGCCCAGTATGGCATCCAACTGCCTCCTCCCCATCCCACTGGATATGCAACTTTCTCATTAGATTCTGATTTACCAGTTTTTTTCTCCTTCGTCCTTCCCTGTAATTTAGCAGTGATATCAAATGTCTTTCCCTCTCTCCAGATAGTTAGCCATATAGTATCTCCAGGTTGTAAGAGCTTTTTAATGCTGTCAAACTCTTTTACATTAAAAATAGGATATCCATTAAGTTCCATCAAAATATCATTATTTTTAATGCCTGCTTGCCAGGCTGGAGAATCTTTTACTACTTTAGTTATCAATATGCCATAAAGTTCAGTATAACCAAGCTCTTGAGCTAAGGGATAATCCAGGTCCTTTATATATATGCCAAAATATACTTCTTCATCTGATTGATTGTCAGATAATCCCACCATTTTCATTTCCGGATTTAAATTATGGGGATTATCAGCTATTAGAACGCTAAATAATAACGATATTAGCAAAAGTGATAATAATCTAATTTTCATAATCTTTTACCTCTTTCTTGATATTCAGATCATAAAACAACTATAATATATTGATTGTTCAAGTCAAGAATAATTCAGGTTAAAAATTTCTTGCCAAATTTCAGGATAAACTTTTTGGTAATCATAATAAATTATTCATTACTGCTTATAACTTAAAGTAAAAAACTTATTAAAATAAGGAAATATAGATGAAAAAATGGATTATCTTTCTGACCTCACTTCTTATTACGAGTAGTCTGCTAGCCTTACCTTCAATTTTGGCTATCCCAACTCAACAGATAATAAATTATTATACTGTTCCTTCCACTTATGAAGCAATGAGACAACTTAATAAACAGGGTTATCAGATTTTACACTATGATAAAGAATTTGCTCTAATAATTGAATCCGATAATAAAATTGATTTCCCTGGTACTTTGAGAATTGCGGATGTTTCAGCTTTGCCCAATTTATACTTCATTTCAATAATTCAAGATGAAGTTTTTTTTCTACCTGATTCAGTGGGAAACATACTACTAAAATTGCATTCTACCTATCTTATTGAAAGTGCTCTGGATGAGATAACACTCAGAGAGGCTATCAAATATCCTTTTACTAAATTAGGTCCCGATCCGCTAGTCTTTCCGGAAACTAAATTATTACTTCCAAAGAGAGAACCCACTAAATCAGATATTGCACAAATTATATCGCTGGTAAGTGCAGATTCTATCCGCTATAACATCCAAAGTTTACAGGATTTTGAGACCCGTTATGCTCTGGCAGATAATAGATTACAGGTAGCTGAATGGATAAAAAATAGATTTATCAGCTTCGGAATAAATGATGTACAGTTGCAATCTTTTGTCTGGAATAATACTGACCAGTATAATGTGATAGCAACAATTCCAGGTACTCTCTATCCTGAACAATATATAATCATAGGAGGACATCACGATTCTATAACTCTTAATCAAGATATAGAACCCTTAATATTTGCTCCCGGCGCAGATGATAATGGTAGTGGCTCAGGAGGAACTCTTGAAATTGCCAGAGTTATTATGCAAAGTGGTTATCAACCTAAATGTTCCATTCGTTTTGTAACTTTTGCCGCAGAGGAATTTGGACTCTGGGGTTCAAAATATTATGCCTCTACCGCATTTGAACAACAAGAACAAATTCGTTTGATGATAAATCATGATATGATTGCTAATAACAATAATCCAGAAAATTGGAATCTGGTCTTACATCCTTATGATGGCTCTGAAGATTACTTTAATTATGCTTATCAGTTAATTACTCAATACACAGATTTAAATACTTATTCCAGTTCTTCAAATAATAGCAGTAATAGTGACAGTTATCCCTTCTGGCAAAAAGGTTATAATATCCTTTATTTTTCAGAATATGAATTTTCTCCTTATTATCATTCTGTAAATGATATAGTACAAAATATAAATCCGGCTTACTGTGCTGAGATAATTAAGGCATCTACTGCCTGTGCTGTGAGGTTTTCTGAAATACCATTAGCACCAATAAATTTAGCTGTTCACGATGCAGGAGATGGTTCTTCTTTAATTGTTACCTGGGAAAGTGCTTATGAACCCGTATTAGACCATTATAACCTGTATTATTCAACCGTTTTAGGACAATGGAATGACCCTATATCAACCAATCAGACCTCTTATAGATTGGAAAATTTAACGGAAGGACAACTCTATTATATAGGAGTTTCCAGTGTAGATTTCAATGGATTAGAAAGCTTTATAATAGTTGCCAGTGGTACTCCCTATTTAATTCCTCTAACTCCTAAAAATTTTAAAGTTGAGCCTGTATATCGTGCAGTTTCTTTATCCTGGGATGAAAATCTGGAATTAGACCTGGCTGGATACAAACTATATCGCTCTCAAACTGAAGGAGAATTGGGTAATCAAATTGGTGGTTTACTTACACAAAATAGCTATCTGGATAGAGATGTTATTGGCTCAGATAATTATTATTACTATAGTCTCTGTGCTTTAGACCAAGCAGGTAATAGCAGTGAATTAACGCCATTAGTAAAATCCCGTCCAGTAACTTTAAATAAGGGAATTCTCATCGTTGATGAAACTGAGAATATGAGTGGTACTAATCCTTTTCAGCCTACTGATGCCCAGACGGATGAATTTTATAGTAATATTATGCAAAACTTTAAAATTCATCAGCTGGATTTAAATGATCTCTCAGAAACTCTCAATTTAGCTGATATAGGCATTTATTCTTCTATTTTATGGTATGGTAATGACCTTGCCAGCATGGATTATCCTTATTTTATTCGGGACGAACTAAAGGAATATATTGAGCTGGGAGGAAACATCTTCTTCAGCCTAGATCATCCTACTATGGCTTTTGCTTTAAATTCTTCTTACCCTAACTATTTTAATTCAGATACTTTCATTTATCAAAATATTGGAATCAGTGAAACAACTTATTTAAGCTCTGCCAGATTCAAATATGCTATACCTTGCTATGAAGATTTCCCGCTTCTGGAAGTTGACCCTGACAAAACTATCAGTTCTTTTAATGGTCATATATATCAGGTTGAAGGCATAGAACCTTCTCCCTATGCTAAAGCTATTTATTTATATGGTTCGGATTATGATTCAGATACTCCTCAGGGTTCTTTAAATGAAAGCACCGTGGGCATCTATAATCCTACGCAAAACGGAAAGGTCATTGTCCTGAGTTTTCCACTTTATAATATGATAAAAACCAATGCCCAAAACCTCGTAGAATACGCATTTCATCATTATTTCAATGAACCTGGGATAACTACAAACTTATCCATTGATAATAAGATTGTTATCTCTGCGAATTATCCTAATCCCTTTGGAGAAAAGACCTCTTTTCGGATTGAATGGCTAAATGCTGATCAACCGGTAAAGGTAGAAATTTATAATCTAAGAGGTCAGTTTGTAAAGACAATCTATAAAGGTTATAGTCCCAAGTCTTTTATCTATGAATGGGATGGAACAGATAAAAATGGTAAAACTGTGAGTAGTGGAATCTATAATATAAAAGCAAGCCAGGGAAATAAAAATAGCATAAGAAAGATAATTATGATTAAATAGAGGATTATATCGGTAATCTTCTATCTTTTTCAAGATTCTATTTCTGTTTAGATTAATGCTAACAAAATAATTTTCACTCAAGGCATAAGGATAAGCAGAACCAAAGCACCTACGCTAAGAGAATTAAGTATCCACCTAATATATTGTATTTAATACAGATAGGCTCACCCAGAAGAAATGAATGCTTGACAAATATCCTTGAACTAAATAAAAAGTTATATCTTTGAAAGGAGTTGAATATGCATTCCTGGAAGATTATTGCACGGGGTAGAGTTCAAGGAGTTGGATTCAGACACTATGCTCAGACCTGTGCCCGACGCTGTGGAATAACTGGATATGTTAGAAACCTATATGATGGTAGTGTTTTAATAGAAGCCACAGGAGACCAGGAAAGCTTAAACCGATTTTGCGAACTGCTTCGTAATGCTAACCGATTTATAGATGTTCGTGAACTCGAAATTACAGAACAGGAAGAGACGGTAATGTATAATGATTTTCAAATATGGTAAACGATCAGATAAAAATGAGAAAGATAAGTTTTTAGATATAAGACCTCCGGGAAAATTGGCTCTTTTATTAATATTTTTTATATTGCCTATTATTTTATCCGCTGAATATATAACTCATAAAGTTCAACCCAAAGATACCCTGTACAGCTTAAGTAAAAAATATGATGTACCTATTGAACAACTAAGAAAATTAAATGGTATTAAAGGGAATATAATACACACAGGTCAGGTCCTTAAAATAAAAGAAGAAGATAAATCTGCACCCTCTGAAATCCCAACGATAGTTCCGGCTACACTTGCTGTAAGTAGCATCCAGGACCAAGAACCATCAATTACTCTAGCTGGACAAAAGTTAGATTCTGAGGAAAAAGGATTAATTGTTTATCCTGAAGATTATTATTACAAAGTGCGTAAGGGAGATAATCTTTATCGTATTGCTCTCAATCATAAGATTAAACTTGCCGATTTATTACTTTGGAATAATTTTAAAAATGAATCTCACACGATAAAAGAGGGAGATAAACTTTTCATTAAAGACCCATCCAGTTATCAGAAAAAAACAGCCATTGAAGCACCCAAAGTAGAATCTGGTACTTCCGAAGAGCCAGACTCTTTGATTATTGAAAAAATATATGTAGTCCAGAAAAAAGATACTTTATACAAAATAGCTAAAGAAAATGGGATGACGGTTGAGGAATTGAAAGCATTAAATAATCTTAAATCAAATAAACTTTCCATTGGACAAAAACTTTGGATAGTAGGAAAACCAAGACCGCTGGATGAAGAGGAAGAAAAGAATTTATCTGCTGGTTCTGAAGCATCTAAAAGTGACCAAACGACTATGAACTGTATAATGCCTACAGAAGGAAAGGTTACCTCGGAGTTCGGTTTAAGACATGGTAGACCTCACAAAGGTATTGATATAGCTAATAAAACTGGCACCCCCATCTATGCCGTTATGGATGGTGTAGTTCTTTTTTCTGGGAGACAAAACGGTTACGGAAGTGTAATAATTGTAGAACATCCCGATTTTATTATGACGGTTTATGCGCATAACGAGATAAATTTAGTTCGTGAGGGTGATAAAGTATTACAAGGCCAACAAATAGCAACAATGGGAGCAACTGGTAATGCCACTGGTCCTCATTTACACTTTGAATATCGTATCAAAGGAAATGCTATTAATCCACGTAAAGTGCTCCCTTTTAAAAAATAGAATAGGAGACTCGTGAATAGAGAAAATGTTTTTGCGGATAAAGCTCTTCAGAATTATTTGAAAGAGATATCCAAGTTTAAAACCCTTAGTCGTGAAGAGGAGCATGAATTGGCTCTCAGAGCACGAGAAGGTGATCAGGAAGCCATTAATAAATTGATGCAAGCAAATTTGAAATTTGTGGTTAAAATTGCTTCCCAGTACCAAAATAGAGGTCTTTCCCTTTCAGAACTTATCAGTGAGGGCAATATAGGTTTACTTAAAGCTATTGAAAAATTTGACCCCGACCAGAATATAAAACTGATTTCCTATGCAATTTGGTGGATTAGGCAAAGAATTATGCAAGCTGTATCTGAAAAAAGTTCTCTCATCCGCGTACCTATGGGAAAATCCAGTTCTGCTCATAAAGTAAAAGCCACCGAAGACCGTATCTACTCTGAGACCGGAGAAACTCCTTCAATTGTAGAACTTAGCGAGAAAATGAATCTCTCCCAAAAATCCATAGAACAGCTAAAGGATCAAATGGTTGAGACTACTTCCTATGATGAATTATTGCAAAATAGTGATTTTCAGGAATTTTCTACTCGTGATTTAATCAGAGATGAGAGATTGGTGGACCCTCAAGAAATTTACAGTCGGGAACGATTACAAAATAAAATTGAAAATGCCATCAAAAAATTGGATGAGCGAGAAGCAGAAATCATAAGAACCTATTATGGATTAAATGAGAATCATGAAACGCGCAATTTTGCCCAGATTGCTGAAACTATGGGACTTTCACGAGAGAGGGTGCGTCAAATCCAGAAAGACGCCTTAAAAAAAATATTAGCAGAATTGCAGCCTGAAGAGGACAAATTAGTAGACGAATTTTTGGAAAAATATAATTATTAAAAGTATAAGCTCTTATATAGAATAGGAACAAATATATGTTTAAAGACTTCAATGAAATGGTAGAAAGTGTTAAAGCTAAAAGAAAAGGTACGGTTATTATTGCAGCAGCTCAGACAGAATCCGTACTTCAAGCAGCAATTATGGCTCAAAAGGAAAATCTAGCAGATTGTTTATTAGTAGGCGATAAATCCTTAATTATTTCTTTGCTGGGAAAAATGGACCCTGATCATTGCTATAGCTTTGATATTCTTGATGTAGGTAGCGATTTAGTTAAGGCTGCCGAAATGAGTGTACAATTGGCTCGAGAAGGAAAAGGCGACATTATTCTTAAAGGAAAAACTGATTCAGGACTTCTATTGCGCTGCGTTTTAGATAAAGATAAAGGACTTCGTATCAGTGCTGTTATTTCAGATGTGCTTGCTTTTGAACATCCTACTGGAGTGAAATTACTCAGTGATGGTGGAGTCAATATAGCACCAAATTTAGAAGAAAAGGTTGCTATTGTTAAAAATGCGGTTGAGGTTGCTCATAACCTGGGTTCTCCTCAGCCGAAAGTAGCTATGCTAGCTGCAGTTGAAACGGTTAATCCTAAGATGCAAGCAGCCATTGATGCAGCTATAATCTCTCAGATGAATAAAAGAAACCAAATTACTGGCTGTATAGTAGAAGGACCCTTAGCTTTTGATAATGCTGTTAGCCTTGAAGCTGCAAAAATCAAAGGAATAGAATCGCCGGTAGCTGGAAATGCAGATGTTTTTATTGTTCCAAATATTGAAGCAGGAAATATCTTTGGCAAATTACTCACTTATTATTGTGGATATAGAGTTGCCCATGTTATAGTAGGGACTAAAGTACCTATTCTTATTCCCTCAAGAGCAGATCCAGGAGAATTGAAAATGCTCTGTATGGCAATGGCTTTAAGCTGTATGAAAGAGTGAATCTAAAGATACTACAAATAGGGAAAACCAGAGAAAAATGGATCAAGGAAGGTATAGAAATATATCTTAAGCGTCTAGAACCGTATATGAAAATAATAATAGAAGAGATTCCTTCGGTTAGTATCCTTAATGCTGATTCACAAGAAATGGTGAAGGCAAAAGAAGCCGCTAAATGTTTGAAAAGGGTAAATCCAGAAGATTATATAATTCTTTTAGATGAACAGGGAGAAGAAAAAACCTCATTAGAATTTACCAATTTCCTTGCCAATTTATCGGGAAGAAAGAAAATAGTTTTTATTCTAGGAGGAGCTTATGGAACCCATCAAAGTATTAAAGAACGAGCAGATTACTGTCTCAGGTTATCAGCGATGACTTTCACTCATGAAATGACAAGATTGATTTTATTAGAACAACTTTATAGAGCAAAAATGATAACTCATAATAGAACATATCATTATTAAATTGAGAGGTAAAAGTGATACTAACTGTCTTAGTCGCAGTAGTGGAAAACTTTAAATATGCTTTAGGCATACTGGTTAAAGGTATGGTGGGAATCTTCATTTTTATGGGATTATTCTATGCCCTGATTATCGTTTTAAATAGTATCTTTCAACAAAAGGAAAAACATTGAATAAAAAGGCTCTACTTATTCTTTGTTTGATATTGGGGATACAGTTAGCCAATGCGTCTTTCAAAGTTTTGGAGACCAAACAAGAACAAATCATTCTTGAATACAACTTAGAAAAATATTCTTTAGTGGAAGAAAACGATTTTATTTGTATCGTTACTTCTGATATGAATTATACCATTGAAACTGGCGCACCTTTACTAGCCTATGAAGAAACCAAGATAGGTGTTCCCCCATCAGGTTCAGTGCAAGTAACTTTATTAAGTTCCAGCAAACATTCAGTAAAATTAGAAAAGAGACTAATGCCGGTTCCAGAAGTATTAATGGAAACGGAAGTTTCTTCTTATAAATTTATTATTAATGAACAGCTTTATCGCCTGAGCAAAGCTAATACATCATTATTAAATTTACTTGAACCCGGTTCCTATAGGGGCATTGGTTATTGTCCTTTAGAAATACATCCTTTTTCCTATGACGGAAATTATAATCTGGAAATAACTGATCAAGCTATAATAAAAATAGATATCATCGGAAATACTAGCTTCCGAAGTGCTATTGAAAGAGATGAATTGACAGACTTGTTCGTTTCTCAATTAATTAATCCAGACCAAGCGCAAAACTGGCAACATATGACTCGTTCACCTATTGAATATGCAGATTTTTCTCGTTCTGATTATTGGTGGAAGATTGAAACGGATAAGGAAGGTATCTTTAAAATCACGCCTTCTCAATTAACTGGATTTCCAATATCCGATATAGACCCTCGTAGTTTTAGGCTATTTAGCAATAGTGGTGTTCTTTTATCTTTCGCTATTAATAACCCCGGCAATGCTTTTCAGGAAATACCTATACAAGTAATTGGTGAAGAAGATGGTAGTTTTGATGCTCAAGATTACATATTATTTTATGGTAATAATAGAGATGGAGTAGAAAAAAACCAAACTCTACAAGAGCCTATTACTTACTACAACCCCTATTCTGGAACTTGTGTTTACTGGCTAACCTTTGGCGGAGAATACGATACTGATCCTCTACGTATAGAAACTCTACCCGTGCAACAAACCTGGAATACTCAAACCAGTACCTTTATAGATGATGCTCGTCTTGAAACCGAAAAACTGAGAAGAAAAATTATAGGTTTTGAATGGTATATGGCGATGTTAGCAGGCAAAACAACAGCAGACTACGATTTTACTATTGAGCTTCCAGATCTATCAACAGCAGAAGATGCAATTCTAAGCTTTTATATACGGCAGGAAGTAGTAAACTATACAGCAACTCATAATATTAGCGTCTATGTTAACGGTAATATTATCCCCGCTTCTTCAGATTCTAATGTATTTAGCTGGGAAGGTTTACAGGGATATCTCTTTACTAAGTCTGTCCCCTATTTTGTAGCTGGAACAAATACTATTAGAATAAGAGTGATTCGTGATAGGATAGACAATCTATTCTTAGATTGGATTAATGTTAAATATACTCGCAATATTGTTAAACATCCAGGCAAACAAACTTTAGTAAATCAGTTAAAAAATGAATACGCAGTTCCAGTCCGATATAATGTTTCAAGTAACACTAATTATACAGTTTATCAGATAAATAATTTTAACCAGGCTTCTCTTGTACCAGTTCAATCTGCAGCTGAATCCTCCTATTTTGTGGCATCGGGAAATCAACGAACCAAGTATATTCTAACCAATTCAGAATATCTCACTATAGCACAGGTTCAATATATTGAACCAATTGATTTAGTTTCTAATCCCATACAGGTTGATAATATCATCATTAGTCCAGACGAATTTGTTAATCAAGCAGAAAGCCTGGCTGATAAGTATAGGACTTACTTCAATAAACAAAGCAAGGTAGTTAGACAAAGCGATATTTTTAATCAATTCAATGGTGGTCATCCAGATCCTGAAGCTATAAGATTATTTTTATACTATGTATTACAGAATTATCCCGTGCCGCATCTCACTTCCGTAACTATGCTGGGTTTGGGAACTATAGATTGGCGAAATTTCTCCGGACAAGCTCAACCAAAAAATAAAATTATGGTTTACCAACAGAATGAATCAACCTCTGATGATTACTTTGTTATGCTCACTCAAATATATCATCCCGAACTAATTATTGGTAGATATCCTGTAACTAATGTAAACGAAATTAATAATATGTTTTCCAACTTCAGTGCATATGTAGAAAACCCAGTTGAGGGTTGGTGGAAAAATTCTATGGTTTTTGTAGCAGACGACCTTTATAACGGTAGTGACCCCTATTACGAAAATTACCACACTCAACAAACTGAATCATTATCAAATACAATCCACCCCAGTATTCTGGTAGATAAAATCTTTGGCTGGGAGTATGAATATGATGAATTTCAGAATAAGCCAAAAGCTAGAGATGATATGATGACTGCTATTAACGATGGAAGACTTGTCTGGGTATATGTCGGACATGGAGGTCATGACCAGCTTGGTTCTGAAAATTACTTTAATGGTACGGTTGATATGGGTCGCTTCAATAATCCTGGAAAACTTCCTTTCTTTATTGCTGCTTCTTGTGAAGTATCTCTATTTGATTATTGGGGATTTGAGAGCCTGGGGCAAAAAACTGTACTTCTTAATAATGCTGGAGCTATAGCTTCTTTAGGTGCCACCAGACTCAGTGCAGCAGGTAGTAATGTTGGACTTACTAAAGTAATTTTGGAAAACCTGGCTAATAAACGTAATCCGTTAGGGTATTCCATAATGGCAGCAAAAATTGCTTATACTCAAAGCACTGCAAATGATGCTCTTTATGTTCTCTTAGGTGACCCACTGCTTCCAGTTGTGCCACCAATTAGGGATAGTCTCTTAACTTTTGAAAAAATAGAAAAAAATAAAGAGCTCAAAGAAACTTTATATGCACGGCAACAAGTCCATTTTAACGGTGGTTTTTCTCCCAGTGCTGCTAATGGCATAACTGAAGTTAAGGTGTTTAATAATAAGATAGTTTATAATTTAGATCCTCAGACTACTATCAGTCACAGAGGTTCCTCTCTGTTTGTAGGAAGCTCTACAGTTAATACTGGTTCTTATCAATGTGGTTTTATTGTTCCGGATGATGTCACTAGCGGAAACAGTGGTTTAATTGTGTCCTATTTCTGGGACCCCCATTTAAAACAATCTTATACTAATTATTACTATCCTTTAGCTTTGAGTAATGAAGCCATAATTGCTGACAATCCTGATGCACCTCATATTGAACTTTATCTTGGAAGTCTGGATTTTCGTCCTGGTGATACAGTTGGGACAGATCCCATTGTATATGCCAGAATTTCCGATAGTAATGGTATTAATGTTACTGGAAGTGCAGGACATAATATCTTCCTAATTTTAGATAACTCTCTCCAGCCAATATTGGTAACAAATTATTTCCTTTACGAAACAGATTCATTTACTCAAGGTACTTTAACTTATCCGCTATCTGGTCTTAGTGAAGGTGAACACACTATTCAATTGATTGCCTTTGATAACTTTAATCTTCCTTCAGTTGCAACCACACATTTTCGGGTTAGAAAAGTTGGTGACTTGAATATAGAAAGATTATTGAGTTATCCTAACCCAATGAAGAACTCTACTAATTTCACTTTTATGCTTTCCCGCGATTGTGAAATCACTATAGAAATATACACTATCTCAGGGAAAAAAGTATATAGCTATAAGACCAATGGAAGAGCGGGATTCAATTCCATACCCTGGGACGGGAGAGATAATCAGGGTGATAAATTAGCTAATAACACCTATTTTGTTAAAGTCCGCGCCAAAGATGGAAAAGATAAAACCGAAAAGATTGAAAAACTTGTAATATATCATTAAGGGTTCTATATGCAATTTTATAATCAACTTAAGCGTCAAAAGCAAGAATTTATCCCCATAACTGCTGGCGAAGTTAAGATTTATGCCTGTGGTCCAACCGTTTATAACTATTTTCATATTGGTAATGCTCGTGCTTTTATCACTTTTGATGTATTGCGACGCTATCTTGAATATCGTGGACACAAGGTTGTCTATGTTCAAAATATCACTGATATAGACGATAAAATAATCATTAGAGCTCAAGAAGAAGGAATGCCCTTCAATGAATTTACTGCTAAATATATTCATGCTTTTCAGGAAGATTGTGCTGCCTTGGGTATTAAACCCCCAAGCTATCAACCCAGAGCTTCCGAAGTAATTTCAGATATTATTGATGCCATCCAGCTACAGATTAAAAAAGGCTATGCTTATGAATTAAATGGTGATGTATATTTTGACACTTCTGCTCTTCCTGAATACGGTATGTTATCAGGCAAAAAGACAGAAGACCTACTCCCAGGAGCTCGGGTTGAAGAAAATACTTTAAAAAAACATCCAGCCGATTTTGCTTTATGGAAACGCAGCAAACCTGGAGAACCTTTCTGGGATAGTCCCTGGGGTCAAGGACGTCCAGGTTGGCATACTGAATGTGTTGTTATGAGTAGAAAATATCTAGGTGAAACATTTGATATTCATGCAGGAGGGATAGACCTTCTTTTCCCTCATCATGAAAATGAACTTGCCCAAGCTCTGGCAATGTCTGGAAAACTTTTAGCCAACTACTGGTTATACAATGGTTTCCTCAACATTGAAGGTGAAAAGATGAGTAAGAGCTTGGATAATTTCTTCACTGCTAGAGACATTCTTCATCAATACAGTGCCGAGGCTATACGTTTCTTTTTTCTTTCTAAGCATTATCGTTCTCCTATAGATTTTAGTAGAGAAATCATAGATGAATCAGAACGAGCAGTTAACAACTTCTATTCAGCATTAAAGAGTGTGAACTACTTAAAAATTGTAGCTCAACCAAATGATTCTTATGCCACGCAAGAAGAAGCTTTTATTCAGGCAATGGATGATGATATGAATACTGCTAAGGCAATAGCTGTACTTTTTGAGCTTACACATCAATGCAAAAATGTAAATCTTCCTTACTCAGAAAGAGAACAAGCTGCTCTAATGCTGGTAAAATTAGGTGAGGTCCTGGGTTTTTTCCAAAATTTATCTGATAGATTAAAAGAAACGCTTCCTGAGTTATCTCAAGAATTAATTCAATTATTGATTAACTATAGAGAACAGGCTCGTAGAGAGAAAAACTGGGCTCTAGCTGATCAAATCCGTGAAGATTTAATCAGTTTAGGTATTGAGTTAAGAGATACTACTGAAGGTTGCATTTGGACTTTTAAAAGTTAGGAGGAATTATGGCAAAAAACAAAAAGAAAATTATACCTTTCGTGATTGTGATTATAGTTTTAATAATAGCTATTTATTTTCTCATTAGCGTTATTCAGCCGTCTTCTCTGGATAATCCTGAAAGCATTGCTTGGGATGAAACTGGAGCAAGATTTCTAATTTCCAATACCGGCAATGGAAAAATTCTTTACACCACCGATTTCAATCAATATGATATTCTGATTAACGAAGGATTGACCAACCCTCGCGGTATTAAATTCAGATCTGATACCCTCTTAGTGGCTGATAACACAAAAATCCAAGTCATAGATGTGAAACAAGCTAAGATTGTGGAAAGTATAAATATTCCAGGCTCAAAAATGCTAAATGATATTGAATGCGATAAAGAAGGGTTACTTTACTGCACCGACACTGGAATAGATAAGTTATTTATTGTTAATCCTCACACTAAAGAGATAAAAGATTTCTCTTCTCCTCTTATGTCTAAACCTAATGGCATAGCATTTGATGGACCACGCCGTCAGATGTTCATTGTCTGTTTCAAACCTGCTTCTCCTATTCTTGCCTTTAACCTGGATACTTATAACTTCAGCATTTTTAAAGAAACTATTTATGACAATCTGGATGGTATTGTCATTGATGATTTAGGGAGAATATATTACAGCTCCTGGGGGGAAAAGTGCATCTTACTAATCCCTCAGGAACAGAATCGTACTATTCTCTGGCAAGAAGATTTGAACGCTCCGGCAGATATCTATTATCATGCTCTTACGAATGAAATCTTGGTTCCTCTCTTTGATGATAACGAAATTAAAAGGTTTAAAGCTGATTGACTACTAAAAATTCTCTGCCTAAATTAAGCTCTATTGAACATAAAGAAAAGTCAATTATAAAGCATTTTTCTTCAGCTAATACTTATTGGCAAGAGTTCAAAGTCTATGAAATGGAATTGCCGATGGTCCCTAGACTTATATCTTACGAAGAACCATACTGGATAGAAATTGAATATGTAGAAGGAAAACCTTACCTGGATGAACCTCTGGAGCCAGAACTAATATACACTTTAGCAGATACTATAGGCAAATTTCACAGTTTAACCAGAAAGGATAAACTCTGTCTCTGTCACTGGGATAATCAACCTTCCAATATTATATATTCCCAAACTCAAATTTGGCTTATTGATTTTTCCGAATCCAAGTTTTCTTTTCCTGAAAATGATATTACTCATCTACTTCTTTTCTGGTGCGCGGAATTTCCACCTGCTCAATTAACGGTTTTGATAGAAAGATTTATCTATCGCTATCAACTATATCTCCGCTTGGATTCTAAAGTATGGCAGAATGCTCTTGAATGCAGTCTAAAGCGATTTAATAAAAGACGTGAAGCTTTTGCCCATCATTTGTCTCATTTGAATTATAATCAGTTTAAACAAAATGTTTCAACCTTATCTACATTATCTATCGTTAACTTATGAAGAATTATCTGCTATATACTCTTAGGCAGTAAATATGGGAATAATATGAATTTTATAGATATTTTGAATTTGGTCGGTGGTCTTGCTCTTTTCCTTTATGGAATGGATATAATGAGTAAAAATCTCCAAGCTGCGGCGGGAAATAAGATGCGCCAGATTCTAAAAAGTATCACCGGTACTCCCTTCAGAGGAGTATTAGTAGGACTTGCTGTAACAGCTGTCATTCAAAGCAGTTCTGCAACTTCGGTTATGCTCATAGGTCTAGTTAATGCTGGAATTATGAATCTCCAACAAGCAGTGGGCGTAATAATGGGAGCAAATATCGGAACTACTGTAACTGCCCAGTTGATAGCTTTTAATATTGGAGATATTGCATACGCTTTTGTGATTATCGGTGTTCTCGGTCTATTCTTCAAAAAAAGCAGACAAATGGAGCACTGGAGTATGATTATTCTCGGCTTTGGTTTGTTATTTGTAGGACTTAATGTAATGAGCAACTCTATTATTGATTTAAAAAATTCTCTTTTTGCCCGAAATATTCTTGCTCAAGCAGCTAATTATCCTATCTTAGCTATCCTGGCTGGTATAATTTTTACTATGATAATTCAGAGTTCTTCTGCTACCATTGGAATCATTCTCGTACTGGCTAATACAAACTTGATTTCCTTTGACGGGGCTTTATATTTAGTTTATGGAAGCAATATAGGAACAACTATAACCGCTTGGTTAGCAGCTTTAGCCTCAGGTAGTACTGCCAAACGCGTAGCTCTAGTACATAGTCTATTTAATATTATTGGAGCGATCATTTTTGCTATCCTTACTTATCTAGGCTATTATAAAGCTTTTATTAATATAATTACTCCGGGGAATGTTTATGCACATCAAAATGTTGCCCGTCATATTGCTAATGCTCACACCTTCTTTAATATTGGTAACACATTACTTTTACTGCCTTTTTCAGGAGTGCTGGTTAAAATTACTCAAAAACTTATTCCTCAGGGTCCTGAAGAAACTATTTCTATGGGAGAACCGAAGCATCTAAATTATCATTTGATTGATGATTCTTATTTGGCTATTGAACAAAGTTTAAAAGAAATGAGAGAGATGCTCCGTTTAGTTAGATTAGGATTAAGCACTACTTATGAAGCATTTAAGGATAAAAATTACAAGAAACAGCAAAGTATTCACAGAATTGAAGTTGCTATTGACAACCTGCAAAGAGAGATAACAAAATATTTAATCGCGGTTAATGAGAGAACCAATTCAGAAATTATCATTAAAAAAATACCTGCCTTACTGCATACTGTAAATGATATAGAAAAAGCTGGGGATCTTACTGAAGAAGCAAATTACATCCTCAATGAACTGATACCATCACAAAATAACAATCTAACGGACGACTTACAGAAGATGATTTACGACCTTTATCGTAAGGTTATGGATATGTTGGAACTCTGTATTGAATATCTGGAAGAATTAAAACCTATTTATACCTATAAAATCATTGAACTGGAAGGCAGAATTAATGAAACTCATAGCTTTCTCCGCGAACAGATAATGGATTGTATTCAAAATGGAAAATGTAATCCCATTGGTGGATTACATACTATTGATTTTATAGATACTATGGAGCGAATCGCTGATAAACTAAAAAATCTGGTCAAGGCGGGGAGCCATGATTTTACCTATAATTCTCATTTTGATGTACTTTGGGATATTAATAAAGGTGAATTGGATGACGATTAATCCTGCTCTATAAATCACCTAATACTTAAATAAAGGATTAAATTTAGTCCACTCCAATAACCTGTCTCAGTTCTTTTATCTTCTTAATAGCTAATTCTCGGGCTTTAGCAGAACCTTCTTCCAGTATCATTTTTATATTATCAGGTCTAGAGATTAGTTCATTATATTTCTCTCTTAAAGGTGTTAAATGGGCATTCAAAACCTCAAATAGCTCTTCTTTTGCTTCTTTCCAGCTCATACCACCTGCCAGATAGCGTCTACGCAATGCCTCCGTTTGTTCTGGAGTAGCAAAATTCCTATAAATGGCAAAAATGGTGCAGGTTTCAGGGTCCTTAGGTTCTTCCACTGTTTGAGAATTTGTAACAATTCTCATTACCAGCCGATAAAGCTCTTCTTCTGAAGCAAACATCGGTATTGTATTACCATAACTTTTGGACATCTTGCGCCCGTCTAAACCTAAAAGTGTTTTAGTTTCCTCTCTGGCAATAGCCTGAGGTATCTTTAGGTATTCTTTGCCGTAATTATAATTAAAACTCTGTGCTATATCTTGTGCCATCTCTATATGCTGAAACTGGTCACTTCCAACAGGTACATAATCTGTATCAAATAATAGTATATCTGCTGACATTAAGACAGGATAGGTATAAAGACCCATATTGATTCCATAATCCGGATCTTTTCCACTTTCAAGATTATCCTGTACCATTGATTTATATGCATGTGCCCGATTCATCAAACCTTTAGGAGTAAATGCCATTAAAATTACCATAAGCTCAAAGGTTTGAGGAACCAGTGATTGTTTATAAAAAAGAACCTTCTCCGGATCTAAACCACAGGCAAGCCAAGCTGCTGCTATTTCCAGAGTCATCTTTTTTATCTCTTCTGGATCTTTGCAGGAATTCAGTGCATGATAATCAGCAATAAAATAGCGAGCTTCGCAGGTTTTTGCTAATTCTAAAGCGGGACGAATAGCACCCACATAATTGCCTATATGTGGAACGCCTGTTGGTTTTATGCCTGTTAGTGCAACTTTCATTTTTCTCCTTCCTTAATTATTTCTCCAAATAAATCTGTTCCCTCAGTATCTATTAATCTTACAGGATAAATTTTCCCTAATTCCAGATTATTCCCTTTTACAAATGTTATGCCATCAATATCTGGTGTTTGGAACCAAGTTCGTCCAATATAATCAGCACCCTCAACTTCATCTGTATTTTCTTCTATTAAGAGATCAACAGTTTTACCAACATAGCTTAGCAGAATTTCTTCTATGGTCTGTTGCTGGAGGTCTATTAACTGATTATAGCGTCTCTGGATAATTCTGGTAGAAACCTGATTTTCCATTTCAGCTGCGACAGTTCCTTCTTCTCTGTAATAGGGAAATATTACAGGATAAAGAAAAGGGATAGAAGAGATAAAACTTTTAAGTGATTCAAAATCTTGTCTGGATTCTCCCGGAAATCCTACCATTAAAGTAGTGCGAAAAACAGCTTGAGGGATTCTTCTTTTTATCTCATAAAACATTTCTTTCAACTCAGTAGACCCTTTTCGCCTTCCCATTGCCTTTAAGATTGAATCGGAACTATGCTGAATAGGAATCTCAAAATAGGGTATAAGCTCTGGATGTTTTTCCCAGAGCTCTAGCCAAGAAGTCTCAAAATGGTCGGGATGCAGATAGAGAACTCTAATCCATTGATATACATTAAGATTTATCAGCTCTTCCAGCAATTCTGGTAATAACTTGTGACCATAGAGGTCTATTCCATAGTTGGAAGTATCTTGTGCAATTACAATTAGCTCAGAATAAAGCTTATTACCTTCATGAGCCAATTCTTGAGCTTCTTCAACTAATGTTTCTATCGGAACACTTTTCATCTCACCCCGAATAGAAGGGATTGTACAATAAGTGCAATGATTGGAACATCCATCACTAATGCGTAAATAACGATAATATACATCGTCAATTGAAGTTCTCTGATATTTAACTTGAGGAGTGAGACCGAGCCATTCTTCTAAAGTTGCAAAATCTTTTAATTCAATCCAATTATCAACCTCAGAATATGCTTTCCGGAATTTTTCTAATCCTCTATTCATTAAACAACCTGTAACTATAAGCTGTTTAATCTCACCTTCTTTTTTCATTTCTACTAATTCAGAAAGAACCTTTTCTAATTCCTCTAGAGCAGGTTCTATGAAGGAACAGGTGTTAACCAAAACAAGGTCTATAGATTCATTATCATCCCAGGGGTGATATCCTGCTTTTTCCAGGATAGTAGCGAATATCTCACTATCAACCAAATTTTTGGAACAGCCTAAGCTTACTATATAATAATATTTCATTCCAGTAAATGAATAAAAAGTCCTGAGCGTAACTTTGGTTCAAACCAGGTTGATTTTGGAGGCATAATTTCTCCCGCATCTGCTATTCTCATTAACTCATCAACTGAAGTTGGATACATAGCAAAGGCAACTGCTTCTCTTCCACTATTCACCCTTCTGACCAATTCTTCCAATCCTCTTATGCCTCCTACAAAATCTATTCGTTCATCTCTTCTAGGGTCCTCAATACCTAAAATAGGGTGCAGTAAATTATTTTGTAGAATAGAAACATCTAGAGAAGACACCGTATTGTTGGCATCCCAGGTACCATAACGAGGTCTAAGACAATACCAAGAATGATCAAGATACATTCCTATTTCATGTTTATGAGTGGGCTTAAACTCCTTGATACCAGACAATTTCGTCACTTCAAACTTGTCTTTCACTAAATGCAAAAAGGTATCCACCGTATGATTATTTAAATCACGCACAATTCTATTATAATCGTAAATCTTGAGTTGATTATCCGGAACAATAACAGCCATAAAGAAATTGAACTCTTCTTCTCCAGTATAATCTGGATGTTGCTGACGACGTAATAACCCAACTTTAGCAGCGGAAGCTGTACGATGATGTCCATCAGCTACATACAGACATTCCAATGCTGCAAAACCTTTTTGTATAGCCTCAATATCATCTTTGTTATCTATTAACCACAGAGAGTGACTTATACCATCATCGGTTACAAAATCATATTCCGGAAACCGGCTCTTTTTCACTCTTTCTACCACATCATTTATAGTATCTTGATGCTTATAGGTTAGAAATACAGGAGAAGAATGGGCATTACAGACATCAATATGACGGATACGGTCCTGCTCTTTATCTTCTCTGGTCAATTCATGCTTTTTAATCAATCCGGACACATATTCGTCAACTGATACCAATCCAACCAATCCATTTTGTTCTCTACCATTCATAATTTCACGATAGACATAATACATCGGTTTGGCATCCTGTTTCATATAACCCCTTTGTAGATAACTATAAAGATTCTCACGAGCTTTAGCATAAACGGCTGGATCATATAAATCAGTATCTAGAGGTAAATCTACTTCCGGTTTTTCTACTCGGATAAAACTCAATGGATGTTTCTGTGCTTCAATTCTTGCTTCATCTGAATCCATTACATCATATGGTAAAGACGCTATCTCAGATGCATAATCGGGTAAGGGACGGACAGCTTTGAAAGATTTGAAGATTGCCATTAGGATTCTCCTATATATTTTTTTGATAATATAATTCTAAAACTTTTATCATATTTATATGATCTTGAACGCCAACTGTTTCACGAACTGAATGCATTGCCCAGAGAGGATTACCAACATCAACTACTGGAATTCCTAGACGGGATGAAAGAATATGTCCTATTGTACTTCCACATAATAAATCACTGCGTATAATATAAGTTTGACAGGGCACTTCCGCCGTTTTGCACAGCTTTTTAAACATCTGGCTGCTTTCAAGATTGGTCGCATAATTATAATTCGCATGCCATTTAATTACTGGTCCACCATTCATTACGGGAGAGTAACTTGGGTCATATTTTTCAGGATAGGAAGGATGATAAGAATGTGCCATATCACCAGAAACGAGAAATGACTTATTTAATATCCTTAGATATTCTTCGCGAGAATATCCTTTCGTAATAGCTATCCTTTCCAAAATATTTTCCAGAAAAGAAGAATCAGCTCCTTGTCTCGTTTCAGAACCAATTTCTTCATGGTCAAATAAAGCTGCTATACAAGTGCTCTCAGGATTTTCAACTTCTGATATAGCACTTAATATAGAATGAGTCATTCCCAAATTATCCAATCTGGCACTCATTATCAAACTCTGGTCTAAACCACAGAGCTCAGCTAGTTCAAAATCATAAAGAAAAAGCTCACTTCCAAAAATATCATCTCTAGCAACTCCTAATTCGGTAGCTAAAGCTCCCATTAACGGATTTTTATCGCTTTCTTTACTCTGTAATATGGCTTTGAGATGAGTTTGCTTATTATATTCAAAACCTTTATTTATCTCTCTATTAAGATGAAGTGCAGCATTGGGTATCACAGCTACGGGTCTTCGTAAATCAACTGGCAAAATTCTAAAATTATCCTCTTCTTTGACCGCAATTCTTCCTGCAATTCCTAAACTGCGATCAATCCAGGAGCTTATTATAGGACTTCCATAAACCTCTACTGATATACTTGTGATACTATTTTCAGTTTTTAAGCTTTCTGGTTTTATCTTCAAACTGGGACTATCTATATGTGCTGCACCAATTTTATATCCTGTATCCAGAAGATTTCTACTTCCTAAAATGATAGCTATAATGCTAGTATCACGGCAAATATAGTATTTACCTCCATTTTGAAGTTCCCAGTGATCTTCCTCCTTTAATAGCTTAAAATCATATCTCTCCAGCCTTTTAATAATTTCGCTGGAAGCTTGTATTGATGTTGGTGAACCATTTAGAAGGTCCAAAAAATCTACAATATATTTATGCATTCTTGCTGCTCCCTGATTATTGTAATGTTACCTTCTTATTTTAGCCCTATAAAGCTGTCAAAGAAATTAATTCCTGCCTGTTATTCTATTATCAATCATCTTCAAATTATATAAAATATAATTTACTATATTTAATAACATCAGAAACATTGTAACAAGGAATAGATGTTACAGTTAAAAAAATACCTAAAAGAAACAAATATAATTGGAAAAAATCAAATCTGAATCCCTATAAAATTTCACTTGACAATAGAACATTATTTAAAAATGTTAAGCAGCTAATAATGCGTTTAAAATTGAATATATTATTTTAATTACAAATTATTGTAAGAGAAATAAGATATCAATATCCCGCATTTATTATATCATTAAAAAAGCATTGTAAGGAGTAAAGGACAATGAAAACAAAACTTTTCGTTGTAGTTGTATCTTTCTTAGTTTTATTTATTTTCACTGCCTGTGAAAAAAAAGATGAGCCTTCTCAAACTAATATGGAAATTGTAACCGCTCTGAATAATTACTGGCAGTATCAAACAGACTTAACTTCAACTTTAGAATCACATGATGGCACGATGTATAATATTCAAAATGCCATTCTAAATCTAGGAAATAAATCAAAAAAACAGGACCCATTCAGTGAAATTGATGGTATGGTAGATGACTATTATAATCAGTGTAATGTTATTGCTGATCATTTTTCTGTTTTAGTTCAAGCGGAAAATGCCATTGTTCCTTATGGAGAGAGTAAGGGATTGTTATCAAGTGTGGCAAAAGGTATCTATAACAAGGCAAAGGATACAGTTGTATCTGGTGGGAGAATGGTGCGTTCTGGTTGGAGAGTTTTAAGTGGTAAAAAAAGTATCCGTCAGGTTTTAAATGACCCTGAATCTGGCATTCCATTACTTTCAGGCTGGGCAGAAACTATTCAAAAACGTAATAATGCTCGTGATGCTAAGATTCGGGAAATGATTCTAAACTGGAATCCAAATACTTCTCCTGAAGATTGTAATTATACTATTCCTTATGATAATTTACCAGGTAATACACCTCAGGAAAAAGCCAATGCTTATCTTAACTTAAGTGATGATGACCCTATAAAAATGCAAACTCGCTCCGGTGTTATGTTATGGAGCGATGAAGAAAGACAAGCTACGGCTGAAACAGCAAAAGAACTTGGAGAAACAGGAGTTAAAGCTGTAGGCGATGCTTATGGTGGAGATGTTGGTGAATGGACCAATGAAGTACTGGATCAAATGATGGAAGAGGATGAAACTCCTCAGGATGCTGGAACTCTTAATCTCAATGTCAATTCTTCAGAAAGTGGAAATCCTCCTATTGAAACAGGTAAAACTCTAATTATTTCCCGTTCTAATATGCCTGAAGATGATCCGCGCATTACTATCATTATGAATGCACCTCAAAATCTAGAACAACAGTTACCTGAAGGAGAATATCAGGTTATTGCCCTCGCTCAAGATTTTATCCGGGGCGTATATGATAATCTGCAAATAGCAAGAGCGGGATTGACTGAAGTTGCTACCAATCTTCTCAAACTTTCAGAAAATGCCATCATAATTGAAGATTTAACCGTTAACGAAGGATGTGTAACCGTTAATCAACCAGTTCATGCTCATATCACCTGTGTTAGCACTATTGGACAGGCTCTTTCTTTTCAGTGGTCTGTTTCCGGAGGTAATTACACTGGTTTTAAAGCAAATGGAACGGATTTAACTTTCACTCCTACAGAAGAAAAGGAATACACCATCTTGGTTGAAATTTCCGATAATTTAGGTAATCATAAATCCAGAAGCATTAATATTGCTTCATCTGGAGGAAGATTAGTTATTGATGATTGGGAAATTGTATCTGAAAACTTTATTGATGAGAAACTCAATCCTGGAGAAAGCGCTACTATTAAACTCTTTGTTAGTAATACCGGTACAACAGACCTGACTGGTTATCACAATGTTTTAGCTTCAAGTGGTTTTTCTTCATACTTTAGTCCTTCCAATGTATCTATTGAAGCCGGAGAAACCTTACCTGTAAGTGTGCATATTAATATCAATAAAGAACTCACTCAAAATCAACTGACTCTTCAATATCAATTTACCACTCAGAATCAGAACAATGACAATGTACTCATTACTGATACAATTGAGCTTCCAGTTGAATTTTATGTCACCATAAAGGAAATCTCTGATCTTGTCACTGACCGTATAGTTAATATCAGTGGAAAAATCGCCAATCCACAATTGACAACTGCTTTACTAATTCTGGATAATGATAGCGAGCATACTCTTGATCTTAATTTAGTTAATGGAAATTTCTCTCAGGAAATAGTATTAACCGGTTCAACTGAGGAAGTTCAGCATTCCGTTTATGTGGTAGCTGTTTCTGGAGCTCTGGTAGCAGAAAATACGATGACTTTTTCTTCATTAGTACCATTAATGGCACTACATTGTACCCTAACTTGGGATACTTATGGAACGGATGTTGACTTTTGGATTACTGACCCTAATGGCGAAAAATGTTACTGGAGAAACAGAAATACAGCTAGTGGATTAGCTCTTGATGTAGACGATGTGGATGGCTATGGACCTGAAAATATTACTACTCAAAATGTAATCCCAGGGGATTATTATGTACAAGTTCATTATTACAGTGACCATGATAGTGAAAATGCTATCGGCACAAACTGTGTAGTTGTAATCCAGCAAGGAGAACAAGCTCCAGTTAATTATTATGGCTTTTTATCCGATTCCGGTGATTTATGGGATGTGACTACCCTGCATTTTGATGCTGGAAAAGGGTGGAGTTTTAAAGTTACTGATAAGCACTCTAAAGTTGATGCTTCTACACTTCCTCCTAAACTATAATGTATCGTTTATCTTCAATAGGTTATCTACTTTCTGTTATTAAACATAGCGATTACAAACAGAAATTTGTGTGGTATATGTTATTTAATAGCTCTAATCGGAATTTGGGATATTATTTATGGCTTTCCCACATACAAGTAATGCCATAATTGATAATATTAACCTATACTTTTATTACTAAACTTCAGTGCTGCCATCCATTATAGAAGAATGGCAGCACTTTTTTAACATAAATACACCCATATTTGATTAGCCATTTAGTAGGTTGTTATTCTAATAGTATTAAAATTTATATTTTTAATTATAATATTGGTAAATTCGTGATAATAGTTATTGTCGCTCGCTTAATCTCTTTTAATCTCTTCGCTATCAGAGCTTATAATATCATATATTTAATTTTTTGCTTTTTATTAGCTCTCTAATTTCGTTAGCCCATCTTAGGACAAAGTGATGAGAGTATCCTTACTCTCCCTTGACTCTTTCCTATTACTTTTGACATGAAAGAGCTAAGATAAAGGAAGGATAGAAATACTATCAAGTATTTCAAAAATATTGTAGAAAATACATAATTAATGAAGATAATGAATATTATTATAAAGGAAAATGAAGGCACTAAGTGATAGATTGCTGGAGTTAAACTTGACAAAAATTTGATTATGGTTTAGAAGAAATTTTAAGAAAATATTGGTAAGGGATATAAATGGCAAAGGATAAAGTAAGTATATCTAATAGAACAAGGCAATGGCAGTATATAGCAATACTTTTATCTGCCTTGGGAACCGGTTACCATCTTCATAGTGTTGCCTGGGAATTGGCAGGGCTTTCAGCTGTAACCCTATTGCTTTTCTTTGTGCCCATTGCTCTGGGGAAACAAAATCAACTTCGGATTCCTATAGTGATACAAGCTATACTATTAATTATGATTTATCTCCCTATTATTTACTCTCCAATCACATCTTTTCCTCATTTAGAATTTATATTACATTGTGCTTCCTCTCTCACTACTGCAGGAATCGGATTTTTATTGATATATTCTCAGAGTGGTTTTGATCTGGGAGAACAGGTTTTAACTCCTTCTTTTATTGCCTGGTTTACTCTCTGTTTCACTTTAACTGCTGGTGCTTTATGGGAAATTGTAGAATTTATAATAGATTCTCTTTTTAAAACTGATATACAAAGCTCTCGTTATCTGGAAATGGTATATGGAATAAGAGATACTCGTTTGGGAGTTTCAGATACTATGAACGATTTATTAATTGATGGAGTTATGTCCCTTCTGGCATTTTATGCAGTTAAAATAGGACTGGATATAGCATTAAAGAGAAAGAATAAAGATGCACAACTATTGAAACAAGAAGCGGTAGAATAGATTATCTTGCTTTCTAAATGTAAAAAGAAAGAAGATATTGTCAGCTTTTTGGAATTTTTAGATGCAAGTATCCGATGACAATATCTTCTTTTTATATATATCATTAAATGGACTAAGTTCGGTTACCTCTTATTCTTAGTAGCAGCATACTCAAAAAGGGCATCCATTGTTTGATATTTATTTAAAAGATTAATAGCAGTTTGGAGTTGTTTATCCAAACCGATACTGGCTTTATAAGCTTCGGTATCACCATAGACATTTCGGATAAGTTCTGATTTAAGCATCGTACGTATATAGGTGTCCGTGCTATCTAAATCAGCCTGAGTATAGGAGATTCCTTTATCCTTGGCATAATTCAGGAAACGATTCATAAGTTCATCTGTGACCACAAAGTTTTTGTCCAGTTTATGTTGATGTTCCACCATATAATCTACGGCGAAATTAAAGAACGCATTTTGACGGCGTAGTTCCACAGCAAAATTGGTCATTAAGTCCGCATTCACTTCAATATCGGGAGTAATGCCTCCTCCTCCATATACGACTCTTTTGTTAACGGTATAATATATTTGCTGTAAATTCTTTTCTTTTTCTGCTTCTCGGTCTTTTTCTGTCACTTCTTTCCCTAAAAGCATCTTATCATTTATATTTTTATGAATACAACGCCCTGATTTGATATAATAATATGCCGTAGTAACTTTAAGACCTCCTCCATTCATCAGAGGAATCAGCTGTTGCACGCTTCCTTTTCCAAAAGTAGGTTTTCCAATGACCAATCCCTTATCCCAATCTTGCATAGAACCAGCAAAGATTTCGGAAGCACTTGCAGAAGCTTCATTTACTAGCACTATAATAGGATAATTACGAGATTTTGTATTGTAACGTGTAAAATATTGACGATTTGAACTTGGAATTCTACCTTTGGTTTCCACAACTAACTTTCTAGGACCTATAAATTCATTTACGGTATCTACTGCCTGGTCTAATAATCCTCCAGGGTTCCAGCGTAAATCTATAATAAGAGATTTTATACCTTCATTTTCAAGATTATTCAAAGCAGTTCTAAGTTCCTGAACCGTATTTTCATTGAATTGACTGATACGGATATACCCAGCTCCATTATCCAGTTTAAAATAGTAGGGAATACTCTTTATCTTAATTACTTCACGAGTAAGCGTAAACTCCAATGGTTTTTCCACTCCAGGACGGCTGATAGTGATAGTAACGGTAGTACCTACCTCACCTCGCATATGTTTTATTGCTTCATCAGTGCTTGCACCAATAATACTGACATCATTCACTTTGATAATTCTATCCCCGGTAGTAATTCCCATCCTATAAGCAGGAGTCCCTTCAATAGGTGAAATAACCGTGATATAATCTCCAATCTTATCTATTTGAATACCCAATCCGCCAAAAGAACCTTTGGTAGAAGTGGTAAATTCTTCAAATTCTTCTTTGGGAAAATAATTAGTATGAGGATCAGTGGAACCGAGCATTCCGTTAATAGCCGCTTTAATCAATTCCTCATCCTTAAGCTCAGTCACATAGTTTTGTTTCAGCTTTTGTAGTACCTCACTAAAAAGACCCAATTGAGAATAGAGATCACTACCAGATGATTTATTTTGAGCAAATAAGCTGGTAGCAGTAAATAACATTGTTGCAGATAGAAACCATATTACAACAATAGTAATAAGTGCCCGGCGCTGTTTTTTATTTTTCACATTGAGCTCCTATATAGTCTAAAACTTTAGTTAACACCATATTATGAATGTTCTCTTCGGGCAAAGAACCATCCAGGACTACAAATCTTGCTGGATATTCCTTTGCCAGAGCTAAATATTGATTTCGCACACATTGATAAAACTCATCATTTTCACTTTCTAAACGGTCTGGATAACGGTCTTTTATTCTTTTTCTACCTTCTTCCACCGATAAATCTAGAAGAAAAGTTAAATCTGGGTTCGTATGATAAGTAGCAAAATCGTTAAGCATACGAATAAAATCCATATCTAAAGACCTTGCTGCCCCCTGATAGGCAAAAGTTGAATCGTAATAGCGATCACATACAACAATTTTCCCATCTTGTAAGGCTGGTAAAATCCATTCACCTGTATGTTGAGCCCGACTTGCAGAATAAAGAAGAAGCTCTGTTTCAGGAAGCATTTCTTTATGTTTAGTATTAAGCAAGAGCTCTCTGATTTCCTCTGCAATGGGAGGACCGCCTGGTTCATGCGTGCAAAAAACTTTATAGTTAAGGTTTTCTAAAGCAGCACAAAGAAGAGTTGTCTGCGTACTCTTACCGCTACCTTCAATACCTTCAAAAGTAATAAATATTCCTTTCATAAATACCATTTAAATTATAGTATCTATTTTGTAAAGTTCATCGTTTGGCTCGGGGGCATCAATTAGATAATGTGCACCTCGGCTTTCCCTACGCATCAATGCACTTCGGATCACAGCGATAGCAATAACTGCCATATTACGAGTTTCCACCACTTCCCGACGCACAGCATTATGCTGATAAAAATTATTAACTTCGTTATATATATTTTCCATACGCGATAAGGCATATTTTAGCAAACGCCGTGAACGTCTAATACCCACATAGCCATCCATAATAGTTCCAATAATTTCACGATTGTGAGATATAACCACCCATTCGTGCTCATTGAACTCTTCCATTTGTTTCCAGGGCAATATTTCTGGGAAGGTCACTTCTTCCAGATTTGAAGGATGATTTCCTGCTCTCCAACCAACAACCAAAGCTTCTAGTAAAGAATTAGATGCTAAACGATTTGCACCATGAAGTCCAGTACAGGCTACTTCTCCAGCAGCAAATAAATTTTTGATATCAGTTATACCATCAATAGTAGCTAACACTCCTCCACAAAAGAAATGAGCTGCAGGAAAAACCGGAATAGGGTCTTTAGTAAAATCTATGCCATAACTTTTTAATTGGCTATCAATATGCGGGAAATGCTTATGTAATATTTCAGCAGGGATTCCTGTGGCATCCAAGTAACAGAATTTTTCGCCTCGCTTTTTCAATTCTGCATCAATAGCCCTTGAAACCACATCCCGGGGTGCTAAATTACCTTGTGGATGATACTTTTCCATAAAAGTGCTGCCATCTTGTAAACGTAAAATGGCACCTTCTCCTCGTAAAGCTTCACTAATGAGAAAAGTTTCGCCTGTTGGAGACCAGAAAGCGGTAGGATGAAACTGAACAAATTCCATATTAGCCAAACGAGCTCCAGCTAATCTTGCCATAGCCATACCATCACCTGTTGCAACATCAGGATTGGTGTTATGGGCATAAATTCGGGCTGCACCTCCAGTAGCAAGCATAGTTTTACGAGCTCGGAAGATACTCACTTCTTTGCTTGCCTCATCCATAATATAAGCTCCCCAGCAAGTAATTCCTGGGGTGAAACCTTCATCCTGAACTATGTGGTGCTGGGTTATGAGATCTATGGCAATATGATATTCATAAATGTCTATATTAGAATTTTCCCGACAACGCCTAGTAAGAGTTTCCATTATCTGATGACCAGTAGAATCCTCTGCATAAGCAATACGACGAAAAGTGTGACCTCCTTCCATAGTAAGAGAAAGGTTTTCCAGACAATTATCATAGGCTGCATCTTTACGGGTAAAATCTGTTCCCAGGTCAATCAAATATTGAATAAGTTTTGGACCTTCCATAATTACCTGCTGAATAACTTTCTTCTTCCCAAGTGCAGCTCCTGCTTGATAAGTGTCTTCAATATGTTTTTCAAAGGAATCCTGAGGATCCAGAACAGCAGCTATACCACCCTGAGCATAGTCTGTATTGCAATCAAATAAACTTTTCTTGGTAACTACAGCAACTTTACCCCAACGAGAAACCTGAAGAGCATAGATTAGACCAGCAATGCCACTGCCGATTACCAGATAATCATAATTTCTTGTTATACCATTCATCTATGTATTTTACCATTACGATAGCATCCTCTATCGGTTCACTATAATAGTTTTTTCTTTTACCAATGGGATGGAAATCAAATTTTTTATATAAATTCTGAGCTATGAGATTGGAAGCACGAACATCCAGAAAGAAGGTTCGTATTCCACTATCAATTAAGATTTTTAATGTTTCATTCAGCAAACGCGTGCCCAGTCCCTGATGCTGGAATTTTGGGTCAATAGCAAAATTAAGGATAATTCCTTCATCCAAAACTGTGTGATAGATAATGTATCCTTGCAAAACCTCATCCTCACAGATTACCCAGGAATAAGTGTAAGGAGCTTCCATAAAAGCCTGTTGGGGCCAGGGAGAATGAAAAACCAGGTTTTCAATACGAACAACTTCATCAAGGTCGGAAGCTTGCATAGCACGAATCACTTGCATCTCATAATTACATTTTTTCTGGGGCACTGATACCCATTAAATCCAGACAAATTCCTAGTGTGTGTTTCACCGTCTCAATAAGCAATAGTCTGGATTGAGAAAGCTCTATTCTTTTGGGATTTATGACCCGATAGCGATTATAAAAATGATGAAATAGTGCACAGAGCTCGTGAGTGTAATTAGCTAGAAGATGAGGTTCTCTTTTATTCACGATGTCTATCAAAAGGTCCGGTAAGGCAGTCATTTTCTGGATAAGAGCCATTTCCTCAGGACGGTTAAGTTTCCGGATGAGTGCATGTTTAAAGTAGCGTGGATAAATATTTTCCTGACGAGCTTTCCTGAGTATTGAACAAATACGAGCATGCGCATATTGACAGTAATAAACTGGATTTTCGTTACTTTTTTGCAGAGCTAAATCTAGATCAAAATTTAGATGGGCACTTGCTTTACGAGCAATAAAGAAATAACGAGCTGCATCTTTTCCCACCAATGAGATTAAATCATCCATTGTTACTATCTTTCCAGCTCGTTTACTCATCTTTACTCTTTCGCCTTCTTCGTATAGATTAACCTGCTGAAGATAGATAATCTCTAATATATTTTCATCATAATTCAAAGCGCGAAATGCAGCTTTGAGGCGAGGTACATAGCCATAATGGTCAGGTCCAAATATGTCAATTAGTTTAGTATAACCCCGTTGAATTTTTGTAAGATGATAAGCAAGATCAGGCACAAAATAAGTAATAGAGCCATCGCTTTTCATCAAAACCCGGTCTTTATCATCGCCATATTTAGTGGAACAGAACCATATAGCATCATCTTTCTCATAGGTGCAATTAGCTTCTGTCAGATAGCTTAGCACTTCTTCAACCACACCCTCCTGGCGTAAGGTTCTTTCCGAGACCCAATTATCAAACTGGACATCAAAACGTTCCAAACTTTGCCTCTGCATTTCTAATATTTCTCGGAGAGCAAATTCTTTGAGATGTTCAGTTCGTTCTTTTTCTGGCATCATAAAAACCCGTACACCTTCAGTGGCATTAAGCTTTTGAGCTAAATGTTTAACATATTCTCCATGATAAGCTTCATAAGGGAACTCTCCAATGTTTTCTCCTTGAATTTCCCGCAAACGGAGCTCCAAACTTTCAGCGAGAATATCCACTTGGTTTCCTGCATCATTTACATAGTATTCTCTCGCTGGCTCATAACCCACTTTTTTCATAAGGCGATAAAGAGTATCGCCAAAAGCTGCCGCACGAGCACTAACAATATTTAAAGGTCCAGTAGGATTGGCACTTACAAATTCAATAAGGACTTTTTCGCCCTTACCATAATCAGAAGATCCAAAATTCTTACCTTGTTTATGAATATCCCATAACATTATTTGATAGAGCGAAGCAGCTATACGGAAATTGATAAAACCGGGACCAGCAATTTCTACACTTTTAAATTGCTTATTCTTTCGTAGTTCTTTAACCAGTTTTTCTGCCATCTGTTTGGGAGTAAGTTGATTTTCTTTTGCCAGCATTAGAGCAGCATTAGTTGAATAATCCCCAAAATCAGGATTATTAGGTATTTCTACGGAAAATTCTTTTGTGTGCTTTAATTTTAGCTTATCTAATGCTTCGGACACATTGTCAGCTATTTGTTTCTTTATCATAAATTTCTTTCTTCCTTAATTGGTTCTGTAAGTTCAGAAAACAGCTGGTCAATCTCATAATATTCTCTTTTTTCTTGTAGAAATATATGCACGATAACATCTCCCAAATCAACTAATATCCATTGACCATATTCTAAACCGGCTTTACTGATAATCTGATATTTACTCTTTTTTGCCATATACAATATATGCTTAGCAATAGCTTTATTATGAAGATCTGCAGAGCCATCACACACGACAATAAAATCTGTGTAACTGCAGTTTTTTGTAACATTATACACCGCTATGTGCTCTGCTTTTTTCTCGTTAAGCCAGCTTAAAACAGCTGTTAACTTTATATTATCCGTCAAAATCTTTTCTCCTTTTTAATGTTTCAAAAATGCATCGTAGTCAGCTCCTAATATGATAATAAAAGGAGCTTCACTGCCAGAATCTATGGCTAGAGTATAGCGCTGAATGCCCGTCATTTTTTGCAATCTTTTCAAATCCTGCAAATCTTCCTGTTTAACTTCAATCAAGGACTTATTGTAGATTGGGTGAGAAGTATCAGAAATTCTAATTACTTCAATATTCTTGTTACGAATATAATTAGCATAATCTGTTGCTAAGTTCTCAACCCCGCAACCATTCTTGATAATTACCTTAATAGCGGGTAAATTCTTTTCATCCAAGTCCTGAAAATCACCCTTAGGAGATATGAATCTTATATATATTAAGGTTATCAGCACTCCTGCTAAGATTACAATAAGAATCCAGAGCCAGCTTTTACTGGAAAACCAATTATTTGATGAGTGCTTTGCTGTCAAATCTAATGCCTTACTTCTTCAATTTAAGCTGTTTAACAAATTCCTGATGCAATCTTTGCCAGCTTACTTCAAAAGCTTCTGGAATCACTCTTTGTCCTCCAACTACACTCATAAAATTACTATCTCCAATCCAGCGAGGTACCATATGAATGTGGAGATGCTCATCAATACCTGCTCCTGCAGCTCTTCCTAAATTAATACCTACATTTATACCTTCACAATTATAAGCTGAAAGCAACACCTTTTCACTTAACTGACAAAGAGTTCCCAATTCTTCAATGACTTCACCAGGTAGTTCATGCAGAGATTTTAGATGTAAATAGGGCACCAACATTATATGACCATTATTGTAAGGATAACGATTTAACATTACATAACAATGTGTTCCGCGATAAACGATTAGATTTTCCCGGTCTTTATCTGCTTCTTGATAACGGCAAAGGATACAATCACCTGTTTTTTCTCCTTCAATATAGTTTAATCGCCAAGGAGAGTATAGAAATTCTTTATTCATAATCTAAATCTTCTATTGTCTTTTCGCCAAATTCAAGAATATGACCTTCAGGAATATGAGCATTAACCAGTATATTATATCCCTCCAGGAGGCTGTTATCGCAAAGAACCGTATCTTCAATATAGCAGTTAGGTCCAATATAAGCTCCCTTCCGCAGCTCACTTTTACCTAAAATGATTGAATTTTGCCCAATCTCCACATCTGTTTCAATAGCAACTTCTTCGCCAATATAGACAGTTCGTGGATTATGTATTACCACTCCATTATTCAACCAATACCTACAGATTTCAGCAATAAATAAATCTTCCAATTCAGCTAATTGTTCTTGGGAGTTAACTCCTGCAGCTTCTATAGGATTATCTAAAATTACAGAAGAAATTTTCTTCCCCTGCTTTGCAAGGACAGAGACCACATCGGTTAGATAATACTCATTCTGATTGTTAGTACTGGAAATCTGTTTAAGAGCATCAAACATATCACCAGCTTTGAAACAGTAAATCCCGGTATTCCATTCTTTAATAGCTTTCTGTTCTTCCGAAGCATCTTTGAACTCAACAATGCCAGTTATTTCTCCAGAAGCATTTCTTAAAATACGCCCATAATTTCCTGGATTATCCATAATAGAAGTTAGAATGGTACAAGAAGCGCTGGATGTACAATGTTCATTATATAATTTCTTTAGTGTCTCTGGTTTTAAAAGTGGAACATCACCACAAAGAATAAACACATCCTCTTCTCTTTCAGAAAAAACTGGTTCTACCATCATTACTGCATGACCTGTGCCCAATTGTTCAGGTTGTTCTACAAAGATCAAACGAGAATCTTCATGCAGCGAACCAATGACACTTTCTTTTTGATAACCTACCACCACATAGATTTTTGAACAATTAGCCTTTAAAGCAGTATTAACTACCCTCTGAATTATAGGTTTTTCAGCCAAGCTAAAGGTGACTTTAGCTCGTTCTGAATTCATTCTTGTGCCTTTTCCAGCGGCAAGAATTATTGCTGATAAGTTAGACATTATTCAACTTCCTTTTTATTTAGGTCTTTCAAAAGGTCGGCTATACTTTTATGTAAAACTGGATGCATCAAATTGGGATTAATAGAACCTATAAGTTCCAGCACAAATTTCCTATTAGCCATCTCTGGATGGGGCAAGATCAGATCTTTGGTATGCTTGACCTCATCTTCGTAAATTAAAATATCAATATCTATAGTCCTTGGACCCCAATGTTCTTGTCTAACACGTCCCATCTGATTTTCCAGGGTTAATGCTTTCTGCAATAGCTCGTCGGAAGAATAGAAAGTTTCTATTTCTATTACCTGATTAAAAAAATCAGGCTGATTTAAGTTTCCCACTGGTTTTGTCTGAATTAGAGGAGAACTTTTCAAAATTCGTATTTTAGGGTCTTTCGCCAGCATTTGCCAAGCTGAATGAATCTGTGTCTCAGGATTATCTAGATTAGAACCCAGACAGAGATAGGCTATCATTCACGGCTCCTTTGCACTTCCACTTCTACACTGCGTAATATTCCTTGAATAGGAACCGATGGTTTCTGGATGCACAACTTCAATTTCCATATCAAAGGAAACTCAGCTAGAAGCTTATCTGCTACTATATTAGCACAATTTTCCAATAGAAGAAATTGACGAGATTCCATAATTTCACGGATTTCCGCATAAACTTTAGTGTAATCTACTGTATCTTCTAATCGTTTAATCATCAAATCTGTTTCTGGATTAGTTTGAACTTCTAGATTAACGATAAAACGTTGTCCCAACTTTCGTTCTTCATCATTAACACCATGATATCCATAAAAGACCATATCATTGAGTCTAATAATCATAATTTTCTTCCAATACGAACCTGTATCTTTTTTCCAAATTTTCTATCTATTATTTTTAAGATAATATAACTAAAAGCAGTGGCAGCTAAAGCAATACATATAGAGGGAAGCTCTTCCAGCCAGATATTTCCTATAAAATACCCAAGGAAAAGACAAAGAATTGGTAAACCGAAGATCAGTAGGGAGGATATTATTCTTGAAGCTGGAGCTATTTCCAATTCAACCTTATCACCAGGTTTTAGCTCAAGTTCACTTTCCACTTCAAACACTGCAGGTTTGTTGAGTCCAAAACAAAAGCTTTGCATAGAACAGGTTTTACAATTTGCACTTCGCACTACTTCTACCCGTATTTTTTCTCCTTCCACTTCAATAACTGTCCCTAAATCCTCCGTTGGATATGGATAATTCTCATTATTCATAGTTTCAATTACCTTTATCCTTAGTACCAGAAAAAGCAGCTGCAATTTTGAGGAATAATTTAGTAGTGGAAACACCTTTTAGATAAGGTAAACTAAGAACTTTACCCCCATATGCTTGCACAATATCTGCTCCTACAATATCTTCAGGCTTCCAATCTCCACCTTTTACTAGAATATCTGGTTTGAGTAAACGAATAAGTTCGTAAGGTGTATCCTGTTCAAAAATAACTACGATATCAACACTTTGAAGACCAGCTACCACAAAAGCTCTATCCTTTTCGGATACTATAGGATGTGGTGCACCTTTAATCCGACGAACACTATCATCGCTATTTAAGCCCAAAACTAAAATATCTCCTAAAGCTTTTGCTTGTTCCAGATACTGAATATGTCCAGAATGCAAAATATCAAAACATCCATTAGTAAAGACCACTTTTTTACCTTGAGAATGAAATTTCTCGCACCAATAACTTGATTCTTCCCAGCTTTTTATCTTATCTTTAATCATTGTAGCTTGATAGCAATTGGTCAGTGGTAATACTAGCAGTTCCCTTAATGCCACAAACAACACCAGCAGCATGATTAGCAATATCAGCTGCTAAAAATATATCAGCACCACTTATATAAGCTAGAGTTAAAGTACTGATAACAGTGTCTCCTGCACCAGAGACATCATAAACTTCTCGTGCACAAGTAGGCAGATGTATAGGTCCACCTATACCTTCTAAAACATACATCCCCTGAGCACCTCGTGTGACAATGAAGTTCTTAATATTCATTCTGTGCTGAAAATCACGAGCAGTTTTAATAAACTCTGCTTCAGTCTCAAATATCTTTCCACTTATAGTTTGTAATTCTTTATAGTTCGGTTTAAAAATATCCACACCTTGATAAGCCATAAAATTCTTCTGTTTAGGATCAACAGCTACCGGAACATTCTTTTCTCTTGCATATCTAAGAGCCTCTTCAATTACTTTAGCAGTTAGCAGACCTTTATTATAATCTTCAATGATCATAGCATCACAGTTTTTTAGCAAGCCCTCCAGATTAGTTAAAAGCTTTCTCATTGTCTCAAGATTTATATCATTTTTGGTTTCATAGTCTAGGCGAACAATTTGCTGATTGATTGCTCCTATACGAGTTTTTAAAGTGGTAGAACGAGAGGAATCTATCACTAGTCCATCGGTAGCAATATCTTTTTCTTGCAAAAGGTGGACAATGTCATTAGCGGCAGAATCTTTTCCAATAACACCTAATAGTAATGGCTCTCCTGAAAGAGTCCTGATATTAAGAGCCACATTTGCAGCTCCACCTAAACGAAATTCCTCTTTTTGTACTTCTAATACGGGAACAGGAGCTTCGGGAGAAATGCGTTCAACATCACCCCAGACATAATGATCTAACATCACATCGCCTAAAACTAGAACTCTTTTTCCTTGAAATCTTTCAAGAATATCAGCTATCATTCTTTCTCCAGAGGATAATCTCCATTAAAGCAAGCATAACAATATTCGGTTGGCTCTTTTAAACATTCTCTCAATGAGTCCATATCCAGATACTTTAAGCTTGTAACCCCAATTCTTTCTTTCATCGCTTCCAAAGAATAAAGATTCGCAGCCAGTTCTTCTCTATGAGGAGTATCAATGCCATAATAACAGGAGTAACAGATTGGAGGACAACCAATTCTAAGATGAATTTCATCTGCTCCTGCTAATTTTATCATTCTCACAATCTTTCTTATCGTCGTTCCACGCACAATAGAATCATCCACCAGTACAACTTTTTTCCCTCTAAAGAAGTTAGGCAAAACATTAAATTTCTGACGAACACTCTCATCACGAATAGTTTGTTCCGGTTTGATAAATGTCCTACCAACATAATGATTACGTATAAGACCTAAAGAAAGAGGAATTCCGCTGGTTGCTGAATACCCAACTGCCATAAAATTAGCTGAATCGGGAACTGGAACAACACAATCAGCATCTAAACCTCTGTCATTTTCCGCTAATTTTCTTCCTATATCTTCTCGCACTTCAAAGACATTTTCTCCAAAATGATAGCTGTCTGGACGAGAAAAATAGATATGCTCAAACACGCAATAACTATGATGATTTTGATGTCTGTATTGATCAGGATTATTTTCTATAACCGTAATCCCATCATCTCCAACTTTAATAATTCCAGCAGCTGGAACTTCACTTCTACCATTTACATCCAGAATATCCAGCACACAACTTTCTGATGCTACTACTATATCTCCATTGATATTTTTACCCCAAATCATAGGTCTGATAGAAAGAGGGTCACGAAACATATAAAGTTCTTTCCTGGTACAAAAAACACAGGAATACGCACCCTTTATATCCTGCATCAAGCATCGGATAGCTTCAACGATATCTCTTTTTTGGGCTACAATCTGCCAGACAAGATATTTAACTAAAAGTTCACCATCATTATCGCTATTAAAATATACATCTTCAGCTTCTAATCTGGCTCGTACCTGGTCATAATTAACTAAATCTCCATTACTGGCAAGAGCATAGCTTGGACCGCAGAGAGTTTCCACGAGATGAGGTTGAGTATTAAATTTTGTTGCTGCACCTTTAGTTGGATAACGAACATGACCTACAGCGATATAACCTGGTAGTGTCTTGAGAATATCGTCAGTAAACACTTCTTTTACCAAGCCCATACTTTTATGTAAATGAATAACTTTCCCATCACTAACAGCTAAACCACAACTTTCCTGTCCTCTATGTTGTTCTGCAAACATTCCCAGAGCAGCTAATCTAGCTGATTCAGGATTGCCATATATTCCAATAATACCACACATCTATTCTTTACCTTTCTTAAAGCTTAATTTACTTTCCTGGTGCTCCAGTAAACGAAGAATATTAGGATAATGTTTATATATTATCAATAACACTACCGTCAACTGAAACCAGGGGAACGCATATTCTTTCATCACTAATATATTCCAGAGAAAATCTATAATAAAAAAGGAAAATGCTGTTATAATAGAGCCTAAAGAAACATAGCGAGTTATTGCTACCACGATTACAAATACTACTAATGCTAGTAACATCGGAATAGTATCCAGGAAAATAAAAACTCCCAGAGCAGTAGAAACTCCTTTTCCTCCTTTAAAACCAAGAAAGATAGAATACATATGCCCAATAATAACCATTAAAGCAGGCAGGTTATAAATGAATGGGTTTATTGGATTCTCAACTATCAAGTAACTGAATTTTACTGGAACCACTTTATAGAGAAACCATACTACGATAAAACCTTTAAGAAAATCTAAAATCAAAACACCAATGCCCGTAATAATTCCATAAAGTCTCAAAGCATTTGTAGCACCAATATTTCCACTTCCACTTTTACGGATATCCTGATGATGGAAAATCTTCCCAACCAAATAACCAAATGGAATGCTTCCAATGAAATATGCACCTAAACAAAGGACTAGCCATAGTAAGGTAAAATTCATTCTGCTAACCTTTCTTTTTCACTTTTTCCCTTGAATATAAGCTTAATGCTAACTCCTTCAAAAGAGAACATTTCCCGAATTTGATTATGGAGAAAACGACGATAGTTTTCTGTCACTAAAGCTGGTCTCTTGCAAAAAAAAACAAATGTCGGAGGTTTTACTCCCGCTTGAGTTGCATAGTAAATCTTAACTTCTTTTCCCGAACGATGAGTAGGGGGATGTTTATCTACAACAGTCTCAATAAAACGATTTAATTCACTGGTAGGAATGCGTTTTTCGCTTTCTTGCTCTATCTTTACAACCGTTTCCATTATTTTATTTATTCTTTGACCAGTTTTAGCAGAGATAAAAAGAACTGGTGCAAATTGAAGAAATGGCATCTTCCGATAAAGTTCTGCAACATATTTTCCTGTGGTTTTGCTATCCTTTTCTACTAAATCCCATTTATTAAAGACCACTATAATCTCTTTCATTTTCCGGCGAGCATAGGAAGCAATTTTCACTTCCTGTTCCGATATTTCTTCATCTGCTGCAAGAACAAGAACTACCACATCAGAACGATCTACTGCTTCAATTGCTCGCATAACACTGAAATATTCTACTCCGTAATTAACTTTGGTTTTGCGTCGTAAACCTGCTGTATCAACCAGAACATATTCTTTACCGTAATAGCGAAAAAAGCTATCTACCGAATCTCTTGTAGTACCAGGAATATCAGTAACTATCTGTTTCTCTTTACCTAACAGAAGATTTACGATAGAGGATTTACCTACATTGGGTTTACCGACCACAGCAATCCGTGTAGGTCCAGTTTCTTGCTCGTCTGTAACTGTTTGAGTTTCTGGGATATGGTCCAAAATTTCGTCCAGAAAATTTCCGATATTTTTCCCCTGAATGGCTGAAACAGGGAAAGGGTCACCAAGACCTAACTGCAGAAAATCATATAGTTCCCATTCATATTTTTCATTATCCACCTTATTAGCAACCAGCATAACCTTGTCTCTGTGAGGATAAAGCAATTTAGCTATAGTTTTGTCTATATCGGTTGTGCCAGTATGAGCATCAACTAAGTAAATAATCAAATCTGATTCATCTATGGCAAGAAGTGCCTGATGCCGAACTTTTTTGGTTAGTTCTTCTTTATCATCAAAGATAATACCTCCTGTATCAACCAATTTGAAGATTTTACCATTCCATTCAACATCCTCATATTTTCGGTCCCGAGTTATGCCAGCTTCTGCATCTACAATAGCCGATCTCTTACGACATAGACTATTGAATAGTGTGGATTTACCTACATTTGGACGTCCTACGATAGATACTATATATTTTCTCATTAAATAGTGAACTTCCTGGTTACTTTTGATACCAGTTTTTTCTTTAAGTCTATTTTGTCAATGGACCTGTGGCTCATTTTATACATACTAAATCATTCTCGTCTATTTTTATTTGTATATATAGTATATTCTCTTCTTGCAATGGTTATTAACACTCATTTTTTTGCTTTATATACATCATCTCAGAATTTAGATTCTAACCTATTGTTTTTGAGAAGATTATCTATATTCCACCATAATTTTTACCTATTAATTAAGTATAAATTATAGTTCTTTGGAATAAAGTCTGTATTTTTTATAAATCACTCCACCTACTCTCTCGTTTTCAGCGCGCATTTTGATGTTATCTTCCAGCACATGATGAGAATCAATAATTTCAAAGCCAGCTTCATAAGCTGATTTTAGCTGTGAATAACCAAGCAAAATATCCACGCCTTTACCGCGATATTCTTCCTTTACTGCACCTAGATAATTATCCAGTTGTTTACTTCTTTTTGCTGCTTGCATCATATAGAAAAAGCCAAAGGGAAGAATACGTCCTTTTGCCTTTTTAATTCCTTCACTCATATTGGGTATAGAGACAATAAAACCTATAATCTTCTTATCTAATGTTTCTACTGCTTTGATAAATCTAGGATCAAGAAGAGGCATATAACGGTCTACCATAGATTGAATTTCTTCATCATCAAGAGGTGAGTAACCATAAAGAACCATAAAAGCTTCATTCATTAAATCAAAAATAGGACGGACATAGGATTTAAGTTGTCTCTTTTTGGTAAATTCCAACAAGTGAAAATTAGGATTCCGACTCACCCGCTCAAAAAGTCTGGCATAAGTTTCCGACATTGCCTTCTTAACTTCTACTTTATAGACAAACCAATCTACTTCTTTTCCGTAACCAAGCTTTTCCATATGTTCATTAACATAAGGAAGATTTTGGATACATCCGAGAGTGGGATTCTCATTATATCCTTCATATATAAAACCTTCAGAATCTTCTTCCGTAAAACCTTGAGGACCAACAATCTTTTTCATTCCCTTATTTTTTGCCCAATTTTCTACATAATCCAGCAAAGTTTGGCTTACTTCCAGACGGTCTGGAGCTTCAAAGAAACTGAAACGAGCAGTCTTAGTGTTGGCATAATCATTGTATCTGTGATTGATAATCCCCGCTATTCTTCCTATTAATTCTTCATTATCATAAGCAAGAAGTAATACACTATCACAATAACGATGAGCTGGATTTCTTTTAGGGTCAAGAACTCGCATATCATCAGAATAAATTGGTGGAACCCATTCTGGTCTATGGGCATTTAATTTCTCCGGTAGATAAACAAACTTCTTGAGGTCTTTTTTGTTTTGAACTTGTTTTAAGGTTACAGACATATTTTTACATCCTTTATAATATAATCTTTATTATCAGTAGTATTTAAACTAATATTTCGTCAAGAAGAAAGTTAAAAATATACCCGATTTTATGGGGAAATATTCTTTTTTGACTTTATTTTCCGTTCTTTTATCCTTATCTTTTCTCTGCCACCTGATGGCTAGCTTATGTCCAGCTTATG
>DFOM01000057.1 GCA_002376725.1 Cloacimonetes bacterium UBA3541 | reverse complement strand
ATATAAAACTAGATTTATTGGAACTTCATATAAAAAATATGACAACATAAACCTAAGTAGTTTAATTGCAAAAAATATTGTATCTCAGATGTCGCTGGTACATAAAAAAAAGGCTAAAGAAATTGAAGCATTTTATATTGATATGGAAGAAGTGTTTCTTGAGAGTTATAGAATATTAAAAAAGGGCGGAAGGTGCTGTTTTGTTATAGGTAATACAAAATATAAAGGGATAGATGTACTTAATGCTGAAGTATTTGCAGAAAGTTTACAATATGCAGGTTTTATTTTGGATAGAATTATAAAGAGAGAAATCCCATCTAAAATATTACCTCAAAAGAGAGATGAAAAAACAGGAAGATTCGCCAGCAATGCAAAAGCAAACTGTGAAGCTTATCCTGTAGAATATATTATTATAGGATTAAAGGAATAATAAATGAATTTTGAAGATTTAGTCAATTTGTATAAAATCAAAAAAGAACAATTTGGACAAGACACATACAAACATATCTCTGGAATTCTTGATGAAGCAAAAGAGATTCATAGAAAAGATTGGGAGAAGAATCCTACTCCCAAGGGTGATCATGAACAAAGTTGGAGAGCTTTTAAGGGTAAAAATTTTGAAAAATTGATTCAATATATAATTCAAGACGAAGTTGAAGATTTAGGCTTAAAAGTTGTTAATGGAAATATATTGGAAAGGAAATGCAATTTATCCGATGAACTAAGTAGAGTTAAAAGAAACCTATCAATTGATTATGGGCAATTTGGACTTCATTTACCTGATGTAGACATTGTAATTTATAGCCCTATAAATTATGATATATTGGCAATTATATCCAGCAAAGTTACTCTAAGAGAACGTATAGCCCAAACAGGCTACTGGAAATTAAAATTGAAAGACGATGTCGCCACAAAAGATATTAAGGTTTATTTCGTAACTTTAGACGAAGATAAAACTTTGTCTGAATTAAAACCAGCAAAAAAGGGTAGAGCCATTGTAGAAACAGATTTAGATGGTAGTTATATTTTAACCCAAGAATATATTGTGGAAAGTGAAAAAGTTAAACTATTTGAGCATTTTATTGAAGATTTAAAAAGGTTATTAAAAGTATGAATTATGATAAACCTACGATTGAACCTACAACTTTATGGGATTTTCCTAGACAAAATTATGGTAAAATTAAACATGGAGATAATAAATATCCCGGGGTGACACCAGCCTTCGTTATCTGGAATCTTATACAAAGATATACAAAAGAAGGTGATTTAGTCGTTGATCCAATGTGTGGGAGTGGTACTACCATTGATGTTTGCAAAGAAGAAAAAAGAAGAGTTTTAGGTTTTGATATTGTTCCTTATAGAGAAGACATAAAGGAAGCAGATGCGAGAAAACTACCCCTAGAAAATGAAATCGCCGATTTTATATTCATAGATTCACCTTATTCTGATAACATAAAATACAATAATCATAAAGATAATATAGGGAATATATCTTGTACTAAAAAAGAATTTTATATTGAATTAGATAAAGTAGCAAGAGAAGCTTTCCGTATTCTTAAACCCAATAAATATTTAGCTTGGTTAATTGGAGATCATTGGCGAAAAAAAACTGGTTTTATACCTGTAGGATTTAAAATATATTCAATTTTGGAACAATATTTTTATCCAATAGACATAGTTGCTGTAGCCAGACATAATCAAACTTCAAATACGCCTTTTTGGCGAGATAAAGCCATTAAATATAACTTTTACCTTAGAGGTTTTAAATATTTGATTATTATGAAGAAAGAAGTTACAGAATAAAGCTATATATCATTATAAATATTTTATGGTTTACGCACTTAGTAATATAACTAACTATATTAATGTTATAAATAAGAATACAGCTAAAAAAGGAGGATAACCTTAATTCCTTTTGCAATATATTGTTTTATGCGGAGTTATTATATATTTGTTTAGGAATATTAATCTTTAGTTTTATAGTCTATAATTATGATGCATTATAAAAATTAGATTATTAAAAAATTAAATGGTTTTATCTATTATGGAATGTATAACATTCTTAAAGAAAAATTTGCTTATTTTATAAAAAGTCAAAGACATTCCTTATGAAGGTCTCTAGCGCAAATCTCAACAATTATCTATTCCTTTTGTCTTAAAAAAGGCGAGATGCATATTCTCAAATGATAAAATTTAGTTGACAATAATACAAATATACAATTAATGATTACCATAAATTTAGTTAGAGGAGCACCATTATGCGGTATCTATTCTGTATTTTTTTAATTCTCTTATCTTGTTTTTTAGCTGCAGCAACCGTTGTTCCCGGAGGATATGTTAGTGGTATATGGGCGGTTGAAGATTCACCCTATTTGATTAATGGCAATATAACCATTCCTGATGGAGAAAGTTTAAACCTTCATCCCGGGGTGGAGCTCCAGTTTCAGGGATATTATACCTTAAAAATTGAGGGCAAATTGCAGGCAATAGGAACACCCTCTGATAGTATTAAATTTAGCACTACATCCAGTGAGCAAAAATGGCGTGGAATTATTATGCAGAATGTTGCTGCAACCAATGATTCTACTATATTGCGTTATTGTGCTTTTAATAGGGGAGATGCAAAACTGGATATTCTAAACAAAAATGGAGGCATAATACGAGTTTTGAATAGTTCCAAGCTGATTATAGAACATTGTTGCTTTAGTTATGCTACAGCGGATAGTGGTGGTGCTCTGTATGCTAAGAATAGCACTTTCAGGATTAAGGATTGTATTTTCCATAATTGTTCAGCAACCTATGATGGAGGTGCTATTTTTACTTCTCTTCCGGATTTGAACAATGAAACTTCTCTTTATATAGAAAATTGCACTTTTAAATCTAACAGTGCAGGGAAAATGGGAGGTGGTGTAACTCTCTGCGGAGGAAGTCATTATATCATAACTAGTAAATTTTCCAATAATTATGCTCAAAATGGCGGAGGTGGCATTTCTTTCAAAAATAATTGTCACTATCTTTGCTTGAATAATCTTATCGTCAATAACGGAACTTCCCATCAAGGAGGAGGAATTAATTCCTCAACTTATTCTCCCGGTAATCTCATCATTAATAACACTATCTGTAATAATACTGCTAACATAAATTCACCAATTGAAGGTCCAGGGGGTATGTATATTAGAGGTTATGCCGGGTGTTATAATAATATAATCTGGGGGAACAGTAGTGCTCTGGGACAGATTGGGATTAGAGTTAATGGTATGAATCAATTATATGATTATAATGCCATTGAAAATGGCTTGGATTCTTTTAATATCAGCTGGGAAGTTGAACACTGGTCCGACAGTCAATATGGCAATCACAATATAACCGGGTGTCCAGAATTTATTCAACCGTCTATGAGCAATAGCGTAACTACGGATGGTTTAGCAGCAGATTGGAGATTAAATCAGAAATCACCTTGCCGTAATGCTGGGAATCCATTAACCGATATTTCTCTTTATCCCTATGATCTTGCTGGTAATCCTCGCATTTTAGATAACTGCATTGATATTGGAGCCTATGAATATGGATATATGAGCATTCCTCAGATTCCGCAAAATGTTAGAATTATTAAAGACTCCAGTGAATTATATCTTATCTGGGACCCTGTGACTCAAGATGTAAATGGAATCCCCATTTCCAACATCTATTATAACATCTATCAAGCAATTAATCCTGATGGAGTATGGGAATTTTTAGGTTCTTCTACTAATCCGGTATTTATTGTAGATTCAGAGACCCATTCTCAAGCCTATTTTAGAGTCAGCGCCGCCAGAAATCCTTGATAAATTTATTGATTATTAGTCACCTATCCTTTTTTTAGCTTATAATTATCAAAGTTATGCCTAGCTTATGACCGATTTTGGACATAAGCTGGACATAAGCTGGACATAAGCTGGACATAAGCTGGACATAAGCTGGATATCAAAGCAGAGGAACTGGATAAGAATAAAAAAAATAAGGTTTTTTGTCTCAATAAGCTAACCATTTTTATTACTATATTGAGTCCTTGATTTATCCTTGACTGAAATCCAAGAAGAAATTTTTAGATTATTAGAAATAATATGAGGAGTAAGAATGCGGAATCTGGATTTAAATAAGGAAAAAGAAAGAATAATAGATTTCATACGCAACTATTTATCAAATGCGGAAAGAGATAGATTAGTAGTAGGCTTATCCGGGGGTGTAGATTCTGCTGTAAGCACTGCTCTTGCAGTTGAAGCTTTAGGAAGTTCAAATGTTACAGCTTTAATAATGCCCTATGAAACCAGCAATGCAGAGTCTGTGGCAGATGCCAGCGATTTAGCGAAACAGCTCGGAATTGATTACCAGATTATAGATATCACTCCAGTTACGAAAGCATACTTTGAAAATTACGCACCTGAAGCAGACCATTTGCGGATAGGTAATTGGCTTGCTCGCATCCGAATGTGTGTTCTTTACGATTTTAGTGCTAAATTGAAAGCACTAGTTTTAGGCACCAGCAATAGAACAGAACTGATGATAGGTTATTTTACCCAGTATGGTGATTCTGCCTGTGCTTTTGAACCGATAGGACATCTTTACAAAACAGAGGTCTGGAAACTGGCGAAAATGCTTAATATTCCAGAAAAAATAATCAATAAGACTCCTACTGCAGACCTTTGGCCCCATCAAACAGACGAAAAAGAGATAGGTATTTCCTATCCGGTTCTGGATGAAATAGTTTATGAATTGACCGAACTTCATTTAAGCATCTCTGCTACGGAAAATCTTTCCTATCCTTTAGAACTTTATCAAAAAGTGGAAAAAATGATTCAATCCTCTGCTTTTAAACGCCGAATGCCTCCCATTTTAGAGTGATAAAAAATGCTGCTTAGCAAAGAACGCTGTTTTCGTTGTCACTCTGAAAGAGCAGTTCGTAAATGCCCACGGTATAAAGACAAATTGATTGGTTGGAAATGCTGTATGAAGCTAAGAATAGATTTACACTGTCCTTCATCCTGTCCTTACGCTGCTAAATTTGATGAATCGCACATCAGTCCCTTTCCTGCTTTTCGTTCTGATTCTAATACTGAGTTTGTGCAAACCACGAGAAAATTTCTGGATTATTGGTGCTATAAAAGTCTTCCTGAACTTAATGGTTTAAGTCCCGTTGAATATACTCAGCAGGATAGCGATAAAATGCTGAGTTGGCTACAAAAATACCAGTATCCAGCCAATTTTCCTCTGTCCTATTTAATGCAAAAACTCAATATTCCACACGAAGAAATAGAGGAACCAGAATCACCTGAAACTGTTACCTTTGCCTTCTTTGATGCGGTTATTACTCAAGATTGGGAGAAACTTCGCTCTTTTACTGTAAATGATATTGAGTCTGACCAAATCGCAGAACGATACACCAGAATCATTTCTTCTATTCCGGAAATAAAGAAGACTAAATCCTATTCTATTCTTCATGCTGGAGCTGCTGATGATGGTATCAGTGCAATGGTAGTTCTTGAGCTTAATAATAAGATTATCTGGGCTGTGCTTCTTTCTTCTGCAAGTGGAAGATGGAAAATCCGACAAAACTTTAATGGTGGTCCACATCTCTTTTATGAACAAAATCAGCTTTTTCATAATCTAGCAGAAGCTCTTGCGAATGGAAAAGGGGAAGAAGCCTGGAATCTCTTAACTACTAATATGCCAAAATTTCCTGATTGTGCAGACCTTTATTACTATCGTGCACTTTATTGGCAGCTGGCTAATCAGTTTAATAAAGCAAAAGAAGATTTCTGGAATGCCCTTGCTCTGGATAATCATTTCTTTGCCGCTGGATTTGCCCTCTCTACTTTGTATCTGCATAATTCCGAATTAGAAAAAGCTCGAGGCCTTCTGAATTTTCTCCATAAGGAAAAACCGGATGAACTTAATGCCTGGAATAATCTTGCTGCTTGTGAAGCTGGATTAGGAAACCTTGAGCTGGCTAAAAATATGTGGCAAGAAATCCTGAAAATATCACCAAATTATGAACCAGCCAGGAAAAATCTTGAAAAATATACCAGCTGATTCCACTTATTATATGAAAAAAGCGTTCCAACTAGCTGAAAAAGCAAGAGGAACCTGCTCTCCTAATCCATTTGTGGGTGCAGTTATAGTAAAAAATGGGAAAGTCATTTCTGAGGGTTGGACTCAACCATATGGTGGAGATCATGCAGAAATTCAAGCTCTAAAAAAGGCCGGAAAATCAGCCAGGGATGCGGATTTGTATGTTACTCTGGAACCCTGTGTTCATTATGGAAAAACACCTCCTTGCACCGATGCTATTATAAAAGCTGGAATTAAAAGAGTTTTTATTGGTATTATTGACCCTAATCCTCTGGTCAATGGTAAAGGCGTGAAAAAGCTTATGGATGCAGGAATTGAGGTCATTTCAGGCATAATGGAAGAAGCCATAAGCCGTCAATTGGAATATTACCTGTGTAGAATTCAGAAAGGAAGACCCTTTGTCCTTTGGAAAACTGCCCTTTCTATGGATGGGAAATATGCTGCTAAAGATGGCTCTTCTCGGTGGATTACAGGTGAATCATCTCGTCGTCTAGTTCATCATTTAAGAGAAGAAGCTGATGTTATCTTAAGCAGTATCGGAACAGTTTTGAAAGATGACCCGATGCTTAATGTCCGATTACCTAAACCTATCAAACAACCTTTGCGAGCTATTCTGGACCCCTATCTGGAGATTCCACTCAACTCAAAGATAGTTCAGTCCCTTTTGGAATATAGAACTACTATATTTTGTGCCCGGGGAAAAGAAAATTCTCCTCATTCAGAACTGTTAATAAGTCTTGGAGCCAGCATATATCCAATAACCGCAAAAGGAAAGATTCTCTGTCTTAAAGAAGTTTTAGGGATTCTTCATCAGCAAGGAAATTATCTGATTCTACTGGAATGTGGAAGTGAGTTAGCTTCTTCATTTTTTTCTGAAAAGCTGATAGATAAAAGTTATATTTTTTATGCTCCTAAAATTCTGGGAGGGAATAAAGCTATATTATCTGAACTAGATTTACCCGACCTGAAATCGGCTATCAATTATAAAGATATATCTATTCAAAAAAAAGGCGAGGATTGGTTGATTATTGGCTACCCATCTTATTCATAGCTTTTCTGGCTAATCGGTTTATCATATTTTAATAATGATTATCAAATATAATCTAATATTGGAGGAATAAATGAAGATTATCCATTTTGATCGGGTGCCCTTGGAACCTGTAAATGCTGAAGGTGCTAAGGGAGCACAAATTCGCTGGCTTATAGCTCAAAAAGATGGAGCTCCCAATTTTGCTATGCGTATGTTTGAAATTGAACCTGGTGGACACACTCCTTATCATACTCATAACTGGGAACATGAAGTTTTCGTGCTCAATGGAACTGGTGTTTTGAAAACTGATAGAGGTGAAATACCCTTTGCTGAAGGCGATGCTATCTATGTTGAACCAGGCTTGATGCATACTTTTAAAAACAAAGGGAAAGATGTATTAAAATTCTTATGTGTTATACCCCACGAACAACCCGTCCAGAAAAAGGTTATCAATCCTTTTGCGGAAGAGATAGCTAATAATTGTTAGGAGAAAATATGTTATCTGATGAGAATAAACAATTCTTCAAGAATCTGGTCTCTGCTCCTAGTCCTTCCGGTTATGAAGGTCCAGCTCAAAAAGTGGTAATAGACTTTCTTAAGCCTTATGCGGATGATATAAGTAAGGACCGTAATGGTAATGTGATAGCATTAAAGAAGGGAAGTGGAAAACTAAAAGTTATGGTAGTAGGGCATGCTGATGAAATTGGCTTTATTGTTAATCATATAGATGACCAGGGTTATGTCTATGTACGCACTCTGGGTGGTTTTGATGTTAATCTACTTCCTAGTTTAAGATTGGATATTTATCATCAGGGTAAGCCTATTAGAGGTATCATAGGTAAAAAACATATCTATATGCAACGGGGAACTGAAGAACCTCCTAAACTAAAGTTAGAAGACCTCTGGATTGATATTGGAGCATTATCTAAAGAAGAAGCAGAAAAGAAAGTTGCCATTGGAGATATTATAACCTATCATAGCGATTTTGAAATGCTCTCTGATGACCTGGTTGTCTCTAAGGCTACCGATAATAAATGTGGAGTATATGTAGCTGCAGCAGTGATGAAAGAACTAAAAGATAAATTTATAAAGGCAAATTATTACGCAGTTTCCAGTGTGGGTGAAGAAACTACTATGCGAGGTGCAAGAACCAGTGCCTGGCAAATTGAACCCGATATTGCTATTACTGTAGATGTGACTTTCACTTCGGATATTCCTGGAGCAGACAAACGTATTTTTGGCGATGTCTCTTTAAGTAAAGGTCCTACTATAACTATTGGTGCAGTAGTGCATCCTGCTATTAATGATAAACTAATCGCTCTGGCTAAAGAACTAAATCTTCCTTATCAACTGGAAATTGAACCAGGACGAACAGGAACGGATGCTGATGTTATACAAGACCTTAAAGCTGGCACAGCTATGGCAGTTATCGGAATTCCCAATCGCTATATGCATTCTCCTAATGAAGTGATATCATTTAAGGATTTGGATACAGCGGTGCAGCTGATTACTGCTTTTATCACTTCACTGGATGATGATTTTGATCTATCCCGATGAAAATATAGATTAATTTCAGGATATAAAGCTATGAAAGCAATTTATACATATGACGATGAACATCTAGGCAAAAGCTATATTGTTATTCCCAAGATACGAGAAATATCCAAGGTTTTAGGAAGTGTAGTTATAACTTTTGACAATGGAGATAAAAGAACCTTAGCCGTGGATGACCCTAATGCTGCAATCCAGCAAATGCTTGAAGCTATAGAGAATTTCTATTCCTGAGAGAATTAACGCAATAGCTCCTGAACTAAAAGAGGTATCATAATCTCGTGATACCCGATAAAGTAATATCCTTTGCCTCCATTTTCTAAGGGACGACGGACTATATTCTCCAGTTCTCTATACTGTAGATTCATATCAAATACCGCAGTAGTAAAATCTTGAACAGTGCCATAAACATTGCGAGCAATAGTTAATGCCTTGAGAAACACTTCAGGGATAAGGACAGCGGAACCCATATTAATGAAAACTCCACCTGCATTTAGATTTTTTACCTGCTCACAAAAAATCCGGAAGTCCCTCAAACTGCAATCTCCGATAGCTTTGCCATCTGCATAAGGTGATTGATGGTTTATATCAGTTCCTAAAGCAATATGTACAGTAACGGGAATATTATACCTATAAGCTTGCGCTAAAAGAGAAATATCTGCATTTGGTGCTTGTTCCAGGATTGCTTTTCCTAAAGCTTCTCCATACCCTAACTTTTCTTCACTGGCTCGGATAATAATCCGGTTTATAGTATTTATGGTTTCATCTGCCATACCGAAAGTGCCATCTGCCAGTCCCTTACTCACATCCTCAGAAGTTTTACCAAAAAAGGCAAGTTCATAATCATGAATGGTGACTGAACCATTGACCGCAAAGCAGTTAACAATCCCCTCTTCCATCAGTTTTATTAGTAAAGGTGCTAATCCACATTTAATAATATGTCCACCTAAACCGATAATAAAGGTTTTATCAGAATCTCGTGCCAGACGACAACGATTAATAAATTCTTTGAACTCTGCACCTTTGAGAATATCAGGCATACTATCTATTATATTATCGGAAACCTTAGCAAATGAGTTAGTATCTACTTTACTAAATCTATCCTGAATAGAAGTAAAATGAATTTTAGAAAGGTCTATCTCCTGATATCTGCTCATTTTTTCCTTTTTAGGTAGCGTTCTTCTTCACTGAAGATACAACCGCAATATTTTTGACGATAGAGTTCTGCTTCTTTAGAAAGACGAACTCCTTCTGACCAGAGAGTTCTCCAATCACGGTAGAAGAAAGGAATATGTTTCTCTTCTGCTATTTGTTCACCGATTTCTTTTATAAGGTTATGTTTCTGATATATACTATATAAAAGAGTAGTAGAAAAGGCGTCGTATCCTTGTTCTAATGCAGTTTGTGCCGTCATTTCTAATCTTGAGCGAAAACAGTAACTACAACGTTCTTCAATATCGGAAGCAATTGCTTTAACAAAATTCCTCAATCCATAATCATCTTTCAAGACAAGGGATATACCTTCCTTTTGGGCAAAGGATTGTAAGGTCTGAAGACGCATTCTGTATTCCGTTACAGGATGGACATTGGGGTTATACCAGAAAGAGCTGAAAACGATACCTTGAGCTTTTAGCTCTTTATAAGGAGCAATAAGGCAAGGTGCACAACAGGTATGTAATAAAAGATGCTCTGGCATATACAAAGAGTCCATATCCTATTCAGAAGTTGCGAGGATTTAATACTGTTTAAGCAAAGCGGAAGCGACTATTCCTCTTTGAATCTGATTGGTGCCTTCATATATCTGTAGGATTTTAGCATCTCGCATCATTTTTTCTACTGGATATTCTTTCATATAACCATAGCCACCGAGAATCTGAACAGCATCAGTAGTTACTTTCATAGCAACATCCGAAGCAAAATATTTACACATAGCAGATTCTTTGCTGTAATCTTTGGCACCACTATCAATTAATTTGGCAGTTTGGTAGACCAAAGCTCTAGCTGCTTCAATCTCAGTTGCCATATCAGCTAACATAAATTGAATAGCTTGAAAAGAAGAGATGGGCTTTCCAAATTGTTGTCTTTGTTTGGAATATGTAATAGCAGTCTCAAAAGCACCTCTGGCTACACCAACAGCTTGAGCTCCAACCATAGGACGGGATTTATCAAAGACCTTCATTGCAATAATAAAACCCATACCTTCCCTGCCTACAAGATTTTCTGCCGGTACCACACAATCTTCAAAGATAAGTTCACGTGTGGCAGATGCACGAATTCCCATTTTATTTTCTTTTTTCCCAAAGTTGAAACCAGGAGTCCCCTTTTCTACGATAAAACAGGAACAACCACGAGCACCTCTGGTCTTATCAGTCATAGCAAACACACAATAGATATCTGCTTCACCGCCATTGGTAATCCATTGTTTAGTTCCATTTAGAATGTAGTTGTCTCCTTCTTTTTTAGCAGTAGTTTCTATTGCTCCAGCATCAGAACCAGCATTAGCTTCCGTAAGAGCAAAAGCAGCAAGCTTTTCTCCGGCTGCAATCTGAGTTAAATATTTTTGTTTTTGTTCCTCAGATCCAGCTATCAAAATGGGATACATACCTAAACCGGTAGCACCAAAAGCAAGAGAGATACCCATATCAACGGCACAAAGTTCTTCTGTTACGATTGCTAAATCCATAACTTTTCCACTGATTCCACCATATTCTTCACTTACCAGGATGGCAAAGAGGTCACTTTGACGCATAACTTCCACAATATCCCAAGGGAAGATTTCTTCTTCATCATATTTTTGCGAGACTGGCTTCATCTTTTCATTGGCTATTCTTCTTGCTATTTCTTGCATCTCTAATTGTTCTTCGGTTAGAAAATAATTCATCTGAGAACTCCTATCTATTATTTATATAATCTAATTTCTAATCTAAAAGGCTAAAGTCAAGTAAAATCTGTATACTATCAATTCTTAATGAATAATTTACCTGTTTCCTGCTTGATGCCCTGGATAATTTTATAAAGATAAAGTCCAGGGACCAGTTCCTGAGGAAGAATAGTCGGAACAGTCTCTGTTATTGTGGTCTTGAAAACCATTTGTCCTCTTATATTATAAAGATACAATTGGCTGAAATCTTTAATTTTGCCTGAGAAATGTAGCTCATTTCCGGGAAAATAGGGATTAGGATAAATTCTTAACTTTGACTCCATAATATATTCATCTTCAATGTAAGTCACTGAAGGAGCCACTCTAAGGTCAGTAGAGGAAATTCCCACCGAAAAAGTATTTAATAAGTTAAAATCGTAATCATAAACACTAATAATAGAGTTTGAAGTCCAGGTTTGATTTAATAGGGCTATTATATCCTGATTGCCATCTACCATAAAAGCACTATAGTTCATAGGATTTTGGTAACTATGATAGATTTCAAAGGTATCAGCATTATAACTATAAAGCGCATTACTCATACCTTCTCCAACATAGGCAATTCCTAAATTGTTTATCCAGATATTTCCAGGATGTCCTCCTAGATCAAGTCGTTGAGTAAGTGAAAAGTCTTCCAGATTAATGATATCTATTTTTCCGGATATATTATTCCAGTTTCCAGTACAAGCGATATGTAAGTAATTTCCATAGATGCAGGCAAACTGAGGATTAGTCCAGACAGGTATGGTCTCAATTACAGAAAATGAATCAAGGTCTATCACAGATATAGAACTATTTGCGTAGTTATTGATATATCCTCCAGTGTTGCAAACATATAGTCTTGAACCATCAGAACATAGTCCTTCTGGTGCTTCTCCCACACTTAGAGATGAGACTACATTATGAGTCAACAGGCTAATTTTATAAAGTTTATTAGTAAATAAACCTGTTACATAAAGAAAATCTCCCACTTTAAGCACATCATAAGGATTGCTGGATGATGCTACTGGCAGGAAGTATAGATGAGTGCCAGTTGAGCGAGAAATAACCTGAATAGCGTTATCTCCTGAACATACTATATAGATATTGTTCTCATCCATATCCATAAGATTGGGAGTTAGTCCTAAATGGGCAAAAGTATTATTAACTATTCCGGTCTCTGTATCTAGGCGAGAAAGAGTACGGGAAACAGAATTAACCACATATATTTCTGTCCCATACAAGGAAGTGAGAAATAGGCAAATAAATACTGCCAGAAGAGAGGTCTTTAATTGTTTCATTTGGTTCACCTTATTCTAATTATATTGAATAGGGATGAACTACTTTGCCATTCTGTTATTGAAACCGTATAACAGAGATGTAATTAGTGGCAGGTTTCCTGGCTTACAGCGGCTATATTGAATCAGCCTTCCCATTATTAAACAGTGACTGATTCAGCCTATTTACGCTGATTACAGTGGCGGTTTCCGCTCTCGCTTTTCACGAGATTCCCTTTTACCTATCAAGTAGCACCATCTATTCTGAGTTCAAGGTTTTTCCAAATCTGTTTTATGTCAATGACTAATCTGGTGGATTCAAGTCCTTTTTCTTGTTGTTAACTTTATTTTGAGAGCTAAAATAAGAAGTTATAAGAAAATCGGTTAGAAGAAAAAATAAAATTACATCTGACTATTTCTCAACACTTTCTTAACTAAAGAGACAAGAAAGAGGTAAGCTAGAAGCAAAACAAAGATTTAACCTAAATAAATAAAGCATATTCTTTTTATTTACTTTATCGTAATTATCGTGAAGAATATGCTTTATTATTATTTAAATAGATATAACTATTTCATTAATATCATTTTACGAGTGGAAGAGTATTTTCCAGAACGCATACGGTAGTAATAGATTCCACTGCTTACAGGAGAACCGTTTTGGTCTGTACCATTCCAGGTAATCTGATGAAAACCAGCAGCAAACTCGGTATTTAAAAGAGTTTTAATCAGCTGTCCTTTCTGATTGAAGATATCCAGAGTCACAAGACCTGGCTTGGCTAATTCAAATTTAATAATAGTTTCAGGGTTAAAAGGATTGGGATAATTGCCATATAGAGCTGTAACTGGTTGAGGAGCATTATTATCATTATTGGGTGTGGCTTGATAGATATTTCCACTGCGATTCCAGGTTCCCAGATAGCAATACCATTCATAAGCTTGAGCAGGACGCTTCACATCTATTACAAAGATAGATTCATCGTTAGGAATTACAATATCAAAATCGCCGTCTCTGTCAATATCAGCTAAGGCAGCGGAGACTTTTACATTACCGCCAAGCAGAATAGGGAAATTAGAAGATTCAGTACCATCAACTCTCACACTATGAAGATAGCCATCGGTATCTCCAAAGATGATTCCTGCATAATTCTCGCCATCAAAACGAGCAACGGTAGGAGTGCATTCCACAGTTTTATCGATAGAAAGAGGGGTATTGGGATAGTCATTTCCAGAAGGATTGAGGATATTGATTATTCCAGCCGTATTAATCACAATTATTTCTTTAGTCCCATCGTTATCTATATCAGCAACTACAGGACCAGTCTTGATTTGTCCACCCACATTTTTTTGGAAGAGCAAGGTTCCGTCGTGATTATAAGCCAGGACATTACCAGTAGAAGAGGTTGTAACAATTATTTCAGGATAATCATCGCTATCTAGATTAGCTATGGCAATTGGATTTTGAGAGCCTCCTTGCATTGTAACTGGAAAACCAGCGAGATTTTGAGCATTAGTGCTATTGATAGCATTTAAATTGCCATTCATAGTGGCAATAATTATCTCATGATGTCCATCGCCATTTAAATCGCCAATGGCAGGAACTCCAAGGTAAATACCCTGAGCAGAAACCGGGAAATTGGGATAAGTAGTGCCATCTGGATTTAAAACTACTACATTTCCCGTTTGAGTGAGGGCAATTATTTGCTGGGTATTATCCATAGCGAGAGAAGCTATCACAGGACCATTACGAAGTATTCCTCCAGCAGGATAGGTCCAGAGTATAGTGCCATTCTGGTTGAAGAGTACGATATTATTATTTTGTAAAGAAGCTGCAAATTCCATAGTGCCATCATAATCAACATCTGCCATTGCTATTGAACCAACAATAGGAGAATCTAAATTGAGAGGGAATCCATCCAGTTCCGTTGTTCCATCAGGTTTCAGGATATGGACAATTCCCGTTGGTTCTGAGATAATTATTTCTTTGTCTAAATCTGAATCCAAATTATAGATAATTGCACTGGAAGTAGAAGCACCGCCAACATTCATAGGCCAACCTGCTTGATTAAGAGAGAGTGGAATATCAACGGGTAGAACTCTGGTATAGGGATACTCAGCAGATTGATTAGCAGTTACGGTAAGCTCAAAAGGAATTGGTTCAGAAGGTAGAGAAGCAACCGTTTGAAAGATAAAGGGATGATTATTGTTCCACATACTGCTACCGGCAATCATATTACCATAATTAGCAGTATCTTCTATAATAGTGACTCCAGGATAGGTTGTAGAAAGAGTAGCAGTAAGATTTTCAGCTTCAAGCCAGCAGAGCCCAGTATAAGGGTCTAAATAATTATTGAGGGAAATTTTTAAATGAATAGTTTCTCCAGGATTGGGAATTCCATCTCCATCACCTTCAACTTCTTCCAATGAATAATCCTCAATAGTAATATATGGAATTTTATCATACATAGTAGCAGCAAAAGCATTAACTCTTCCACTACCAAGCATTCCTACATAATCTGGATTTTTATCATAGATATAATCAGCTGTATTCATAACTCGTTGCATAAGCTGTTGAGGTGACAGTTCCGGATTAACAGCTTTTACCAAAGCACAGACTCCTGCGACAATAGGTGAAGCCATAGAAGTGCCATCATAGGCATTATAGCCATTTCCAGCTATCACCGTAGAAAGGATAGCTTCGCCGGGAGCACAAATGTCTATAGGAGCTCCATAATCAGAAAAGCTGGATTTTATATCATTACGTCCGGTTGAAGCTACACATAAGGCATTAGTGCAATCGGCAGGATAATCCTGATAATAATTATTATGCTCTGTATTTACATTTCCAGCAGCAGTAACAACCAAAGCACCAAGGTTGGTGACATAATTGACGATAGAATTGGGATAAGCACCATTTCCAACACTACCCCAGCTGGCATTAATGATATCAGCTCCCACTTCTCCGGCATATTTTACTTGATCATAAGCATAGGAAACGCCTTGTGAAGGAGATGTATCGGGAGCACCTTTACAAATAATTAATGAAACTACTGGAGATGTTCCAACTACACCTATAGCATTATTGCCAACTGCTCCAGCACATCCAGCTACATGAGTGCCATGATAGTTGTCAGCATAATTCTGAATGGGATTATTATCATTATAGTAAAAATCCCAGCCCATCAAATCATCTATTTTATTTCCTCCTTCACCAGCATCAAAACCATCACCGCCAGTAATAGTTCCGGCATCCCAATTTATAGTCATACCAGGAGCTTCATCAGGATTAATCCAGATATTACCTCTAAGGTCAGGATGATTCCATTTAACACCTGAATCGGTAATGGCAACTTTTACATTATGTGAGCCTTGTACATAATCCCAAGCATCATAACTTCTGATGAGATTATGGACATATTGTTGGACAATAAGAGGGTCATTGGGGACAAACTTGCTGCGGACAATACCTTCCAATTCAGCATAAATAAGGTTTTTATCATTAGATAGAGCTTCAACTGCTTCATCTATATTATCATCGGAAGCTAAGGTTAAGCGATAGGTATTTTGTAGATATAAACCGTTGTCATTCCAGCTTGGGTCTTTGACATAAGGGTGCATCTGTTCCATATTTACTATGCTATAATCAAGAGCAAGCTTATCAAAGGAGGAGATACCAGTTTGAACTACACCATTATTTTTGGTAAAGTCAATTTTACCAGTATCATTACCAATAGCTGTTTTAGTAAAACATACGATAATAGATTTGGAGACGAAATAGTCAGGGTCAAATTTTATAGCAAAGATAGAACTTAATACCAGTAGGAGAGAAATGATAATAGTTATTTTTTTCATTTTTACCTCGGATTAATAGAGTTGAACTCCTTAATATTAAAATAGATTATTTAGTCAATCTTAAAAATTCTTTAAAGAGGAAATTAGTATAGGATAAGTTTTTCTTTTTCAGCGAATTGGCGGAAGTAGATATTTTTTAGCAGCTTATGATCTGGATTGGTTAATTCGGGGTCTTGAGTGATAATTTCAAAAGCATCCTGGCGAGCTAATTTTAAGATTGGTTGATCGCTTACTAAATTTGCAAATTTAAAATGTGGCATACCGGATTGTTCAGTTCCGAATACTTCTCCTGGACCTCGTAATTCTAAATCCTTTTCTGCTATAATAAATCCATCGGTAGTGCTGGCTAAAGTAGCAAGTCTTTCTCGGGCTATATTGGTGGCAGGCATATGTTCTATAAGATAGCAATATGCTTGTTGTCCACCTCTTCCTACTCTTCCTCGGAGTTGATGTAATTGGGCTAAACCGAAGCGTTCTGCATGTTCAACAACCATTACGGATGCATTAGGGATATCCAAACCTACTTCAATAACAGTAGTAGATACTAGAATTTTTATTTCTCCAGATTTAAAGCGACGCATTATATCTTCTTTTTCTTTAGATGCCATTTTTCCGTGGATGAGGACGCAGGAATATTGAGGATATATTTTGGTAGAAATGTGATGTTGCATTCTTTGAGCGTCCAAGAGGTCAATTTTATCAGATTCTTCAATAAGAGGGCAGACAATGTACACCTGTCTACCTTTTTCCAGCTCTTTAGCGACTTCTTTGTAGACAAGATCTATCTTTTTACTAGAACGAATAAGGGTAGTGACTGGTTTGCGATTGGGTGGAAGTTCATCAATAATGCTAACTTCCAGATCACCATAAACGGTTAGGGCAAGGGAACGAGGGATAGGAGTGGCACTTAGATAGAGGAGGTCAGGATGTTTGTGTTTTTTGGCTAAACTAGCTCTTTGTTGAACTCCAAAACGATGTTGCTCATCAATAGCGACGAAACCTAATTTATCAAAAACTATTTCTTTTTGGAATAGGGCGTGAGTGCCAATAATAATATCAGCATTGCCTTGCTGAATATCGGTTTTTGTTTGTTCCTTACCCTTATATGTTCCTCCCTTAAGCAATGCCACTTTTACTGGCAATCCTTCTAATAATTTGGTGATATTATTATAATGCTGGTCAGCAAGTATTTCAGTGGGAGCCATAAGAGCAGCTTGATAATCATTTTCCACAGCCAGAAGCATAGCAAAAAGGGTCACAATAGTTTTTCCCGAACCGACATCACCTTGAAGTAATCTGGACATCTGTTTATCTGAGGTCATATCGGCAAAAATCTCATTGATAACCCGTATTTGGGCATTGGTTAATTTAAATGGCAGTTTATGATAAAGCTGGGCAGTTAGTTGTCTTTTATTTTCGAAGCAGATTCCTTTAACTTCCTCTTTGTGAAAGTGTTTGTGTCTTGCCCAGAGTAGTTGAGAATAGAAGAACTCTTCATAAACAAATCTTTTACGAATTTCATCCAATTCTTCTGGATGGAGGGAGAAATGCATTTTCTGCAAAGCTTTTTTACGGGGAAGAAAATCATATTTATGAAGTATAAACTCAGGTAAATTCTCTTCTATCGTATTCGCATATACTTCAAAGGCGTTATAAATAGCATTTCGGAAGAATTTTTGAGTTAGATTTCCAGTTAAAGAATAAACGGGAAGATAGGACCTCTTTTTCCAAAAATCACTTTCTTCTTCATCATCCACAAATTCAATTTCAGGATGCATTATTTGAAGTTGTCCATTATATTCTGAAAGCGTGCCAGCAACCCAGACCATATTTCCTGGTTTAAACATCTGAATTAAGTTTTTAGGATAATTGAACCAGGTGCAGATTAAGGTGGAATGTTTATCACTTACACCTACATTAAGCATAAGCTTTCCATTTCTAGTAGATTTTTCATTTACCCAGCATATCATAGTGGTAATTGCTATGTTATCACCTGGTTTCAGTTCAAAGATTGCAGGTTCTATTTTACGATGAATATAAGAGCGGGGAAAGTATTCAAATAAATCCATTACTGTAGTAATGCCAATTTTAGCCAGCTGACGAGCACGTGCTTCTCCCACACCCTTAATAAATTTAACCGGGGTAGAAGTGTCTTTTATATATACTTTAGGGTCTTTCTTATCCATATAGTCATAATGCGAAAAGGATATTTTTTGTCAATATCTGCAGGAAATGAGCAGGGTCTTTAGTATAGATAAACATAGAATAAACATAGCGGATTAATTTTTTTCTTGACTTCAATATCGTAATAGAGAGAGAGGTAACATCATATAACTCTATAAGTTTTTGTCAGTTAGATAAATAAAAAAGATAATGTTATTATTATAGATAGAAGGAGAATATTATGAAAATAGGGAAGAAGCTTATTCCAGTAATTCTGATGGTAATGCTAGTGTCTGGTATTTTTGCTAAGACAGATAAAGCAGAGCCACCTACATTATCCACTTCCAAAAGTCAAATCTCAATGTTTCGGGATGAGGATGGAACTAATCCTATAGTTAAAGTAGTGCGTGAAGTCAGGGAATCTGTAGTACAGATTAAAGTTGAAGCTAAGGTTAGTATACCTGCTATCACCAATCCCTTCTTTGATGATCCTCTGTTCAAATATTTCTTCCCGGAGATACCGAGAGAAATGCAGAGGAAGATTACTTCTATGGGCAGTGGCTTTATCTATGAATTCAATCCTCAAACTCGGGAAGCCTATATAATGACCAATAATCATGTTGTAGAAAAAGGGAAGGAAGGAACTATAACGGTCACTCTTGCGGATAAGATTAGTTACACTGCGGAGGTTGTAGGACTGGACCCTAGCACTGATGTAGCGGTTATCAAAATTAAGGTTAGAGAGGGAGAGAAAGTTACTATAGCACCCTTAGGAGATTCTTCTAAGTTAGAGATTGGAGAATGGGCAATTGCTATTGGAAATCCTTTTGGAGATGTGGGTTTGGATAGGACAGTGACCTTAGGAGTTATTTCTGCTATAGGAAGGTCAAATTTAAATTTCGGAAGCAGTTCTCCTATATATCAGGATTATATTCAGACGGATGCAGCGATTAATCCTGGTAATAGTGGCGGACCTCTTTTGAATATTAAGGGAGAAGTGATAGGGATAAATTCTGCTATTACCAGCACCAGTGGTGGAAATATTGGAATTGGCTTTGCTATTCCTATTAATTTAGCCAAACGAGTGATGGAAGACCTCGTAGCTACGGGAAAAGTTACTCGTGCTTATATCGGTATATTACCCCAGGAAATAACTGCTGATTTAATGGAAGCTTTCAACCTTTCTGAGGTTTCTGGTGTTCTTGTAGCGAAAGTGGAAAAGGATTCTCCTGCAGATAAGGCAGGAATTCAGGTTGGTGATGTTATAATTGAATTTAATGGCGAAAAAGTTCCTAATGTATCAAAATTCCGTATTGCTGTTGCCACTTCCAAACCTGGAGTTAAGGTTCCGGTTAAAGTGATTCGGAATAATGATACTTTAACATTACAAATAACTCTGGATGCTTATCCAGAAGATAAATTAGCTAGCGCAGAAAAAGCTACCAAAGCTGATACAAATGCAGGAATAACTGTAGTATCCATTGATAGTGCCTATGCAAGACAAAATAATATTAAAGCTGATAAAGGTGTAATTGTTAGTGCCGTAGCACCGGATTCACCAGCAGCTCGTGCCGGAATCCAGCCTGGTTATATCATTTTAAAGGTCGGAAATATTGAAGTTAATACCCCGGAAGAATATAATACTGCTATGGACAATGCGATAAAGACAATGAAAGAAAAATCCAGTAATACCATTGTTCTTTATGTGCAGGACCGTAACAAAAACGAACAATTTGTAGTGCTGCGTTTCAATGGTTAACTAACACATAGAAAAAAGTATAAGCTCCGCGTAAAAACGGAGCTTTACTTTTTTAATGAGCTGAAATCTATATATCTTTCTTAAGTGAAACGATTCCAAATAATTTCTATCTTGATCTTAGAAGTTAAACTTTCGTTGAACTTATCTCCAATTGATGTTCCGTTTTGGACATAAGCTGGACAT
>DFOM01000046.1 GCA_002376725.1 Cloacimonetes bacterium UBA3541 | reverse complement strand
CTTATGTCCAGCTTATGTCCTAAATGGATATCAGTTAGATATAAGTTAAAGATAACTATCTGAATTACAGGATAGTAAGCCGGACGATAGAGCTAAATTAGCTACTACTATAATATTGAATTGGAATGTATTTGAATATATTATCTGGTTATATTCCATTATTCTTCATTTTTTTGATATCTTAGACTTCTTTCTAGAAAAAAATTCTTAACATTTAGCTTGCACATTACCGATATTAGACTACAATATATAGTAAAAGGGAATATCTCTTGACAAAGCATTGATATAAATGATAGTAGTAAATTTAGAAGAAATAGAAATGATAGATACTTTAACTAAAATTATTCGTGACCGTAGCAAATATTATGAATTTAAAGATTATAAATAATATACAGATATATAAGGAGTAAGAAAAATGAAGGGTGTAAGAAAAATAGCGGTTGATCAATTGGTCAATTATTTGGCAACAGACCCTATAAAGAAAATGCCCAAGATTGTTTCTTTAGCCAAGAAGCTTGACCCGAAGCATCAGTATGACTTTTATATAGATGGAATATATAATGCACTGATGGATGAGGATGGCAATTGGCACAAATTTACAATAGATTTATTTAAAGAGGTTAACACCAAAACCATCCGTAAAGTAGCAGAATGTTTTATGGTCAATTCCACTATGGTAGGGGGACCTCGTAGAGATAAAATTAAAGCTAAATATAATTGTAATGTTCCTTGGGCATTATTATTAGATCCAACTAGCGCCTGTAACCTTTCCTGTACAGGTTGTTGGGCTTCAGAATATGGAAAGCAATATAATCTACCCTATGATATCTTAGATTCTTTAGTAAAACAGGGTAAGAAACTTGGTATTTATTGGTATCTCTTTTCTGGAGGTGAACCCTTAATTCGCAAAGATGATATAATTAAGCTTTGTGCAAAACATCAGGATTGCTTCTTTTTTGCCTTCACTAATGGCACACTGGTGGATGAAAAGCTTTGTGAAGATATGGAACGAGTGGGCAATTTCATCTTAGCATTTTCTATAGAAGGTGATGAAGAAGCTACAGATATGAGACGTGGCAAAGGTTGTTATCAAAAAGTGATATCAGCTATGGAGCTTATGAAGAAACATAAATTGCTATTTGGTTATTCTACTTGTTATCATCGTTATAATACGGAAAATGTAGGTTCTGATGAATTCATAGATGATATGATTGCACGTGGATGTCGTTTCGCCTGGAATTTTACCTATATTCCTATCGGCAAAGATGCTAAATTAGATTTTATTGCCACTCCAGAACAGCGTGCTTATATGTATCGTCGTATTCAGGAAATTAGAGCTACCAAACCGATCTTTGCTCTTGATTTCTGGAATGATGGAGAAGCTGCCAATGGTTGCATTGCAGGAGGTAGAAGTTATTTACATATTAATGCTAATGGAGATGCGGAACCTTGTGCTTTCATTCATTACGCTAATGTAAATATCAAAGATGTATCTCTATTGGAAGCCCTGCGATCTCCTCTTTTTATGGAATATAAAAAACATCAACCTTTCAACGAAAATCTACTCCGTCCCTGTCCACTTCTGGATAATCCCGAAATCCTGATGGAGATGGTACACAATTCCAGTGCCTATTCAACTCAGCTTGAAGGACCAGAAACAGTGGATGAACTTTGTGCTAAAACTATTCCTGCAGCTGAAAAATGGGCACCTGTAGCGGATAAACTCTGGGAAGAGAGAAAACAAATTTTAGCTTCAAAAAATCCTTTTCCAGACAACTAAACTTGAACCAGTTCAAAATAAAAGGGGATGAACAGAGCTCATCCCCTTAATTTTTATCTATAATCATCAGGTGTATTGCAGACGATATAGGTCATAATATAATCCCTTTTTATCCAGCAACTCAAAATGATTGCCTTCTTCCACAATCACTCCTTTATGCAAAACTATGATACGATCTGAATTCTGAATGGTAGAAAGCCGATGTGCTATGACTATAGAGGTGCGATTATGCATAATCTTTTGTAGAGCATCTTGTATGAGTAATTCTGTCTCCGTATCAATATTGGAAGTAGCTTCATCTAAAATAAAGATAGCAGGATCATAAGCCAGCACACGAGCAAAAGCTATTAATTGTCTTTGACCGGTAGAAAGTGTTGCTCCTCGTTCCATTACTGGCTCATCATAACCGAGAGGAAGCTTACTAATAAATTTATCCGCATTCACATATTTAGCTACTTGAATAATCTGTTCTTTACTCAACTGATTATTGTTAAGGGCGATATTATCTCTGATATTACCACTAAAGATAAATACATCTTGCTGAACTATGCCGATATTTCTTCGTATATCCTCTATAGCATAGCTTTCCAGAGGCCGTCCATCAAGTAAAATCTGTCCTTTTTGATAGGTGTACATACCTAAAATTAAATTGACTATAGAGGTCTTCCCACTTCCGGTATGACCCACCAGAGCAATTTTTTCTCCTGGTTCAATCTTGAAGCTAATATCCTTTAACACCCATTCGCCAGGATTATAAGCCAGCCACACATTCTTAAATTCTATTTCTCCCTGAAGTCTAATTCCTTTTTTCAGATGTTCACGATAATCCTCAGGTTCTAACTCCATCAAGTCAAAGATTCTTTCAGCTGCAGCCAGAGATCCTTGTAATACATTAAATTTTTCCGAAAAGTCGTCTATGGGTTGGAATAGTTTTGAGATATATTGAGTGAAAGCCATCAATAATCCAATGGTAATAACATTCTGAAGAATTTGACCTCCTCCATACCAGATGAGAAGTGCAACTGCAATCTGAGAGCTAACACGAATTATGGGACGGAAAAATGCAAAAAGCTTCATCTGTTTCATTGAAGCAGTATAATAATTTTGATTAACCTTAGCAAACTCTTCTCTTTTTCTTTTGTATTGGTTAAACAGTTTTATTATCTTTTGACCACTGATATGTTCATCCAGGGTTGCATTAACCGTTGCAAGTTGTTTTCTGACTTCTCTATATATAGGTCGGGTTTTTTTTCGGAAAATTACAATGACCCACACTACCATAGGTAAAATAGCAAAACTTACCAGAGCTAATTTCCAGTTCAGTAGCAGCATCAATATCACTATAGCAATAATCATAATTATATCCTGGATAATAGTGATAACGCCAGAAGCCAGCATTTCATCAATAGCTCTAATATCATTGGTAACGCGTGTAACTAATCTTCCTACTGGATTTACATCAAAGAATTTAACTGGCATTCTTTGTAGATGAGCAAAAGCATCATGACGCAGATCATTCATAGCTTTTTGCGAGAAAGTGGTGGTGATAACTACCTGAAAATATCCAGCAATAAACCTTATAATACTAATAGCTAAGAATGCTAATGCCAGCCAGATTAGTTGGTTAGCGGCTTCATTTCTAAGTTTAAAGCGATCTTCTTTAGGCACAATATTTAATTGATCACGCGAGATGGCTATCTGTCTATCTCCTACTCTAAACCATCCATTAAAACCTTCTTTGCCACCCTGTGGGTTTGTATCTTCTTTAAGATATTTATTTAGTATTCGGATGTTCTCTGGTTTATCTACTAGAAGAAATACCTTTTCCTCGCTGATTATTCCTTCATTTTGAAATTCCAATATATCTTGTTGGTTAATCTTATTCAAATCAGCAGATTTCAAAATGATAAAGTGTCTATTCTCATAGGTTAATTTTTTAAGCTTTAGATATGAATACTTGTTTAGAAAGGAATTAGCTGATTCTTCATCCTGAAAGATAGCAATATTTTTATCTGAGACAATGTAATCATCAATAGCTCTTTGTTGGATAAGTGGTTGCACCAATTCTGCAAAAGAGACCACCATAACAATTAGAAAAGAAACGATTACACCTATCAGATAGGGTTTTAGATAGTGCAATAGACGGCCTAGTAGACGCCGATCAAAAATTTTAGTTTTAACCTCATCCGAGGCTATTATTTCTTTTCCACCTCCATGTCCACCACCCATCATATCTCTTCTCCCTCCAGTCTTGCTCTGATCCGTTGCTTCTCATAAAGGTCACTATATAGTCCACCCTTGGCAATCAGTTCTTGATGTGTTCCAGATTCTATAATTTTAGCATCGCTTAATACAATTATGTGATCTGCATGCTGAATGGAAGAAATACGATGTGATATGATGATATTAGTTTTCTCTTTTCTGTCTTCTACGAGATTTTCTATTATATGCCGTTCGGTCTTAGTATCCACAGCTGAAAGAGCATCATCCAAAATCAACACTTCAGGATTAGTTAAAAGAGCTCGTGCAATTGCCACTCTTTGTTTTTGTCCTCCCGAGAGAGTTGTTCCTCGTTCACCTATAACGGTTTCAAATTTATCCTCAAAATCCATTATTTCGTCATAAATCTCAGCTTTCTTAGCCGCTTCATAAACTGCTTCTATAGGTGCATCTATGGCTCCCAAACGAATATTATTAGCTATAGTATCAGAAAAAAGAAAGATATCTTGAGGCACCAGTACGATATCTCGTCGCAACACTTGAAGTGGTATGCGGTGGACCTTATGACCATCAATCAGAATACTGCCTCGTGGAGGTTCATATATCCTTACGATAAGTTCAATCAGAGTTGTTTTCCCGCAGCCGGTGGGACCTACAATGGCTAAAGTTTTACCTTGATCAATAGAGGTGTTGATATGGTCAAAAATCAGAGGAAGATTTTTAGCATAGCGGAAAGTGAGGTCTCTTATTTCAATATTGCCTTGCAAAGCTTTAATGGAAAAATCTGCTTCATTATCGTTTATCTCTGGTTCTACTTCAAAGATTTCATTTAATCTTTTCAGGGAAGCTGTACCTCTTTGATACATATCCACTATCCAACCAATAGCTACCATAGGCCAAACCAGCATCCCTAAATACTGGAAGAAAGCTATGAATTGACCGATAGTTATATCACCTCTGATAGTGGCTCTACCTCCAAAGAAAAGCGTTATAATCATAGAGAGACTGATAATTAAGCCTTGAAAAGGATGGAAAAACCCAGCTATTTTTGCCAAATTGATGTTTTCTTTCACAAAATCCCAGGATACCTTATCTACTTTTTCCAGTTCTGTTTTTTCCTGCACGAATGCTTTTACGATGCGAATACCGGAAATGCTTTCTTGGATAGCTCCAGTTAATGTGGCAAAACTTGTTTGAACCCGATAGAAACTCTTGTGCATCTTTTTGCCAAAGACACTAATAGTGATAGTCAAGATTGGCATAGGAATAACCGCTAGGGCAGTCAAACGAAGATCTATGGAACCCATAAAACTGAAGGAGGCAATGGTCATAAGAACAATATCCATAGCAGCTATCAGACCCATCCCAAACATCATTCGCACGGAATTCAGGTCGTTGGTAGCATATGCCATTAAGTCCCCTACTTTTTGTTTATTAAAGAAATTTTGGGACAGCTGCATTAGATGGTCATAAAAATCCTGTCGCAAGTTCTTCTCTATCATAAAAGAATTGCCAATGATTAATAACCTCCAGAAATACCTTAACACCATCACAGCTATGGCAAGGCAGAAAATAACCAATGCCATCATAAATAGCCCTCTGGAATCTATAGTTCTCTCTTGAATTCTGTCTATAGCCTGCTGCATAACCCAGGGAGTTATCAGCTGAACTATATCCACCAGGATCAACATCACTAAACCGCCAGCAATTCTTCCATAACTCTTCTTTAAGTATGGAATCACGGCATCAAAAGTCCGCATTCATTCTCCATTTATAATCATCTATTTGATAAACTAAAATACTATTATACAGGGAAATTCATATTCATACTTATGTCATAAACGAGGGGGAGGTTAATAATAACTAGACTTTATTTGTTCATATAACCTTCATTGGTTTTCAAAATAATGGTATTGCCAAATTTGTCAAATAAAATATGGAATCCTAGGTTATTCTAGCAAGTTGCATAACTATGCTATTTAGCTGCTAATTTATTTAATTCTTTTTTAAAGTAAAAATAAAAAGCCCTCCTCTTTTGTAACTTTATAATTTATGTGTTAGTTATAACTCTCCTAACCAATACCGTATCTGCTCTATTTTAGCATTAACATCCGACGAGTAAACACTTTGTTTTTTGTTTCCAGTCTATAAAAATAGACTCCTGAAGAAACATTTCGATTTTTGCTATCCTTACCGTCCCACACTACTCTGTACCTTCCTGGGGCGAAATCATCTTCCAGCAGAATCTTCACCAGCTGTCCTTTTATATTGTATATGGACAACTTAGCTTTGCTTGCTTCTGCCAGATCAAAAGATATATTAGTAGTAGGATTGAAAGGATTGGGATAGTTTGCGTTAAGTTTAGTGATTAACCCAGGTATAGCTGGTTCGTTTATATCCTCATAAGGGAATATAAACTCTATAGTATCTGAAGGGCATCCTTCCATATTGTAATATTGAGCTCTTATATAATATTTATATAATCCATTAAGCGAAATATAATCTGTATATGAAGTGATATTAGTAGTATGGACTACTTCAAAGGGACCGGTATTAAATTTCTTATATACTTTATATCCCCCGATAGGAAAAACCGGATCAAAAGGTTCTTCCCAGCTAATTGATACTTCTCCTGTTGGATTATCAACGGTGAAGGTTGGAATTTCTGGTTTAGGCAGACTGATTAGAGTAAAATCAGAATTATGAAGAGGAGCCTCTGGAGTGATATTAATATTAAAAGCACTGGAAGATTGATGATAGGGTAAGCTTGTCGTAATATCATAAGTTCCAAAAGGTACATACAATCTATATTCCCCGTTTTCATTTGGATGGGTAGCAAAATGATTATCAGCCATAACCAATGCCTGACTTGGAGGAGTAGAAGAAGTTGGTGTAACCAGACCATAGATATATCCGGTCTTTTGATTTACTCTGCTAAGTTCAAAATTATCTATAAACCAGCCTATTCCCGTAGTTGAACTATCTGAAGTCATACGGAAGCGAAAACGCACGGTTTGATCTGAATACTGACTTAGATTAAATTGCACCGTTTGCCAGGAGCCGATAGAACCTGAAAAGCCTGGTTGCCCATTTAAACTTGTAATATTAGTCTGTGGATAACCACCTAGAGGTGTAATAACCGTCCAACTAGCTCCATTATCCAAAGAAATGCTCACATTTCCTCCATCATAATAATTCTCCATTCCATAGATATGATGAAAGGTTAGTATACTGCTACTATCAAGTGTATAAGCTGGAGTTATTAAAACATAATCTATTAGATTAGGATAGTTTCCGTTCAAATTGGTTGCCCATACTTTTACTCCGGAATAGGGTCCAACCTGAGCAGGAATGCCCCATTCCCACCCTGTTTCAGAGATAAAATTACCGGTATTAGATTCAAAATCATTGAATACATTAGCTATGTTATAGGGTATCAAAATATTATTGGATACTGGCAGACCATTAGAGATAGAAATATTAAATTGCATAGAGATATATTGCGAGAGAGAGCTGGTACCAATAAACTGCACCTCAAACACAAACTGCATTATAGTATTAGCTTCAATAAGCGGTAAACTAATTATGGGATTGTTAATTAACACATCCGAACTGGAAGTAGATAGCGTTGCCATAACTTCACGAGATTGCACATCCGAATGATTGAATATATTAACAATAATCTTGACTGTTTCCAGTGGATCAACAACGCCATTAAAAATGGAATCAGCATCATTAATCAAGTAAGAGTCAAATACCAGTACAGATGCTTCCACTCTAACAGTGAAAGTTCTTTGCCAACTAAATTCCCCGGAACTAATTGATAGATAGAAATTTACAACTGTACCATTGGGACATTGAGGTGAGACCGTAAAAACGAAAGGTTGCTGATTTACTCCATAACAATCGGTGGCTAGAGGATAATAATCGCTCGTAGGATTAATTATATTTATATAGGGATTATTGGTAGTAAGAGTAGCAGTTAAATTTTCTGCAGTTAGATTACCTATATTCTGTAGTTTAATGCCTAAGTTAACGGTTTCACCTGGTTCACATACTCCATTACTATTACTATCTTCTATATAAGTTTCACAAAGGATAACATGTGGGTCATAATAATAAAGAGGAACATTAAGAATATAGAGTGCTCTTTGATTTCCCAAGGGAGAAGCAGCTGTAGGATAGACATTATTAAAAGTATATTCCAATCCCACTGTTCCAGTATGGTCTTCAATACCTATAGTAGCATAGCAGCCATGACGATTGCCGGAAGATACATCTACATTATTAAAGGTTAGATATTGAAACTTTATGGGACCATCTCCCAAAGAAGTAGGATACATACTCTGATCATAAAGAATGACTTCAAAAGTTTCCAAAGAGGAATTATTATAGCCATTCTTGAGGTTATACCATTCTATCACAAAACTATGATTATTTCGGTCATACCAGGTGTAGATTCCACCTCCTGCATGAGTGGCTAAATCATCCCAGAAGGGTGCAATCATCGGACTAGGTCCCATAGGTCCAGGTAGACGATAATTACGAAATTCGCCATTTTCCGTTGCCCCCATAGCTATAAAGCCATTAGAGCAAACCGTTATCTGATTATATACCTGCCCATAAAATTGGAAAGGAAAAGGTAATTCTACCACAGCCAGAGCATGTGATCCTACCTGGTCTCCTTCATCTCCGCCCGCATAAGCATCGGTGATAGGCAGAGCTGTTCCTAATCCGCCTTCAGCAGGAGCAATTTCTATCCAATTATAAATGGGACATTCCTCATAACCTATGTCCTGGTCATCGTAGATAACATAACCGTAACTATCCGGTCCCAAGGGATTGTTTACCGTTACCACTCCTATGGTAAGAGAAAAATCCAGCCATTGTTCAAATCCTGAGCTATTATAAAGCTTCAAACGCATAGGAATAATCATTCCTGGGAGCAACATCGGTCTACCATAAAGCTGAAAGATATCGGTGGTTGGAGTAATCTCAATGTCAGGTAATAAATCTCCAAAATAAGCTATAGGGTCACTAACAGACAATAAATCATTCAGCGTATAGAGACGGCCATAGATATCAGTTACAGGTATATTAGTTTGATTGGTTACAGTAACTACAAACCCAGCGTTTTCTCCAGGATCTAAAACCTGATTTCCTTCATCTATCACCTGATAGCTATTAAAAATCATCTCCGCATTATTCGCAATTACGAACTCGGAAACATCATAGCTAACATTATTGCTATCGGTGAGCATAAGATGAAAACGAATCATTGCCTCATTAGGTGTATTAGCTGCTATATTCACCACCACCGGATTATTATTAAAACCCAGAGCAGAAGGAGCTATCGCTTCATAAGTGAGCAGAGAATCCACTATAGAGATATAAGGGCTTCTGGAAGATAAATAACCAGAAATACCGGAAATGGAAGTAGCAGTGGTATTACGGAGTCCTAAAAGAAGCTCAATAGTCTCTCCTGCATCTACTAGACCGTCACAATTGCCCTGTGAGAAACCATCATTATCATCATCCACAATGATAGTGCCTGGAACCAGAGTTCCTGAATTGTCTACTGCTATATTTTGCTGTAAAGGTTTAAAATTATGTTTGGAAACAGTAAGAACACAGGGATTAACTGTCATATCGGAGGATAAGATAAGGACAACATTACCATCTTCATCTGTATAACCACGACCGATAATGGAATTGTTTTGAGTTAAAGTAACACAGGCATCTTTCACTGGAACACCAGATCCATCAGTTACAAATACATCTATATAATTCTGTCCCAGGGGAATACTGGTTTGACTACTAATATTAAAATGGTTTGGAATACCACAGTATATCTCCACGGTGGGATCTCCCATTAGATTTAGCCAATGAATATGTTGGTTATTATAGTTAGAAGACAGACCATAAACCTGGAATGCAAATAACTTTCCATTAAGCATAGCTTCGCCTGGAGTACGCATATTATACTGAAATATTCCACCAAATATCCCCCCATGCAAAACATTATTGAACACTGTTTTAGTGCTTGAAGTAGCCATACCCATAGCAGTTATTGCGCCTTTTGGTTGGGCAGAACTCCCTAATCGTATATAAGTTTCCGTACTTGCTGTAGAATTGAAGTTTCCCGTACTGCAGGTAAGAAGAACTGCATGAGGCATTCTATAGGCATTATTTAAAGACTCCGAAGGCGACCATCCACTCATATTAATATAACCACGATAGCTATGAAATCCAACTCCCTGATTGATAGCATTGGTTACTGCTGTAGAAGAAGGATTGTCACCATATAATTCGGTAAAGGTATAATCAGGGTTAATAGCAAGAGCACTTTCCTTGATAAATTTGCTAACATAGGTTGTACTAATGCCTGAAGGTGAATAATCACCTATTAAAAGCATACTATTCAACCATTGTGCGTTATTTAGATTGATGTCTCTTTCATAAAGATAAATTTTAGCGAAAAGAGTCTGAAGCTGAGAAAAATTTTCTGCACTGATTCTACCGATAAAAACATCACCTAATATATCACTACCAGCTAAATGTGTATATGGATAATCGGTTGCTCCATTAGAATAGGTGAAACAAGGTATGGTATAGGAGCCACTGGTGTCACCAATAAGAATTACATAATCGGGTCTAGTATCAAGATTATTATAGGCATTTTGAATATAGGTCTTAATAGATGTAGTGCTGCTTCCTGCTTCATTATTAGCGGTACTGGCAATAGATACATCTGCTCCCTTCTGTTTTTTCCAGAGGACAAAGGAATTTAAGGCAGCAATATAATTAGTATCAGTGTTATTGCCATAAATAATCAAGTAACGAGGAGGAATATGACTATCTATCAGATTACGATAATCATCAAAATTGAATATGATAGATTCATAGATATTGGCAAAAGCAGGGGAAATGAATTGTAATTCTCCTTCTAGTTCATTGATTCCTGGCTCATTTAGATAGTTAATACGAAAAGATACTGATGGAATAATCGTTAGAGTGTGGTTTAGAGGATTATAACTAAAGGGATTTACCTGAATTCCTACTAGACGAAAATCTCTTAATATCACCGGATCGCTAATCTGAATAAGATTAGCAGGATAGGGAACACCGTTTTCATAGTAAGCATTATCTATTACAAAAGATTTGGGGGATGCGGAATCCTGTTCTTCCTGTACAGGATAAGGTAAAAATTGAGCTATCACTTCCGTCTGACTATTTAAAGTTTCAATCTGCACGCTACCTTGACGAGGTATAGCCAGCATTATGCTCAAAGTAGGAAGCTCAGGCAATCCACTTTCCAGTGTTGTTCCTGCTTCTGGCATCATTATTCTCTGGTAAATATTGCCGTTAGCTTCTTCTTCTATTATATCATACGAAGGAAGTGTGAATTGAATATCCAAATAGTTCGTAGCTTTCGTAGTAATTTGGAAAGCTTGATTAGCTTGAGGAAGTATATTATCGTTAAGAGCTAAGATTGCGCTGAGACTTAATCCCAACATTAAAACAAGGGATACTTTTTTAATCATCAAGTTACCTCTAATAGGTAGAATATTTATATTTATATGGAGCAATAATTATTCCATTTTTTATAAATTATAATATAGGATAAATTCATAAGGATGGACACGATTACAGATTTCGTCGTGCTCTTTCAACTTAAGTTTTATATAGGATTCAATCAATTCTTCATTAAAGACATCACCTTCAAGCAGATATTGATGATCTTCTTCCAGACTTTGCATAGCTTCTTTTAAATTCGCTGGTATAGGAAGCAGCTTTGCCTTCTTTTCTTCACTCCAGTCAAAAACATTCTCGTCATAGGGTCCGAGGTTATATTTTGCTGGGTCTAGCTGATTTTTAACCCCATCCAAACCTGCCATTAACATAGCACTCATAGCGAGATAGGGGTTGCAGGTGGCATCTCCAGTTCGGAATTCAAAGCGTTTAGTCTCAGTAGTATTAGCATATTTAGGAATACGGATAGCAGCACTACGATTAGCAAGTCCATAGAATAGTTTTACAGGAGCTTCAAAGCCTGGAAGCAATCTTTTATAGCTATTTGTGCTGGGATTGGTGAAAGCAATCAGTGATCTTCCATGTTTTAATATCCCTCCGATAAACCAGATGGCTATATCAGAGAGGTCAGCATAACCGCCTTTTTGATAGAAAATATTTTCTCCATCTTTATGCAGCATAATATGAAAATGCATCCCACTTCCAGCTTGATTATATATCGGTTTGGGCATAAAGGTTGCAGTTAAACCATACTCCAGAGCAGTGCGACGAATGATATCTTTCATCACCATAACATCATCACAGATTTTGGGGAACTCCAGAAGTTCAGTTTCAATTTCTTGCTGAGAAGCTAAACCTACTTCGTGGTGATGATATCGTACTTTAATACCATAATTTTCCATTCTATCTACCATCTCCTGACGAATCTCATAGAATTGGTCAAATGGAGTATCCATATGATAACCTTTACGGTCCTGTTGTGCTAAGCCATCATTATCTTCATTTTCTAATGGGATAGCTTCTTTATCTTCTGCAGATTCAACTAATAAGCCACAACTGTATTCATTGCTCTGATATTGCACTGAATCAAAAAGATAGAATTCCAATTCAGGTATCCAGGTACTTTTATCTGCAATGCCAGTAGAAAGGAGATATTCTTGGGCTCTTAAAGCTACACTTCTAGAATCAGTTTTTACACCCTGGCGAGTTTCTGCATCACAAATAGAGCATATCAACCGCATAGTATAGGTCTCATAAAATGGGTCTATCTGAGCTGTTTCCAGATCTGGCATTAATATCATATCTCCAGATTCTACACTTTTCATTCCTGGTATAGAAGAACCATCAAAAGGAACTCCCAGGTCAGTCACTTCTTTCAGACCTCTAACTGGGATAGTGATATGATACCATCTTCCATCCATACCGCAGTATTTCAAATCTACTGCTTGAACTTCTTTGGCTTTAATCAATTCTCTGATTTTTTCTTTAGTCATTTTTATCCTCTTTATTATTATATTAAATTATCCCTAAAAGATGCATCATAAAGTTTATGGGAGGAATAATTAGTCTTCCTACAATATTAAATCCCAAAAGACCAGAAATCATCAAAATAAAGATGATTGCTATCATACCGATTCGTTCATATGCCATAAATTTATAGAAAGCATAATCAGGTAAAAGCATACCTAAGACCTTTGATCCATCAAGTGGTGGAATTGGAATTAAATTGAAAAATGCTAGCAATAGATTGAAAAATACTACCATTTGACAGATATAGGGTATTAACTGCTGACCCTGTGTTAGATGAAATATAATTGCAAATACTATAGAAATCAAGAAATTAGCAACTGGACCAGCTAAGGCAGATAGACCTGTTCCTATTTTCATATTTTTATAATTATAGGGATTTAAGGGTACCGGTTTAGCGTAACCAAGTATTATCCCCATAGTAAAATAAGTTAACAGCGGAAGAATTATAGTGCCAAATACATCTATGTGTTTAAATGGGTTAAGACTTAATCTACCCATCACTTTAGCTGTATCATCACCCTGCCAATAAGAAACCAGAGCATGACTAATTTCATGAAGAATAATGGAATAAAATATTATTAATATAATAATAAAAGTTAATGTGTTTTTAATCAAGTTCATTGATATTGCTGCAAAATTCATTGTTTCCTCAATCTTAAAAACTTTCTTTTACCAACACGCAAAACCATTCCATCCTTAATTTCAATATCCATATCAGTAGAAGTTATTTTCTCACCATTTATACTAACACCACCAGCTTGTATCAATCTTTTGGCTTCACTTCCAGATTCGCACATACCGCTTTCAGTCAATAGTTTAGTAATACGCATAACGGGATAACTAACATTGTATTCAGGAATATTATCAGGTAATTCCCTTTGAGAAAAGACCTTTTCAAAAGTTCTTTGAGCTTCATCGGCAGCTTGTTCACTATGAAAAAATGCAACTATCCGATGTGCCAGCTGTTTTTTTAATATCATAGGATTGGTGCCATTATCCAATGCTTTCTGAATGGCATCCAGTTCTTCTTCATCAGCCCAGGCAGCATATTTATAGTAATTTAGTATCAAGTTATCTGGTATAGACATAATCTTGCCAAATTTCTCTTCTGGAGGATCAAAAACCGCGATATAATTATTTAAAGATTTACCCATTTTATTGATACCATCCAAACCTATCAAAAGAGAAGTGAGGATTGCTACCTGTTCTTCCTGCCCAAAATAGCGTTGCATATCCCTTCCGCAGAGGATATTAAACTTCTGTTCAGTTGCCCCAAGTTCTACATCACTTTGCACTGCCACAGAATCATAAGCCTGCAAAAGGGGATATATAAGTTCGTGAAGACCGAGTGGAAGACCCTGTTCATATCGGTTTCTAAAGGTATCATGTGCCATAAATTGTGCCAGAGTAAAATTCCCCATTAGCTTTACTATATCTTTTACGCCCATTTTATCAAACCATTCACTTTGCCATCTAACTTCTGTTTGTTCCGGTTTTAATATTGTATAAAGCTGTTCCATAAATTTTTCTGCATTAGATAGAACCTGCTGATGGGTAAGTGGAGGTCGGGTTTCATCTCTTCCTGTGGGATCACCAATCTGAGCAGTAAAATCACCAATAATTATTACACCCGTATGCCCTAAATCCTGAAAATCTCGCATCTTGCGAATAGGTACTAAGTGGCCTAAATGAACATCTGGTCCAGTGGGATCTATTCCAAATTTTATCCTTAAAGGTTTACCCGTCTCTTTGCTGTGGATAAGTTTATTTACTAAATCTTCTTGCGGAATAATCTCATCCACTGCTTTTCTGATTATCTTCAGTTCCTGTTCTAAGTTCATATTTATCCTATTGATATTAAATTAACTTAATTTTTTACACAAAATCGGACACTGCTAATTTGTCAAGCCATACCAGTCCTTGTTAATTTATGGCATTATATGCTATAGACTAAAAATCACAGCTTTCTTTCACAGTTATTAAACTATCATTATTGTTGCTTTTATGAAATGTCAATGTAATTTTACAGTTCCGGAAACGGGTATATTTTCTAGTTCCATCTACAAAGTCCTTTGCTTACCATAACGGTGTGTAAATGTAAGGGTGTGTAGATATAGGGGTGTGCAGATGTCCCCATCTGCACAAGC
>DFOM01000004.1 GCA_002376725.1 Cloacimonetes bacterium UBA3541 | reverse complement strand
TTCTTTTGCGATTTCAAGAGAGTTAAAATTATAATGTTTAATAATCATTCATCTGCGTTATCTGCGATATCTGCGTGAAGTATAAATAATAGCACAGATAAAAATTTATGATAATAAGATGTTAATATTAGAAGAATTATTTCACGCAGATTACGCTGATTTCGCAGATTTTTTTATTATTTACCTCTCACAGATTGCACAGATAGCACGGATAAAAATTTAGGATAATAAGATATTAATATTAGAAGAATTATTTCACGCAGATTACGCTGATTTCGCAGATTTCTTTATTTATATTTAGAATATTAAGCATAATCTAAAATTCTGACTTTATCTTAGAATATTATTATTAATCCAATTAGTGGGCTTAGACATTTCTTTTGCGATTTCAAGAGAGTTAAAATTATAATATATTATCAATCATCCATCTGCGTTATCTGCGATATCTGCGTGAAAAAATTAAACTTATTTATAAAAATCAATCTGACCCTCTCTTATTTTTTACCCTACTTGTAAGGTGACACGTTTGCTAACGACAATGTTTTCATAATTTTCTCGGAATTTCGTTGGAATTATGTTGTTTAGGGAACTGTGGAGTCGATTCATGTTGTAATCTAACCGCCAATTCATAATCACATCTCTTTCAAGCAAATCTCCAAAACAATTAAGGTCAAAGCATTCTTTTCTGAACTTGCCATTGAAGCTTTTTATAAAGATAAATGGAGTCTCGTTAAAGATCCAATTCCATTAGCATTGCCGTTTTATTGAATTTTTAGATATTTAATAAGTTATTCTCATTAATAAGAAAAATAATATATTCTTTGAATTAGCTTATAAGCATTTATAGAGATAAAGAGCAAGAACTGAATGATTTATTGTTTATTTCTTTCCTGATTTTTGAAGATATTGTTCTATTTCTTCTCTTTCCTTTTCATAACCAGGTTTTCCCATTAAGGCATAGGTAGCTTTTTTCCCTGCTTCCACTCCTGGTTGGTCCAGAGGATTTATATTTAATAGTTTTCCCGTGAATACAGTTTGAATTTCATACATCATAATGAATTCTCCCAGATGAAACTCATCAATTTGCGGGAAAATAATATTGGCATTTGGACGTTTTGCTTTAGTGAGAGCAATTTCGGTGGCAAGTCTTTCTGCATTAAGTAATTCTGATAGTTTATGTCCACCAAGATAACTAACATCTTCACTTTCAGGATGTAGATTGGGGATAGTATAATCATACTGGAAATTTAAGACCGATAGAAAGGTTATAACTTTATCATAGGGTCCTTCAGTGTAAAGCTGAATTTGAGAATGCTGGTCGGTGGCACCTAAAGCTTTAACGGGAGTTTGACCAACCAGGATTTCTCGTCTCTTAAGGTCATAGCGTTTACCCAAACTTTCTGCCCAGAGCTGACGATACCAATCTGCAAGGTCATAAAGAGCATTAGAATAGGGCATCATCACCGTGATATTTTTGCCTTCTCGGAAATATAGATAGTGCAAAAGTCCATTTAAATAAGCAGGATTATCATAGATATTAGTTAAATCAGCACAACGGTCTCGCATAGAAGCTGCACCTTGCAACAGTTTCTGGATATTTATATTAGTAAAAGCAGAAGAAACAAGACCTACATCACTAAGTACAGAAAAACGTCCTCCTACATTGTCTGGAACAACGAAAGAAGGATAATGTTCTTTCTCGCATAGCTTGCGTAAAAATCCTTTTTCTTTGTCTGTAGTTATGATTAGTCGGTTTTTATAATCCCTTGGGTAGCGTTTTTTAATTAAATCTGCAATTATTAAATAAGCTGCCATAGTTTCAGCAGTGGTTCCACTCTTGGAAATAACATTGAATATAGTAGTATCCAGATTTATTTGGTCTAAGATTTCAAAGAGAAAAACAGGGTCTACATTATCATAAACAAACAGTTTTTTATCTAAATTGTGTTCAGTTTTAAGGGCAGAATAGAGTGCCTTATTACCCAGAGCAGAACCACCAATACCCAGCACTACCATAGTATTATATTTAGGGTCCAGAGATTCAATAAAGTTCAGAATGTGACTAGTATCCTGGTCGGGAAGGTCATAAAAGCCCAAGATACCAGCTTGACGATCAGATTTAATTTCTTCGTTTGCTTGTTTACAAGCGTGAGAATAATTATGGATATATGATTCGGGTATTGCCGTAGGAATAAGTTCAGATTGAAGAAGGTTACGGTATTCAAAAGTTAACATAATAGCACCCTTTAAAATTTGTAGTAAGGTTTTAATTGTTCAAAGATAAGAGCTTCTATTGAATCTATATGGTCTAAATCAGTGTTTTCTATCAGGTTGAAAAGCTCTTTATCACAATGGCGGATAATGTTTTTGCACCGTAAAAAAGCAGTAGTTCCCACGCTGAGTTCTTTAAATCCCATACCAATTAATAGGGGCACATATTGAGGTTGAGAAGCCATTTCACCACAGACAGATATAGGTTTTCCATATTTACCAGCAGATTGTAGAGTTAGTTTCATAAGTTTCAAAACTGAAGGATGATGTGTGATATAATATTCAGCTAGAGCAGAATTATTTCTATCTGCAGCTAAGGTATATTGCACCAAATCATTAGTGCCGATACTCATAAAATCGCAGTTTTCAGCTAATTCTTCTGCACAAAGAGCAGCAGAGGGAATTTCTATCATTACACCTAGAGGAAGATTTTGAGCAAAGGGGATATTCTCTTTTTGCAGTTCAGTTTTACATTCTTCCACTATTTCTTTTGCCTGCAGAAAATCTTGATAATCTTTTATCATTGGGAACATCAGTTTTACTTTACCGTAAATTGCAGCTCTAAGGACAGCTCTAATCTGAGTTTTGAATATATCCTTATGACTCAAAGAAAAACGGATGCCGCGATTTCCTAAGTAGGGATTATCTTCAGGAGTTGAGGGTATAAGATGGGAAAGTTTATCGCCTCCCAGGTCAAAAGTGCGAATTATAACGCTATGAGGAGCAATAAATTCGGCTACCTGTTTATAGATAGAGAACTGATAATCTTCGGATGGTAATTCATCTTTTCCGAGATATAAAAATTCTGTCCGATAAAGTCCCACACCATCTGCATTTAATTTAGTTGGTTCATTTAAATCTGATAAAGGGTCCAGGTTACAACTTAGTTTTATTCTGCGTCCGTCCTTGGTTTGGATGGGAACATCTTGTTCCGAAATGCTAATTTCCTCTTGCTGTTGATAATTTGCTTTTAGTTTTTCATAATGTTGTAAAGTAGCAATATCAGGGTCTATTATAACTTTTCCGTTTAAACCATCTAAGATAAGTTTTTCATTTTCTGAGACCAATTTCCAGAGTTCAGGTAAGGCAGTTATGGAGATAATTTTTAGGGCACGACTGAGAATAGAAGCATGAGAAGTCAAACTTCCTTTTTCGGAGCAATAGGCAGGAACTTTATAACGAGCAAAGGCACTAACCCAGGAAGGTGTAGCTTCTTGTAAAATGGCAATCTGCTCAGGATTCCAATTATGTAATATTTCTTGTTGTTGTCCAGTAATTTCCAGTAAAAGGCGATGTTTTACATCACGATAATCTACTTCACGCTGTGCAAGAAAATCATTAGATAAGTTTTTAAGGTGTTCCTGAACTTGAGAAAACACTTGTTGAATGGATACAGCAGCTGGTAGTAAATTTTGGGAGATTAGATTTTTTACTTGAGATATAAGCTCAGGGTCCTGAAGTATTAGTAGATGGGAGTTGAGAATATCTTTTTCCTCTTTGGAATCTTTAAGCTCTCTAAGTTGAAGCTGGATTTCTTGTGCCAAAGAATTTATGACATTTTCAAGTAATTTGATTTCTGAATTTACCGATGAAGGAGAAATATGCGTGGTGGGTAAGTCCCAATCAATAGCCTCAAGTTTTCTAGCTCTTCCAATAATTAAACCAGGATAAATGACTAAACCTTTTATGCTATGCATATTTTTACTCTTCTCCAAAGCCACTGGCTATAAGTTCAGAAATCTCATCTAAGAGATACTCCTCATCAACTCCATCAGCAATTAAATCCAACACAGAGCCACATTCTGCGGCTAACATCATAACTCCCATAATGCTTTTACCATTAACCCTCATTCCATCTTTTTCAATGAAGAACTCACTTCTATACTTAGTAGCGGCTTTTACTAACAGAGCTGCCGGTCTGGCATGTAACCCAAGTTTGTTTACAACTTTAACCCTTCTTCGGCTCATTCAGTTAGGTGACAATAGGCTTTTGTAATGTTTGTTTACGAATTTGTTCATGTAGAAGACGATTAAAATCTTCGGCAGCATCATAACCGATTCCCTTGAGAATCATATTCATCGCAGCCACTTCCACAATAACGGAGACATTTTTTCCTGGAGAGACCGGAAGATAGATAATAGGAAGTTTAATTCCGAGGTGTTCTGCATAATTATTAGCTAGACCGATACGTTCGTAATCAATGTTTTCTTGCCAAGGCATCAATTCTATTTGTAGGTCAATCTCTTTTTGCTTTCTAACTCTTTCTATACCAAACATTCTTTCCACATTTACAAATCCTACACCTCGTATTTCCATAAAAGACCCCAGGTCTCTGCTGGATTTTCCTATCAATTTATCATCAATTAAACGGATAGTTATAAGGTCGTCTCCTACTAGACTATGTCCTCTATGAATTAAATCAAGAGCACATTCACTTTTGCCTATGCCACTTTTACCAGAAAGCAATATTCCCAGACTAAACACCTCAACTAGAGTAGCATGAATAGTTTTTTCCAGAGCAAAGATATCCAGCAGAAACCTATTTAACAGCTGAATTAGCTGAGCAGTGGAAAGACGACTGGAAAGAATGGGCACATTATGGTCATTTGCTAGATATTCTATTGAAGGAGGTAGAGTGAGACCTTTAGTCACGATTATGCAAGGTATATCCATCTGAAAGATACGACGCATTCTTTCTAACATAAGTTCTTCAGGTAAAGATTGCAGATATCGGACTTCCATTTCGCCAAAGACTTGAATACAGTCAGAGGAGAAAACATCCAAATATCCCGCTAGAGCTAAACCTGGTCTATTGATATATTGTGAGCTGAGTTTTTTATTTAAGGTCTCAGGTTCAGTGACCAGAGAGAGGGCAAGGTCTTTCTTCTTACTTTCAAATAATTCCCTGATTGTAATAATTTTCATTCCTATCCTCTAGATGCAAGAGAGCCGGAAGGGAAATCTCCTTCCGGATCTCAAGCGGAAAGTCTTAAGGTTCTATCAATTTATAATTTTGCTCATCTTTTTTTACGAGGACATTAATTTTATCGGTTTCCACATTTTTAAATATCAAAAAGTTGTCTTTTTGATTATCCAACTTTTCCAAAGCCTCTTGCAGAGATAAGCTATCTGCCACAGTGCGTTTGGTTTTAATGGTCTTACGTGTGTGATTTTCCGGATTAACAAAGATATCCGATTCATGAGAATAGGTGATAAATTGTTCCTTCAAAGGTCTCTTTTTCTGATGGTCGGTTATCCGATCTTTCAGTTTTTTAATCTGAACCTCTAATTTGTCTACAGCAGAATCTATGGCAAGGTACATATCCATTTCTTCTGCCTGGCTTTTAAGAACATATCTTGGTGCATGAAGTGAAAGTTCGCAAATATTGCGGTTGTCTTCTAAAGATAAAGTTGCATGAATAGTGATTATGTGATCAAAATACCGGTTCAATTTCTGACAGGATGATTCCACATAATCTCTGATTGCCTTTGTCAGTTCAAAATGACGGGCAGTAATCGTGATTTGCATGCGTTAGTCCTCCTTAGTAAATCTTATGTATGGAAAGTTTATTTAGGTCCTCAAGGGACTCTTTAATCGTCTCTGAAAGGGTTGGATGGGCAAAGGTTAGACTATCTGTGACATCTGATTTTACTCCCATAGAAATAAGGATTGTCCCTTGTGCTATAAGCTCGGTAGCATTGGCACCTATGATATGTATTCCCACTAATTCGGAGTTGTCTGCGCGAGCAATTGTTTTTACCAGTCCATAAGTGCTACTCATAGCCATAGCTTTTCCATTAGCACTATAAGGGAACTTACCTACTTTTATTTCTCCAAATTTTTCTCTTGCTTCTTCTTCAGTATAGCCAACAGAAGCAACTTCGGGATTGGTAAAGGTGCAACGAGGGATATTTGCATAAATCAAAATTGGATGCTTGAAAGGGATATTTAATATCTCACTGGCAATATGAGCAGCTGCTATTTCTCCTTGTTTGCTGGCTGTGTGTGCAAGAGCAAGTTTTCCGGTGACATCTCCAATAGCATATATATGAGTAAGATTAGTGCGCATAAATTCATCAATGATAATGGCATTATGTTCAGTTTCAAGTTTCATATTCTTCCAATCAAGAGTGCAATTAGGATTTCGTCCAACGCATAACAATACTTTATCTACTGTGAAAGTTGAGCCATCAGAAAGTGTAAGTTGTTGTCCTTGTTCAACCTCAATAATAGCATCCACGGAGGTGGAAGTATAAATCTTTATACCAGCTTTTTTTAATGCTGCTGTCAGTCTTTTTGATATCTCTTCATCTTCACCAGGAAGAATGCGCGGAAGAAACTCTATGATACTAGTTTGAACTCCAAAACTATTCATTATGGAAGCAAACTCACAGCCAATAACTCCACCTCCAATTATGGCTAAAGATTCAGGTAAGGTTGATAGATTGAGAATACCAGTAGAAGATAGGATATTATTTTCGTCTATGCCTATATGAGGTAAAGATTTTGGTACTGAACCGGTGGCAATAACCACATATTTTGAATTTATTTGTTCTCCTCCAACTGTTTGAATGAGATATTTATCATTGTTTAAGCTAATAGACACAGCCTTATCTTTTAGAATAGGTATTTGGCGTTTACGAAAAATAAGCTCTATACCGTTAACCAGTTGTGCAACGATATCATTTTTTCGGTTAAAGACCTGCGTATAATCCAGTTCATGCTTAAAGGATGGTAGTCCATAATTTGGAGCAAAGCACATTTCATTGTATAGCTCTGCACTTTTAACTAATGCTTTTGTTGGGATACATCCCCGATTCAAACAGACTCCTCCAATTCGTTCTTCTTCTATCAGGAGGCAGTCAATTCCATATTGATTTAGCCTTATAGCTGTTTCATAACCCCCAGGTCCTCCACCAATTATAGTAACTTTATATTCTGACAAAAGTTTCTCCTTTACATCTTACGAAGACGACTATTTAAAATGCCCAATTCAAATCTATATTTAGCCACAATTCTTCGGGATATGATTAGTCCTTCCTCTTTAAGAAGATTCACCAATTCTTGGTCACTAAGAGGGTGCTTCTTATCCTCATTTGCTACCATTCTACAGATAAAAGATTTAATCTGCTGACGAGAAATATTATCATTATGAGTATCAGTTCCAGCAGTGCTTGAGAAAAAATCTTTCAAAGCAAAAATTCCATAGGGAGTTTCTGCATACTTGTGTTTTACTACTCTGGATACAGTGGATTCATTTACCGAAAGTTCTCTGGCAATAACGGAATAGGTTAAAGGTTGAATTATGCCTGTTCCTTTATAGAAGAAATCAGATTGATACTTTATTATTGCTTTAGTAACCCGTTTCAGAGTACGGGTGCGCATATAGACACTTTTTATTAGAAACTTAGCACTATTTATGCGTTTTCTTACAAATTTGAGGGTTTCTTTGTCCAAAGAACCCTGTGTCATTAACTTACGGTAATGGGGGCTAATGATGATATTAGGACTTATATGGTCGTTAATAATAATTTCAAAATCGCCATCTATATATTTTATGATAATATCGGGAACAATATAAGAAGAACTAGGGGTGAGAATACGTAAACCTGGTTTGGGATCTAGTTTAGCTATCACATCTTTCCAGAATAAGATGCAGTCTTCAGAAACTCCGTAATAAGAGGCTATTTTTTGGTAGCGACGATGGATTAAATTTTCAAACTGGTCAGTGCATAAACCGAGCAAGATGCGATTTTGGCGTTCTTCTTCTGATAATTGAGCCTCAAGGCATTCACTAATATTTCGAGCAGTGATACCTTTAGGAGGTAATTGTAAGACTATATGATGTAATTCATTAGCCCGTTCGGGTGAAATGTTATAAGCTTTAGCTACTCTTTCTATATTATAATCAGCAGAAAGATATCCATAACTATCACAGTTATCAAGCAATTCCTCAATAAATTCTATCTCATTGTTGGGCAAGGAAAGAGGATAAAGTTGTTGCATAAATTTTTCTATGCCGCTATCTTCATAAATTAGTAAAACTTCTCTTTTCTCTTTCTCTGGTTCAGAAGAATAACCCTCGTAGCTTTGATGATATTCGTTCCACTGGTCCAAAATTTCAGTTAGTTCCTTAGCTTCATTTAGGGTTTGTCTCCATTCAAGTGAGCTATCTGTATCATCAGAGTTTTTTTGACTTTCTTCAGGAACAATAGCCATTGGAGTTTCTTCTAAGTTTTCCTCTTCTTTATCATCACGGAGTTCTAACAAAGGATTGTTAACCAGCTCTTGTTTGATATAATTCTCCAGTTCCAATATAGGAAGTGAGAGCATTTTCAAAGATTGCAGCATCTTAGGCTTTAAAGCAAGCTCTTGTTTCTGCCGCATTGATATATTCTGATTAAGAGTATTCATTGTTTGGACTCAAAAGGGTTACTTAAGAACCTATCACCTAAATATAATTTTTTTGCTTTTTCATCATTTATTAGCTCCCACGAGGAACCAGATACTATAATTTTTCCTTCAAATATAATATAAGCACGGTTTACTATTTTCAAAGTCTCAAATACATTGTGGTCAGTAACCATTATTCCAATATTCTTATCTCTCAATTTGGCAATAATATCTTGAATATCAGCCACGGTTATAGGGTCAACACCTGCAAAGGGTTCATCCATAAAGATAAAAGTTGGATTAGTGAGCAGCGAGCGAGTAATTTCCAATTTACGTCTTTCACCCCCAGAAAGAGTATAAGCTTTTTGTTTGGCAAGAGGAGTTAGATTAAGTTCAGCTAAAGCCTCCTCCAGCCTTCTTCTTTGTTCCTGTTTACTTATTTTCAAAGTCTGTAATATAGCTAAAATATTCTCTTCTACAGTAAGTTTAGAGAAGATTGAAGGAGTCTGTGCCAGATATCCCAGTCCAAGTCTAGCCCGACGATACATTGGCAAATGCGTGATGTCTTTATTATTCAGGAGTACTTTTCCTTCATTAGGTTTTGCTAAACCCAGAATCATATAGAAGGTTGTAGTTTTACCTGCTCCGTTAGGTCCCAGAATTCCAACCACTTCTCCCTGTTGCATTTCCAGACTGAGGTTATTGACCACCTTACGTTTTCCGTAGATCTTTACTAGATTCTGGGCTTGAATTTTATGAGTTTCCATAAATTAACTCCTAAGGTAAGCTCTTAAGTCTGTCAAGATTTGTTTTGGAATTTGTATATCCCTTTGATATTCATATTCATTTTCATATAATCAAGTTTGTTTTCCGGAGTAAATTGAACTTCAAGATAATCTCCTGTTGCAGTGTTATCAAAGTAATCGTTTTTCTCTGTCTTTTGACGAATATAATGATATTTAACTGCTCTCTCTGCATTAAAGGAACGGATTTGATTTTCTTCAAATCCTATATCAATATAATCTGCTACAACCCAGTTTAATCTTTGACCCAGAGCTTCTTCAGAGAATTCCACTCTACAGGAATCAATGAGTTCAGCGCGGTTCAATTTTCTTTCCTTAAAATACAGATAAAATTCATCCGCTTCTGCTTTAGCATAGTCAGAATGAAATTCTGGCATTCCAGTGAACACCGCTTTATCTTCTTTTAAGAAATAGAGAAGAAAATCGCTTGTGGTCAGATAATCATTAGTGTTAGTCTGGACATTGAAAGTAGCTACCAATTTTCTTTCTTTTTCAAAATATTCCATTTTATCTGCATTTACATAAAGAGTATCCTCTTGAGCTGTGATTATTCGGGGTTTTTCAATCATATATGCATAACCTTCATTTCTATCCCAAAAGGCATAACCACAAAATATGGTAGTGTTTTCCTCTTGATCGTAAGCAGAGACATTTTCCCATACTGTGACACGATTATATCTCTGATTATAGATGGCATAATTGGAACGAAACCAGCGAAAAGCACTACCTTTTTTACTTTCTTCAATATATATTTTTCCACCTGCATTAACCTCATCAGGAATCCTATAGTAGGTTAAACTATCAGCGAAAAGGGTCAAAGAATCGTTATTAACTTTAACATTTCCATCCAAACGAGCAATCTTTTGTAGATTTAAAATGGTTGCTCGATCACCGCGAAATTCTGTTTCACCATAGAAGAAATGGACCTTACCTTCTAGACGCATTACTTGTTCTTCCTGGACTTTTGTTAGGTATAATTTATCTGAATGTATCACCCGCAATGGCTCTGTCTTTTGAGCTAGAACAGGTAACATAATTAAAAGCAGAAGACTACCAATTAAGAAATTCTTTTTCTTCAAATAAACCTTCTGCAGAAATACTATCCATCTCAGTGGGATAGATACTTAAATTCGTACGGAGATTTTTTCCCCGTAATATATTTCCTGCCCTAACAAGCATAACAGTATCCGGGGCAACAATAACATCACTATTGCGGTCCCAGATCATTCTATTAGTGAAAATGCTTCCCTCAGCAGACATTAGCTGAACATTTCCATATGCTAAAATCATATTCCTTGCTTCATCTACAATAGTGCTATCGGCTTTTAAAACAGAAGTTCCGCCGGTTTTCTTGTCCAGAGCTTCTATCTCTACTTTATATGCGTTCAAAATGCGACGATCATAATAACGCTCTATGCGTTCTGCATTTAAAATATATGCTATTCTATTTTGTTCATATTCGGTAAGAGTAACATTACTGCTCGTTTCATCGGGAATTCCACGTTTCATAGTTTCAGTTTTCATATCCAGATTACTTTTCCCACAGGCACAAAGTGCCAAGAGAGTGCTTAAAAGAATCAGTTTAACTGATAGAGTTAAGATAGGAGAGCAACGCTTGCTCATAGCTTCCTTGATTAGTAAGCAGTAGTTCAATACATTCTCTAACTGCTCCTCTTCCGCCATTATGTTTGGTAGTAATATCGCAAAAAGCCTTCACATCTTCGCAAGTATTGGCTGGACAAACGGATATCGCAGCTTTAAGTATCAAGGGGAGGTCATTCCAATCATCTCCCATCATCAGTAAATTTTCAAAAGTAAGTCCGAGTTCTTGAAGAAGATGATTAATTTTATCTACTTTATTTAATACCCCTTGAAACAGGAAGTCTATCTTTAGGTCCTGACAACGACGCTCTAAAAGAGATGAATTTCTACCGGTAATAATAGCAGTTTTAATATCTGTGTGTTTCAAAATATTAAAGCCCATACCATCATGGGCATCAAAATTCTTGCTTTCATCGCCAGAACTATGGTAAATAATTCTTCCATCCGTTAGCACTCCATCGCAATCAAATACCATCAGTTTTATCTTTGTCCAGTTTAAGGTAGGTTTAAATGGTTTTTGTATATGAGTAAAATTCATTGTTTATTCCTTAAATGAGATATCTGCAAGCATTCTTTGATTAGTGGAGCAAGCAAGTTCAATCTTAGCATACTTGCTGCATCACTCAAAGCTTTTTCTGGCTCCGGATGTGTTTCTATAAAAAGACCCTGCACTTTACCTGTAGCTATAGCTGCTTTTGCCATCATAGGTGCAAATTCAGGATTACCACCTGATATTTTACCGGATGAGGGTAACTGTAAGGAGTGGGTTACATCATAGACCACCGGATAGCCAAAAGAATGCATAATGCTGAAACTACGAAAATCTACTACTAGATTGTGATAGCCAAAACAGGTTCCGCGTTCGGTTAGCAGTATTTGTTGATTATCCCCAGCTTTTTGTGCCGTCTGTTGCATATCTTCAGGAGCCATAAATTGTCCCTTTTTGATATTAATGATTTTTTCCGTCGCAGCTGTAGCGTGGATGAGTTCGGTTTGTCGGCAGAGAAATGCGGGAATCTGAAGGATATCACAAACCTGTGCTGCTGCTGCAATTTCAATTGTTTCATGGACATCAGTTAATACGGGCAAATGGAACTCGCTCTTTATGTGTTCTAAAGAGCGTAAACCTTCTTCCTCACCTGGTCCCATATAAGATTCAACCGAACTTCTATTGGCTTTTTTATAAGAAGCTTTAAATATTACTGTAATACTGGTTTCTTCCTGCAGTTGAACTAAAGTTTCAGCTACTTTATGCATAACTATGTCGTTTTCTACCACGCAAGGACCTGCAATTAAGAAGAAATCGGGAGTGGTTTTTAGCTTTTTATATAAGTCCATTATCCTGTCTATTTTAATTCTTTGACCCTTTCCCAAGTGAAGTTTTCTTCATCACGACCAAAGTGACCATAAGAAGCAGTGGGGGAAAATATGGATTTTCTAAGATCAAGATACTCTATTATTCCTTTTACTGTCAAGGGGAAACTCTTACGGATAAGAGATTCCAGTTCTTTTTCACTCATCTTACTGGTTCCGAAAGTATCCACCATCAAAGATATGGGCTCGGCTTCTCCAATGATAAAACTTAATTGTAACAAGCATTCTTCTGCCAGACCTGAAGCAACAATACTTTTAGCTATATGCCTTGCCATATAGGAAGCACTACGGTCAACTTTAGTGGCATCTTTACCTGAAAAAGAACCACCTCCATGTTGTGCCCATCCACCATAGGTATCAACTATAATTTTTCTTCCGGTAAGTCCTGTATCTGCAGCAGGACCGCCTTCTTCCCATTCGTTCAAGGGATTAATTTTTACCTGATAATTATTAGCCTGGAAGGTGCTACAAGTATCGTTCTCCATTTCTTCTATAGTGGGTTTAATGACCAGCTGATTTATGGCTCTTTTCATTTCTTCAAATTCTGTTTTACTGATATGCATGTGATGAGTGGAGATAACAACAGTTTCTACAGATACAGGTTTTCTTCCACAAAAACGCATACTAACCTGAGATTTAGCATCGGGAAGAAGATAAGGGATGGTTCCATTTTTACGTAGCTTTGCCAGATTTTGTAAAAGTTTGTGTGCCATAGCAATTGGTGCAGGCATAAAATACCTGGTCTGAATGCAGGCATAGCCAAACATTAAACCCTGATCACCTGCTCCTTCATTATCTCTTAATGCGGCTTCCTGGGCATGGAGATAATTATTAATCTCACAATTATAATCAAAACCAATGCCGGAATGAACATAACCGATATCCTTGATTACTTTACGCACAATAGAATCAATATCCAGACTAAAGTTTACGGGCGAAGATATTTCTCCTGAAAGAATTACTCTATCTTCGGTGCATAGCGTTTCACAAGCTACGCGAGAGCGTGGATCTTCTTTTAAATAAGCATCCAGTATGGCATCTGAAATCTGATCACAGACTTTATCTGGATGACCTTCTGACACGGATTCCGAAGTAAATACATACTCATTTTTCTCACAGGGTTTGTTCTCATGTAAGGCAGTCATTCAATTCTCCTTTATTAACTTACAGAATAATTTTCTTTTTTTAAGGTGCTGCTAGAGTACTCTTTGCTTTCTATACATAAAAAAACCGGCTGCTAAAGCCGGATAAAATGCCGCACTTTAGCACATTTACCGCGGAGCAAAGGGCAAATCACCGCATCTAAAAATATTGGTACATCTCCGGGGATTCGAACCCCGGACCCACTGATTAAGAGTCAGTTGCTCTACCACCTGAGCTAGAGATGCATTATTAAACCATGAAAATTTATATTATCCACTATGTCAAGAAAAAGCTCCAATTTTTTGATTTGGAAAACTACCAATCTTATACTAAATCTTAAACAATTTTGAAAATCGCATCACTTTATTTATATAAATATAAGCTAATTGAACGACCATACGAATGTAATTTTACACTACAATCTGGAAAACCTCTTTTAAGAGAATTTCTTTTATCAGGTCTTTTTTCTATCTAAAATAGTCGGAAAACCAGATTTGAATATAAGAATTTAAAAAATATAGTGTTTTGAGGTTATCCAGATTCTTTAAATTTTTATTTGGTATTTTTAAGGTATTCTGGCGTATTATTGTAATGTCTAAGGAAATCATTATCCAGATAGTAAGTTAACGATAGTTGACATTGAAAAATAGAAATAAGTGATTAAAATAACAGGTAAGTAATAGAGCAGCATTACCGTTAATTATATTCAATCTGAATTTGAAGTCTTCTTTATTTTGAACCTGCTAGATGACAATCAAATTATTAAGCAAAGAGATAGGAAGGAGTCAGGGGTTAGCTTAATTTATAAATCATCTTGCTTATATTTTTCAAGGCATTCCC
>DFOM01000007.1 GCA_002376725.1 Cloacimonetes bacterium UBA3541 | reverse complement strand
GTAAATTACCGATATCAGAATATTTATGTCCAGCGTATGTCCAGCTTATTTCCAGCTTATGTCCAGCTTATGTCCAGCTTATGTCCAGCTTATGTCCATCTTATGTCCAGCTTATGTCCAGCTTATGTCCAACTTATGTCCGAAATGGGACATAAGTTACACATCAATAAGAGAGCAATTACCTATTATCTTTTCAAATAGAGCCAAGGAAGACATACGAGAAAATTAAGCTTAACTTTGTCTAGAACATAAAATCTGAATAAAGTGGAATAATTATACGCCAATTAGATAATAAAATAGGGCAACCATAATTTAATATAATAAAGAAAATCCTTGTCAAATAGAAAGAGATTAATTTTTTGGATAATTCAGAAACAATAAGTATGAGGAATATTTATGGCTACGATGGCTGATATCCGCAATGGTATGATTATAGAATTCAAAGATGACCTCTGGGAAGTTATGGAATTCTTACATGTAAAGCCGGGTAAGGGACCTGCTTTTATGCGCAGTAAACTAAAAAATGTACGAACTGGAAAAGTGATAGAAAATACTTGGAGAGAAAGTGATACTTTTAATGAAGTTCGTGTAGAACGCAGAAAAATGGAATATCTATATAAAGATGGTGATTTTTATATAATGATGGATACTGAAACATACGAGCAATTACCGGTTGATGCCAATATAATTGGAGAGCAGGATAAACTATTAGTTGAGAATATGGAAGTAATTCTTTTGCTGACTCCTACAGCTGAAATACTAGGTATAGAATTACCGGTAACTGTTATTCAGACCATCACCGAATGTGAACCTAGTATTAAAGGCAATACTGCCTCTGGAAGTGGCAAGATTGCCTATACAGAAACTGGATTACGTTTGACTGTCCCCTTTTTCATTGAAACAGGAGATAAGGTAAAAATTGATACTCGCACTCTTAGCTATATTGAAAGAGCAAATTAAAATAAAGATATAAGCCCTTAGGTTATAGGGCAAAAGAGGGAAAAATGGGAAAAGCAAAAACTTTTGCCGCAAAACTGGCACGCGAAACTTCTACGGAAGGAAAGGTTATTTGTCCAGTTTGTAACACTGAACGAAAAAAGCTTAAAATGATAATCAACAAGAAGAAAAGTGGCGATTCTTGGTCTCCGAAATATGAATATATTAGAGTCTGCAAATGCAATGAGACCGACCTGTTAGCAGGGAAAAAGTTTTAATTTAGAAATATGTTCTTTTCAATAAACCCATTACTGACTTGAATCTACACGGCAGAATGTGGTTTTAGGTTGACTAAAAATCATTGATTTCCTTTAAAGAACCAAATACTAAAATAGTATTCATCTGAATTGAGGTCGGTTTTTTTCTTTATAGAAATTTAGTAGGAAGTTCCGCTATGAATTCTCAACCCCAAAGAGTTATGTGCCTGGTCCTAGTTATTATAGTATCTGTTTCTTTAAAGGCTATGGTTCCCCCTCATCCGCTATATACAGATATTCCTGCTGCTTATTCAAGAACACAAATTGAACTACCCAAAAATTACACTAACCTCTCAAGAATAGATAACGAGACCTTACCAAACAATATACTGGTTCTTAGAGTGCAGTTTCAGGATGTTCAATTTATTGATAATCCAAGCTGGCCCGATAATTTGGTCCATAATGATGCTTTTTTTGATCGCTGGATGTTGCATTTAAGCGATTTTTATGCCGATGCTTCCCACGGAATTTACGAACTGAATTACACACTTTATCCTTCTGTATACACTTTGCCAAAAAATATGTCTTATTATGGAAGAGATACAGTTGACGATATAGATGTGAAATTAGATGAATTTTTCCAGACGCTTTTCCAGATGGCTGATCAAGATATAGATTTCAGTCAGTATGGTGGAATTATGATTTTTCATGCTGGTGCTGGACAGGAATCGGACATTAATGGCATCAGAACAGAAGAAATTTGGTCTACTTTTTTGACTCGTAAGCGTTTACAAGCCTGGTTTGATCCTGACAATGACAATTATCAAGGCTGGTTAGCGGATGGAGTCTATTTAAAAAATATTGCCCTAGTCCCAGAAAATGAATTTCAGGATTATTTCCCAGCAGAAGGAGAACCAAATGCTGATTCATATATTTTCAGTATTTATGGAGTCTTAGCACAACAGATGGGACATATTTTAGGTTTACCTTCACTGTTTGATACTGATTCTTCAAACGGTGCTTCTCAAGGCATAGGAAATTGGGGTTTGATGGGAACAGGTATTTGGAATGCTAATGGTTATGTTCCAGCTCAACTTGATCCCTGGTGTAGATTATATCTTAATTGGGAACCTGTAATTACTCTTAATACTGATGCTGAAAGTATCCCAGTAGACTATTTTTTGAATCATAATTCTTCTGCTATAAGATTATATAAACTTCCTATATCCACCACCGAATATTTTCTGCTAGAAAATAGACAGCAAAATCCAGATGGTAGTACTGACCCTTATACTGGATTGCCGAGTTATTCTTTTACATTACTTCCAGAAGGTGAACAGGATTATTATGATAACTACCCTCTCTTACCTTATTTCAACTTTATGGAAAATAGATATAAAGGAAGCGAGTGGGATTTTATGTTGCCAGGATTAGGAGGTCCTATACTTGAAGGAATGAGCGTTTCTGTGGATGGTTCGGGATTGCTTATCTGGCATATAGATGAGAGAGTAATAGCACAAAACTTTACTTCTAATTTTGACTTGAACAGTGTAAATGCTAATGCAACTCATAAAGGCATAGATTTAGAAGAAGCAGATGGAATAGAGCATCTGGATACGGCTAATTATAGTCTCTATAAATACGGGAGCCCTTACGATAGTTTCCGCGCTGATAACAACGATTACTTTGGCAATAGATTTCATAATGGATTGCTATCTTTACCTACTGCTGAAAGCTATTATGGCGGTGTTCCACTTGAAGTATATAATATAAGTAATAGTGGCAATGTAATGACTTTTTCTGTTCGTTTTGGCTGGAAACTTTCTGCTGACTATACAGGTGAAAATCCTATCAATGCATGCGCAATAGATTTTGACAACGATTCAGAAACAGAAATTTTTTATCCTATGCCTGATGGCTCGCTCCATATGTGGAAAAATGACACTCTTATGCCTGGTTTCCCGCTTAGATTTCAGCCCGTAAACCAAAACTATGTTTGGGATGGTTCCTCTTTTTATCTTCCAATGCAATGGAAAAGTTTAGCACGACTCTATAAATTAAATCATATAGATAGAAGATTTGTAGGCAACTTTTCGGGATGCACCTGGGCAACTCATCCTATTTCATATAATGATAAAATTTATCTCGCTCTTAATGAAAATAATAGTTGGGAAAGTTATATCATAAGTTATAATAAAAATAATGACGAGATACAACAATTACGAGAATTTGACTTTCCTGTTGCTTCTAATATGGTTATTTTTCGGGATAAACTTTATTTCTTGAATAAAGAGGTAAATACCTATATCCTAAGAAATTATAATTTTAATAATGCCGTATGGGAAGAAAACCAGATAAATCTACCAGTAGATTCAACCTTAGTTGCTATCTTCAAAGCACCGCTTCAACCTAAAAGCGTAAATGGAGATGGCGAATTGATAGTTCAATTTACAAATTCTATCTATGTTTTTAATAATGAATTACAAATGCTTCCTGGTTTCCCCTATATCCATAATATGCATACTACTGCTCCTTTAACTATTGCAGATTGGGATATTAATGGCAGTCTGGATTTGATAATAACATCAGATGAAGGATTAGCTATAATTGATCGCTCAGGCTCGTTAATTAATCCACCATCAGTATTTTTACCTGCTTCCGATAGCTTAGCTTTTAATGCTGGAGCAGTAGTAGTGGATTTGGATAATGATGGTAAGAATGAATTGCTTGGTTCTTTTAGTAATAATAGATTGATATGCTGGGAAGATAATTTCCGGATTAAAAAAGGATTTCCCGTCTCTTTTGGTACTCCCAGTCGTAATATGCCTTTCTTTGGTAAAGATTCTGCTGGTAATATCTATGCCTGGGTAGCTTCTGATGATGGAAAAATATATCGTCAATTATTACCTGATGCTGTTTGGGAAGATATTGCAGATACTTGGTTAACAGAATATGGAAATCTGGAAAGACATGCCAGTCGTGATGATTCATCTCTCCCCAATCAGTTTCAAACCTCGGAACTCTTTGTTCCTGGAGAGGTCTACATTTATCCTAATCCTTTAAAAACTATCTTTGGTAATAAACTGAATCTCAATGTAATGACCAGTCAAGATACACCGCTAGAAATTAAAATCTTTGATATTAATGGTAGTCTGGTCTACTCTCAAAAAGGATATGCCAGAGCTTATCTCAAGAATCGTGAATTGATTGATTTCCCTGAAGATAAGCTGCATAATGGAGTCTATATTGCTGTTATCTCGGGATATAGAGCTACTAAACAAATAAAATTTGCCGTGGAAAAATGAAGGAGTTTTCTGTGCGTAAAACAGCTTTAATACTATCACTAATAATGCTTTTTTCCGTATTCCTTAATGCGGATATTCATCATAATGCAGGAAAATATGGCTATCAATTTCTGGATATAAGCACCAATCCAGTTTCCCTTGCTTTAGCAGGAAGAGGGATACAAAGCTCTTCTATGTTAGCTTCGTTTCTGCATCAACCTTCCTCTTCAACCATAAATGCTCATAGAACTATCGGTGCAGGTCATATAATCTGGTTAGCTGATACTTCTTGTGATAATCTTTATTATTCCTGGTCTAATCGTAAGAATCATTTTGGCTTAGCTTTTCGCAGTCTGGATTACGGAGAATTAGAACTCCGTGATGACAATGGAATGCTGATAGGACATTATTCTCCATTAGATATAGACCTCTTAGGTAATTATGCTATGCGTGTAACACCTTCTCTATATACCGGGATCAATGTTGGCATAGCTTATGAAAAGCTGGATACGGATTCCAGTCTTGGTTTACATAGTGACTTGGGCATCAGCTGGTTAACACCCATTGCAGGAACACAATTTGATATTGCTATACGCAATTTAGGTATCTCAAGTGAGATGGATGAAGAAAGAACTCTCTTTGCTCCAAGTTTAGAGATGGATTTTAGTAAAAGTATAAACTATCAAAATGCGGATATCATATTTGAAATAAGTAGTATGAAAGCAGTAGATGAAAATTGGAAAGCAGCTGTAAGTTCTGAAATAGCCTTATTAGAGCATCTCTTATCTCTTAGAGTAGGTTATAAAATTAATTATGATGCAGAAAATCTTACTGCGGGTCTAGGATTAAACTGGAAAAACTTAGGTATAGACTATGGTTGGGCTTCCTTTTCTGACCATTTGAACAATGTTCATTCTTTTGGACTCTCCTATCAATTTTAATGTCTTTAATTATGTTCAAACGCTATTTACCTATTCTTTTCTGCTTTTTCATTAGTTTAACTTTTCTGTCTGCTCTGGAATACACACCTGAACAACTCATTTTTAAAACCAGTGCACCGCTTGATTTAAAATCCGATCAAACTGGTATAACTCCCTTAGATAATTGGCTGAGTGAATTAGGAGCACATAATCTAAAACCAATTAAAGGTATGCCTAATAACCAATATTTCCTTGCTAATCTGGAACAGGAACCAAACTGGCAAGATTTAATGGAAGGGAAGATACAATTTCCTGGAGTAGAATATATACAGCCTAATTATATTTCAACCTTACACACTATACCTAATGACCCTCTCTATCCTCGTCAATACCACACTATAATTTCTAATCCTCAAGCATGGGATTATTGCACTGGAAGCCCCACTGTTGTTGTTGGAATTGTAGATTCAGGATGTTTAATCAATCATCCTGACCTTGCATCTAATATCTGGATAAATACAAAAGAAATACCGGATAATGGTATAGATGATGATAATAATGGCTATATTGATGATGTTTATGGTTGGGACTTTGTTGATGCTCCTGAATTATCTGATATAGCGATAGGAGATTATCTTTATCCTGATAACAATGTAGAAGATGAAAATTTTCATGGCACTGCAGTGGCTGGAATTGTTGGAGGGGTAGGAAATAATGGTGTAGGAATCTGTGGAGTAGCCTGGAACATTAAATTAATGATTGTAAGAGCAGGTTTTCTAACCATTGATGGTCAGGGTTATTTACAAGATGATGATGTCGCAGCAGCTTTAATATATGCTGCTGATAATGGATGCAATGTTATTAATATGAGTTGGGGCGACCCTAATTACTCCCCTATCATTGGTGATGCCTGTGCCTATGCTTATTCAAAAGGTGTAACTTTAGTGGCATCAGCAGGAAACGATCCCGGACCGTATTTAAGTTATCCGGCTAAACTATCAACTACAATATCCGTAAGTGCTATCAATAGAACAGGCACCTTAGCTGGATTCTCCAGTTATGGACCTGATTTAGACCTCGTTGCTCCAGGAGAGATGGTTTTAAGCACTTACAAGCTTGATCCCACAAACCAATATTTTGAACAAAGTGGTACTTCTATGTCCGCTCCTTTTGTTTCGGGAGCAGTTGCATTACTGTTATCCTTAAATCCTGGACTCAATCCAAGTGAAGTTCGTTCTCGCCTTTTAACCGCAACGAATGATTTAGGGACCCCTGGATTTGATCAATATTATGGACATGGCTTGCTAAATACAAAAAAGCTTCTGGAAAATACAGCACCACCACTGGTTTATATTGATTCTCCTCTGGATCAAGCTGGTTTAACCGAAAGCTTTGATATTGTTGGCACAATTCAGGGAAATAATTTCTTCCGCTATTCAGTGATGTATTCTAATAAATCTGCACCTTCCTCTCTGGATTGGTATGATGTGGAAACTCATCAAAACTATCCCCATTTTCACACACAACCGGTACAAAATGGAGTATTAGCTCATTTTTATATACCGGAATCATTCGCTGAAGGACAGTATATCATAAGGGTTCAATACGAGGCAAAAAACGGAAGTAAATACAATTTTTTCCGTACGGTTATCTATGACCCATCGCTTCCTCAGATGAAAGCAAACTCTTTGCAACAATTTACTCGTTATGATAAACAAAACCTTCGTTATTATATTGCTGCTGTCTTTAATGAACCTGTACATTCAGAATTAGAGATACTAGCTTCAAACGGAATGTATTATTATAGTTATAGTGCTATTCTTGATACTTTGCAAATATGGTCATTACCTGAAACTCTACCTGAGGGAAAGATAGATATCCGGGTTAAGGCTACCAATATAAGTAACTTAACATTCATATCCGATTGGCAAAATGATTTTCTTAATATACATTATGAGCTTGTCCCAAATTATGGTTATACCAGTAGTCCTTTAGGAGGACCAAAAGTTCCCCTGAATTATAGTTATGATTATAATGGAGATGGCATTAAAGAATATATTGCTATGGACTTGCCTAAAACTGGTTATGGACCGGTTTATGCTTATCAACCAGAAGCTGGAGTACATATAGTCACGCATTCCTTTAATGATTCTTTCTGGCTACTGGGTGCAGGCAACACCAATAATCTTGGTCAGGAACTGTTATACTTGAAATACGAGACTGCCACTATCTTAGAAAGTGAAAATAGTCTCTATCCTAATATTGCAATTTGGGAAGATGTTTCTATAACTGGAGGTACTATTGCTGATTATTCCAACGATGGCATAGATGATCTTTTATTGGTAAAAATCCTCCCCACTGAACGAGTGGTTCAGGCTTATAAACGTTCAGGAGACATCTTTACTCCTAAAAATACTCTTCATAATACCAGTTCAACTACATCCTATAATGCTTTTGTCCCTACCATAATCGTGAAGAATTTTGACAATGATAACTATCCGGACATTTTAACGGCTGATACAGATGGCGATATAATGATTTATGAGATACTTAATGATAATACTGCTGATCTTTCCTGGACATATCGTATGCCTATTGGCAACACATACTATCTTACAAGCGGTGATTTTGATGGTAATGGAATGCAGGATTTCTTTGTGGGTGGCTACTATACTGATATGCTTGATCCTAACCTCAACTTCTGGTATTTTGAAGGATTCAATAATGTTTCCAATAACAACTATACCTCTATGGGCTCCATTATGTTCAATCAAGTGGCTTCTAAAAATGCCATTCAAGCAGCAGACCTAGATAATGACGGAAAAGATGAGATTATATTGGCACTCTCACCTAATCTGTATACAGTAAAATATCAAGATGGTAAATTCAAGCCACAATTTTATGGAAATAGTTATAATACCTATGCTATTCTTGCCGGTAAAGATAACAATAATCAATCTTTCTTTTTAACTAATTATGAAGTAGAAAAGGATTCTCTCATATCCGTCGTATGGACTCCGGAAGCACCTTATAGTGGACCTCCAACACCGACTAATTTTATTGCTAGACCACTAGATGAATCCTCAGTTCAATTAAGCTGGATAGACAATGGTTCTGATTATTATAGAATCCATAGAAAAGAAGAAAATGATCAGATATATATTTTAGATAATGTAATGGGTAGTTCCTATATTGATTCCAATGTGGAAGAAGGTCATACTTATCACTATGCTATAAGAGCCTATAATTCAGCCTTTTCTCCTCCAGAAAGTGCTCTCACTATTTGGCACTCCGTAGTACCCTATCCCATTCCTCAGGTTGAAAGTGTTACTATGATAGGTCCCAACAGATTGCGGATAATTTTTGATCAACCGATGGCAACCTCTATCTGCAATCCTTCACTTTACACGGTTGACCAAGGAATGGGACATCCTTCATCAGTCAATTATCTTAATAATTATTGTGGAGTTCAGCTGCAATTTAGTCAAGTATTTCCAGAAACAAGTGAACCTTTTTTACTTACTATAGGATTAATCCTGAGTGCTCATAATATCCCTCTTGATGAGAATCAATATAAATTCTTTTGGGTTGCAGATACTGAACCACCTAAAGTCAATGGAGCAGTGGTTTTAAATGATCAAAAAACGGTGGAGATTATTTTCAGCGAATCTTTAGATTCAGCAAACCCGAATCCTGAACAACTTTATAACTATACATTAATATGTCATTCCAATGACCCAGATAATAGTATAATCTCAGTTTCCCATTTAGATGATAGGGTACAAATCACATTAGCGCATAAATTGAAGTTTGGTTCTTCTCCCTATCAAATAGTTGTACGCAATGTTAGAGACCTTGCAGGTAATATTATTGCTCCTCAGTATTCTACCACTCGTTTTTATCTAAGTAATAATCACGATTTGAAGAATCTAGTGGTTTACCCTAATCCCGTAAAATTTAATGATTTACAATGCCATATCCTCAATTTCCCTGCCGGGAAAAAGGGCAACATAAGAATTTATGATAGCTCAGGTAATCTTGTCCGTAGTTCTACTATAGGTCCTTTTAATCCGGAAATTAATAACTTAGACTGGATATGGGATTTGAAAAACAATGATGGCAAGCTGGTTTCATCTGGAATTTATTTCTATGTAGTAGAAATGGGAGGAAATACCGCCCGCGGTAAAATAGCAATTATCAAATGATGCTTTGAAAGTTAAATTTGATAAGAATTACATAAACTTAGAAGTTATATCCTCTAAGTCTGGTAAAAGTAGAACCTTAAATTGGTCAGTACGCATTTCTGGGTCTGCAACAATTTCTATCTGATCTTTATAAGCAGTAAAATATTCATAGTTATTCTGAATATGTTCTAATAACTCAGGATGAACAACAATGCGTAAGCCCTTATCTTTAATAAAGTATTCCGAACGGTTTAGCCAGCGATATATACGCATCAACATAGTATCTTTGGAGACAATGCGTCCACTACCATAACAGAGTGGACAAGGATCAGAAAAATTAGCAATGAGGGAAGTTCTCATCCTTTTGCGCGTCATTTCAACTAGACCTAGTTCAGTAAAATTATAAACCTTATTCTTGGCACGATCTCGTCTAAGGTTTTTACGCAACATTTCCAGAACTTCTTGTTTATTTTGTTCGCTTGACATATCAATAAAATCTATGATAATAACACCACTTAAATCCCGAAGTCTTATTTGACGTGCTATTTCTGCAGCGGCTTCTAAATTAGTCTTTTTAATGGTTTCTTCATAACTAGTTTTCCCCGTAAAGCTGCCAGTATTGATATCAATTGCGACCAGAGCTTCAGTTTGTTCTATTTTAATATTTCCTCCACTAGGTAGATATATTTTGGAATGGAATATAGTCACAATCTTTTTCTCAATTCCCCAGGCATCAAAGATAGGAGTGTCTTCTTTATATATTTCTATATTATCAATCAATTCAGGAGATATATCCTCCAATTGATGGATAATACTTTTAGCAAAGTCTTTATCATCTATGACTAAGCGATCAACATTTTCGCCAAAAAGGTCTCTTATTAGATAGTTTTCCAGAGCATTTTCTTCAAAAACACAGACAGGTGCTTTTAGATAGCGTATTTTCTTTTCAATAAGTTTCCAAGTTTTTAGAAGAGCATCATATTCTGTATGTAAATCATCCTCATCACAACCTTCAGCTTCCGTCCTAACTATTAAACCAAAATTTGGATCTTTAAAATTGCTTATAATATTCCTGATACGATAGCGTTCGCTTTGATTAAAGATTTTACGAGAGATAGCAATCTTATGTTTATTGGGAAAGAGCACTAAATATTTTCCTGGAACAGAAATTTGACCTGTAAGTCTTGCACCTTTGGAACCCAGGGGACCTTTATGCACCTGAACTATAATTTCTTGTCCAGGTTTAAGTAGATTAGCTATCTGTGAAGAATCCTTAGGATCCAGTTTAGGATGAGGAGTCTCATTCTCATAAATATCCAGAAAATCCAGAACGATATCTGAATAATGTAAGAAAGCTGTCCTTTCCAGACCTATATCAATAAATGCTGCTCCCATTCCCGGAAGTACATCTTTTACGATGCCCTTATAGATATTTCCGACAATATTTTGTTTATCTTTACGTTCTACAAAAAGTTCTACTAGTCTACTATCTTCTAAAACTGCTACTCTTTTTTCCAGAGGGTGCACATTAACGATAATCTCAGTTATATATTTATCTCTTTTTGATTGAGTCATTCTATATTAATCCAGCTTATAGGGACAAAAATATATCCATTGATTGGTCGGTAGAGTTTTTTCCAAGTAGTTTTCTATTGGTTCCGTAGAAATTAAATCTTTTTCTTTAGCTTTAGCGTTATTGATTTGGAACCAGTTACCTTGGCGTAATAAATCCCATAAAGTTATCTTCTTAGGAAAGGTCTGAACATTATATTTAGTAATTTTAGCCAGCTCGGCAGCCTTTGCTATTGCAAACTGAAGATTACCTATCTCATCAATTAGACCATTTGCCTTAGCATCAGAAGCGGCAAAGACTCTTCCTTCAGCTACTAAATCAATTTTATCTGCTGCAATTTTGCGACTTTCCATAACTCGTTGTTTAAATTCGGCATATACGCTTGCAGATTCTCTTTTCAAAGAGGCTAGAAGCTCAGGATCGGTTTTTTCTAAAATATTACCTGCTCCAGCAAACTTTCCATAACTGATAGTTTGACTCTCTATTCCAATCTTATTTCCTAGTTCTTCTGCTTCAGGAATAGCCATCACCACTCCTATAGAGCCAGTAATAGTTTGTGGATCGGCAATGAGATAATCACCAGCACAGCTTATATAATATCCTCCAGAAGCAGCCATTCCTCCCATAGAAATTACAACTGGTTTTTCCAATGCTTGAATACGTTGATAAATCAATTCCGATTCAAGAGCAGAACCTCCAGGACTATTAATTCGTAGAACAACTGCTTGAATTGATTTATCTGCTTCTACCTTATCTAAAATTTTATCAACACTGTTTAAACTAATAACATTAGGATTATTATAGCTGCTTGAAGGAGTAATATTACCGCTAAGATAAATCACTGCAATCTTATCTCCAGATACAGAAGCTTCAGAACCTGATTGATAATTAGAGATAGAAATTTGGTATTTATCCGTAATATCATACTTTTTTTGCAATTCTTCCCAGGTAGCAATTTCATCAATTAAAGCATATTTTTTGGCTTCCTGAGCGTTAATAGTTAAATCTGGTCTATTTTCATATATATTTTGCACCGTATCTATTTTTATACTGCGCAAAGCAGCTATTTCTTGTTGTAAAAGCTCATAACGATTTTTTAACACTTTCCTTAGATTTTCTTCTGTGCCAGGACTTAAAGAGTTTTGAGTGTAAGGTTCTGCTGCACCTTTAAATTGACCTTCCTGCATTATATGCATCTTTATTCCGAGCTTTTTTAGTGCATCTCTATAAAATAGGACATTGCTAGCAATTCCTTCCAGAATAATTCCAGCTGAAGCAGAAGGGTCCAGATAGATTTTATCAGCCATAGCACAAAGCAGATAATCCCTTTGAGCCAGCATTTCACCATGAGCAATCACTGGTTTATGACTCTTTTTAAAATCCTGCAATGCTGCATCAATTTCATTAAGATTAGCATAATTAGTTTGCAGTAAATTAGGTTTAATCAGGATACCTTTGATTTTATTATCATCTGCCGCTTTGCGTATACGAAAACAAATATCCTTAACAGTTAAGGGATTATATCCCAGAAAATTAGAACTCTGAAGAATGGAATAATCCGAGACCTGACCGCTTAAATCCAGAACGAGCCATGAACCGCCAGCCACACTTTTCCCCTTTGGAGCAAAGCCTATAAAATAGCCTGCCATAAATGCAGCTATAAGGATTAAAACAACTACACCGCAGCCAATATAAATACCAGTATTTTTTTTCATTTAAAAAGTTCCTCTCTATTTGCCAATAAATTGGGATAGATAATAAAAATTCTGGCGGAGATGCTGGGATTCGAACCCAGGATATGCGTTTTTGCACATATACACGATTTCCAATCGTGCTCCTTCAACCAGCTCGGACACATCTCCGCTTTTAATGATATAATTTTTTTGCCATCCTTTCTGTCAAATAAAAATCAATGCCTGAAATGACGAAACCCTGAAAAAACTAAGGCAATTTCATAATCATTACAAGCCTCAATAACTTCATTATCCGCTTTTGAACCTCCTGGTTCAATGATTGCATTAATTCCATATTTATTTAATTCCTCTACCGAATCGCGAAAAGGAAAGAATCCATCGGAAGCACAAACTGCACCTTTAAGATTATGTCCAAAGCGTTGAGCTTTCCAAATTGCCAGATGCGTGGAATCAAATCTACTGGTTTGACCTGCTCCTAAACCATAAACCTGGTCTTTACCGGTTATAGCAATGGCATTTGAACGCAATAAGGACACGACTTTCCAGGCAAAAATTAAAGCTTCCCATTCATCCTTATCAGGTTGTCGTTCAGAAACTACTTTCCATTCTTCAGGATTGTCTTGCACTAAGTCCCAGGATTGAAGCAACCATCCATAGGTTAAGCTTTTCAATTCCCAGGGTTCAGAAAAATTATTTAGCAGTTCTGGATTATATAGAATTACTCTCCTATTTTTTTTCTTCTTAAGAAATTCCAGCACTCCAGTTTCATAATCGGGAGCAATAATAATTTCAGTAAAAACACGATTGATTAATTCAGCAGTATTCATATCAAGAGAGCGATTCATTCCTACAATTCCTCCATAAGGGGAATCAGTATCAGTATTAAAAGCTTTTTCATAAGCAAGAGCCAATTCAGAATCTGTACCAATGCCACAGGAATTACAATGTTTGGTGATAATGACGGTAGGTTTCTTAAATAATTTTAAACCTCTAAGAGTCGCATCAATATCTTGATGATTATTAAAAGAGAGTTCCTTTCCTGCCAAAACCTTTAATTGAGACTGATGAGAAAGATAAAAACCAGCTATTTGATGTGGATTTTCCCCATACCGTAAAGGTTGTTCTAGCTTGCAAGATAAATTGTAGTATAAAGGAAGATTCTGGCTGTGCTCTTCTCTCCGATCAAGCGATTTGAAATATTCAGCTATCATTGCATCATAAGCGGATACATATTTAAAAGCTTTATGAGCAAGATGCATTCTCATATCCAGCGGAATTTCCTTATTATCTTGTAAATACTGCATTATATATTCATAATCTTCCGGGTCCGTTAAGACAATTACACTCTCATAATTTTTTGCTGCTGCACGAATTAAAGAAGGTCCTCCTATATCAATATTTTCAATTATTTCAGAATGAGTTGAACCTTCACGAGACCAGGTTTCAATAAAAGGATAAAAATTTACCGCCACTAAATCTATGCGGTCAATTCCTAATTCTTCTAAGGTTTTCATATGCTCTAAATTTTCTCTATCTGCCAGAATACCAGCGAATATGCGGGGATGAAGCGTCTTCACGCGCCCATTAAGAATTTCAGGAAATCTGGTTAAACGAGCGATTTCTATATTATAAATCCCCTTAGAATCTAAATAGCTGGAAGTCCCCTTGGTAGCCAAAATAGAATATCCCAATTTGTTTAAAGTTAAAGCAAGTTTTTCTATGTTCCGACGATCCGAAACAGATATCAATGCATATTTATTCATTTATCCTCATCTTTATCCAAGCGATAGACAATATCTTTCAATTTATCAGGAGCTAAAAGTTTTTCTATTCGTTTATTCAATTTACTATCTGAATACATTTCTACTGTAACCCTAAGCATCTGTTGCGGAGGTTCTAATGTTTCTTTATTGTTTCTTCTTCTCTCATAGACAGAAACCATTACCATACCACTCATAATAATAACCCAATTAACATAAATCCAGAGTAAAAATATAGGTAACGCAGAAACTGCTCCATACCTTTCTGGATAAGTAGTTAAATTATATATATAGAAATCAAATCCACCTCTGGCAATTGACCAGATAATTGTTGCCCAGAAAGCTCCTCTCACTAAGGAAGTTGTTTTAACAGATACGGAAGGCATCAAACTATAAAGCAATAATAATATGATAAATTGCATCACAAAAGGGACTAAATAGCTAAACCACTTAAAGACCGGAAGCTTTAATATACCGGATATAACTGGTAGAGAAGAAGTTGATAAAAGAACAATCATAATAAGCAATCCCAGAATCAAAGTGCCCAAGAATTTTATGATTTGACTCAATAAACCAGGTTTTGTTCTAAATTCAAGTTTTAATATGCGATCAAAAGAATCCCTTATAACGATAAATAAAGAATAAGATGCAATGGCTATTACTATAAAGTTAATTATATTAAATCCGGCTTTAGTTTCTAACATATTCTGAATTATGTTCTGGACTTGTAAAGCTACACTTGGTATTAGATTTTCAGAGATAATTGCAAATATTTTATTTTTTAAGTCCAGAAAAGGTAAGGTGGGAGCAAGAAAAATAAGAAATACTACTACTGGTACAAATCCCATTATAGTTATATAAGTTAAAGCTCCAGCTTCTCTTAATATTCTTTCTTTGTTGAATATCTGATAAAATGACCGGACAAAATTACTTAAATCTGCCCATAATTTCTTTCGCCATTGGGGATTGCTTATGTATTTCCAAAATGCGACTATATCATATTGAGCAGTCTTGAAGATACCTATTAAAAGCAACCATAAAGTTTGAAAAAAGCCTTTTTTTTCTTTCTCGTCCATCTTCATTCCTCAAATAGATATAATCTTATTTTCATATAACAATATCCTGGCAACTATTACTCAGCAATAATCGCCTGAATTTTTTGACTTTCGGAGCATCAATAACACTGGTGTTTTTAATAGAAAAATTCATTAAACTATTTTAACTAATACAATTTGAAACCTGATTAGATAATTGTCAACAAGAAAAATATATTGGCATTCCCATATTTTTTTTACACGAGCCTTATTTTCATTTGATGCTGGTCGATACGTTCTGCTAAGCTTAGTTTTCGTTTATACTGGACAATAAATTTAATGCACTCTGAAAGAACTTCAGCTATTCTGTAGTATATGAATTCTTTAGGTATATATAAATCTTCTTTTTTGTAGTTTATCATTTTAGGGAATCCAACGGCAAATTCGGCAATATACTTTTTTGACATATAGATGAAAAACAATGCTAAAGCCATGAGAGCATTAAGATTTTTCATACCTTGATAGCTACCCAATCTCATATTTTCCCATCTCATACTTTGCTTCATTTGGCGATGAACTTCTTCAATTGACCAACGCTTTTTATAAACAGCTATTGCTTTCGCAACCAGCTCCAAATCAGGCATTTCCTGGCTGGCAAAATCACATAATAGATAAAAGTCGTTTCTCTTTTGAAAACCTTTTCTAAAGATACGCGATACAACCAAACTAACCTCTACTGTATTTGATTTTTTACTGGGATGGTCATCGGTTCTGACATTGATTCTTCTGGTGGCGCATTGAAATACTTCATTTTCTTTGAGCCCAGGTAATTCATACTTGAACTTCATTTCGTTTACTATTTTGTTGAAATTGATTTCTTCAAATCCTTCTTTAACAGCTCGATCACCCTTGCCACGAATGACAAATTGAATCCCATTGTTACTTAAAAACTCTATCAGCTTACGATCATCAAATCCTCTATCGAACACATAAGTGCCTTTACCATTAAAGGCCAACTCCATATCGACAATCGTATCTTGCATAATTTGTTTAGCTGAGTCATATTCCATATTAGGTGCAATCAAACGACTAAAGATTGGTAATAGCATATATGAATCTTTGTTGGGGGTATAGGCCACTATATTGACTAATAGATACCCATTGGTACTTTTGCCTTCGCTACCATTATAAATCTTCTGCAAACCTTCCATCTTTTTTGCATAGGGTTTTGCAATGTCACTTTCATCTACGATAAAGATGGTTTCATCTGTAATATAGGGTTTTACCAACTTTAGAAACGTTTTATCAATGTGTTCAACATAGTCATTGTGGCTCAAATTCCGATATAAACGCTCAGAAGAAGATTTGGTGGATACATTGTCTTGGATAAATTTTGAGATATTATGAACAGAGGGTGATCCTGTTCCACACAATCCCATTAGCATATCTTTTATGAATTTTTGTTTGGGTTTAGAAAGTCCTTCTGATGTTTTTTTACAGAAGCTTGACAATTTTTCTTTCACGAATTCGGTAGTTTCATTCTGTATTAATAACATGGTGGTCTCCTTATGTTTTATTGATCCCATAATTGGGAGACCGCCATTTTTGTAAAGCTTTTTATTTCAGTTTATTGTAATAGATTTATGTCCAAATTTTTGAATTATCCACAGGGCTAATCCAGCGTTAATTGAACGATTTTTAAAATTTAGACACAAAGTTCATCTCACCCCCAAGAAAATGCTTCTATTAAAGTATTAGGGGCCTTAAATGGCATAAAATTCTTGAGTACTAGTTTTGGTTACGAAATAATCTTGAGAAAAATCCACTTTTTCACTAAATTACAAAATAAAATCTTTGGACATTTACACTACCTATTTATCTATACAACAGAGCGTTACAACTTGTCAACATCACTTTTTTGTGGGAATGCCTTGAAAAATAT
>DFOM01000010.1 GCA_002376725.1 Cloacimonetes bacterium UBA3541 | reverse complement strand
TATTGTGTAAAGTTTGAGAACAATAAAAGGTTTTCCAGAATACACAAGAATGACTGAGAATTTTTTATAATACTTGGTACTCTTAATATAACTTGACAAATATTTATTTAATATTTAATATATTATAATAGAATTATAATTTGCTCTTTATTCTTTGTTTTCCTGAATAATATTCAAAGATACAATATATTAACTATATATATTATAAAATAAAGGAAATATCACCTATTTATATCAGCAAACAATTAAAAAGGAGGCAAAATGAAATTAAAACCATTCAAGACATCACTTAAAAAGTTTAGTTCAAAGCTTAAGGGAAAGATAGTAAACTTATCAAAACTACCTAAACAGCAATGGTTATTAATTTTGAGTGCTATTTTATTTATTACATTTTTATCCTTTTCTATAGTGTGTTTGTATAATATAAAAGAGTTAAAAGTACAAATCTCTAATTTTGAACGAAATATTGATAATCTTGAACTACATATTGATAATCTTGAATATGAAAATGGTAGATTAGAAAGGAAAATTAGCAGTTGTGAAGATGAAATATCCTAGATTAAAGATGATATAGAGACTCTGCAAGGATATTCACATTATCACTATTAGAATTATTTGAAATTAATAATATTTTATGTTTTCTTACATTATAAATCAATTTAAATATGAAGATTATGTTTGTCAATGGCAGTTTAATTTGGTACATTTTAGTTGCCAAAACTGGAACAATATCAATTCTTCAATATTTATAGGTCTCTATCAGAATTGTGTTTAAGTTAAGATAAGATTGCTAAATAAAAATAAGGCATAATATCGTAAACAATTAGTATCAGAGGAGCATATCGTTCCTTTATAAGATATGGAACAAACTATTATTTGGAGTTATTAAGATTTAGAGGATTATATGTAAACGGTTATCAATTAGAAGGAAAAAATTAGTTATGTATTCTATTCAGTTATATAAATTTGAAAACCTGAAAAAGTATAATAAACCTATGTATGAGATTTATCTTATAAAAGAGATGTTCTTAAATATCTCAGAAAAAACTGATTCTGTATATCTGAATACAATTAATGCAGCTAACCGGATTAGAGAGGTAAGAAGTACTCTTTATATCTTTTTTCAACATTTTGCTAATAGTCTATGATAAAAATGTGAGAAATTCAATTAAACTATTTCAATTTTGCTAGTTTCAATGGTGTTTCAAAAGGTATAAACAATGCTTTGAAAGTTTTTATTAATAGAGCTTATGGCTTTAAGGACTTTGAATATTTACAAATTAAGGCTTCACCAAAAAAATGGGATACCTCTATATTAGAAAACCGATTTTGAAATTGATCTAGAATACAGAGTTTTTTGTCTAAATAAAATCTTGACTAAAAGTCATATTCTAATCTTATGGCTTTTAATAAGGCTTTTTGATAGCTAATAATTGAATTAGGGAGCTTAATTTATGAAAAAGTACTCGTGGTTGACTCCTGTATCCATTTTAATATTCGTTGTGGGTACTTTGATATTTCTTTCTCCGATATTTGTGCCGGAGGATGTTAATTGGCCTATAAAACAGAAGCTGAAATTAGGTCTTGATCTTCGGGGTGGCACTCAGATTGTTTTAACTGTAGTAACCAAAGATTTACCAGAGGCAGATAGAGCTGCTGCGGTGGAAAACAATATTCGGATAATCAGGAATCGTATTGACCAATTTGGCATTGCTGAGCCTACTATTCAAAAGATGGGGGAGAGCGATATTCTGGTTCAATTACCTGGAGTTAAGGACCCTATAGCAGCTGAAAACCTGATTATGAAATCTGCGGTTTTGGAATTTAAGTTAGTAGCAGAGCCAGATATTGCCGAGAAATTTATTAATCAGGTGGATGCTATTATCCAGGAAAATCTGGATAAATTCCCTATTCTTGCTAAACTGGCAGCTGAAGACAAAGCCTTAGCTAAAGCAGAAACTGACACGGTCAAAGCTGGAGAGGGCGTTTTTAAATCCTTGATAACTACAATGGATAGAGATCTTGCGGTTCGTTATGAGGATTTAGAGATTGTTCGTTCCTTACTTCAAGACAGCACTTTCGTTAATTTAAAACCCAAAGGTTATGACTTAGTATTAGAAAGTGTTGATGAGAAAAAGAAAGCTTCCCGAGAGCCAGTAATTCTTTATGTGTTGGAATCTACTGCTCAATTAAAAGGAACGGATGTGGATAGAGCCAGTATGGAAATAGGTCCTTCGGATAGTCCCAGCCCTCAGATAGCAAATAAGCCATATATATCTTTAACTTTCACTCGTGCAGGTGCAAGAAAATTTGCTAATTGTACTGGAGATAATATAGGTAGAAGATTGGCAATTGTATTGGACAACACAGTATATTCAGCACCGGTAATACAGGACCGCATTCCTGATGGGAAAGCTATGATTACGGGTCAGTTTACGGAGCAGGAAGCAAAATCTCTGGCAATACTTTTGAATAATGAAAGTTTATCTGCACCAATAGAACCTAAATATAGCACTCAAGTTTCTGCTACCTTAGGTGAAGATAGCATACAGAGTGGTTTAAAAGCCGGACTTATCGGAATTTTGGCAGTAATAATCTTTATGATTATATTCTACAAAGGAGCCGGCTTAATTGCAGATTTTGTGCTTGTCTTCAATGTAGGATTCATTCTTGCTGCTATGACACTTTTTGGTGGAACTTTAACTATGCCTGGTATAGCAGGTATTATTTTAACTATCGGTATGGCGGTAGATGCAAATGTTTTGATATTTGAGAGAATAAAAGAAGAACTGGATGCAGGAAGACCACCGACTTCTGCTTTGGATGCTGGCTTTAAAAGAGCAACTGTTACCATATTAGATTCTAATTTGACCACTTTAATTGCTGCCCTGGTGCTTTATCAATTTGGAACAGGTCCAGTGCGAGGTTTTGCTCTCACTTTGACTATTGGTATTATTGGTTCAATGTTTTGTGCCATTGTTTTTTGCCGATATATAATGGAAAAAACGATGATTAGACCCGGTAAAACTACGATGAGTATCTGAGGGAGTGTAAAATGAGATTATTTAAAAATGCTAAATTCCCCTTCGTTGAAAAGCGTTATATATTCTTCACTATTTCTGCCATTCTGGTTTTAGCCTCAATTTTAGGCATCATCTTCAAAGGTATAAATTGGAGTACGGATTTTACCGGTGGTGTTTCCATCATTATTAATATGCAACCTAAGGATTCAAAGGTTCCTCCTTTGAGTATTGATAACCTACGTAAAGTTATTAATGATGCAGGATTTAAAGAAGCAGAAATTCAATTTATAGGAGATTCCTCCAATGCCACTTTCCAGATTAAAGTAGGTGGCGAAGATGTGAATAAGGTTAAAGAGCAGATTACAGAAGTTTTAACTACTCAATTACCAGAATATGTCCAGGGTAGAGATATGCAAAATGATGTAATCCGTCAGATAGATGTTGTAGGTGCTAAAGCTGGTATGGAAATGCGTAATAACGCTATAATTGCAGTTTTAATATCTATGCTATTTATGATTATTTATATCTGGATTCGTTATGAGTTTACCTTTGGTTTAATGGGTATTGTTGCCCTATTTCATGATGTTATAATCCTGGTGGGAGTATTTGCTTTTACCCAGAAAGAATTTACTATGACCATTTTAGCAGCTTTACTTACTCTGGTGGGTTATTCTATCAATGATACCATAGTAATCTATGATCGTATCCGTGAAGACCTTAAGATACATAGAAAAGATTCGGTTCCCGTTATTTTTAATCGTGCCATCAATTCCACTCTTAGTCGTACCGTTATTACTGGTAGCACTACCTTAGTAACAGCTCTTTCCTTGTATTTCTTTGGAGGTCCAGTGATTCATGATTTTGCTCTGGCAATGAGTCTGGGCATTATTATTGGAACCTATTCTTCTATCTTTATTGCCAGTAATCTTGTTTTAGAGACCTTTGGTCATACACGCACAGAGAAGCAAGCTATTAAACATCTAACTAAAAAGAAATAGATATTAATCTTAGGATAGATAAAAAAAGCCGCTTTTTAGTCGGCTTTTTTTATAATAGGATAATTTAAGTTGAAGCAAAACTTTTTGTATTGACATTATTAGCTGATTTCAGGGATTAGTTTAATATAAAAATTAGGGTTAATTAGATATGAAAAAAAGGATATTGTGCTTTCTTAGCTTATTCCTTATCTTTTCTTTGGTCTTGGGAGATGAAATAAGTGAAACCCAGGAAAGATTGGAAAAAATCCAAAGAGATCTTAAGGAAATAGAAAAGAAAGCAGCTCAAACCTCTCAAAAGAAAAAAACTACAGATGTACAGATACAGAGTACTTTAAAAGAAAAGCAAAAAGTAGAAGCGGAGAAAAAGCAAACCGAAGCAATAGTGAAGAAAAAGCAACAGGAACTTACCAAGGTAAGCACTGAACTTATGAGTGTAGAAGAGCAAGTGCAAGAGCTTAAAACTCTTCAGAACAATCAGCTAAACTCCCTGTTACGAATACAGATAAATAGCTCTACTACAAAAATCAAACCCAAAGAGGAACGCTATATATCTGTTATGACTGCTCAAACCAGACAAAAGTTAAATAAATTAGGTGATGTCCAGGAAGTTTTAGCTGAGGAAAAACAGGAAGTAGGAAAGGAAGTTAATGTAGCACAAAGTGATTTGTATGCTAAAACTAATATAAGTAAAAAACTTAATACTACCGTCAGGTCTTTGGAAACTCAGAAAAAGCAATTAACTAAAGAGGAGCAGCGTTTACAAAATCAGATTGCACAATTGCGGAAGGATGCTGCTCAATTAGAATCTTTGATAGCTTCTCTAACTGCTAAATCTAAAGCTTCTGGAGAAATCTCAGAAGCCTATAAAAATAGCTTTAAATCCATTGCCTGGCCTCTTAGAGGAAAAATTATCCGTAATTATGGACAGGAAACCAGGTCCTACGGAACCTCAGTTATAAGTAATGGAATAGATATAGCTGTTCCCGAATGGACTACGGTAGTAGCTGCAGATGATGGAGAAGTGGTGTTTTCTGGTCCTTATGGAGGACAGGGGAAACTTATCATTATAGACCATAAAAATGGATTCTTTACAGTTTATTCCTATAATAATGAACTTCTGGTTTCCAGAGGAGCTCAGGTAAAAAAAGGTCAACCTATAGCCAAATCTGGGATGACTGGTTCTGCAACTGAACCCTGCTTACATTTTGAAGTCCGCAAAGATGGCAAAGCAGTCAATCCTCTTGCTTATCTGGAATAAAATCCTAGGGAATTAGTTTGGTTCTATTAATTAGACCTTCCCTTCGTAAGCTGGAAAAACTTGTTGCTAATGGCGCTTTTGATAATAAGACTATTCTCCATTACACAGGAGATATGTTTGGAATAGGTTGCAAGATTTTCTCTTTTGAAGCTATTGAAAAAATCCAGAAATTGAAAGGAAGACAAAAAAAACCAGGGTTTATTGTATTAGTACCTTCTCTTGAATGGTTTGAAAAAGAAGGAATTTATATTCCGGATAAGATTATCCCTCTCTTAAAACAGTATTGGCCCGGGAATCTTACGGTAATATTCAAATGTGATGAACCCAGATTTGCTCATCTGGCAATAGAGGGTAAAGTGGCTTTTAGAATTCCAGATGATGAATTACTGCGTAAATTTATAGAGTTATTAAAAGAACCTATCATAAGTACCAGCATTAATATATCTTCATTGCCTGCGGAAAATGACTTAAATCGTTTAACCACTTTTTATTCCGAATGGTTTGATTATGCTATCCTTCCACAAAATAAAAACTATCCCTATAATTCTCAACCTTCTACTATAGTGGAATATATAAGCAGTAGAGAAGAGAAAAATCAATCCGGATTTGATGAATTGAAATGCATTAGAGAAGGTTCTATTCCTTGTTATGTGGTAAAGAATTCCTTTGAAAAACCCACTATTCTCTTTGTCTGTACTGCAAACATCTGTCGCAGTCCTATAGCAGAGAAGCTTTTTAATCATTATGCCTCCAAAATAAATTTACCTTATTCTGCTGATTCGGCTGGACTTCTACCTGGAGGACAGGCTATATCAGCTGCTTCTATGCAATTACTTCTGGAAAATGGTATTATGGAGGCAAAAGACCATATTGCTAAACAGATAACTCCTGAAATGATACAGGGAAGTTACTTAGTGTTGACTATGGAAGAACGGCAAAGAGATTTTCTCCGAATGCAAGAACCTAAACAAACTCGTAAAATATTTACTTTAAATGAATATGTAGGTGAAGCAGGCGATATTGCAGACCCTTATGGTGCAGATCTGGATACATATCGGGAAACCTATAAAATTATTAACGATCGCATTCAACGGTTAATTGAAAAACTAAAGAATTCTAATTCTATACTAAAGGATGAAAGTTAAATTATGGAACCTGAGATTACTAAAGAGTTAATTGCTTCTCACGGTATTCTGGACTCGGAATATCAATACATTCTGGATATATTAAAACGACCTCCAACTTATCTAGAGTTAGGAATATTCAGCGTTATGTGGAGTGAGCATGCCAGTTATAAGAATTCTATAAATTTAATCAAGACCCTTCCTCGCGAAGGGAAATATCTTCTCGCTAAAGCAGGAGAAGAAAATGCCGGAGTAGTTGATATCGGAGATGGTTTAGCTATCTGTTTCAAGATAGAAAGTCATAACCATCCTTCTGCTCTGGAACCTTATCATGGTGCTGCCACAGGTGTGGGAGGTATTCTGAGAGATATATTTACTATGGGAGCAAGACCTGTAGCTGTTCTGGATTCTTTAAGGTTTGGCTCCTTAGAGAATCCCCGAGTTCAACATCTTTTGAAAGAGGTAGTGCATGGCATTTCTGATTATGGAAATTGCTTTGGAGTACCTACAGTTGGCGGTGAAATCTTTTTTGATAATGTATATGAAGGAAATCCTTTAGTAAATGTTATGGCTGTGGGAGTGGCAAAACACGAACATCTTGCTAAATCTTCTGCCCGGGGTATAGGTAATTTAGTAGTCTATGTAGGTGCTAAAACCGGCAGAGATGGAATACATGGTGCTACTTTTGCCTCTGTGGAATTGAGTGACCAATCTGCAACGCAAAGAACTGCTGTTCAGGTTGGAGACCCTTTTTATGAGAAGCTTCTTTTAGAAGCAACACTGGAGGTGATTCAAGCGGGTTTAGTGGTTGCTATCCAGGATATGGGTGCAGCCGGGCTAACTTGTTCCAGTTCTGAAATGGCAGGAAAGGGTGGAGTTGGTATAGAACTTGATCTGGAAAAAGTGCCAGTCCGAGAAATAGGTATGACTCCTTATGAGATTATGCTTTCTGAATCTCAGGAACGAATGCTGATGATTGTGGAACCAAAAAATCTGGAAGAGGTGCAAAAGGTCTTTCAAAAATGGGATCTTGATGCCGTAGTAGTAGGAAAAGTAACTGATGATAAAATACTAAGAGTAAAGCTTAATGATAATATCCTTGCTGAAATTCCAGCTGAATATCTGGTGCTGGGTGGAAAAGCTCCGGTCTATACCCGGGAAACAAGCAAACCTGACTATATTGAAGAAAAGAAAAATTTTGATATAAATGCTTTATCTGAACCAGAAAACTATACTTCCGTTCTACATCGTTTACTAAGTGAACCGAGTATCGCTTCCAAGAAGTCCATTTTTTCTCAGTATGATTATATGGTGCAAATCGCAACCAAAGTTGAACCTGGGAGTGATGCTGCGGTAATAGCTATTAAGGGAACAGATAAAGCTATAGCTTTAAGTACAGATTGTAATGCACGGTTTTGTTATTTAGACCCCTACGAAGGTGCTAAAGCCGCTGTTGTAGAATCAGCTTTAAATGTTGCCTGTAGTGGTGCAAAACCAATCGCTATTACAAATTGCCTGAATTTTGGAAATCCATATAAACCTGATATCTACTGGACTTTTGCCGAGTCTATTCGTGGGATGAGGGACGCTTGCAACATTTTAGAAACACCGGTTACAGGTGGAAATGTTTCTTTCTATAATGAAAATCCTGATTCTGCTGTTTATCCAACTCCGGTTATCGGTATGCTCGGATTATTAGAAAATTACAGAAAAGCTACAACTCAGTGGTTTAAAAATTCTGGAGATTTAATTGCTCTTTTAGGGAATCCAGGTAACGAGTTGGGAGCTTCACAATATCTTAAAACCATTTTCGGGCTGGTAGCAGGAAAAGTGCCTTCACTTCATCTGGAATATACAAAACGGCTTATAGAGTTAATCTTAGCTCTAATTGATGAAAGTATTATTTCTTCGGCACATAATGTTTCCGAAGGGGGACTGCTAGTTTGCTTAGCGGAATCTTGTTTTACCCCTAAACGATTAATGGGTGCGGAATTAAATTTTCCTTTGACTTATTCTAAGAGTGCAGAATACTTTAGCGAATCTCTGGAAAGAATAGTTATCAGCTTTAATGAAAACAGCTTAAGTTATGTGCAAACTTTAGCTCAGAAATATGATATTCCACTGAAAATGTTAGGTACCGTATCGGATAAACCGATGTTTCAGGTTAATCAAGATATAAAAGTGCCTACTGAGGCATTACATAAAGCTTATCTAACAGGAATAAAAATAAATTAGGGAGAAGGAGATGAAGATGAACATCCTTTTTGGACATTTGTTTTGGGGTATCCTGGTGATTTTAATTGGTGTCTCTTTAATACTCAAGGGTTTTAATATCAGTTTCCCCATCTTCAAGATTTTTATTGCTATTATAATTATCCTTCTGGGAGTAAAATTGCTTATTGGCGGTTGGGGAAGTACCAAAAAGAAAGACATTAATGTGCGCACTTATACTTCTACCGAAAAAGAGTATAATGCCATTTTTGCCGCTCAAAAATTGGATTTAACCAACATAGAACCAGATGCATCTCCAATAGAAATTAATGCTGTATTTGGCTCTTTACAGGTTGAATTACCTGATGACATAATTTTTGATTATAATACTACCGCCTGTTGTGGCTCTATAGACCTTCCGGAAAATGCACCCAAAGATAAAACTAAAGCACTAGGCACAGTCAAAATTGAAGCCAATGCTGTTTTTGGTAAAATAACCTTTATTGTCATACCCCATCAGTCTTTATCAGAACAGGATTTATAACTTATAGAAAATATCTATGTTTAAAAGCAAGCTTAACTGCATTCTAGTTATCTTACTTGTAAGCTTAGCAAATAAATCAGTTGAAGCTAAAAGTCTCGGTTATGCTTTTAGTGGGGGTAGTGCAAGAGGTTATGCTCATATAGGAATGCTTAAAGTGCTGGCTGAAGAAGGAATTTACCCAGATTATATTACAGGCACTAGTTTTGGAGCATTAGTAGGTAGTCTGTATGCTATGGGATATGAACCCACAGAAATAGAATCTTTAACAACTAGCTGGGATGTTCAGGATTTATTTGATGAACATTATAAACGAAAGGAACTATATATAGGGCAAAAACGCTGGCCCAGCTATGGTAATTTTGAGCTTAGAATAAAAGATAATGGAAAACTGGATTTTCCGACCGGTTTAATAAACGGTGTAAAACTGAATCAGGCACTAGCACAGGTTTATATGCCTGCTTCCAATATCCGGGATTTTTCTCGGTTACCCATCAGTTTTGCCGGACTTTACCTGGATTTTGATACAGGAGAATTAATTGTTTCCACCAAAGGTTCTCTGATGCAGACCATTAGAGCAGCAATCTCTATACCCAGTATTTTTACACCTTTTGAATTAGATGGACATCGCTATGTGGATGCAGGTTTATTGCAAAATATACCTGTTCCACAGGTTCGGCAATTAGGTGCAGATAAGGTTATAACTTTTAAAGTTAATGCTGATCTTTCTGAAAAAAACCCTGATAATTTAATTGATATTTTAAGTCATACTATAGACATTGCAATGCACCAGAGTTATGAAAGTTCTCTGGCTTTAAGCGACTTAATTCTGGAACCAGATTTAAGTGAGTTTTCTAGTATGTCCTATGATAGAGCTAAAGAGATAATAGCTGCGGGAGAGCGTTATGCCCGAGATCATATTGACGAGATAAGAGCTTTTCGGGATTCACTTTTAGCGGAAGGATATGTATTTAAGAAACCTCAAAAAATTCCTATTCCGGAAAAATATCCCATTTTAGCTCAAGATTGTATTGGAAATAGGTATGTTAGTTCAGCTAAAATAAAAGAATATTCAAGATTGGAAACGGGAAAGAAATACACTGCTCAAGAGATTGTCCAAGCTTCAAAAAAAATATGGAATTCACAATTTTTTAAAATAGTATACCCGGTTTTAGAACCAATAGAGCATGGATATAAACTGATTTTCTATGTACAGGAATACGAACGACGAACCATTATTGCTAATATGACTTATACCACTGAAGAAGATCTTAATATAAGCGGAGCATTAGAACTGAATAATCTAATGCTGAAAAATTCTAAGCTGATAGCAGGTTTTACTCTTGGAGGAAGATCAGAATTAAGCTTGGATTATGTTAAAAATTTCGGTGAATTCTGGGGATCTTATTTTCGTATTTTTCCCTATGTCAGTGAAAAAAGATTGTATCTCTATGATGAAGATTTTTATAAAATCTCCAGTGTAAAATCTTTGGAATATGGTATCACTCCTGGACTGGGCTTTTTTGCCCATGATGTTGCTATTGCTGAAGGCTTCTTCTATAGTTATAGAACACGACTCTACCGTGATGTTTCTGCAGTTGCACCGATAGATTCCCTTTATTTAATCTCAGGATTAGGGGTTAAAGTGTATCATGAAAGTCTGGATGATGATATCTTCCCATTATCTGGTATTAGCATTTTTTCCAAATTTAATTTTGCACCTTGGAAACAGATTAGCGATAGATTATACAATAAAGCAGTTGTGGATATAAATGCCTATGCACCTATCTCCAAAAATATCTCTGTGCATGGCGGTTATAATTATGGAACTTATTTTGGTGCACGCGAGGAAAGCTCCCTTGATCCATTCTATTTTACCGGTTCTCATGGCTATAGAGCTTATCCAAGATATGCTATTAGTTCACCTCAATACTATTATTATACTCTTGCAACTATCTTGAATCCTAAAAAAAATGCATTTGTGGAAATTGGAGTTCAGGGTTTAAATTTTACCAATGAAAACCTATGGGAATTTGACCAGAAGCTACAATGGAGCTTTTTTACTGATATCGGATACCGAACTTATTTAGGTCCTATTCATTTTAGTGCCGCTTTTAGTAGGGAATATTCACCCTGCTTCTATCTCAACCTGGGCTATGATCTAGATTTGTTCTGGTTCTCCAGAAAATAAGTAGGTCTTAGTAAAAGCTATAATAATCTCCCTGGTATCAATTTATTGTCTCTAAAATCCATTTCATACTTAGTTCCAGTTTAACTAATTACCTCTTTTAAATGCACTTAGCTCTCTCCTTACTCTCCCTTGACGCTTTCTTAGCTAAAGTGTTAAGAGAGAGTCAAGTAGGAGATAGGGAGAAAATAATTTACAAATATTAATTTATAAATAATAAAAAGCTAAATAATCAAGCTTTAAGGTTGGGCTAGATTATATATAACCAATTAGCAATAAATGCTATCAGAAAGAAAAATAGAAGCCAGTTTTGTTGTTTTCTCGTAGCTACTAAAGATATTCTTAGCTTAAAAAGAGTTGTGCAAATTAATTGTATTATAAGGCAGATAGTCACCAATAGCATTAATGGATTGTAAGATATAGCTTTTATAATATGACCTTGAAACAGGGCAGTAAAAGCACGATATAAACCGCAGGTAGGACAATTTATATGGGTAATATTTTTAAACCAGCATAAAGGCATCTTATAAGGAAGAAAAAGATATATTGAGAAATAGGTTACCAGAAGGAAAAAGAAGAGTAAAATAGGTATTTTTCCGTAGGGGAAACGAGTATCAAGTTTTTCAATACGCAAGCGCATCGTTTTGATTAGAGCTGAGTTCTAAGAGCTAAATATGGAATAGTCCATTAGAAGCAGATGCAGCAACTCCCATAACGAAAAACATATAGGCTAAAATCATAACCAAGCCTAAAACGGTTAGAGATACAGATATTATTCCCAGAATTCTTCCTGCATTGGTAAGGTCTCTACCTGAAGGGTCCATAATACCGAGGTCCATTTTTTTGAGGTCTTCATTTCCAAATATCCAGGCGAGTAATCCAAAAATAGCACAGGTGAAAAGTCCCAATAAGCCAAAGATTAATATTAACACTCCTCTATGTGGTTGCATAGGAGAATATCGCCAATATTGGTATTGTTGTCCTGGTGGTACTTGATGTTGTCCTTGAAATTCCATAAAATCCTCTTAATATTTAAGGCAAAACAGGGAAACATAATTTCCCTGTTCTAACCTTAAGTTGATACAATTTTTTAAAGAGGTAATGCTGCGCTGATAAGGAAACAAGCAGCAAAAGAAATAATGGCATAAAGTTCAGGATACACGGCTAAAATTAGGGTGTTGGAAAAGACATTATGGCCATTACCAATGCTTTCAATACCTGTAGCTACAACTCTTGCTTGAAAATATGCAGAGATAAGGTTTACTAACCCAGAAATAAGTCCAGCACCAAAAATAGCAGCTGCAGTAATCATATTAATATCTGCGGTGACAAACCCTTTCAGAATAAAGAAAGCACCGAACCCATATAATCCTTGAGTTCCAGGTAGCGCAGATAAAATCATACAATTGGCAAAAACATCATCTCTTTTTTTCATAGCAGCAATAGTAGCACTTCCACCAATAACTGTTCCCCAGGCAGAACCTATTCCAGATAGTGCTACCATTAAAAAGAGACCTATCCAGGCTAAAATATAGGCAGTAGAGTGTCCAGAGTTAGCTAGAACTTGCGTTGCTGAATTTCCTACTTGTAAAAGAATGTAAGGCATTTAACCTCCAGTTTATATTTTTATCATTTTTTTATGCCCAAAGGGCTGATATGGAATACCAGGTCCCTGGAATCCTGCATTTTTGTAAAATTCTACAAAGGTAAGACGTAAAGGATGTACAAAACCACTTAAAGTACCTAAGGCAATATTTAGAGTATGACCTGCTACCATAAATATAAAGAAGATAATAGGTCCCACAAATTTAATGCTTAAAAATTGTAATCCAATAGAATTAATCACCATACCCAGAATAGCACTGGAAACACCTAAAGCAAATAGACGGATATAGGATAGAATATCACCAAAAAAGCCAGTTACAACATTGTATAGTAACCACAAGCCACTTAGTATATTCACCAGTGGATTCTTGGCGGGATTATTGAAAAGTAGCATCAAAGCTAAACCAATCCATAAAAGGTATTTAGTATAAGGTGTAATAGAACTATTATCCACTCCTAAAAGTCCTGCACCTAATACGGTCAAAGATAATAAGAATAAGAAGGTTCCCAGAGGTGCCAGTAAATATTTTATACCACTTTGCTTTGCTTGTTTAACACCATTAATAATAGTTCCAAATAAAATCTGAATAGCACCCAGTAAAAGCGAAAGATTAAATATCTGGTTGTTGTCCCGAATAAGGATATAAGGGTCTAAGGCAGTGTTCTTTAGATCAAAACCGAGAGCAGAGCCCATTAGAAATCCCATTATCATAGAAGATATGCCAAACATAGCACCTAATAAGCCTATGCTTTTGATGGCTGGATTTTTTACTTTACGATAGATTAATAAACTAAGAAGAATGAAGACTATCCCATAAACGATATCAGCATTACAAAATCCGAAGAAAAGCATAAAGAAAGGTGCAAAAAATGGGGTAAGGTCAAACTCATTATAATGAGGTAACATATACATTTTGCTAATAGGTTCAAATAACCGAGCAAACCAATTATTGGTGAGGCTAACGGGAGGATTGTCTTCAATGGTAGCATCAGCAGCAAAATATATCACATTCTCACTTTCCAGGAATTTTACGAGTTCTTTTTCCAATCTTTGAGGAATAAAACCTTGCAAAATTTTAATTTTACCCTCTGCTTCATCAATTCCTTGTAAAACTGCTTCTTCAAATTCACAGGTCTTACTGAGGTCTTCAATTTCGTTACTGAAGATCTCTATTGCCGTAGGGGCAATGTTGTATAGATATTCATCTATATCTTTAATCTGATTTTCTATATTTTTAAGCTGGGATTCCAATTCTACTAATGTATGTTGATGGAAACTAAAGGGGTCAGCTTCAATTTCAGGTTTTTCATCGGTGTATAAAACCACAAAATAAAGTATCCCATTAACCTCATTTATAATCTGAACAGCATATTCTTCCGACCATTGAGGTTTGAAATGGTTCTTAAGACAGGTGTAAAACGCAACCTTAATTCCAGATTGCTGAAGCTTTTTGACTAGATCATAATCAAAATGACCCCAGGGTGCTAATTCCCGAATCTGTTTGCGTAAAGTTTCTGCAAGACGCTCCAGCTTTTCTTTTTCCTCTCTTGCCTGTTGAATTTTTTGTAGTAATACTTGAGATGGATAGGAGATAGAAGTTTTTTCAGAAGTAGAGCTAAGCTTTTTTAAAAATTTTAGCTGTTCCGCATATTCTTCCAGCTGTTGCATATTCTGTATTAAGGTTTCCGTTCTTTCTTCCGTATTTTGAACCAGATGAACTACACCAAGTTTTTGCAGGTCAGCCAGGAATTTTTGGTAGTCCTGATGATAGAGAACGAAGGTGTATTTTCTCATTTTTTCTATCATACTGCAGCCTCCTGGCTAATACGAGTTTTAAGAATTTTTTGAGAAGCTTTGGAAAGATTTTCCTCATCTTCTAAGAAACGCTTAATTTTTCTGATGGCATCCTCATAGATAGGAATTTGGACTTTTTCATAGAGATTAACTTTTTGGGTGGTCTTTTTTCGCACCTGTTCTAAGATAAGCATTTTTCTCCAGAAGAATTCTCTTTCAATACTTAGAGCAGCTATTTCTTTAATCATATCTATTCCATCCAAATACCAGGAGGGTGTGCTAAATAGGTCATATTCACTAATGTGAAATTCTATATTATTTAAAATAGGGACAGCTACGCCAGCAATTTTACGAGCATAAATCTCTACATTTTTAATTGTTATAAGGCTGGGATCGAATTCAGCCCAAAGTTTCATAATAGGTTCTAGTTCATCTATTCTGGATAGGATTTTTGCATCCAGTTCCATAGCGCTATCTCGCGCCCGTTTTACTTCCATTCTTAGTGCAGATTCCTTATTCTTTAAGGTAGGAAGTGCCTGCTGCCTAATCTTTAGCTGTTTTTCCAGCTGAAGTTGGGCAATTTTATTGTATTGAAACTTGAGATTCATTCCTTTTTCCAGTAAAGCTTCATAAATTCATCTTTAATGCCAACTTCTTCCGGAGTAAAATACTTCTGGAAAAGTGCCCAGGTTTTATCCAGCATTTCCTCAGTGTCTACATTAACATCAATAGCCAGAATCTGCTCGGCATAATCTCTTGAAAATTGAAGTGCTCGCTGGTCATAATCAGTTAAGTCAAAACCATTCTCCAGTTTAGTTCTGGCATTCATAGCATCAGCATTTAAACGAACGGAAGCACTCATAACTTGAGGATGGTCAGCACGAGTGCGTTTTCCAATAACCTTGGTTTTCAAACGAGAAAGAGATCTGGCTGGATCTATAATAACTTTTCCAATGTCGGTATCTCTTCTCAGATAAAGCTGTCCTTCAGTTATATATCCTGTGTTATCGGGAATAGCATGAGTGATATCACCACCAGAAATAGTAGTCACCGCAATAATAGTTATAGAACCACCAGTAGGAAATTGCACTGCTTTTTCATAGATTTTGGCTAAATCGGAATAAAGAGAACCTGGCATTGAATCCTTGGAAGGAATCTGGTCCATACGATTACTCACAATAGAAAGAGCATCGCAATAAAGAGTCATATCCGTTAAAAGTACCAATACTGCTTCATTTTTCTGGATAGCAAAATATTCAGCTGCACTCAAAGCCATATCTGGAACGAGTAATCTTTCTACGGGTGGATCATCAGTAGTATTGATGAAGGCAATAATCTTATCAATCACTCCAGCATTTTCAAAGGAATTTTTGTAATACAGATAATCATCATTAGACAATCCCATTCCGCCCAGAATGATTTTATCTGCTTTGGTTCTTAACGCCACAGTAGCCATCACTTGATTATAAGGTTGATCTGGGTCGGCAAAGAAAGGAATCTTTTGTCCCGTGACCAAAGTATTATTTAAGTCAATTCCAGCAATACCAGTAGCAATAAGTTCTGAAGGGTCTCTACGACGAACTGGATTAACGGAGGGACCGCCAATTTCCACTTCTTCACCTTCAATCTCAGGTCCTCCATCAATAGGGTCACCATAGGCATTAAAGAATCTACCTGCTAACTGTTCACTAACTTTTAGAGTGGGAGGTTTCCCATAAAAGATAACCTCTGCATCTGTTCCGATTCCTTCAGTACCTTCAAAAATCTGTAAGGTAACTTTATTATCTATAATTTTTACTACCTGAGCCAATCTTCCACCTACCGTAGCAAGTTCTTCATTACCTACACCTGTAGCTTGGACAGTGCAGGTAGCTTTAGTAATCTGAGTTAGTTTGGTGTATATTTTTTGAAATGCAGTTCCAGCCATTATTACACTCTCCTTTCGGTAAGAATAGATTCCAGTTGAGCCTCATATTCTTTGAACTTATCACTTTCAAAAGATTGATAGTTCATCTGAACGAGAACATTAATAACTCGTGAATAGAAGGGCTGCAATTCTTCATAGCTTTCAAAATCAAATTCCGTATTACATATTTTAAGTAAAAGATTCAACATATAAGCTTGGCGTTTCATAGAAGAAGATTTATCCACTGGATCAAAGCTGTCCTGTACTAGGATAACTCTATCTATAAGTTCGCTTTTCCAGAAACGAGAATGATAATCCAATGGGACTCCATCATCACCTAAGATATTAATCTGGTCTTTTGCTTCTTTTCCTCTCAGAAGAATATCCTTTGCTTTGTATACTTTATCCACCCAGCCTGCTGAGATATTCTGGTTCAAGTAATCCTGAATCTCTTCATATTCAAGATATTTGGAATAAGAATCAATAGGGTCAATAGCAGGATAACGTTTGCTATCTGCTCTTTCCTGAGAAAGAGAATAGAAACAACGAGCTGCTTTCTTAGTAGATTCCGTAACCGGTTCCTTTAGATTTCCACCTGCAGGAGAAACTGCTCCAATGAAGGTGATAGAACCTATTTGACCGTTATTTAGATAGACATATCCAGCTCTGGCATAAAAGTTTGAAATGATAGCTGGTAAATCCATAGGATAAGCATCCGGACCAGGAAGTTCTTCCATACGATTGCTCATTTCTCTTAAAGCTTGAGCCCAACGAGAAGTGGAATCTGCTAGTAGCAGAACTTTCAATCCCATAGAACGATAGTATTCACAAATAGACATAGCCGTATAGACAGATGCTTCTCTTGCTGCTACAGGCATATTGGAAGTGTTACAAATGATAATAGTGCGCTCAATTAATTTTCTTCCCGTACGAGGGTCATCCAATTCAGGAAACTCGGTGAAAAGTTCAACTACTTCATTAGCTCTTTCTCCACAGGCAGCTACAACAATCAAATCTGCTTCAGCATTTTGAGAGATACTGTGTTGTAATACTGTTTTCCCTGTTCCAAAAGGACCAGGTGTGAAACCTGTTCCACCTTCCGCTATAGGATTGAGAGTATCAATAGTACGAATACCCGTTTCCAGAGTTTTGAAAGGGCGTGGTTTGGATTGATAGGCTCGGATAGGAAGTTTTACAGGCCAATATTGTATCATAGTTAAAGGATATTCATTTCCTTCGTCATCTACAACCACAGCAATGGTATCTGTAATTTTATAATCTCCAGCAGGAACGATAGATTTAATCCGATATTTTTCTTCCATTAAAAATGGTACCATTATCTTGTGGTCAATCCAGTTTTCTGGAACTGAACCCAGCCAATCACCTGCCATAACCGTGTCTCCTTCTTTAGCGATAGGAGTAAATTTCCAGATGCTATCCTCATCTAAAGGGTCAGTATACTCGCCACGTTTGAGATATAACCCTTCCATCTTATTAAGATCATCCTGGAGACCATCATAATTTTTAGATAGCATACCTGGTCCCAGTTTAACTTGTAGCATTTTATCAGTAAATTCAACTGTGTTGCCAGGTTTTAAACCGCGGGTACTTTCAAAAACCTGAGTATAGGCAATATTTCCTGCTACCTTAATCACTTCAGCCATCAGTTTAATGTCGTGGAAATCTATATAACAAATCTCATTCTGAAATACCGGACCATCAACTTCCACATAAACTAAGTTGCTGATAATTCCTTTAACGGTGCCTTTGGTCATAAACTTAACCTTCTATTTTTTGCTTGTTGATTTAACTTTAAATTGTTCAGGGAAAGTGAAACTTTTGGATAGGGTATCTATTGTGTTTTTAAATACTTCTTTCCCTGCAGTAGGATCAAGTTTGATCCAGCGATTGAGCATACGCAATTGCTCATCATAACCCAAAATGCGTTCTATATTAAAATAATTGAAAAAATTAAATTCATCAATCCATTTCCATCTAAGTATATCATAATGTTTTTCCCGATAAAGAATATTATTCTGTTCCCAAATGAGATATATGCTTTCAAAAAGCTCATTATCCTTTCCCAAACCAAAATCTAAAGAATGACTTTTAGCCAATTTTTCCACCAGTTCGCCTTCTCCAATAAGATAGGGAACATAATCAATATTATGAGCTCTACCGTTGATAGCAATAATGATGTTTTGCATATCACGATTGAAATTGAACCAATGTTTCAAAAAATCATCAGAAGATTTAGAACAAAATTCATAGGTAGCTTCCAGTAATTTATGTCTGGTTTTTTGATAGGGTGGCATTTCCTCTTCGGTGTAGAGATCAGTTATGATCTTATGAAGAAAATCGGGAAAAATCTTAAACTCTTTTCTAACAGGTATAGTTGGTTCACTGGCTCTTTCTTTCATATGCTCTTTGTAATCCTGGTAGAATTTTAGATTTTCTTCATCAATAGTATGTAGCTTATCTTCTTTGTTATAGATTACATTTAGTAATTCTATAACCTTTTCAGGTAAACGCAGCCATCTTAAGAGCTGAAAGTCAGAAGCAACGAGATGCTCTTCTGCTTCAAGCAAAAATTCATCAGGAGTGAAGGGAATCTTGTTATCTTCAATCGTTATAACCGGTAATCCAGTTATAAAATAATAATACTGTGTGTGCATCAATAACCTATGATTTGAATAGTAACTTATTGCTACGAGGCCTTAAATAAGATTTAAATAGGTTGGCAAAATCCTCGTCAGTAAAACTTAATTTGTAACTACCATCACTTGGAGTGAGTGCAAAACCAGTTTTCATCTGAGGAGAAAACTCTATTTTCAATCCCTTTGAAGCTTTTTCAGAAAGAGATTGCAAAAAGAATTTATCCAATTTATCTTCCATATTCTGACTTATTATAATTGTTCCTTCAGATTCTTTCCAGGCAGCTACAGTTTCCAGAATCAATTTTTGCAAGAATTGAGGGTCTGCAAGACTTTCCTGTAGCTTAACATTAAACGCTTCATCCAGGAATATATCAGTAAGTTTTTGTTTTACAGCATTAAGGGTGTTTTGAGCTGCCATTTGAAGGTCAGATTCAGTGTTGCGCTTAAGGTCTTCAGCCTGTTTTCTGGCTTCAGAAATTATTCTATCTGCTTCTGCTTGTGCGTTCTGGACAATTTTTTCTGCTTCAGCTTTTGCCTTTTCTAAAATCTGATCTGCTTCAGCTTTGGCTTTATTAACTCCTTCTTCATAAACTCGTTGTAGCAATTCCTGTAACTGGTCGCTCATCGTTTCTCCATATTAAAATTATACTTTTCCCTATTTTTTTAATTAGTTTT
>DFOM01000037.1 GCA_002376725.1 Cloacimonetes bacterium UBA3541 | reverse complement strand
TATGTCCAGCTTATGTCCAAAGCTGGTCATCAGTTAGTTATAATTACTATATAAATATGATATTTAATTCTAAGAGTAAACTAAGTTATGGATTATGGAATAGAAAGAAACAAGGGATAAATTAATGCAATTGTGAAATGTATTGAGAATAATTTGGATAAGAGGCATAGATTGAACCTCATAAAAAATAACCTGCTGAGTCCCTGTAAATCTATGAACTCAGCAGGCTTTTTCTTATTATTCTCTAAAGGTTATGTAGCTATTCGTTAGAAGCAGTAACTTTAAAGAACTGCATATTACCTGGATTTGTTATGGTATACAATAACTCGGAAGTAGTAGAGATTAATGTAAAGTTTCCATAAGGGTTAGAAGCTCCATAAACATTATAATTAGTAGCTCCAGAAACTGCGTCCCAGGAAATTATTATTTGTCCATTTAATTTTTCAATTCTCACTATGGGCGGTTCTAAAGTAGTTTGTGTCATAGTAGTAAAACGCCAGATCATAAAATTTCCTGAATCAGGATCAGGAGTATCCATAACTTCGTTCACTGGCAATACTGCCCAGAACCAGGTATTTCCATAACCAAGATCAATTAACGGAGCAGTAGAAAGGTTAAAACTGGTTTCTGTAGTTTCAAAATAATAGTAATCAAACAAAGCTTCAGGAGTTGGAGATACATACACTCCATAATAAGCAGCCACAGAACCATAAGGTGATGGAGCCCAAGTAAGAATTACATTTTGAGGGTCAATTCCGGTGCTATTATCTGGAGGAGAAATTAAAATTACATGCTCTGGTACTTCTAATTGAGCTAAGATAACATTGTTTTTCCCTACCGCTACAATTTTTCCTCCGCCAGTGCTGATATTAGTTAATTGAGTAGGATTAAAGGTTAGTGGAGGGAAACTTTCTTCTATCCAGGTTGCTCCATTATCCAAAGATTTCATAATAGCCCAGCTATTGCCTTGTTGACTGGGATTTGAGCTATAACCAGCAGCCCAATAAACTCCATTGTGATCACAAGTTACACTCATAATGTGTCCTATAGCTTGCTCTGAAGCTGCTAACCAGCTGGTTGCTGTGTTTCCACCTGTAGTAGTGTAATATATTTCTCCGCCTTCTTTAACTAAGACACCATTATTGACATCACGAAAATAAATGTCTCGGATATTAGCATTTGCTCCCACCGTAATAGAGCTCCAGGTTACCCCACCATTATTTGTTATATAAAGTAGTCCGGTGCTACTGCCAGCATAACCGTTCATTTCATCTTTCCAGTAAGTACAATAAAGATTCGTAGAAGAGCTAATATTATCTCCTACGGTAAACCAAGTTTCACCACCATCCGTGGTCTTAGTTACTTTCCCACCTAAACCTACAATATATCCAATCTGTTCGTTAACAAAAAATATCTCATAGAATGCCTTAGTTGAAGAGAAGTTTGGTATGGTAAAAAAGGACCAGCTGTCACCACCGTTTACAGTGTGATAAATATTACCACTGGTCTTGCCTGTAACCCATCCTTCATTAACATTTTTGAAATAACAAGTATAAAAAAGACTGGTATTTCCAAATATATTCTTTTTTACCAGATTATGACCACCATCTGTAGTTTTTAGAATAGTGCCCTTGTCTCCAACAACATACCAATTATTGGCATCTACTATACTTGCTTGCCAGAGGTCTATAGCGTTAGGCACTAAGTCTTCCCAGCTTATACCTCCATCGTTAGATAACATTAAAGTCCCTTGCCAGCCACAGGCAAGTAAACTTCCATCATCTCTAATTTTTATTCCCTCAATATAAGTGGTAACATTATGAGTTAGTACTTGCCAGGTAGCCCAGCCATCTGTAGTTTTTATAATAGTAGCATTTCTCCCCACTGCATAACCAAGATTCCCTTCCATAGTTACATCACGCATTGATGTGCTAGAACCTCCAGCTTGAGCATAATGAGTCCAGGTGTTACCATTATCATTGCTATAACCTACATAACCCTTATCTCCACATAGTACTACTTTATTTCCAAATTGACGAACCTTATTAAAAGAAGGATTATCAGTTACAGGAAGTTCTATTAGAGTCCAGTTTTGACCAAAATTCGTAGTCTTTAATATCTTGGATTGACTAGGAGTTCCTTTATTTAATGCAACAAATCCAATACCAGATTCATTCATAGAAATACTATATGCAGCAACAGTTGTTACACCAGCAGCTTGGAGTGTCCAGGTAACTCCATAGTCAGGTGAATAACCAATTTTCCCTTCATAACCGCAAATCCATATTCTTCCGTCTGGAAAGTATACTGCTCCATACATTCTGGTTGTACCTATAATATTTTGCACACTCTGAGGCCAAATCCAGGTTACACCACCATCATTAGTGAGAGCAACTAAGCCATCATCACCCACCATAATACCTTGCATCTCATTTATGAAATCTATATCCCAAACATCTTTATAATCATCAGTTACAGCATTATAAGCAGGTGTTTCCACAAAACGCCAAGTTAAACCCTCATCCGTTGATTTAGCAACAGCACCCACATAACCCCCTGCCCAATAGATATTACCAATTTTTTCCATACAGTAAAAATTAGTTGGAAAAGCAGTCTGTCTGATTAAGTCCCAAGCAAAAGCCAGAGAACATAATAAAATAATAGATGCTACGAGTAGTAGTTTTTTCATTTTTTCTCCTTTTTTATATATATCTTTATATTTTAAACCAGACGGATTAAATAATATTTTCACTTATCATATGTATCAGTGTGCAATAATTGCACCATAATCAAAATAATTATTCTTATATTTATTATCACCCCTCATTAATTATAGGATGACGCGATGGAAACTGATTCAAAACAGAGATATTTTATTCAATTTCCTATTTAAAAGAATGCCTCTAAAGTCAAATTTATTTCCTTTTGGATTGACAAAAATTAAGCGACAAAGAAGTTTGATTAAATATATAAGGGAGAATAAATATGGAAAATCGGACATGGGAATACTTAAGTGTATTCATTATGTCCTTCTTATTCGTTTATGGTTTGACGCCTTTCATTATTAAATTGGCACATGCTTTAAACTTTGAAGATAAGCCTGCAGCGCGTAAAATACACCAGAAGAATACGCCACTTTTGGGTGGACTAAGTGTTTTTATTGGCTTTTCTTTACTATGTATCTATGATGTAGCAATTTCTCCTAATCGTTATTTTGATATAGCTATGATTGGCTATTTACTTGGGGCATTTATAATTACTGTTTTAGGTCTGATTGATGATAAATTTGGTATGCATCCAGCAATTAAACTTACAGGACAAATTACGGTTAGTCTAATATTTATATTGAGTAGTTTTAGGATTGCTGAATTGGAGCATATGTTTGGTTCTATCTATATCTCTTTGCCTTTGATGTTGCTCTGGATGGTCGGATTAATGAATGCTATGAATTTTTTAGATAATATGGATGGTATTTTAAGTGGCATGGCAGGAATTTTAGGATTGGGTTATTTTGCTTTTAGTTTAGCCAATATCACCGGTTCTAACGCTTCAGAAATGGCATTTATTGGATTGATATCGTTAAGTTTTGCTGGTGCATCTTTAGGTTTTCTTCCTTATAATTTTAATCCGGCAAAGATATTTTTAGGTGATGCTGGCTCTATGTTTATAGGTTATTTCCTCTCTTCTATGGGAATATTAATGGGCAGATTTGCAGTTTTAACTCGTCAAAATAATATCTTTTATCTTTTACCTGTTTTACTTTTGAGCTATGCGATATTTGATATTTGTTTGGTCAGCTATACTCGCACTCGTGATGGTAGACATATAAGTCAAGGTGGTAGAGACCATTCTACTCATCGTCTCTTCACTTTGTTAGGTTCGGTTAAAATCACTGCGATAATTGTCTATGCTCTTAATCTTCTGATTGCTCTGACCACTATTATAATTTTTATCACGGGAAATGGAGTATTACTTATAGTTACAGCTATGATGTTTACTTTGTTTTTCCTCTTTTTAGGACACAAGCTTGATCAGATACCAATTATTATACCTATGAATCAACAAAAAACAGGAAGGTCATTAAAATGAAATTTATTCCTTTAGGTACAGGATCCGGAATGCCGGAATTAGACAAAAATCAGAGTAGTTTATATGTAAATGTAAATGGCAAACATCTTCTTTTTGATTGTGGTGAAGGAGTTTCCAAGCAATTATTAAAGCATAATATAGCCAATGATGTATTGGATGCTATTTTTATTAGCCACTATCATCCTGATCATATATCGGGATTATTTATGCTTCTACAGATGCTTAAGATTCAAAAAAGAGAAAAACCGCTACAACTCTTTCTTCCTGAACGACCTGCAGCTCTGGTAGAAACTCTGCAATTTCTCTATACTTTTATCCAGAAATTCCCCTTCCCGTTACATATTCTGGATTGTGAAGAAAGTGAATTGTATTATGAAGAGGTTAATTCTGCTTTAACTGACCATTTATTGGAATATGAAGATTTAGTAACTGAGAATAAACTCCCTAATCTATTGCATTCCTATGCTTTCCGCATTTCAGCTTCTGAAGGATCTCTTGCTTATACTTCTGATATTAATAAAGTAGACAGCGTCCAATTCCTTATCCGAAATTGCCACACGGTTATCATTGATGCTCAACATCCTCAACCTGATCAAATAATAAGACTTCAATATTCAGGAATAAAAAGAGTGTTACTCACACATGGGATCTCACCTCAATTACAGGCTTTCTTATTTGAAAATCCCCTAGATATGTTTGAATTTGCGCAAGAAGACATTACTTATACAATATGAAACATAAACACATTATACTGATTCTTTTAAGCTTAGTTCTATTCATTGTTTCTGCTTGTGAGATTAATCAACTAAATAGTGCAGAAGACCACTATAAAAATCAACGTTACGCTGCTGCTATCCAAGAACTGGATAATTATATTCAAACAGCGGAAAATGGAGCTCTCATAACTCGTAGTGAAATACTTCGTAGTCAATGTTACTACGAATTGGGATTAAGGGCTATTCAGGTTGAAAATTGGGATTTGAGTATTAAGTTTCTCAAACTTGCAAATTCTGAAGAAGCAGATAAGGTTTTGGCTAATGTATACAAAACCCTTGCCGATAAAGCATTAGAAGAAGGAAATCTGGAACTATCCTTCAATCTAGTAAACGCTATCCTGCGAGAAATCCCTCAATCCGAACTCACTCCAGAAATGCTAAGTAGAAGGATTGGCTTTCTTCTGGATACTTTTATAGACTATGAACAAGCCTGGCAAGATTATAAAATTCTATATAATAATTACCCCAATAATGTATATGAAGTGGCAGCTCGTAAACAGATTGCCAAAATTGTACCTTCCCGTATGGATTATGCACGACGTCTTTATACTGCAGGTTACTACAGTGATGCATTAAATATCCTGTTTGAACTACAACAGTATCCTGTAGGAGATCAGCAAACTATTAATCAACTAATTTGTGAAGCTTATATGGGACAAGCGGAAAACTCTTTAAATCAGCAAAAATATTTAGAAGCAGAAAGACTTTTCCGTATTGCCATACAGTATGATCCTTCTAAAAGAGTTGAGATTGAAAAGCGTATAGAACAGATGGCTTCGCTTTTTGTTCAAAAAGGTGACGAATATGTTAGACAACGAGATTATGATAATGCTCTGATACATTATCAGAAAGCCTTTGAAATAATACCAGAATATTCGCCAGCTAAACAAGCTATAGCTCGTTTAAACACTATCAAAGAAAATGTAGCTCGGGCTAATGAACTTTCTCTCCAGGCAGAAAAAGCTGAATTAGCAGGTAAGTATGATGAGGCTTTAAAACTTTATAGACAGGCAAATAACCTGGATAGTCGTCCTGAATTTACTACTAAAATTACTCAAATGCAAAATCTCCTAGAAGCTCAGGCTGATCCCGTTGCCTTCACCAAACGCATTATCAATCAATATAAAGGAGGGATCATAAACACTCGTATCCAAAAACAGAAACAAGAGCTGTTAAAGATGTTTGATCCTTCGGAAGTGTATGATTCAGGTTGGAAGATTATGATTACCTCCAATCCTTTGAAATATGAAGCTCGTTATGACCTGATAACGCCTACGGTGTCATATTATTATGTTTGGTTAGTCAATCTTCGTGATAGAAGTATAGTTCCATTAAACAAGCTTTCTGAAAAGACAATGGAGTAATGATGCGAAAGTTTATACTCGTGTTTCTTTTACTATTTCTGATCGTTGTGCTCGCAGCTCAAACCCAATTTGATATTAGTACCTTTGCTGATACTACTAAATATGGATGGCAGGACTGGAGAGATCGTCTTCGTTATCGTGAAGATTTAATACATCGTCAGCAATTACTCCAGATTTACGAAATGCAATCCAATGCCCTTCGCCCTACGGTTCTGAAATCCATAGTGGTTCCAGGTTGGGGACAATTAGCCTGTAAGGATAATCTAAAAGGTTCTGTTATATTAGGCACTGAAGTTCTCTCTCTAGGTGCATCACTTTATTTTTATGATAAGAGTAATTATTATTATAATAAATATATGCAAGCTACTCAGATTGAACAAATAGAAGATTATTATGACCAGGCTCAGGATCAACGTTTTTATTCAATATTATTTATGGGATTAGGAGGAATTATCTGGGCTTATAATATCTTTGATGTTATTCAAACTACGGAAGATTACAATGCTCAGGTATGGCAAGAAATTATAGAAAAATATAGCCAAAAAACAGTTACTTTGACTGCTGGCGGTATACGCTTACAATTTTAGGATATTATAATGAAAATCAGGATAATTATATTATTTATTATTACTCTGCTGCTTGGGTCCTGTCTACAGAGAAATAATCCTCTAGACCCGGTTGGCAATCCTAATGTGATAGTTCCAGATGAAGTACGTGATGTTTCCTGCACTGCTTCTCCTCCTGGAGCAACTCATAAGTATGTAATTATTCAATGGACTGCTAATAATCCGGATAATACTGACGGATATAAAGTTTATCGTGGTTTAGCCTACTCAGCTAATTACACCTGTGTTGATACCGTTTTTACCAATGTCTGTAATCATGGATCTAAAGCCTGGCATTCTGTTTTACCTGGAGATTATTGGTACAGAGTTTCTGGCTACAAAGACATTTATGACCTTAATACTCAACAATATATAGGAAGGTTAGAGGGCAGACTTAGTGAGGCACGTTTTGTGCGCGTTCCTCTTTAGATAGTCATCTATGCAAACAGACTTTAAAAAGGAGCTGAATGAACAACAGCTCCAGGTTGTGCTGGAAACAGAAAGACCTCTCCTTGTTTTAGCTGGAGCAGGTAGTGGGAAAACTCGTTCTTTAATTTATCGTTGTGCCTGGCTCATAAAAGAGAAAAAAGTATCTCCCCAGAACATTCTTATGGTCACCTTCACCAATAAAGCGGCTAAAGAAATGCAGGAAAGATTACAAAATATTTTGGGTTTTTCTGTACGATATTTATGGGTTGGAACATTTCACCATATCTGCACTCAAATTTTAAGGAATGAAATAACCTTCCTACCTTTTAACCGAAACTTTACTATCTATGATGAAGACGATCAATTATCCCTGTTAAAAAAGATATATAAAGAACACAATCTGGATAGAGAACGCTTCCCTCTTAAAACGGTTTTGAATCGTATCAGCACATATAAAAACAGGCTTCTTTTGCCTGAAGATTTAAATGAATATAATCTTGAAATCTCTATGGAAACCTATAAATTTGACCGAATGGTCCCCAAAATATATACTATATATCAGCAAAATCTCCTACTTAATAACGCTTTAGATTTTGATGACCTGCTCCTGTATACTGCAAAACTGCTCCAAAATAATGAAATAGTACGGAAAAAATATCAACAGCAATTCCAGTATGTGATGATTGATGAGTATCAGGATACCAATTATGCTCAATTTGAAATAGTACATCAGATTGCTAGTGAACACAAGAGGATATGCGTAGTAGGTGATGACGACCAAGCTATTTATAGTTTTCGAGGTGCTACTATTCGTAATATTCTTGAATTTGAAAAGGACTATGCTAATGCCTTGGCTATTAGATTAGAACAAAATTATAGGAGCACAAGCCATATACTTAAGCTGGCAAATGCTATAATCTTAAACAATCGTCATCGTCACAGCAAAATACTCTGGTCAGAACTAGGAGAAGGATTCAAACCTAATCTCTTTGTCTATAATGATGATATGGAAGAAGCCAACAGAACGGCTGATCTGATTCTGCAATTGTACGAAGAAGGTATTCCTTTTCGGGAAATAGCAGTGCTATATCGCACTAATGCTCAATCCAGGATTTTTGAATATGCTTTTCTCCAACGAAATATACCCTATACAATTGTGGGTACTGTGCACTTCTATCAAAGAAAAGAAATAAGAGATTTACTGGCTTATCTCACTGTGATTTTTAATCCTTCGGATAATAATAGTCTCTTAAGAATTATAAATGAACCTCCCCGAGGTATTGGCACCACTTCAGTATCACGATTATTGGAATATGCCTCTCAAGCTCATATAACACTATATCAAACAATACAAAATGTTCAGGCGGTTCAAACTATTCAACCAGGTATCCGAAAGAAAATTGCTGAGTTTGCCGAAAAACTGGAAGACTGGCATAGAAAAGCACAAAGCACTCCAGTTTTGGACTTAGTTAAAGAAGTGATTGATTCTCTGGATCTCATTAATCATTATAAAAACAGTCAGGATCCAGTTGAAATCTCAAGAGTAGAAAATCTGATTGAATTCGTTAGTTCTGTTAGTGAGTTTTCCGAGAGATGGATAGAGGAATATGATAAATCTCCTCTGCTGGCAGATTTCTTACCCTTTGTAGCTTTACAGACAGATATAGATAGGGTTAATGAAACTGCAGATACTGTTTATCTAATGACCTTGCATAATGCTAAGGGCTTAGAATTTGAATCCGTTTTCATCACCGGTCTGGAACAGGAACTTCTTCCTCATTTAAGGAGTATGAATAGCAAATATAGCATTGAGGAAGAACGAAGACTACTCTATGTTGGCGTAACCAGAGCAAAAAGTAGGTTGTTTCTGAGTTATGCCAGATCGCGAAGAAAATATGACAGCTTTTATTTCACTGAACCGAGTATCTTTCTTCAGGAACTTGATCCCAACCTGTTTGCAGGATATAATGATGCCATAACTTTTAAGCGGATTCCCAACCGTAAAACTTATATTAAACCTAAATCTTTAACCAATAAGCAATTTTATATAGGACAAAAAGTTTGGCATTCAGAATATGGACAAGGCTTAGTACTGAATGTAGATGGAACCGGTCCTGAAGCTCGTTTAACTATCTCTTTCACTTCTGGAAAACTTGCCAAGATTATTGCTAGCTATGTTAGCCCTGAACCATTTTAACCATTCCTATGCTTTATGATGTTATTTTCCCCTATCTTAATACTTCTCCATTCTTTCAGAATCTTGCTAATTTAATCGGAACCGAGAAGTATCATCAAATCCATCATCTCAACCTTAGTGCCAGAGCTGTGGTTGCAGCACATTTATGGAAAGAAACTGGAAAAAATATCCTGATTGTTTCTCAGGATGATATAATTGCTGAAGACCTATGGGATGACCTTTGCACACTTATCGGTCCAAATAATGCCCTCTATCTTCCTGATTATGAAGTGCTGCCTTATGAGGAACGTTCACCACATTATTCTATTCGTGCTACGAGAATGATGTGCATTCATCATATCATTCAGGGTGCACCTTCAGTATATATTATTTCTATTCGTTCCCTACTTCGTAAGTTGCCTCCACGAGAAAATATTGCTGCTCATATCAAAGAACTCCGTACGGGCTTGGAGTATCCTCCTGATAAATTAATGCAAGACCTGGTCTGGATGGGATTTGATGCGCAGTACCAAGTAACCAAGGTTTTTCAGGTAGCACGAAGAGGTGGCATTATTGATATCTTTAGTCCTCCTCAATTAAAGCCAATCCGAATTGAATTCTTCGGTGATGAAATCATCTCTATGCGCTATTTTTCAGTTAACACCCAGTGTTCTGTTCCAGGAGAAGTGGAATCCTACACTATTCTTCCTTCCCGAGAATTTTCTTTGGATGATATTAGTTCTCATTCTATCTTATTACCGAAGATCCAAAATACGGGATTCTATGAAGGAATTGAGAATCAATATAGTCTCCTGCTGGATAAACTTAGCAATTTTTCCGATTACTTTGAAGTTGATAATCGCTTGATTCTTTTTAGCAATTTCCCTTATATCCGAGAGGAAACAAATCGCATAACCGAACAGGTACAAGTGGAATATCAACGCCAATTAAAATATACCACTAAGGCTAAATTAAGTCCTCCTGAACTAATTATGGCAGGAGAAAAAAAGTTAATGGAGCTTTGTCAATCCCCATCAAGTTTGTTTCTTTCTCAAAGTGAATTTATTCTACCCTTTCCAACTGAAAATATTGTAGCTCCCATAGAACCTCAACCTTCTTTCAATGGTAATCTATCATTACTGGCTACTTCTATCAATCAGATGGAAAATGAGAGAACAACCACCCTTTTACTTTTTGATAATCCCAGCCAAAGTAAAAGGATGCAAGAACTTCTGGCAGATTATGATTGTAGACCTCAAAGTTATATTGGTGTCTTGCATGAAGGTTTTACTATTATTGATGCTGGTTTAGCTCTGTGGACTGACCATGAGATTTTTAATCGCTATAAAAGAAAACGCTACACTCCAAGATTTCCTCCAGGAGAGGAGATTGTAGATTATCAAAGTTTAAAACCAGGGGATTATATTGTCCATATTGACCATGGCATAGGTGTTTTTGAAGGATTGCAAATCATTAAACTGGATGGGCAGGACACTGAATGTCTGGTTTTGCGTTATGCGGGTGACGATAGAGTTTATGTACCTACATATCAACTTGACCTGGTTACTAAATATATAGCAGAGGAAGGGGTAGCTCCAACTCTAAGTCGTTTAGGTTCAACTAAATGGCAACATACAAAACGAAAAGCAGCAGAACAGATTGAGCTTATTGCAGCTGATTTAGTGAAACTTTATGCGGAACGAAGTTCTCGTATAGGTATTGCGCATAAAGCAGATACTGCCTGGCAAACAGAGCTGGAAGAATCTTTTATTTATGAAGAGACAGAAGACCAACTCAAGTCCATTGAAGAGATTAAAGCTGATATGGAAAGTCCTATGCCTATGGAAAGACTACTTTGTGGAGATGTAGGATTTGGGAAAACAGAAGTTGCCATCCGCGTCGCTTTTAAAGCAGTATGTTCCGGTTATCAAGTTGCTGTACTTGTTCCTACTACTATTTTAGCTGATCAGCATTATCGTGTATTCAAAGAAAGATTAGCACAATATCCTGTACGGATAGCTATGTTTAGTCGTTTTAGTAGTAATAGTCAGCTAGCAGAAGATTTAGTGGATCTTGCTTTGGGAAAGGTTGATATTGCCATTGGAACTCACCGACTTTTATCCAGAGATGTCCAGTTCAAGAACCTTGGTCTTCTTATTATTGACGAAGAACATCGTTTTGGAGTGCGCCATAAAGAAAGATTGCGTAAATTGCAATCCAATGTAGACACACTTTATATGAGTGCCACACCCATCCCACGAACAATGAATATGGCTTTGGCAAGACTGAAAGAAATATCCTTGATGCAAACCTCACCTAAAGAAAGGCTTCCTGTTCGCACAATTATCACTTTAGGAGAGAATGAAGTTATCCGGGAAGCAATTCAACGAGAAATTGACCGTGGTGGACAGGTATTTTTCATCCATAATCGTATCCAAACTATAGAGACGGTAGCTAAAAAACTTAGAGAACTTATGCCTGAGGTAAAATTTGCTGTTACCCATGCTCAAATGCCCGAAAAACGGTTAGAAACAATTATGGAAGCCTTCATCAATCGTGAATATCAGGTTCTCATTTCTACTACTATCATTGAAAATGGTATTGATATTCCAAATGCTAATACTATCATCATAGATAGAGCAGACACCTTTGGTTTAGCACAACTATATCAGATGAGAGGAAGAGTAGGGCGTTCCAATCGTCGTGCTTATGCCTATCTTTTGATTTCAAGAAAGACCACTACTGAGGCTCGTAAACGTTTAGAGACCCTCACTCAATATGATTATTTAGGAGCAGGTTTTCAGGTAGCTCTACGAGATTTAGAATTGAGAGGAGCTGGAACTATCTTAGGAACCAAACAGAGCGGAATTATTCAATCCATAGGATTCAACTTTTACAATAATATGCTAGAAAATGCTATCAATGCCGTTCAAAAAGGAGAAAGCATAGCTCAACAAATAGAGTCACCTAAACCGCAACGAAAACTATTTACCGAGATTGACCTCTATTTCCCTCCAAATTATATTAGCGATGACGAACAAAGATTAACAATATATCGTAGGTTAAGTGAATTTGAAAACCTGCAGGATATAGAAGATTTTGAATTGGAATTAAAAGACCGTTTCGGACCACTGCCAGAAAAAGCTTCCTGGTTATTGAACTATTTCAAACTCAATATACTTGCAAAACAAGCTGATTTGCAAAATTGTTATATTAAACACAATGTTTTAACTATTGAATTCAAACCTGAAAAACTTCCTCCCAAAGAAAAGGTGCTCTCTTTTGCATCTAAGGTGGAGGAAGATTTGAGATTTGATGTTGCCAAAGGTCTGAAAATAACTATTTCATTTGATAAAAACAGGGAATATCAAGAACAATTTTCGGAAGCACTTCAATTACTACAGTTGTATGTTAGCTCTTGATTTCATCTAGTTTTTTGTGGTGTATTGCAAGAAATGTAGTTGCTAAAAAGTGGGGTATACATAAGAATGGCATAGAGTTAAATGCACATTTTTATTTTGGAGGATAAAAGTGAACAAAAAACGATGCTCCAAATGCCATTCCAGGAGAGTAAAAAAAACGGGTGTTTCAGAGGATTGCAACGATACAAGTGTTTAGATTGTAACCACATCTTCAACAACAAAAAAAGAGACCGCGAAACTAACAT
>DFOM01000038.1 GCA_002376725.1 Cloacimonetes bacterium UBA3541 | reverse complement strand
GGGAATCAGGTTAATATTCCTGAACCTTTGCATAATGCGATGGAGTGACGCGATGGTGCGGCAGGGACGGCTGTTGGAATAGCCGTTGAATGCGTGTAGGAGGTGATGCAGGCAAATCCACATCACAGGGACTCCGAGGCGTAGGACGAGGCGTAAGCCATAAAGTCTGCTTAGATACATTGCCGAGAAATAGCTTCTAAGCGTCAGTTATGCAGAGACCGTACCGCAAACCGACACAGGTGGGCGAGGAGAATATCCTAAGGTGTTCGAGCGAACTCTGGTTAAGGAACTAGGCAAAATGGCCCCGTAACTTCGGGAGAAGGGGTACCTCGTTATGGTGAAGGAGCACATCTGGAGCCAGAGGGGGTCGCAGTTAAGAGGCCCGAACGACTGTTTACCAAAAACACAGGTCTATGCGAAGGCGAAAGCCACGGTATATAGACTGACACCTGCCCGGTGCCGGAAGGTTAAGTGGAGAGGTTATCCTGTCTGAGTATAATTTATTTAGGCAGGAGAAGCTTCGAAACGAAGCCCCGGTAAACGGCGGCCGTAACTATAACGGTCCTAAGGTAGCGAAATTCCTTGTCGGGTAAGTTCCGACCTGCACGAATGGTGTAACGATTTGGGCACTGTCTCAACCAGGGGCTCGGTGAAATTGAAGTAGCGGTGAAGATGCCGCTTACCCGCGAACGGACGGTAAGACCCCGTGAACCTTTACTGTAGCTTGGCATTGTAAACTGGTGCAGTATGTGTAGGATAGGTGGGAGGCTGGGAAGCGTGCACGCCAGTGTGCGTGGAGCCGACCTTGAAATACCACCCTTACTGTATTGGTTTACTAACGATGCTGAAGGCATTGGACATTGCCAGGTGGGCAGTTTGACTGGGGCGGTCGCCTCCTAAAGAGTAACGGAGGCTTACCAAGGTTCCCTCTGGCTGGTTGGTAATCAGCCTAAGAGTATAAAGGCATAAGGGAGCTTGACTGCGAGACTGACAGGTCGAGCAGGTGGGAAACCAGGTCTTAGTGATCCGGCGGTCCTGAATGGAAGGGCCGTTGCTCAAAGGATAAAAGGTACTCCGGGGATAACAGGCTAATACCGCCCAAGAGTTCATATCGACGGCGGTGTTTGGCACCTCGATGTCGGCTCAACTCATCCTGGGGCTGAAGAAGGTCCCAAGGGTTCGGCTGTTCGCCGATTAAAGAGTTACGCGAGCTGGGTTCAGAACGTCGTGAGACAGTTCGGTCCCTATCCTTCGTGGGCGCAGGAAATTTGAGGAGATCCGCATCTAGTACGAGAGGACCGGTGTGGACGAACCTCTGGTGTACCGGTTGTGATGCCCATTGCATTGCCGGGTAGCTAAGTTCGGATGGGATAACCGCTGAAAGCATCTAAGCGGGAAGCCTACTCCAAGATGAGATTTCCCCTGAGACCGGTGGGAGACTACCACCTTGATAGGTCACAGGTGTAAGGTGGGTAACCACTTCAGCCGAGTGATACTAATCGGTCGATTGACTTTCACCACTAACTTTATGTGTGTCCTTATTACACGCTAATCTATCTTTGATGCCCATAAAAAATAAAAGATATAAATAAATAATACCGAGCAGAAAACCAAGATAAAACCATATCAGATCAGATAAAAGTTTAATCAGAGGCGTCAGTGATGGTGGCTATAGCAGCGGGGAAACACCTGTTCCCATCCCGAACACAGAAGTTAAGACCGCTTACGCCAATGGTACTGCACGGGTAACTGTGTGGAAGAGTAGGTCACCACCATCACTGACGCCTCTAATGTTTTAAAATAAGAAACAGTAATGGGGTGAAGGTATAAATCGTTGTGGAATCTGTAATATTAGAGGTTTATCTCTCTTTTTTTCAATTCAAATCCAAATACCAATCATAACTAAAGATATTAACCCAAATTATACTCTATTTTAGCCATTGTGTGTGCCATCAAATATTTTGCAAATATTTAATTTATTACTCTAACTTGCCTCACTCCTTCCTATTACTTAGCTAAAGTAATAGGAAGGAGTCAAGGAAGAGCTAAGAGATAATTTATTAGTATAATGTTAAGTCTTGGTTTATAATGATATTAAATTATATTATTCTAATAGGATAATCATATAAATGATAATTAGGGAAGGTTCATACAATGAACAATAAATTGCAGAAGATATTTGAAGAAGTAAAGAAAAAATCGGAATGCACACAAGGTCCGAGAGCTTATCGTGATGCAGATGCTAAAAGAATAAAAGCTGAAGAGCCAGATGATATGCGCACTCAATTTGCCGTGGATAGAGATAGGATATTGTATAGTGGTGCTTATCGTAGATATCATGGTAAAACTCAGGTCTTTTCCTTTACAAATTTAATTGATGAAGAGATGACCAATCGTAATTTGCATATTGCATATGTTTCCCAGATTTCTCGGACGATTGGTAAATATTTAGGTTTAAATACTGAATTAATAGAAGCTATAGCATTGGGGCATGATTTAGGGCATCCTCCTTTTGGGCATGATGGAGAAATTGCCTTATCTGATGCTTGTGTTAGACACGGTATAGGTCATTTTCATCATAATATTGAATCTTTACATATTGTAGACCATATTTCTCGCAAAGGACGAGGATTGAATTTAACTTTTCCGGTAAGAGATGGAATTATTTCTCATGATGGAGAAGTGCATAATACTATACTATATCCGGAAAAGGAGAAAGATGAAGCAAGTATTCAGGAATATATAAGGTTAAAGACAGAAGGAAAAGAGATTGATTGGATGCCAGCCACACTGGAAGGATGTGTTGTCAGAATTACTGATACGATTGCTTATATTGGTCAGGATATAGAGGATGCTATTCGTTTTAATCTTTTGAAAAGAGAAGACCTACCCAAAAAAGTTACAGATAAATTGGGAAATACTAACAGTCAGATTATAGATACTTTGATAAGAAGTGTCATTATTAATAGTTATGGGCAGGATTGGATTGCCTTTGATGAAGAAACTTCGTATTATCTGTTGGAATTGAAAAAATTCAACTATGAAAATATATACACTAATGAAAAGGTAAAAAAATCCAATAAAATTATCTATCGTACTATGGGAATTATGTTTGATAAGTATTTAGAGGACATAGAAAAAAATAATAGGGATTCCAAGATATTTAAACATTTTTTAGATCATAAATCTGAAGCATACAGGGAAGTTTTTTCACCTGCTGAACAGGTGCGAGATTTTATTGCAACAATGACCGATCGTTATTATAATGAGGAAATAAAGGACTATTTACTGCCCTGGAAATGGTAAAAAATTTAAGAATAAATATCTTCATATTCCTCTATTTTTTTATATTGCCAGGAAAGAAGGATTCTATCTAATAATGCCACTATTCCAAACATAGCTAAACTAAGCAGAATAATAACAATTATAGCAGCAAAGACACTTGCAGTGCGAAAAGACTTTGTAGACCGGGTTAAATAAATACCAAGTCCAGCATTTCCACCTAACCATTCACCAATAACAGCAGCCATAACACTATAAGTAGCAGCAAGTTTAAGTCCAGTGAAAAATGCAGGTAAGGAAGCAGGTATTTTTAAATAGCGATAAATTTTCCAATTACTTGCCCCCATAGATTTTAATAGTCTGATTTGTTCTTGAGATACTTGTTTTAATCCATCAAACAGACCTAAAGCTATGGGGAAAAAGCACATCAGCACTACAACAAAAATCTTTGCAGAGATTCCATAGCCAAACCAGAGAACAATTAAAGGTGCAATAGCTATGATAGGAACGGTTTGTGAGACAACCAGATAAGGATAAAAAATCTGCTTTATTATCTTAGAACTATGCATAGCAAAGGCAGTAAACACTCCCAATATGGTAGCTAAAATAAGTCCAGAAACACTTTCTATAATGGTTGGTTTCATATGAGTCCAGATTAGTTGAGGAAATTCTTGAAAGACCTGGATAACTTCTTTAGGTGAGGGCAGAATCCAGAAGGCAACAACAGTTCTTGAGCTAAGATATTGCCAAATTATAATAATTAATATGAAAAAGAATAGGGGGAGATAATATTGAGAAGTGGATTTTTTCATTCTTTTCCCAGGAATCGAATTTCAGTTTCCAAATTAACTCCAAATTTACTATAGACAGCATCTTGCACATATTTAATTAAAGCTAAAACATCAGCAGCAGTAGCTCCACCGAGATTAACAATGAATCCACAATGTTTTTCAGATATTGCTGCTTTACCAATTTGATAACCCCGTAATCCACATTCTTCAATCAATTTTCCAGTAAAAAAACCATCCGGTCTTTTGAACACAGAACCAGCACTGGGAAGGTCTAAGGGTTGCTTTTCTTTTCTTTTATTTTCAAAAGAGTGCATTCTTTCTGCTATAATTTTAGGGTCTTCTGGTTGAAGTTGGAAGATACTTTTGATATGAATAAGTTTTTGTTTTTGAAAGACACTACTACGATAAGCTAAATTATGTTCCTTAGCACTGAGATGTTTTATCGGATTTAAAGAGTTTAAGCTATCTAGATTTGGTTCCAGATAATCACTGCTAAGAAGGACATCTTTTATTTCATAACCAAAAGCACCTGCATTCATAAAAACTGCGCCACCGACCGTTGCTGGGATTCCGGATGCAAATTCCAGTCCTGAAAGTCCTTCTTCCCTAGCAAAGTAGCAAAGATTCTTTAAAGAAGCACCACAATAGCCACTTATCAAATTTTCTTTTCTTTCCATCTTGTTTAAAGCAGAAGTTTTAATTACAATACCTTCAATACCCTTATCGCTTACTAATATATTAGAACCATTACCTAAGATGAAGTAATTGATATTAAAACTAATGGCAAACTTCAATATATCAATCAGTTCGTAGATACTTTTAGGTTGGCAAAATACTTCAGCTGGACCTCCAATCTTAAAACTGGTATAGGGAGCAAGGGGAACCTCAAATTGGATAATTCCTTTGTCTATTAGTTCTGGTAAATGTTCTTTAATTAGTTGATTAAGCATCATTATTAACTCACATTAAAAAAACGAATAACTTCATTAAGTAATTCCAATTCGCTTTGCATTTCCAGGCATTTAGCTGGGAGAACTTCTTTAAAATATTTTCCATATCTTTTATTGGAGACGCGTGAATCCATTATCAGAACTATACCACGGTCCTCTTTACTACGAATGAGTCTTCCAAATCCCTGTCTTAGTTTAAGCAACGCATTAGGTAACATATAATGCATAAAAGAATCTTTTTGTTCTGCTTCCAGTTTATCAATAAGAGCTTCCACAATAGGTTCCGAAGGCACTTGAAAAGGTAGTTTAAAGAGGATAAGCATAGAAAGTGAATCTCCTTGGATATCCACCCCTTCCCAGAAGGAATTAGTTCCCAGAAGGACAGCATTTTTGTAGCTTTTAAACTCTTCCAGCATAGAGGACCGACTATAGGATTTCCCTTGAGCAAAAAGTGGTCTTTTACGATGATATAAAGATTCGTTCAGATAATCATAGACACTGTTTAAATCTCTATAATTGGTAAAGAGAATCATTGTGCCAACATCAATAGAAAGCACCAGTTCTTTGATGCATCCTAAAGCTTGATTGATAAAGAATCGGTCCTTTGGTTCGGGCAAAAAGCTACTTATCATCAAAAGGGATTGTTTATCATAATCAAAGGGAGAATCTACAATATATTCTTTCATTTTTGCAGTAGGTACTAAATCTAGTCCACTTTGAGAAAAGAAATACTTAAAGGAGCGTCGTAAAGCAAGAGTAGCAGAGGTAAAAATAATACTTGGGATATTTTCATAAAGCATTTCATTTAATTGTATTGATACATCAACAGGAGCATAGCAAAAAGTAGATAGTGGAGTTTTATATTCTGGGCGAAAGTCATTTTCTATCCATAGTGCGTTATTCATTAAATCAGGATATTCCAAGATATCTAGACACGACTGGATATCTACACATCGCTTTATTAAGCCAATTAAGGATTCATTTAGAATATCATAATTGGGCACTTGTTTGCTATTTAAAAGGGAAAAAGCATCGGCTAAAATACTCAATTGCTTTAGGAAAGAATGCCAAGAATTGTTCAGGGTTCCTAATAACTCGTATATATGAGGGAAATCTGCTGTATTCTTAATCCGGAGTTTAGAATAGGAATCTGCTTTTTGACAAAGGTCTTGAGCTTCCGTGAAAAGTTCTAGAGAAACTTTACGCATAGAACTAATCTGTTCACTAATATTTTTATTAAGTAATTGGATTTGTTCATTGCTGGTTTGAGGTATAACGCTTCTTTTAAGCATAAATTCAAGTTGGTTTAAGAACCCTAGATTTTTTCGTTTTGTGGCTGGAGCAAACTGATTAAATAGATTTACTAAATCTTGATATCCAAGCTCAAAACCAAGATTATTGGAAGCGGAATCCATTAAATTGTGAGCTTCATCTATCACCAGATAATCATATTTACCCAAGGTGGAATTTTCCATTCGTAAATCAGTTAGTAATAAAGAATGATTAGTGACTACTACCGAGGAGTTTTCTAGGTGTTTTCTCAGATTTAGGACATAGCATTTACCTGCATAGGGGCATTTTCTTCCCATGCACTGATAGCGGTCGGAGCAAATTTTTTTCCAGATGATATTAAAGCGTTTTCGGTTAAACGATGAATTTTCGGATATATCGCCAGATTTAGTGAGCTGTTTCCAGATATAAAGATAGAGTAATGCTTGCGCTTCATAGGGTGTTAAAGCATTGGACTGTTCCATTAATATATCATTCCATCGTCTTTCACAGACATAATTTTCTCTTCCCTTTACTAAAGAGGCTTTAAAGGGTAGTGGAAGCATTTGTTTCAATTGCGGAAGGTCTTTATAAAACAACTGGTCTTGGAGATTTTTAGTATTAGTTGAGACTACAACCCGCGTTTTATTCTTATGAGCAAAGATTATAGCAGGGACCAGATAAGCAAAAGATTTTCCCACCCCAGTTCCAGCCTCAATTGCAAGATGTTTGGAAGCTTGAAAAGCTTCTTCCACTTTATTTGCCATTTCCAATTGTCCAGAGCGGAATTCATAATGGGGGAACTTTTGGGATAATAACCCTTCGGAATTAAAAACCTCATCCAACAATATATTATTAAAAGGAACATCATTTTCTATCACATTTGGTTTTGCATAGTCAAGAGCTTGAGTTTGTTTTCCTTTCAGGACATAGCTTCTTTGATATTCAACCAACAAATGAAGATAATTATAGAGGGAATTTTCCAATTGTGCCTGTTTACTGAGATCAAGCAATCTAGCATTAGTCATCATTGAATGATGCTTAATTATGTGTTCAGTCATAGCTATTAGTAAGAGACCACTTGCTTCTGCATCAGCACTAGCTCTATGAGCAGTTTCAGGTTCAATGTGGAAAAATTTAAGCATAGTGCAGAGTTTATGGTCACTAACGAAGGGAAAATAGACTCTAGATATTTCTTGAGTATCCCAGAATTTATTATTTAGAACAGGACCATTATTTAAAGCAGAATGATAGTTAATAAATGCTAAATCAAAAGGTATATTGTGTCCTACTAAAATTGCATCGCCCACAAAAGAGAAGAAATCCCTCAAAGCACTTTTTGCTTCTGGTGCGTTAGTCAAGTCCTCTGGCTTAATATGAGTGAGAAATTCAATATATTTTGGCATACCCCGTTGAGGTCTTACCAGAGTAGAAAAGTGGTCTTCAATCTTTCCGGATTTAAATTGTGTGGCAGCTAATTCTATAATTTCATCGCTGTTAGGGTCCAAACCTGTTGTCTCAATATCAATAGCGACAAAATTCAGGCTACTTTCAAATCCGGATAAATCGTCTTTTTCCATTAGAGAGGCAATTCCTATTAGCTTTCTTTATAGAGATTATAGCGCTTTAGTTTCTGAATCAAGCCTTGACGAGAGATTCCTAACTCTTTTGCAGCTTGAGTTTGATTCCAGTCAAAGGCTTCCATCGCATCTTGAATCATTTTCCGTTCCAATTCTTCCATTGCTTCTTTTAGAGTTTTGTGTCCCGAAAGAATGCTGATAGTTTTCTGATTTTCAATGTATCGTCGCACTTCATCAGAAAAATCAGAACTTCTAATGAAGGAGCCATCATCAACTAAGGTAACAGCTCGTTCTATTTCATTTTCCAGCTGCCTAACATTTCCAGGCCAATCGTATAGTTCCAGAGTTTTCATTGCTTCATCGGTGAATCCTTGAACATTTTTTCCCATTCGGGTATTATATTTATCCAGAAAATGTATTGCCAGAAGAGGAATATCACCGGTCCGATTTTTTAAAGGTGGAACTTCTATGCGAATTACATTTAATCTATAATAAAGGTCTAGACGAAAAGCTCCAGATTTTACTCTTTCTTCTAGGGAAACATTCGTGGCACAGACAACGCGTACATCAACTTTTTCTGTCTTGGTGGAACCAACTCTTTTAATTTCACCTTCTTGAAGAAAACGAAGCAGTTTGGCTTGTGTGCTAGGAGTTATATCAGCTATGTCATCCAGAAAGAAAGTGCCTCCATCGGCTATTTCAAAAAGACCTTTCTTGTCATAAGCAGCACCAGTAAAAGAACCTTTAACATGACCAAAAAGTTCACTTTCCAGCAAAGTTTCAGGTAAAGCACCGCAATATTGAGCAACGAATGCTTTATTTTTACGATTGCTTCTAAAGTGTAAAGCACGAGCTAAAAGTTCTTTACCAGTTCCGCTGGGTCCTTCAAGAAGCACGGTAGTAGGGGTATCTTTAACTTTTTCTATAATATCAAAAATCTTTAGCATTTCTGGACTTTGACCGATAATATCAGAATACACATTTCCCAAATTCAATTGTGCTCTGATGCTACTGTGCGTCTTTTCTAAGTTTGCATTACGAATATTCTCTATGGTAACTATAGCTTGATTGGTAAGTGCACTGAGCAGATTGACGATGCGTTCAGAGAAATAGTGCGAACCAGTTTGAGCAAAAAGCAGTACTGCCCCTAGGACATTCTTTCTAATGGAAAGTGGAAGCACCAAAATATGATTGTATGAAGGTGCAAAATGCGGCTGTTTAAAGTCCTTTATAGTATTTGTATCACATACCATATTACAGAGATTCATAAATATATCGTAATAATTACTTTCTATGGAAAGATTATGAAATATCTTATATTCCCAGGAATCAGGAACATTCTCATTTCTATGCAAACAGAGCATTCCGCCATCTGCTTCAGAGATATCAATTAATCCAGAAAGTGTTTGTTCTATCAGTACATCTAAATCTGTGATAGTGTTAAGCTTCTGAGTTATCTCATAGAACTGATTGAGCAGGTTTTCTTCAAATTTAGCATCTTTCATTTGAGAAGAATATTCTCGGGAAATTTTTTGCATTAAGATATCATTCTTCTCCAGAAGCTTTATAGAACCGTATTTTTGAATTATTTTCTTATTAGTTTTTAAAATTTCCAGTGCTGCTTCCCATTCTTTAAGGTCAAACAGAACCTCTGCTAGTTCATAATTTGCTAGTGAAAGTTCGTAATTATTGGAAGTTTCAACGAAAAGTTCTATAGCACGGTGTAGATGTTCTTTAGCTGACTCCAAATTCTTACGTTCCAGTAAAGCTCTTAGATAGTGAATTTTTCCCAATTCAAACAAGCGATTTCCTTCATTCGCCAGATTCATTGCTTGGGTTAGATAATAATCTGCACTAGCGTAATTTCTGGTTAAGAGGAAATAGTATGCTTGCTTTTGATATCCTTCAATAATTTTGTCTCTGGCATTTAAAGACTTGAAGAAATCCAAACTTTCTACCAGATAGGAATATGCTTCTTTAAATTTATGCAGTTTAGTTAGCACACTTCCTAAATTACCATATAGTTCGGCTTTAATGAATTCGTCATAAACGGAAGGAAGCAATTCTAATCCTTTAAAATATAAATCATAAGCAAGAGTTACTTCATCTTGTTTCTCATAAACTTCGCCTAAGTTATTGAAAGAGCGTAGTAAACCCTCAGTAAAATTGTTCTCTTCACTTTTCTTGATTGCCTGTTCATAGAAAGCTATAGATTGTGCCCAATCTCCTTTTTTGAAATAGAGAGCTCCCAAATTGTTTAAAGAAGCTACAATATTGCGGTAAAATCCAAAGTCTATAGCGGTCTGCAGCGAATTTTTTAAGGCTTCCTCAGCTTTATCATATTCATTGTGGTCCATCCAGGTGATGCCTATATTATTATATATATTAGTGATATTATAAGGTTCATTTAGCATTTTTTGTAATTTAAGAGCTTCTTCTAAATACATCAAAGATTTTTGAGCATCACCTTTATCATCCATCAAACCGCCAAGATTATTATAACAAATAGAGATTCCGTTTAGGTTAAAATGCTCCTTTTCCAGATTCAGGCTTTTCAGGAAATATTGCTCACTTCTATCCCAATCTCCCTGACACATATAAAGAACTGCCAGATTGTTATATACGGCAGCCAATCCAAAATGGTCATTAGCAAGATTATAGAATTTTTCCGCTTCTTTAAAATTCTCTTCACACTGTTCCCATTCATTTATATAGTAAAGAATCTTACCTTTTACCTTTCTGACTTCTCCTTGAAGCAGAAAGCGTTTATTTTTATCATTAATAGTAGTACTTTGATGGCTGATTTTCTCCAATTCTTCCAGAGCAGCCTCGTATTCTTCTGTTTCACCAAGGATATCAGCTTTAAGAAGCATTATCTTCAGTTTCCAGTAAGGGTCTATAGTTTCGGGAGAATAGGTATCAATTATTTCCAAAGCAAAGGCAGTTGAATTTACATCATAAAGGTTACTGGCAAGTAAGTAGACAATCTCTTCTGCTGGTAACGAGTTTTCCGTGCAGATATGCAAGCTCTGACGAAGTTGTTCTATTGCATCATCTTTCTTATTAGAATTAGCATAAGCCAGACCCATATTTTTATGAATGAGCATTTGAGTTGTAGGCTTTTTAGTGTGTTCAAGTTGATATTGATAAAGAGTTAGAAGATTTTCATTATCCGATAGCTGTTCCAGTTCTTTAATAACTGTTTCAAAGGCTGAAGCTTCATATTTATTCATCCGCATCAAAATATTTACTTTGACTTGTTCATCGGTTTTATCTTCGGATAATACATCCAAGATTTTTTGTTTCAGAGTAGGAGATAGACTATCTGGATGCTGTTCTAACCATGCTACCAAAGAACCTTTTTTCTGAACCACCCAATTTCGATCAGGATGTTCTATTAATCCAGTATTATATAATATCTCTAGGTCCTTATTTATATTTTTACTGCCAATGATTTTTTTTATATTCTCTTCATTGAACTTTTGGTCTAATATAAACATACTGAGCAGTAGTTCTTTTTGACTAACAGGAAGATTAGATACCGTCTCAAAATAAATTTGTAAGGGATCGTAAGTCTTGTCCAGAAAGGGAGTTAAATCAAATTTGGTTCCGGCTTTCTTCGCTTGCATATCATTGAAAATCTTTTCCAGAATAAGCAGATTGCCTTCTGCTATCTTTTGTAATATCTCACTTTCTTTGCTGATATTTTCTCCTACTTCTGGGAAAGCAAGCTGTATCATATGTTGCACATCTTCTCCGGTTAAAGGTGGAACTAGTTCCCATTGAGCAAAAGGAAATAGACGCTGCCGAGAAAGAAAAACTATTTGAATTCCACTATCTTCAGCATATTGTACCAGATACTGCAAATAATCACAGCTATATTTATCTAAAATATCCCCATCATCTATTATTAATGCTCGGGGACTCAATAAGTTTTGTCTATTCAACTGTTCCGTAATATAGTAGAAAAAATCATATTTTCTACCAGTGCTATATAGTTTATTGTATTCCTGGTAAAATTCTTGAAGAGTATTAAGTTCAATATCACTTAGTATGAGTAAAAGTGTAGAAAATTGATTAAAATAAAAGGGATGAGGTGAGAAGAAGTATACTTTTTCGTAAAATTGTTGAAGAGCTTCCATTAGAGGTTTTATCAGGTATGACTTTCCTGAACCAGCTTTTCCCGTTATCTCCACAAGATGACTATTTGACTGGTCCTGTAAAAGGTTCAAGACCTTGGACAAAGAAAAGCGCTGGCTTATATAATTATGTAGCTTTTGCGTTAAACCTTCTGTCATTTTTTACCTCTGTTTTAAAACAAAGCATTTACATTGATGTTGTAAATTATATTTACACTATGCTGTCAAGAAAAAATTAGCTAAAATACCAAACAATTTAAACAAAGAATCTTCTCCAGGTGAATAAGGATAACCATATTAAGCGAGACACCATTAGGGATTCTACAAATTATTTTATAAACTTCGGGTTCCTTTATTAGAGAAAGCATTAATATCCAGAGAAGAAAACTGTTGATGGAGGAATTTAGGAACAGCTGCTGCTCCAACCATAGCTGCATTATCCATACAAAGTGAGACAGAAGGGTAAAAGACCTGAATATTTAATCTGGAAGCTTGATCGCTTAATTGTTTTCTCAGAGCTGAATTCGCAGCAACTCCACCGGCGAGTAAAACAGTTTTAATATCATTTTGTTTTGCCCAACTAAGGGTTTTATGGATAAGAGGGTCTATGATAGCTTGCTGGATAGAAGCAGCTAAATCGGCTTTATGTTCTTCTATAAATTCTGGTTTATGACGACTGAGATATTCCAAAACGGCAGTTTTAACACCGCTATAGCTAAAATTGAAATTATTTTTGCGATTCAGAGCGCGGGGAAAATGGAAAAAATCAGGATTTCCTTTTTCAGCTAAGCCATCTATAGCAGGACCTCCAGGAAAACCTAGACCAAGAAGTTTGGCGGTTTTATCAAAAGTCTCTCCTGCTGCATCATCAAGTGTTTTACCCACAATTTCAAATTGAGTTAGAGTGGAAAAATAGACCAGTTCTGTATGTCCACCGGAAACTACTAAAGCTAAAAAGGGAGGTTGAATAGATTTATTTTCTATAAAATTGGCGAAGATATGGGCGAGCATATGATTAACCGTGATTAAAGGTTTTTCCCAGCTCCAGGCAAGACTTTTAGCAAATGACAGTCCAACTATAAGTGAACCAATTAAGCCAGGATTTATAGATACGGCAACCGCAGAAATATCAGATGGTGAAAGGTTACTTTGATCAAATGCTGCTTCCGTGAGATAAACTATATTTTTTAAATGAAGTCGTGAAGCTAATTCAGGAAGCACACCCCCAAATAAAGAATGGTCTAATTGAGTGGAAACCACATTAGCTAAAATGTTATAGTCTGTATCTACTATTGCTACTCCAGTATCATCACAAGAGGACTCAAAAGCAAGAATGGCATTCATTTAATAATGCGAACTTTTTGCGGCGTTATATCAAGAACAGTAACATTTTCTGGAACAGAGGCAAAAACTGTGCAATATCCTTCATTATCAGGAGTAGAAGAAATGGTTATGTAAACACCTTGAGGAAGATTGGCAAGTAGAGAAGTTTTTCCTTGAACTTTTAAAGTAGCTTTAGACGGGAAGATTTTCAATTTTTGAGGGGTAGTTATGGGTACATCAGTTAGGATTCGTGTAGTTATGGGGTCCTGGCTATCTATAATGTTTTTTTCTTTGGCTGAATTCGTTTCACTGGTTTTTACTTTTTCACCTGGAGGAGATTCTTTATTTAAATTGTTTGATACTTTAGCTAATTCTTCTGCTTTTAAATTTTCATAGGGAGGAGATGGAATAACATTAATGATATTAACCTTAATTTTATCTGGAACATTAATGATACGGAAGTTTTTATCATTTCCAGCCCAATAGTCAGCAGCATTCATCTCAACATAAGCGTTTGAGAAATAGAGTTTTAAGATATCAAGACCCTTCCCTTGGACTTGACAAAGAATCTTTTTGGGTTGTGGTCTAAGAGTATCTGCTGTATTTGATTGGACAAGTCTAAGTTCCAGATTGACCTTGCTTTGATGCTCATCCATAAGGATAATCTGTAGCCAGATGATAATAGCAACAACCAGAGCAAGTATTTTTAGTCCAAGATTATGTTTCATAGTCTAATTTTCCCGTAAATTATGGTTTAAACCTAGAGCCTTAATCTTTTTGTAAAGAGTAGTGCGTTCAAGTCCAATAGCCTTAGCAGTTTTACTAACACTATAATTGTTTTCTTTTAAGAAATAAAGAATGTAATCTCGTTCAAAAGCAGCGGTACTATGTTTGAGGTTATGAATATAAAAATATTTTTCCATTCCAGTAGTGTTATTACTCATAGATTGAAGCATTTTATTATGAAGATGACGAAGAATAGTTTGATTATTAATTTCGTGTTCATTAATACAGATATATTTACAGAAATTTTTCAATTCACGAACATTTCCTGGCCATTTATAAGAGAGTAGTTCATCTTTAAGACTGCTCAATTCCACGTGGTCACTGAGATGGTAATTGTTGGCATAGTTATTAATAAAATAGCTAATCAAAAGTAAAATATCGTCTCCTCGTTCTCTTAGGGGAGGAATATAAATGATATTTCCTTCTATGCGATAGAAGAAATCTTTCCGAAAACAAGAAGAATCAGATAAGGTTATTAAATCTGCATTGGAAGTGAATATGAGGCGAGTATTGACTTTTTTAACCGGACCATTGACTACTTGAATTTCTTTATTTTCAATAGCCCGTAATATTTTAGCTTGCGCAATAAGAGAAAGATTAGTTATTTCATCTAAGAAGAGAATTCCTTCTGAACATCTTTCAAAGAGGCCAATAAATGGTCTGTCTAGTAGTCCATTAATTCCTTTTTCCTGACCGAATAATTCTCTTTCAATGATAGATTCGTTCAAAGCACTGCAGAAAACAGTATGGAAAGGTTTACCAAAACGTCTGGAATTGATATAGAAATAGTTTGCAGCTATTTCTTTACCAGTGCCATTTTCACCTAGGATTAACACATCTTCATCTGCTTCAGCAAATTTAATTAATTGATTACGCACTTTATTGATAGCTTGACTTTCACCAATAAAAGGGAAAGCTTGAGTAAATTGTTTTTTAAGATTTAGATATTCAATCTGGAGGTCTAAATTTTGCTCTTCTTGTTTTTTCAGCGTTATTGCATTTTCTAAGTGAAGAAGAAGTTGATCAACACTGAAATGAGGACCCTTCTCCAGATAATGGTAAGCACCGAGTTCTCTAATTTGATGAATCTGCTCTGAATTTATTTCTCCTGAGATGACTATAATCTTATAATTAAAATCCAGGTTTTCTTTTATATATTTCAGAACCTGTATTCCATTAAGACGGCTGCCAACCAAAAAAGCATCTAATAGAATAACATCCGGTTTAAATGTTCGTAGCTGAAGAAAAAAGGTATCCGAATTGGAGGCTAATTGCACTTCATAATTATTAGTTTGCAGGATATGTGCAATCTGTTCAGCAAGAACGATATCATCCTCCAAAACTATAACTTTTCCCTTCATTAAATCACCTCATTGAAGTCTTTCTTCTAAATCTGCTAGAGCATTCATATAATAGATATATGCCTGGTCAGGAGAATCATAAGGAGAGAAATACTTATGCACATCTCCATCCTGGAAATATTTAGTGCACATAAAATAGAAATGGTCTGAAGTGCTAAGTTTATGAGCAATTTCCAGCAGCTTTTCATCTCCTTTCTGACGGATGAGATTGATGAGGTTGTAAAGAGTCTCAATAGCATTAAGTTGCATATCATTAGAAAGCCAGGCAGAAAGGTCCCGTTCCACATCAGCCCAGGAGACAGGTTCTGGGAAGGATAGAGCCTCCTGTTGATAATTTGCCAGTTGGTATGCTTCTTTTGGATTAGCAAAACCCAGATGAGGTCTTTTCAGAATTTCTTCAGGAAAGTGTCGCATAAAGTCAAAGATACCGGTTTCAGCCCATTGATGTTCACCAAAAGTTTCATAATCCATAAATAGATTTAAAAAGAGATTTTTGCCTTCCTTTTCCGACAAGGTAAGATGGTCTATCCAGTTAACAAATTTATCAACCGTCAACGGATATTCTGGCCAATCGCGGTCTGAGAAACGAAAAGCAATGTCGTCAGCTAACTGATAATACTTAAGTAATAAATTGATGGTCTTGGCATAGTTCTTATAAGCATAAAGAGGTGAACGCCATTGAAGAATTCTATCTACTCCTTCTGTCAGTATAGTTTTAAATCCCTCTATTTCATAGATAAGGTCAGAAAGACTATCCTGATAGATAAGCTCTGTATTGCGGAAAGTTTCTGTGAAATAACCAAATTCACTTTTCATTAAATCTCTATGCATTGCCACTTGTTCAAGAAAATCATTAGTATCAAAGAGAAAAGATAGAGAATGATAGTAAGTTTCTCCTAAAAGTTCTACATTACCAGTATCCACTAGTTCCTTAAAGGAATCCAGAACTTCGGGACTATAAGCTTTCATCTGTTCAATAGCGGTGCCAGTTATAGAAAAAGCTACCTTGAATTTGCCTTCATATTTTTTAATTAAATCAAGCAGAATTTTATTGGTTGGTAGATAGCATTTTTCTGCTACTTTGCGCATTATCTGGCTATTGAGATGCTCATCAAAATAATCAATACCCTTGCCAATGTCTAATACATTAAGATGACGCAAGCGATAGGGTTGATGCACTTGAAAGTAAAATACTACATATAACATTTTATCACCTATGAAGAGGTACTTTTTAAATATTCAGAAAGGGTTGAAGAATAGATTTGACGAATCTTTTCAGCTGAATCGGTCCAGCGGATTTTATTTACTTCTTCCATACCTTCCAATCCGATTTTTTGACAGAGCTCCGGATTTTCAATTAGATGATTAACCGTTTCTGCCATTAAATCCACATCCCAGTAATCAATCTTAAAAGCGTGATTAACTACTTCTGAGACTCCTGATTGTTTAGATATAATAGCAGTTACTCCAAAAGCCATAGCTTCTAGAGGAGAAATGCCAAAAGGTTCGGAAACTGAAGGAAGCACAAAAATATCAGAAGCTCGGAGAATATCTTCAACCTGTTGTCTGTTTAAAAAACCAGTAAAGAGAAATTTATTTCCCAGCTTCTTAGCTGCTGATTTATATAGAAGCTCTCTTCCCATATCACCCGTTCCAGCCATAATAAAATAAGCCTCAGGATGAACTTTATGTACCTTGCTTGCCATTTCCAGAAAGTAATCTGGACCTTTTTGAAGGGTGATCCTTCCCAGAAAAAGAATAGTCGGTCCTTTAAAGATCCGTTTTTTTGTTCTATGATACTCATCGGATAAAGAGAAAGCATTGTGCACAATACTGATTTTAGCTGTATCTATCCTATAATGAGACATCACCATTTGGGCAGTGTATTGTGAGACTGCAATAACTCTATCTGCATACATCATTCCTGCTCTTTCAATTCTATGAACACGTTCATTTCCAGGACCACCTGCACGGTCATATTCAGTGGCATGAATATGAACCACAAGAGGTTTACCAGAGATGCTACGAGCAAGCATTCCAGCAGGATAAGTTAACCAATCATGAGTATGTATAAGGTCAAAATCTAGTTCTCTAGCAAAATGTCCTGCCCGAAGTGTGTATTCTTGCACTTTTTTAAATAGGTCTTCATCTCCCATTAATTGAGTAGTAAGCTCTTCCCAGATTTCCCTTTCTTCCTGGGTTATAAATTCTCTTTGATACTCTTTTTTGATGGCTTTAACGAATTTTTTGAGTTCTCCTAATTGAAGATAAGTTTCCGGGTGGACGGTGACACCAATATAATCCAGGCGTTCTTCTATATTTAAAAACTTGTGACTTACATATTCGGTATGTTTTTGAGGGTCTAGAAATACAGCTGGAAGTTTATCTACATCATCTGGCTCTCTTAAAGGAAAATAGACTAGTTCCTTGGTTGGAAGCACAAGGTCAACTTTAATACCTAATTCAAGAAGGGCACGAACCATCCCATAACAAGCCATTCCCAGACCTCCAGCAATCAAAGGGGGAAATTCCCAGGTGAACATTAAGACTTTCATTTTCTTTTCCTTTGCAAAGTTTTCTTTTTGGTTGCTGGTTTCTTTTGAGGAGTAGTTAGGACACCTTTTAAGGAAGCAATAAAAGACTCTACATTATATAAAGCAGCAACACTAATAGCTTTTGCAGGTGCACCTTTGGGGAAGTGGGGATGATCTCCATCCCAAACTTCTGCAACTGTAGCAATATGGCCACGCATAAAGCTATAACGGAAAGTGGAAATGAATTCTCCCAGTTTTTCTGCTATTTCTAAGTCAGACATTGTATCTCTATGGATTTTAAGGTATAAACCGCAAAAAGCACCTAAAAGCCATGCCCAAACACTGCCATTATGGAAAGAAAGGTCTCTTTCTCTTTGAGTTCCATAATATTTCTTACGGAAACGGAAATTCCTGGGAGTTAAAGTGCGGATGCCATAAGGAGTGTAAAGTTCATTATAAGCAACCTGCCATACTTGTTCCATCTTTTCTTTATCTATCAGTTGCCAGGGAAGACTTAAGGCAATAACCGCATTTGGTCTAATTTCTTCTACCGGTTCATCACCTAATAATCTGTCTGCAAGATAGCCATTTATCCAGAACTTCTGAAATGAGTTATAAACAAGATCCTTTAGTTTCATCACATTTTCCTGGGGAGGGTAGGAAATTCCAGATAATCTAGTATATTCTTCACACATAGAAGCGTAGCAACAGATGGCATTATACCAGAGAGCATTGATTTCTACTGGTGCTCCATTACGTGGTGTTACTGCTCTACCATCAATACGAACATCCATCCAGGTGGCATGAGCGAATTCTTCCTTTAATTCTATCAATCCATCTTCTCTGATAAAAAATGGGTACTTAGTATTGGTTAAAATACCATCTAGCACTTCTTCTATAACTTGGATACTCTTTTTCCAGAAAGCTATATCTTGTTTGTATTTTCCTAGTTTCCAGAGGAGAATTACATACCATAGTGTGGCATCAACTGTATCGTAATTGGCTTCTCTTCCTGATTCTTTGAGCATATTAGGGATCAAGCCATATTGCATTTGACTCCTATATTTACGAAGAATTTTTTCTACCAGGTCAAGATAATTGGGCATATGGATTAAAGTGTTTAGAACGATCATAGTATCTCTGCCCCAGGGACCATAAAAAGGATAACCTGAGACGATATCATTATTTGATATAAAGTCTCTTAGAGCAAATTCCAGTATTTTTAAATATTCTTCATAAGAGAAGAGAAAATTATCTTCAAAATCTAGGTTATTGATTAATGTGTCATCTTTATCTGGAGCAACAGGATAATCCTTTGGTTTAGGAAGAGAAGCATAACGCTTTTCAATTCTTGCAATTAGCTTTTTGGGATTAGCGATAGGCTGGTCAGAAAAGAGTATGTATCTACTTTCTCCTATGGCTAAAGAAAAGTTCAATTCAAAAAGAGTTAACTGATCTCCTATTCCAGCATAACCACTCATAACTTCCCAGGGATAAAAAATATTGTAATAAGTTAAGCGTTTGAAATCTACTTCTCCCTTATCCATAAATCCGAAAACCTTTAAGCTATTGCTTGGACGAACTACATTAAAGAAACACCCTTGATCAGTACTATCTAATGCTGTATCAAAGACCTCTCTATCTAGACTTCCGGGAGAATTAAGCTCATGATGAGGAGTCATTGTATATTTAGGTAATAGAGTGAAATGTAATTTATGATGACCCAGATTAGTGTATTTAACCATTACAGTATTGGTACTTTCATCCATCATAAGTTCTTTAAATATGAGAATATCGTTTTGATGAGGTAAGGCAGAATAAAGAAATAGAGGATAAGGACGCAACCAGGGTTTTACCAGACATAAAAATCCTTCGGGATAGATGCAATTGCTATAATTATTACTGTCCAAATAAAGAGTATGACCTCTCCATTCAACTTTTTCTTCCATTCCGGCTACTAGATGATAGCGTTGAAATTCTTTATCACTGGCTATTAAAAGTCCGTGATATTTACGCTGATTAATCAGATTTCCAGTTCCTAAAGCATAACCACCGAGCTTATTAGTCAAAATCCATTCATGGTGGTGGGTTTCCATAAAATAATTACTCACTTAACCTCCCTGATGCTTTTTTAGTTAGTGGTTATTATGTGGAATTTTTTCCATAACCTTCTTTCCGTCAAGTGATTTATCATTTATTTGACTTTCAGTAGGTTAAGAAATTTCTCTTAAATAACCATATGTCGTTTAATTCACCGTTTAAAATATAAAATTTACTTTGAATCCAGCTCTAATTACCTGATATTTCATAAAATTATCTCTGAAAGGATTTGATAGAATGAGCTTGAAATATTTATTACATCTTTCCTCCAATGATAAGGTGGGTAAAATAATTCTTGTCAGATAAACTTAGATAAATATTATGTATTTAAATACCTGAGATGAGGGATAAGTTCCGGCATCAAGGGTGGTACTAATGAGCAGAACTCCTTTTATAGTCCTCCTTCATCCCGGGCAAATGATTTAAAAGGATAATAATATGGATGAAAAGAGGCACATTGTAACCATCGTAATAGAAGATAGGGATAAAGCTTTCAATCCTGTTTCTGAACTTATTCATCAGTATGCTTCCTGTATCCTTTTAAGGGTAGGTTACCCTATGAGAGACAGAAATGTATCCGTTATTTTTTTAGTTATGGAAGCAAATTTAGATACCCTTGGTTCTTTCTCTGGGAAACTAGGGCAGATTGAGTCCGTTAAAGTAAAAACAATGACTTTAAAGATATAATTAAAAGGAGTTAAAATGAATATAGACACAGAAGGACTGGAGTCCTTTATACCAACAGAAAAGATTGAGGAGCTACTGCAGAGCGAGCAAAATCCTACTGAATCTCGCATAAGAGAGATTATTGCTAAGAGTCTGGAAAAGAACAGGCTTGCCCCGGAAGAAACAGCAGCTCTACTTAATGTGAGCGATCCTGAATTGAAGCAATTAATAAGAGAAGGTGCTCACGAGCTTAAAAAGACTATTTATGGAAATCGTATCGTGCTCTTTGCACCTCTTTATGTGGGGAATGAATGCGTTAATGATTGCGTTTATTGTGGGTTCAGGATTTCCAATAAAGAGTGTATTAGAGCCACACTCAGTTATGAACAGTTAGTGCAAGAAACTCAAGCTCTGGAATCAAAAGGGCATAAGCGATTGATTATGGTCTATGGTGAACATCCTAAATATTCTCCTGATTTCATTGCTCATACGGTTCAGACAGTTTATGACACTAAATATGGTAAGGGTGAAATTCGCAGAGTGAATATCAATGCTGCACCTCTGGATATAGAAGGTTATAGAATCGTTAAATCAGTAGGGATTGGCACTTATCAGATTTTTCAAGAAACATATCATCAAGAAACTTATAAAACATTGCATCCGAAGGGACCTAAGAGCAATTTTCTCTGGCGTTTATACGGTCTGGATAGGGCTATGAAAGCTGGAATTGATGACCTTGGGATCGGAGCACTTATGGGTTTATATAACTGGAAGTTTGAAGTGTTAGGACTTCTCTACCACACAATTCATCTGGAAGAAACTTTTGGAGTTGGACCACATACGATATCTTTTCCTCGTATAGAACCTGCCATCGGAACAGAATTCACCCAGAATCCTCCCTATAAGGTTTCCGATGAAGATTTTAAGCAGTTGATAGCCATTATCCGATTGAGTGTTCCTTATACTGGTATGATTTTGACAGCTCGGGAACCTGCAGAGGTTCGTAATGAGGTCATTCGTTATGGAATATCTCAGATTGATGCAGGATCCAGTATAGGAGTGGGGGATTATATTGCCAAAGATGAAGAATCAAGAAAGAAAAGTCAGTTTATTTTAGGTGATACTCGCAGTCTGGATGATGTAATATACGAACTAGCGCAAGAAGGCTATATCCCCTCTTTTTGTACCAGTTGTTATCGTGCAGGTAGAACGGGTGAGCATTTTATGGAGTTTGCTATTCCCGGTTTTGTAAAAAGATTCTGCACTCCTAATGCTTTATTAACTTTTGCAGAGTATCTTTATGATTATGCTTCTGAGAGAACAAAACAGGTTGGTTTTGAGCTTATAGACCGTGAATTTGTGAAAATAGAAGATGAAAATATGAAACAGGCAGTGAAGAGTAAATTGGAACAGATGAAAGAAGGTAAGCGAGACCTCTATTTTTAAATAACTGAAAAAAGAAATAAATTAATTACGGATAAATAAGAACTGAGTTGCAAAAGAAGATAGAGCCAGGCAGAACTTCTTTTTTGATTAAAGAAAACAATAACTAATTATTCGGGTTTTAGCTAATTTTAGAGATAATAATTCTCACCTGGCTCTCCCTTGACTCTCTCTTAGCAAAAAAGTCAAGCAAGAGTCAAGAAAGAGTCAAG
>DFOM01000023.1:4053-6600 GCA_002376725.1 Cloacimonetes bacterium UBA3541 | reverse complement strand
AGATTCTTCAATAGTTTCAATCAATCCCCTAAATTTACCTACATCCAGATATACCCATTTATAAAGATTGTTTTTAGCTTTAGTAGCGATATTGACCACTTCAGCAACAATGATACCAGCATCAGCTACCATAGACCTTCCTGGTTCCATCACTAGCTGAGGTAGTTGATCTCCAAAATCTTCATAAATAAAGCGCTGAATTTCCGAGCTGTATTCCTGAAAAGAGAAGGTAGGGTCAACATAATTAGCGGGATAACCACCTCCCAGATTTATCATTTTTAGCTCTATCCCTTCTTCCAGAACAGCATCAAAGATATATTTACATCGGGCTATAGCATCATCCCATTGTCCTATATCTCTTTGTTGTGAACCTACATGAAAAGAAACTCCCCAGGGTTCTAATCCAAGTTCAACTGCTTGTAGAATAAGGTTATAAATCACATCGGGATGAGCTCCAAATTTACGGGAAAGAGGCCAGTCTGCACCACTACCTTCGGTTAAAAGTCTAAAATATACTTTAGAACCTGGAGCGTTTTGAGCTATTTTTTTCAAATCATTCTCACTATCTGTAACAAAAATCCTTACACCTTGTTCATAAAAGAAATGGATATCTTTAGCTTTCTTGATGGTATTACCATAGCTTATGCGGTCAGGTGAGATTCCTAAATTCAAAAGATGCTTCAATTCATAGGAAGAAGCAACATCAAAATTGGACCCAAGATGATCCAGTAAACGGATAACCTCATTCATCGGGTTAGCTTTTACTGCATAAAAAATCTGCAAATTAGGAAAGCTATCTTTCAATTCATTATATTTTGCTTCAACTATATCCAGATCAATTATCAGAACTGGACTATCTAGAGTTTTGGCATATTCTTTAAAACGCTCAAACCTTTCAGGCTCCATATATCGTTTTAAATTAAAGGAATAGGGTTCTTTATACATCAAAGTTACCTCATATTAATTTGAAATAAAGCAAAAACTATAAAAACAAAAATATGTCAATTATTCCTCGCTCTCATAACTTAATTTTATTAACAAGTTTTAAAATTGGGGTGGTCTAAGCTCCTGACGACTTAGGTACTGACGGAATTTAGGAGAAAAGATGCTACCAGGATTGGCGGTTAAGAAATCTCTTGCCATTCTTTGTGCCTGTTCCCCATCTTCAGTTAAGCTTAATTTTAGAAGTTCTGCATATTCAGCACAAATAGGGTCTTGCCAGGTATGTTCTAAAATTGTTTGAGCTTTTTCTTTCTGATTTAATAAAATANNGCTAAAGTGAGTAATTCTTCATCCTGAGTATTTTCAAAAATGGCTAATAGGGTATCAACACAAGCAGGATCCTGCAACATCATAAGACGAGTAGAGGTCAAGAATCTGGTTTGTTGAGTCTTATCCAATCCAAGAACAAACATCATTTGATAGATAGCATCGTTCACATAGGGACTTTGAGGAAAGTGAATAATAAAATCATTCATCAAACTATCCGCTACATCTATATTCCCCTGAAGTAATTCTAGACTGAAAAGAAGATAGTCACGAGCTTCTTTTAGAACAGGTTCCTGGATAGAGTTGAGTATTTTTGCAGCAGATTGATAATTTTCCTGAGTTAGTTTTAAACGAGCTAAAGCGAGATCAATATTTTGTATATCATAGGTATTAGCACAGAATTTTTTTGCTTCATTATACCAATATTCGGCAGTTTGAGGATTGTGTTCCAGTGCCAAAGTTGTTTCTGCCATCAATTTTCTACTGTTCATATTTACATTTTGACGATAAATATAGGGGCGTTCTGTCATCAAAGAATCGGCTAAAATCTGATTTATCATCTCTTTTGTTAACTGATATTGCCCATTGCGATAGTAAATTAAGGCTTGTCTCAAGCGATAAGAATTTTTGATAAAAGGATCAGATATGACTTCTTCCAGGTATTGAAAAGCGAGCATAGCTATTTCATCATTACCGGCATTATATTGTTGTTCCGCAAAGTTTATTAAACGGTCTTGAGGTAAGAACTTATATACTTCCAATGCTTGAAGATATTGTTTTTGAGATACCAGAATATTGGCATATAGTTCTTTAATTATATAATTAGCACTACTTTCAGCATAGTCTCTTATCGTCTTTATACATTCTGGATTTTGATTCAGAATAATCTTACACTGGTTAGTGATGAAAAAGATATTACCGGGATTTTTATCCAAAAAAGCCAGATATTCAGAAAGAGCAAGATCAAACAAACTGGCGTTTAGTGCAGCATTGGCAATTTCCAGACGAAACAATTGCGGATCATTTTTTCTTCTCCTTGCTTCCTGATAGATTTGCCTAGATTGTTCATAAAAACCTCTTCTTTCAAAATAAGAAGCCAGGAGACGACAGGTGTTGAGATTGTAATTTTGGCTAATTAAATAAGCATCACTTTTTTGTTTTGCCTCATCAGGTTTACCTTGCATAATTAAAAGCAATATTTCTTGTTCGGTAGCTTGGTTAGCGGGCAAAATTCTTCTATACTGTCGCAACAGATTTTCTGCTTTCTCTATTTGAGAA
>DFOM01000023.1:395-3962 GCA_002376725.1 Cloacimonetes bacterium UBA3541 | reverse complement strand
CTATTTGAGAAGTTTGAAAATAGATATTTAATAATTGAATCACGCTATTAGAATCGTTGGGATATTTATCCAGAATTTGAAGAAAAACCTGTTCTGCTTCGGCAAATTTTCTTTGTCCCAGAAGCTGGAAAGCTTGTTGGGTAAGAATATCTCTTTCACTGTATTGAGCAAACAGAGAAAGAATCAGACTTAGGAAAATCAGGATTAAAGATATTCTTTTAAAAGGCATTATTCATTAAGCAGTTTTAGATATTTAATGATAACCTGTTGATAGGCAGGTGGGAAAAGTCTATAGGAATCATCCAGCATAGCTTTACGACGAAGAGTTTCATAATCTGTTTCAGCTGATTGCTGTCTAATAGAAGGATCTGCAGTTTCTCCTTTTCTTTTTTCTGAGAACTCTCGTTTATTTATAGAGCGTTGAGCATCAAGAAGACGAGAAAGGATACGTTCTTGACTTTTTAACACTTCCGGGGTGAGCTGATTACTTTTTAGTTTTCTGCTAACAGCTTCTGCTTCATCAATGATTTGCTGGATGGCATTACCCTGTTTTTGGGCTTCAGGATTGTTCTGTAAAGCTCGCTTGAGATTTTCAGCTAATCTTTCTTCCTCAGCTGCAAGTCTTTGTAGCTGTTGTTGCATAGCTGCTCCCATTCTACCACCTTGTTGCTGTAATTGCATCATTAATTGTTCAGCAAGCATATTCATTGCCATCTGTTCTTGTCCCATTTGTTCCAGCATCTGAAGCAAAGTTTGCATTCCAGAACCTCCACCCATTCCAGCAGAAGGATTATTGAGCGTTTGCATCAGGTCATATACTATCAGATTCAATCCTCTTTGTATATTTTCCAGAAGTTGGGGAATCTGATAGTATTGCATCTGATTCACACTGTTGAAGATATCTCTAAAACTTCTATCCGTATCGCTCAAATCCATATAAAATTTTGGAGGAATATACATAGTTACTTGAGGTCTACTGAAAAGTTTATTCAAAGACAACTGTATTCCTTCGTATTCGGCTATCAGGTCAGGAATGATTTGATAAGGGTCCTGGCTATATCTTGCTTTAAGTGATTCGTGCTGTTTAGAAAAGATAAGCAATTCTCGCACTGCTTTTTGCATTGCATTAACCACTTCCTGTTGACTACTTCCACTCATAGCATTCTTAATTTCCCCTAAACGCTTGGAGAATTGCCGCATTTTCTCCAGCGCTTGAGATTGAGATTGACTGGCAGCAGAATATTGATTCTGTTTTAATTGTTGCTGACTTTGTTGCAGATTCTGTTCAAGTTGACTGCTATTCATCTCCTTTATTAACTCATTCAAATCCTGTTTTATCTGTTTATCTTTAGAAGGGTCAAGCAATTGATTTGCCTCTTCCATAGCTTCTTTAAGGTTATCTAATTTATCAGCAATATTTTTTTGTTCCTGAGCAAGCTGTTCACTATTTTGAGAGGATTCTTTGGTTTTTTCCAATAAAGCACTTTGCATTTTTTCCATTTCTTTAGATATTTGCAATGCTTTATCCAATGCCTGTTCTTTTTTGATGCTTTCCAGAAGTTGGAGGGTCTGGTCTATTTTTTTATTAAAATCCTCCATTGAGAATTTGAGATTTTCCATTGCTTTTCTGAGATCTTCAGGTTTAACATTGCGTAAAGCTTCATCAACCTTACTCATTGCTTCTCTTAATTCATCTGTGCTTATTTCTTGCATCAATTCTTGAATTCTTTGCATTTTTTGCAAGGTTTCTGCTGAAAGTGCTTCGTTGGTTTTCAATTTATCTATTAACTGTTGATAGTTCTGAGCAATATTTTCTACTTGTTCCGCAAGGTTTTCCTGAGTATTAAGCATCTTCTCCAGCTGTTTAGAATCTTCCCAGCTGGTTTCATCTTTTTTCATCAATTCCAGTCTTTTTTTCTCAAAATCTTTTTGTAAATTACGCGATTCTTTTAGAGTAGATTGCAGATCTTGAGTTTGCTTATTTTGCAATCGTTCTATTTCCTGATAAATCTCTTCCATAGATGGAAAGCGAGCTTTATATTTAGCAGTTTGCGCACTTTGACGGTCGGGAGAATTGTCATAAACCTCAGCCCAATAGGTAACATTATCGCCAGGAAGAAGATCTAACTTATTCATATCAAAGTGATAGTCCATAGTGAAAAGTTTGGTGCTTATAACTGATTGTAGCATCATAGATTGAATAGAGCGATCATTAACCTGGTAGTATAAACTTAAATTTCTTAATCCAAAATCATCACTGGCTGATATTATAAGAGGAAGTTGTAGACTTTGATCAAGCATAACATCTTGACCGGGGTAAAGAATGCGAATTTCGGGAGGATTATCAGGAATAATAGAAATAGTCTTTTCTTCTGGTTGAGAGTTGCGTCCTAAAACATCAATAAGTTCCAGATACCAGGTTTGAGGAGCCATAACAATTAATCTGGTTGTAAAATTATGAGCATCAACCTGCTGTATTTGCTGCGAGCTTCCGTCAGAAAAATGCATTATCGCTTTATTTACTGGAATATTGGTAGAAATGGATAGAATAACTTCTGTATGCTTAAAAGCTTCTATATTTCCATAACTAAGAGTATCACGAACATTTCCTAAGCCTGTATAAGCAGGATAATGATAGTCCACTGTCCAGCTTTTAACAAAAGGTTCATCCAGACATTCAACCTTGTAAACCGGACTTTTTGCCACCTCATTCTGCACATAGTATTCCAGAGAGTATTCCAGCGAAGGAAAGGTGTAGGAATAGTTTTTCATTCCTAATTCCCTCCAATTTTGATCCCAGCGATAAAATAGACGATGATTCAGACGGGTATCAGGTGCTACTACCTGAATAACTAATTGCTGACCTCTTCCTAGAGTAATATTGCCTGGAACAACATCAATAGTTGATTTATAGGCTATGGTTTCCGGAGTAATGGCAAAAAATTGCTTCATAGAATAGCGAAAAGTATCGGCAGAAAAAGTCCAGACGCTTCCAATGCCAATTAACAGAAATAGAATTAGAAACCATTGTTCAGCAGAAAATAGTTTTGGTAAACGATAAGAAACAGATTTTAATCGTTCTGTTGCTTGTGTAGCAAGAACTTTTAGTACAGATTCATCTTCCTTCTGTTGATATAGTTCATAGAGATTTTGATAAAGGTCATCTTGATGTTCCGTCTGTTTATCCAGCCAACGAGCAGTCTGAACTATCCGGTAAAAATGCTTGTATCCACGATAGAAAACATAGAGAATAGAAAGAATAATCAAAAAGCGTAAAATATAGTTCAAATAGATTAAGACTGCAGATTGAGCAGAAACATTTAACCAAACAAGATAGTAAAAATGGATTCCCAGCATAATAAAAACTAGAACCATAACCAGACAGCGTAGTACTATCTGAAGATTAAGGTTTAATCTGAATTTCTGCAGTTTACTCAAAAATGTATTCATCTATTTATCCTATATTTTTTTTACCTTCATCCTAAAGATTCCTTTTGTAGAAAAAGGATTTTCTAACCCAAATCATCTCTTATTTTTTCTTATTTATTCAATGATGATGCTCCGGAA
>DFOM01000023.1:0-347 GCA_002376725.1 Cloacimonetes bacterium UBA3541 | reverse complement strand
TTCAATGATGATGCTCCGGAAGAATTATATCTTCCAATTTTAGTTTAGGAGTATGATGAACATTATTTTCATCTCTCCAGTATTCTATATCTTCCGAATTTTTTGTTTCTTCCAGCACAACCTGGTCTATAGGAACTCCTAAAGCAATCACTAGAACAATTTCTCTATCTATAGGAAACATAAAATAGGAATGTAATTCCTCTTTTTCTACTGAGCCAAGCATACAGCATCCATACCCTTTTTCTACAGCACTTAAAGTTATGCTCTGTGCTGCAATACCTGTATCTATATATTGCATATTACCTGCATCTTTGGGAAGTAAAAGGATAATATACGCTGCAGGATGT
>DFOM01000018.1 GCA_002376725.1 Cloacimonetes bacterium UBA3541 | reverse complement strand
GAATAGATATTAATTATATACTCAATTTATTGATATTATTTAAGCTATAAAAATAAACAAGCTTTATATGACCCAAATTTGGTTATCCTTCAAGAATGTCAATCCTGATATCTTTGTAAATAATTTTACTTATTACAAAACGACAAGGATGCATTAAACCTTTAAAACTTAACTACTTTATAAAGATAGGTTATTTCCTTGTTAATATCTATTTTTAAGAGATAAATCCCAGAAGGCAGCGATTTATGGTTTATATCTTTCCCGTCCCAAATGAGAGAATTGGAGCTATTTTTATCTATCTTTCTCTCCCAGATTTTTTGCCCTTTAAGATTATAAATGGAGACTTTCGTAACTTTAGGAAAAATAGTTTTGAGCTCTATGTTAAGTTCTTTATGAAAAGGATTGGGATAGATAGAAATCTCTGGAATAATTTCCGAATCAGATACCCCTACTGTATAACTTCTTATTTTAATCCAGCCAGTGATAATTCCGGTATGAGAAGGAGAAAGCCAAAGGTCCTGTCCTTCTTCAAGTGGAAAAATCCTTCCTTCAAAGCACAGTTCTGCAGAATAATCTTCGGGCATAGAAAAAGTATTGAGATTGAAACATAAAGGCGTTAAAGCATAGAGCTCTAATTGATAATTCCATATCTTTTCGGTAGGATTATAATCCGGATACAGTCCTTTATATTCACTTTGCAGAGGAAGCACAAAACGATTATCAGGATTGATTAAAGACAATCTATAGATAATTTCAGGAAATGCTGGAGCTTTTAATAAATCGTAGAGGAAATCAAAATCTGTTGTGCTATCATCAGCACTTCCTATCTGAATGCTATCCTTAGTATGGATTCCATCAGAAACGCTGATAATAGCACTCCATCGTTCCTGCCAAATGATAGGAGGTCCATCGTAATAAGCGGGATTAAGAGTTAGCTGTAAAGGTTGTTCTCCTGTATAATAGAAGAAGAAAGCCTGGGCAGGAGGAATAATCTTGGCTAATCTGAAGCCCTCAGAATCATATAAATAGACAAAAGGAAAGATAAGCGCATCTTCTACCAAATCATTATAGCTTTTTAAATTACCTAAGTGCTGAAAATAAAGATTCTTCAACTCAAAAGAATGATAATATGGATTAGGCAGAAGATTCCATCCCGGAGAAATGTCAAAATTAATAGGAGTTGAAGGTAATTCAGCAGGAATCATAATTTCATAAGGTTCAGGCTGATATACCAAAAAACCTTGATGATTATTTAACTGTATAGTAGGTGTCCATTGCTGGAAAGTATCCCAGAACCAAGTTAAAGCTGATTCACCCAGCACTTCATAAGAGGGAAAGTTAAAATTGCTAAATGGGAAACTGATCAAGGAATATCCCGCAGGTAGTTGATATAAAATAGTCTGAGGAAGCACATTAAATCTCGTAGTGGAATAAAAGTTTAAAGTGGAATCATCTAATAAATGTAGACGAACCAGTAATTGTGCTTCATTCAGTAAAGGAGGATTTAGGATTTGCCAATCAGTTATCTCAGGTGGTAAACCAGATTGAATTAAGATAGTGTCCTGAAGTGAAACAAAATATAAATCCACAGATTGAACTCTAAAACGATTGATTACTTTATACTGTAGATTAAGGGGCTCATTCTGATAAATGAAGAAGTCAGTTGATTCCTGAAATTCCACGAGAGGAAGTTTTTTCCCCCAATAAAGTTCCAAATTATGCCATTGAGTGTCATTATTTATCCAGCTATAGGGTTCCTCTCTTAAATCTATCCATTTATCTTTATCAATATCATAAAGTAAAAGGTCATTCCCTAGATTTATCATCTCAGTAGATGGAATAAGGAATAAGCTTTGTCCTGGAGTTGAGCAACGATAGCAAAGTAGCCAGCATTTATAAGTGTTATCTACATCATAAACGGTTCTTATATCTCGGTTGAAATAATTTAAACTATCTGGTGATACCGATACCAGAATGAGAGAACCATTCAGATTAGTTCTTACTTCATCATAATTATCTGCATTATCCTTAGCCAGAGGATTTATTCCTATAGATAGAACATCTTGCATACCACTATCTTGATTGTACAAACAAAAACCATAAGCTCTGTAGGGACTGGTAATCAGAGTTTTCCAGTGAAATTGCTCAAAACCGTCATTATAAACGACAGATACTTGATAACGATAAATAGTGTTATTGATAAGACCTGTATCCGAATAAAAGTAACTATGGGTGGAATTTGGTAGTAACGAAGAATTATTCGTCCAGGAAGCAATCTGAAGATAGGGTTCATCACCTGCTTTACGATAAATGTTAAAACCCTGAATGGAACTCAAAGGGGAAGAAAAGGTTAGATTAACCGCAGAATCCAGAGGACTGGCATTAAAATTAGAGAAAACAGAGGTATAATTCCAGATTTCAATTTCTTCCGTAAAAAGGCTATAATTCATATTCTTGTCCCTGGCTTGAAGCTTCAAATAATAGACCTTATTAGAGTATGGAAGCTCTAAAGAAAAGGAACTTAGATTTTGCCAGGCTAATTTTGAATTAGTATCTCTATCATAAAAGTAACAAACATAATCACCATTAATTTCATAGCGTAATTCAATTATATAGCTATCAAAATCATAACTATAGCTTCGGTCCCAGCTAATATTTAGATAATTATTGGAAAGATTAGTTACTCGTAGATTAGAAGGATTAGTTGGTGCAATTCCATCATTTAAAATCAACATACTATCAACTACTTCTGAGAGTGCATCTAGCCAAGGGCTATAATACTGAATAAAGCGAGTATAGCGTTGCTCTACATCCCAGGTCTCAGAATTGGAATCATATCCATAAAACCATTGCCAGTAACTAGTATATTGCGGATATTGTGCAGGTAATTCATCCATCTCCACATGTAGAAATGAGGTATAGACATCATACATATTAGGATTTTCACTATAGAGCATTTGCTGATTTGAGGGAACTCCAGGAAGGTCTTCATTATAAGGTATAGTAATACTCTGATTCCCATAATGATAGACAACAGGATCGCTTAAGTTATAGTATACAGAATAATAATTTTGGATATATACAACAGAATTAGCACCTATAGAGTTTGCTGGATGCACCAGATAAGGTGTTTTATGAATAAAATCATGACGAAATAAAGAATTGTCTCTAGTAGGAAGGGCAGGATATAAACGGTATTGTCCTGCAGAGAATATCATATTGGGTCTAGAGGGATATTTATTCCAATCATAGGTATGAAGTTGAAGGGAAAATTCTCTTTTCCCCGTAAGATTGCGAATCTGATCTGCACAATGTTGATAAAATACATTGAAAGGGTGATTAGGATTGCGAGAAGGGTCACTGAGTGAACTATTACTATCACTGGGATTAGTCATCAAAACTTCACGACCTGCACCACTTATAAGAAAAAATCTCGCATCAAGTTGGTAAAATGCTTCCAGAGCAAAAATGGGTGCAGGATAATCATCACCAGGATGTGGAACCGTAATCACTATAGAACGAGAGGCATAAGGATTAAAGATATATAAACCCCAGCCATAATCAAAACTACCTATTTCATCATCTGAAGTGTCAGAAGTATTATTAGTATCAAGGTCATCATTAAGAGTCTCTCTCAAAAAAAATAGATTCCGACCTGTATCCAGATCTTGAAATTGTACCACTTGATAAGGAAAGCCATATTGTTCAATTTTAGCTTGAGCACTAGCCAGATTTAAATTAAGAAAATCTACTACCACCTCTTCCCATTGATTCAGCATTGTACCAGTGGGCTGAAGATAATCTCCAAAATTGTTATTTTGAGTCTCCCAGGGAGCATATACATTAGCAGAAGATAATCTTCCTTCAGAAATATGACTAATCCAATTATCATATTCACAAGCTGGTTCAGAACCGTACAAAAAACCACGAAAGGAGCCTACTTCTGTAACAACGGCATTCAATCCACCCAATAAAAATAATAATAAAGCAAAAGAAAATATCCGTCGCACTTTACACTCCTTCTATAAAAATAGAATGCAATATTAATTCCTTAAATGTCAAGAAAAAAACATCTTTAAAAAATTAAACTCTAAAGTATTAGATATGTGATGACACATTTCTCTTTGCTAAAATCTCCATTTGCCTTAATTTGTAATTGTAGCTTGAATTTTGTTGGAGTCACATTGGAAAGGAGAAAAAAAATGGAATCTTTTAGCTTTTATAATCCCACACGAATCTTGTTTGGAAAAGGGAAGATTGAAAAAATAGGAAAAGAACTGAATAAAGCGGATATAAATAAATGCCTTATGGTTGCAGGAGGAGGTTCTATCCGTAAAAATGGGGTATATGACCAAGTTTGTGAAAGCTTAAGAGAAAACCATATTGAATGGATAGAAGCCTGGGGTGTGCAACCTAATCCTACAGTTGAAAAAGTTCGGGAACTGATAGCCTTAGCAAAAGAATCCAAAGTTGATGCTATTCTAGCTGTAGGTGGAGGAAGTGTGATAGATAGCGGTAAAGCTACCGCTGCAGGAGTATTTCTAAATGATATCTGGAATGCCTATACCGAAAAAGAAAAAATCACCCGTGCTTTACCTATTTTTACGGTTCTTACTATCTCTGGAACTGGAAGTGAGATGAATGGAAATTCGGTTTTAACCTTGAGTGCAGAAAAGAAAAAATGGAGTATTACATCATCACATCTCTATCCCCAGGCATCTATTATTGACCCATCAGTTCAGAGCTCTCTTCCTTTTCAACAGACAGTAAATGGAGCTATTGATGCTATATCTCATATCTTAGAATATATCTTTATGAACGAAACTGCTATTGCCACCAGGGCTATTGATGCAGGATTAATAAAAACCATCGTAAAAATGACAGATAGATTGCAGGAAGATGCCAAAGATTATGTGGCTAGGGCAAATCTTGCCTGGTCTGCTACTTTAGCTTTAAATGGAATAAGTGGAGTAGGATTACAAGGAGGAGACTGGGCTTGTCATTCTATAGAACATTCTCTTTCTGCTATTGATCCCAAAATTGCACATGGAGAAGGATTGGGAGTGATATTCCCTGCCTGGATTGAATATGTAAGTGAAAGAGAGCCAGAGCGTTTTTCTTGGTGGGTGAAAGAAGTTTGTGGAGAAGATAGCGTAGCTCATGCTCTTCGCAAATGCCGTGAAACTTTAAAACGCTGGGGTTCTCCTACTAACCTCAGAGAATTGGGCATCAGAGACTCACAACTTCCAGAAATAAGAGACCTGATTTTATCTTATGGTCCAGTGGGTGAAATCATTCGTTTTAAAGAAGAGGATATTGAAGCTCTTTTAATGCTTGCCTATTGAAATTGTAGTAATTTACTGCTTGACAAAAGAAGTTAGAGAAAAAATTAAGAAAGCTAAAGTACTATCTGAAGGTTTAAATGAAGGAAAAAGATACAGTAAAGAAAAAACTAAAAAAACAGCAATATAAAGAACCTACTTACACTATCACTCCAATTCCACCTGGAAAGAAATTCCGTTGTCGTAAACCTTGGTTACAGGATTGGATTGAAGCTATCCTTTTTGCCTTTGTAGTTGCAATGATAATCCGTAATTATACCTTCCAAAACTTTATGATTCCTTCTTCTTCTATGGAAAAAACCTTGCTTACAGGTGATTATATTGTAGCCAATAAAATTAAATACTACATTGAAGATCCAAAACGAGAGGATATTGTAACTTTTCGTTATCCCAAAATTGAAGAATGGACTCCAGAGCATCCTGATTATAAAGATAACTTTATCAAGATATTCCCTCCTATCTATATTAATAAAAAAGCTGCTTTCAGTAAAAATCCCTTAACCTTTATGCATATTGCCTATTATGCCCGAAAGAACATAGTTAAAAGAGTTATCGGTATGCCAGGAGATATCATTGAAATCAAGAATAAAAAGGTCTATATTAACGGTGAACTATTTGAAAGAGGGTATGAATGCTATGGAATCGCATATCCTCCTCCACCTCAATCTCCTTTCCAGATTATAGAACAAACCTTTGCCGAAAATGAAGAGGATGGCTATATTTCTAATAGCGATTGGTATAAACCTTATATTGTCCCTCCAGATAGCACTAAGGGTATATCTGAACGAAAAGTCTTTAACCGTGACTGGTTTGGACCTATTAAGGTACCTGAAGGACATTATTTTGTAATGGGTGATAATCGTGATGTCAGTGAGGATAGTCGTTATTGGGGGTTTCTTAAGAGGTCAGATATAACTGGCAGTCCCTGGTTGATCTTCTTTTCTCGCGGAATAGAATATAATAAACTTTATGATACTCCTCATATCCGATGGAACAGGATATTTCGTCTCGCCAAGTAGCAATTTATATCCATATCCCCTTTTGTCTTACACATTGTGGATATTGCTCCTTTTTCACTGTCCCCTATACAAAATCTTCACTAGAACTCTACCTGGAATATCTCCATAAAGAAATAGAACTTTTTTTACAATATCATCCTGATTTAAAAAATGTAAAGACTATCTATTTTGGAGGAGGAACTCCATCTCTCTTAAAAGCAAAGGAAATTGAAGATATATGTTCTCGTTTTAATTTTGATAAGGAAACAGAGATTACGCTGGAAATAAATCCTTTGCAGATAACCGAGACCTATCTATCAGCTTTAAAAAACACACCCGTAAATCGTCTCTCTATTGGTGTTCAAAGTATGAATAATGAAGAGCTAAATCTTCTGGATAGAAAACATAAAGCTGAACAGATAAAGGATAAAATTGAGCTCTGCCATCTATATGGTTATAACAATTTATCTCTGGACCTTATATACGGTTCCCCTGGTTCATCTCTTACTACATTAAAAAATAATCTTTCTCAATTTCTAAATTTAAGCCCCGAACACTTATCTTGTTATCTTTTAACTCTGGAATCCGATACTCCTTTAGCTGAAAAGATAAAGGAAAGAAAAGTCCCCCCTATACCAGATGATAACCTCCTGACTGAAGAATATGAACTTATCTGCTCTGAATTAGAAAAAGCTGGATATGAACATTATGAAATCTCCAACTTCTGTCTTCCAGGTAAGCAATCAAAACATAATCTGAGTTACTGGAAAAGCTTACCATATCTTGGATTAGGAGCTTCAGCTTCCGGATTTTTACCTCCCTTCCGCTATACCAATCCTTTTAATCTTAATGATTATTATGCCAATCTGGATAAAGGATTAATTATGCCAGAGGCTGAATCCTGTTCCTCAAAGCAAATGATTTCAGATTTTATTATGATGGGGTTAAGATTGACCCAAGGAATAGACCTCAATGAACTTAAAGAACGCTTTAACTATAATCTGGAAGAGGATAAACGCCTAAAACTGGAAAAGTTATATCAACTGGGTATGATAGAAAAAAATGGCTCCTATCTCTCTCTTAGCTCTAAAGCTCTTTTTGTCTCTAATACCGTAATCGGAGAGCTAATATGACGCTAACAGAACTCAGAGAATTACTTGCCCAAGCCATCAAAGATACAGAATTTGAATCTCATACCTATTTTGCTGGTGGTTGCGTGCGAGACTTCTTATTAAATCCTGAAACTACTATCATTGAAGCAGATATAGCCGTGGAACTCCCAGAAGGCGGAATCAAACTTGCCTATTTTCTTCAGGAAAAATTCAATACTACGGCTCCAGTAATCCATAAAAGCTTCGGAACCGCCAAAATGACTATAAATAACATCAAAATAGAATTGGTTATGACCAGAAGTGAAAAATATCCTCCCGGTAAAAGACATCCTTATGTCCAATTTGCTGATTTATATACCGATTGCTTACGCCGTGATTTTACTATCAATGCCCTATATCAAGAAATAATGACTGGTAAGATTTTAGACCCCTGCCAAAAAGGATACCAAGATTTACAAGCAAGAGTTATTCGCAGTGTTCAAGACCCCCTTCATTCTTTTGCTGAAGACCCTCTCAGAATCTTACGTGCCCTTCGTTTTGCAGTCACTTTAGATTTTGAAATATCACCCGAAACACTTTCTGCCATCAAAACCAATGCTCATTTAGTTTCAACTTTAAGCAACAATCGCTGTTCCGATGAATATTCTCGCATAAAAAAGCTATCTCCAGAACAAATAGCTCACTGGAAGAAACTACTTGAAGAGACAGGTGTTCTAACCTATTTAAAAACCAGGATTCCAGAATTAACCAAATTATAAACTCTGATCCTATCGTTAGTTGGAGATAAAAACTTAAATTTCTGGAATAGAATCCAATTTTATTATAATATTTTTGGATTTGATTCCAATTTTATTATAATTTCTTTGGATTTGATTCCAATTTTATTATATTATCTTTAGAATCCAATCACTATAATTAAAAGGGGAAGAAACGATGATACCAAGAATATTGGGAACTAATATTAAACAACATTTCTTTGAAGGAAAAGCAATAGTAATATTAGGTCCCCGTCAAAGTGGCAAAACTACTTTGGTAAATTATCTTTTAAAAGATTATTCAGATCAATTTATCGTCTTTAATGGAGATGAACCAGATGTAAGAGAAATACTTACAAATGCCAATTCAACTCAATTGAAAACCTATATCGGAAATAAAAAGATAGTTTTTATAGATGAAGCTCAAAGAATAAAAGATATAGGAATCACAATTAAATTAATAGTGGATAATTTCCCCCATATTCAGGTAATTGTGACTGGTTCTGCACCATTAGACTTAGCGGGAGAAATTAGAGAACCTCTAACGGGAAGAAGATATGAATATTATCTTTATCCCATTGCTTATGAAGAAATGGTAAAGTATAATGGAAGGCTGGAAGAAGACCGTATGATCCCTCATCGCTTGATTTACGGTTATTATCCAGAGATAGTTACTAATTCCGAGAAAGCAGAGGAACTTTTAAGATTATTAAGTGATAGTTATTTATTCAAAGATCTATTTCTATTAGACCAAATTAAAAAACCTCCTTTATTGATAAAACTTATTCGTTCTCTGGCTTATCAAGTTGGTTCGGAGGTTTCCTATAATGAACTTGCACAAACTGTTGGCTCGGACTTAAAAACAGTAGAAAAATATATTGATTTAATGGAAAAAGCATTTATTATTTTTCGTTTACCTTCTCTTCAAAAGAATTTAAGGAATGAAATTAAGAAAAAGATAAAAATTTATTTCTGGGATAATGGCATTCTTAACGCTGTTATTGGTAATTTCAATGATATTCATATTCGGAAAGATACAGGTAAATTATGGGAAAATTTTGTTATTGCTGAAAGAAAGAAGTATTTATCTAATCATTCTTTGTATCATAAATCTTATTTTTGGAGAACTACACAAAAACAAGAAATAGATTACATTGAAGAGTATGACAATCAATATACAGCCTGTGAGATTAAATGGAATCCTCGCAGAAAGCCTAAATTCCCTAAAACTTTTTGTGATAATTATCCATTATCCGAAACAAAAGTTATTAATCCCAAAAATATAGGAGATTGGATCAGTTGAATAGAGCCCTATCTGTTAAAATTTGCCAATTAATATATCTTTTTACTTGATCCCATATAAAAAACCCGGGATTTTACTCCCGGGTTTATACAATGTTTTATACTTTCTATTGAATTGCTATCACTCTATAGAATTTCCTCGGAAAAGCAGGATAGGAAACATTGAGATTAGTAGTAGTTTCCACCAGAGTGAAAGTTCCATAAGGGTCATCAGCTGCTTCAATGCGATAACTGGTAGCACCTAAAATTTGTTCCCAAGAAAGAATTATAGTATTATCTTCTACTAGAATTGTTACAACTGGAGCTGGCAGAACTATTCCCGCACTGGAAAAATCAGCCCAGAACCTTGCAGTAAATAAATTCCCTTCTATTACTCTGGAATTAGGTATTCCTATAATATTCCATAAACCTGTAGGAACAGGCATTCCAATGTAATCTACATCATAGAAAGTAGTACGGAAGTTCATTAAGCCATTATTCATAGGATATAAAGTACCATTAGTAAAAGTAATAACATTATCAGCTGTATCAAAAGAGACATTCATAACTTTTACCAGCTCAGATTCATATGCTTCAAAGTCGCTCACTAATTCATTTAGACTTATCTCTTGAGGAATAATGACATTTCCTGTGGAAACTGCTGGTCCAGAATCTGCAATAGGAGTCAATTGCATCATACCACCATATTCGGCTACAGTTCCAATAATATTGCTTATTCCATCATAAAGATTATAGACAGTAGTGATGACGCCATTATTGTCATCTATTAAAATTCCAGCAGTGGTATCCTGGATGAATTTTTGATGACGGAAAGCTTGCTGGAAGGTAAGAACTCCTGTTCCCGTATATTTATAGTAAGTTCCAGGTGTACCTGCTCTTAATTCTGCAATAGTTGATACATTTACCGGGAATAAATATATAGCCTGAGAAACAGGACTCAAAGCATAATCCTCACTATATGCTACGGCTTTAAGAGTGGTCGTTGCATCTATATAAACAGGAGTGGTATAAATAGTCCCTACTGTTTCTGAAGGAGTGCTACCATCCGTAGTATAGCGAATGGTTACACCAGGAGTGATAGAACTTATAGTCACATTGATAGGAGAACTATAAATCCCAGCTGGTGGATCAAAGGTCGGTGCAGCTGCAGGTTGCTGTCCAGGTGAAAAAATGTGATAGTCAAGATAAGTAAAGGTATCAACTGGATAGGAATCCCATTCGGTAGCAAGAGTGGGAAAACCACTTTCAGGATTGACCGTTACACCATAAGTTATATTAAGTTTGCGGACTAAGGTCTTATCCTTTGTTACCAGAGGATCTGTTCCCCAATAACCAACAGAGGGTCGTTCTCCTATTCTTCCAAATATATCAATATAAGTAGGATTAGAGGTTTCTCCTGTAATCAAAGCCACAGCATCATCCCCATTGAAATTAATTACAAGGCTACTTGTGGTATCTGCTACTGCTAATATTGCAGGATCAGCACTTGGATGAGCAAGTACATAGACATCATTATGTTCCAGAGTTCCACTTAAGCTCATTGAATAACTAACTGTTGATGAACCATTAGTATATAAGCAGAGTTTGTATTGACTGAGATCTATTGTAGCTCCAGTTCCATTAAATATCTCAATTGCTTTATTAAAAGATGTCCCTTCAATGTATTCAGAGATAAAAAGGTCAGTAGCAAAGATTCCAGAAACTGTAGCAGTTCCACTTACATTTATAACATAATTTGTAGCATTAGCAGTGCTGTGAGTAATAGTTCCAGTAAAATCTCCAGCGGTATCAGCATTCATTCTTACATAAATGAGACTGTTAAACGATGAAGGTAAAGTTAAAGAAGAGCTCCAGGGACCGGAATTAGAAGTACTCAATTCAAAAGGACTGGTAGCAGTAACAATGATATCAGTAACAGCATTAGTAGCACTCAAACTATAAGATTGAGCAGCTGAAGGTGTACCAATTTCCTGAGTAAATTCTGTTAAGTTAGCAGTTATATTCCAGGTAACATCAGCTGGAAAGGTCTCTCCATCAACTCTAACTCTAACTTCTTCTGCTCCATAACTATTATGGGTAATGTAACCACCATAAGTGCCAACTTCCATTCCCAAAAGTCTTACATAGATATTCCCATTATAATCCAGAGGTACTTGAAGCGTGGTAGACCAGCCATCGGTTCCTGTAGTAGAAATCTGAAAAGGCTCTGGTGCAATAATAGTAATAGGACCTGCTAATTGTTGTCCCTCTAAATGATAATGAGAGATTTCATCTGAAGGATTGCCTTCAATATTATACATCGGTTCCGGTTCACCAATAACTATTATTTGCGGATTTGCCTGTAATCCCCAGAGATTGAACCAGGAATTAGCAACTCTTATACCATCAAGTAGTAAGGTCGGAGCATTGGCAGCAGAACCTTGACGGAGAGCAATAGAACCAATGTTAGCAGTATCTGTATTTGTATCTGTAGCAGTAAGAGTATAAGCAGGTTCATTGATTGTTATAGGAGGATTTATATATAAATGAGCCACATCATTTGCCGCACCTTCAAAGATATCATAACGTAACACGAGCAAGTAAGTGGTATTTAAGCTATAATTAAAATCTGTCCAAACCGCTCCAGCAGCATTTGCTGCATTAGATAAACCAAAGCTCAAAGCATCAGCATCATTCTTTTTTACAAAAATTTTGTTTCTAAATGTAGTTCCTATATTTTGTGGACCAAAGTGAATAAAATAATCGCCAGTGGTAGTGGCAGAGGTTACATTAACCAGAAAAGAAGCATAGACTGAATTTGCTGTTTGAGCAGTAAAAGTGCGATTAATATCTTCTCCTGAATTAGCAAGAGATACATAATTTCCTGCAATGGAAGGATAATTTTCATAGGTCAAATTACCACTTTGTACAGTAACGGAATTTGTGCCGCTTCCACTATGTGCAGTCCATCTAGTAGCTGTTAATGCTAAGCCTTCATCATAATAAAAGTTATCCAGGAGCAAAAGATTTACAGAAGTTGGCTCAAAAACTATACCTGTAACTGCAAGATTTGCTTCAGCTTCTCCGCTACTATGATTTATATTACCGTTATAACAAGTTATATTAGAACCACTTAATCTTACATAAATTGTTCCATTAAAGTCAGGTGCTAATGAAAGACTTGAAAACCAGTTTATATTATCCTGAGATAATTGATAACCTGAAGGAGGAGTTATGGAAATATTCTGAGTAAGATTTTCTCCATATAAAGTATAACTCTGACTTTCAGAAGGGGTTCCCTGTTCCATAGTAAATTTATTCAAAGTACCGGTTATATGAAGTACTGGTGGTAAAGTTTGTAAAACAGTGCCACTAACCGGTAAATCCACCTGAGCTGCACCTGTGCTGGTATGAGTTATATTTCCACTAAATGTTCCTAATGTAGTTCCAGTCAATCTTACATAAATTGAACCATTATAAGTAGGAGATAAAGAAAGATTAGATGAATAAGAACTACCATTACTGGATATCTCAAAACCTGTGGGAGCAGTTACCGATATATTAGCGGTAAGATTATGACCCATTAAGGTATAACTTTGTGCATCTGATGGAGTTCCTACTATTGTGATAAAGGAATTAAGAGTTCCAGATAGGGAAATAACTGGTTCCTCTGAAACGATGACAGTAATAGTATATGTTGGAAAAGTAAGTGGACCTGTATTATTAGTATAGTATTTAGTGTTATCGGTAAACAGAGCTAACAATTGACTTTTAGTTCCGGATACTGAAACCTCCGTCTGAGCGGTATTCCCATTGGCAAAATAACCATTATCTATATCCGTTGAAGTTCCGGTAAAGGCAAGAGCCGCATTAGTTAAAGCTGTGGGTAGGTCTGAGGTATTAGAGTTATTAGCAAAAACCCAATCACGAATAGAAATACCATATAACCAGATAGAATCAGTATTACTTGTGGGTGCTGTTGTACCTTCATAAGCTAAAATTTGATCGCCACCTGCGGCAGGGTCAAATGAACCACTTTTTGTTACAGTGCCTAAATTGGCAGTCGGAGGAGTAGTGAATGTGATAGTAATACATGTACCCTTACTAACTAAAGCGGTATGTGACCAACTTATTGTCCCTTCTCCAGTTCTCCAACTTTGTTCAGTAGCATTCCATCCATTATCGGTAAATGAAATTGTAGTATTAGCAGGAATATCGGTTAAAGCTACAAAAATCATTGATTTTTCTGCATCAGTATTAACTCCCAGAATAGCTATATCTCCTGCCGTTAAACCCATTAAATAGCTAAATGATAAAATTGCGATGATTAAAAAAGCTAACTTTTTTAACATTTTTCTCTCCTTCTTTGTTGATTTATTTTCCCTTTTAAATTAGGATAAGGTTTATAAAGCTTTAACTCTTTTATTAATTTCATCTTATCCTCTTTTCTACCTTCAAATTATACAGTTATACTTAAGCTACAAATTAAGAAATCTGTCAATCTTTTTCCCATTTTTATATTCTTTTTCACCACAAAAATATATCTTCGCCCATATAAAAAAGATAGCTCCTAAAGCAATTTAATTTAAATACTTAAGTAAAAAAATTATAAATAAATAAATTATGTTAATTATTAGTGG
>DFOM01000021.1 GCA_002376725.1 Cloacimonetes bacterium UBA3541 | reverse complement strand
ACTTATGAAGCTTATGTTGCCCAGATGTATGCCTTTGCCATAAATTATCCTGATCTCTGTCAGATTTATGATATTGGAACAACCATTAATGGACGTAAAATCCTCTTTGCTAAAATCTCCGATAATGTTAGTATGCATGAAGCCGAACCTGAGGTGCAATATTCTGCTGCAATTCACGGAGATGAGACCTGTGGCTATATGATAATGTTGCATTTAATTGATTATCTACTAAGCAATTATTCTACAAGCCCTCGTATCCAAAATCTGGTTAATAATCTGGAAATCTGGATAAATCCTCTTGCCAATCCGGATGGCACTTATTATGGTGGAAGTAATTCAGTTTCAGGAGCCCGTCGTTATAATGCTAATGGTTATGACCTGAATCGTAGTTTTCCTGACCATTGGGGAACTCCAAGTGCTCCAACTCAACCGGAAACTACTATCTTTGCTAATTTTGCCAATGCTCATCACTTCGTTTTATCCGCCAATTTTCATGGGGGCACTGAGGTGGTAAATTATCCCTGGGATGGAACCTATACATCACATATAGATGAAAATTGGTTTATTGACCTCAGTGCCGATTATGTAAACACAGCTCGTCAGGTCTATAGCGGTTATATGACCAGTCTTTTTTCTACGGGTTACACAAATGGTGCAGATTGGTATGTAATTTATGGAGGAAGACAGGATTATTTTACCTATTTTCATCATTGCCGTGAGGTCACTATTGAACTGTCCAATACCTATATAACTCCCGCATCACAATTAGAAAATTACTGGAACTACAATTGCAATTCACTTCTGGGTTATTTGGAAAATGCTCTTTATGGACTACAGGGAACAGTGAAAGATGTATATGGCAATCCTCTTTCTGCAACTATCACAATTCTCGGATTAGATGTTGATTATTCTACTGCCATTACTGATCCTGCCTGTGGAGATTATATCAGAATGCTGCTTCCTGGAATTTACAATGTACAGATTAGTGTGGCTGGATATGAACCTCAAACTTTTAATAATATAGTTATAACTGAAGGTCAGAAAACCACTCTCAATGCAGTTTTTGGAGTGGTTTCTCCATCTCAAACTCTACAACTAAATGCTGGCTGGAATCTGATTAGTTTTAATATCCAGCCCGTTAATCTGAATATAAACTCTGTACTAAATCCAGTTATAGGAAATGTTATCCAGATAAAGAATGTTAAAGAAAGCTTTCATCCTGGAATGGTTACATTTTGTAACACACTCAAAAACTTAGATATAAGTAGTGGCTATTGGATAAATATGAGTTCTGCAAACAGTTTATATCTGGAAGGAACACCTATTGACCCTGCTACTCATCCTATCTATCTGAAATCGGGATGGAATCTTGTACCCTATTATCCAGAAATTATTCTATCAGTTTATAGTGCAATGCAGTCCATTGCCTCTTATTTACAAGAAGTAAAATTACTCAATCAAGTATATATACCTGAGAGCACTAACAATACCTTAAATCAGATGGAACCTGGAAAAGGGTATTGGGTTAAAGTTTCGCAAGATTGCAATTTGATTTATCCTGCCACGAAAAAGTGAGAAAACTTCTATGAAACTTCATCAACGAGATATCTATGACCAATTTAGGAGATGGGGATATCTCCTATTCAATGAGCAAATCAGATATCTATGCCCCCATTAAGAGAGATAAGACATCTGTGAACCTCTATTTAGATTAAGAAATTTACTACTTAATTTTATAATAATTTTCGGGATTAGTAGGATAAAGACATAGTCCAAATTTTCAATAATCTCTTTTAAAGGGAAAAAGTCCTTTTTTTATCAGGATAAAGAACATAGAATAATAGTTAGCGTCATATTTATCAGGGAATTTCTAAGTCTATCCTTACTCTCTCCTGTCTCTTTCTTGGCTAAGTTGCTAAGTGACAAACAAGTATGCGTCAAGAAAGAAAAATATATTTACATTTACGGTAATCATATGAATTTTCTACTTGATTTCTATACAACAACCAATAGGGTATGGGCTTCTTAATCGCATTATTGTTAGAAACAAGAAATCATTTAATTAACTTATTCCTTTTTATTAAATTAACATTGTGGGCTATAAAGAGAAGAATTTATTGCCAAAGAAGATAGAATTAAGGGATTAAGCGAGTTGTAAAAGTTTATGTAGCTGGAGTTGTAGATGGGCAGGAACTCCGTCTTTTAGCATCCATTTAGCGAGAGTTTCTGAAGTAAGAAGATTTGTTACAGGTGAAAAAAGTAGAATCCTATCTTCTAATGAATTGTCCTTTATAAAATTAAGTGCAAACACATAATCTTCGTGAGAAGCAAGAACAAACTTAAGTTCGTCAGCTGGTTTAAGATACTTCAGGTTTTCTAATAAAAAAGATTCGCTAAAACCACTGCTCGGACACTTCACATCAACGATTTTCACTACATAATCAGGGATATTTTGCAGGGATTGAGTACCGTTAGTCTCCAGTAAAATCCGGTACTTTTGCTGATGCAAGACTTTCATCAGTTCTATGCTTTCTTCTTGTAACAGAGGTTCTCCTCCGGTGATTTCAACCAAAGAACAGGGAAAATTACAAATCTCCTGAAGAATTTCTTCAATAGTCATTTTCTTACCGCCATTCCAGGCATAAGTAGTATCACACCAGGAACAGCGAAGATTGCATCCACTTAAACGAATAAAAATGCAGGGCAAACCTGAATAGGTAGATTCACCCTGCAAACTGTAAAAAATTTCACATATATTTAAAGACATAGAATACCTATCACTTTTCAAACAACAGAAATAGCACCTATCCTTGGCGAATTTCTTTAACCTTTCTAGTAACTAAGGGAACAATCTCAAATAGGTCACCGACTATACCCAAATCTGCTACCTTGAAGATCGGGGCATCTGGATCCTTGTTAATGGCTATAATATAATCAGAAGAAGACATTCCTGCCAGATGTTGAATAGCACCTGAAATGCCAACCGCGATGTAAATTTTAGGTTTAACTGTTTTTCCGGTTTGTCCTACCTGATGAGAATAGGGAATCCATTCTGCATCCACGGCAGCACGTGAAGCTCCTACAGCTCCTCCTAAAGCTTGAGCTAATTCTTCTAATAGACCGAAATTCTTTGCTTCCTTCAGACCTCTTCCTCCAGAAACAATGATATTTGCCTCGGTAATATTAGCAAGTGTGGTCTTTTCCTTTTCAAAGCCTAACCAGAAGCTCTTCCCCTCTAATTCACTAAAATCTATCTGTTCTCTAATAATTTCACCTTTACGTGAATCATCACGAGGTAAAGCATCCATAACTTTATGACGCACAGTCGCCATTTGAGGTCTATGATTAGGAGTAATAATAGTAGCCATAATATTGCCACCAAAGGCAGGTCTGGTCTGAAGTAGATTTCCAGTTTCAGGGTCAATTTCTAAACCTGTGCAATCTGCTGTTAACCCTGTATGCAATTGCACCGCCACTCTCGGGATGAAAGACCTTCCTGTAACGGTTGCTCCAGCCAGAATAATAGCAGGTTTATGCTTACGAGCAAGTTCAGTTAAAGCTTTTGCATAATTAAGATCCAGAAAATGTTCCAGTGCTGGGTCATCAACGGCTATCACCTGGTCTGCTCCATAAGCAAAAAGCTCTGGATATAGGTTATCTAGATTTGAGCCCAATAGTACCGCTGTGAGAGTGGAATTCATCTGCTCTGCCAGTTCTTTACCTTTCCCTAAGAGTTCAAATACCACCGGTGCAATAACTCCATCTTTCTGCTCAGCAAAGACCCAGATTCCCTTATATTGCTCTTTATCAATTTGTTCTGCTGCTTGTTTCCGGATAATAATAGCATCAAAAGGACAAGATTCCACGCAAGCTCCACAAAGCGTGCACTTATCTTCATCAATTACCGCAAGTTTTGCCTCTATTCGGATGGCACCATAAGCACAAACTCTCATACAGAGTCCACAACCCACACATTTCTGATCAATAACTTCAATCATATAAAAACTCCCAGATAGCAAAGATTTCAATATTAGATATCACATTTAAACATATTATTAGCGAAATCTATAAGTTTAATAGAGGCTATGATTTTTAAACCATAGGTTTGAGTCAAGAAAAGTCTGATATTATTTCCCTAAAAAAATACTTGCCTAAAAACGATATTTACAATTATAAGGAAAAAAATAGAAATCTCCATGAGAGCAAAAGGGAGTGTAAATGAAATTTAAAACATTTCCTGGAGGGGTTCATCCTCCGGATTATAAGTATTACACATCTTCTGTTCCGATTGAGGAGTTCCCTATTCCTAAAAAAGTGATAATTCCAATGTCTCAACATGTGGGAGCTCCATCTTTACCACTAGTCAAAGTTGGTGAGGAAGTTAAAACCGGGCAAAAAATAGCTGAAGCAAATGCTTATGTTTCTATCCCTCAACATTCTTCAATAAGTGGGAAGGTCACTAAGATTGATACCTTTCTTAATCCTATCGGGGCTATGAGTTTAGCTATTGAAATAACTGCTGATGGTTCTGATAGCTGGATAGACCTTGAAGATGAACCTGATTTCTTAAGTTTACCTATAGAAGAGATGAAAAATCGCATTCAGGAAGCAGGTATTTGTGGTATGGGCGGTGCTGGTTTTCCAACTATAGTTAAACTTTCACCTCCTGAGGATAAACCTATAGACACGGTTATTCTTAATGGAGTGGAATGCGAACCCTATCTCACTGCAGACCATAGATTGATGCTGGAACAAGCTGAAGGCATTATCAACGGGTTAAAAATTATTATGAAAATACTGAAGGCTCAGTATGGAATGATTGGCATTGAATCTAACAAACCAGATGTTATTGCTCTAATGAACAAACTTTTAGCCCCTGAAGATAACCTCAAGGTTGTCCCTCTAAAATTAAAATACCCTCAAGGTGCCGAAAAACAATTAATCTATGCTGCAACTAATCGTAAAGTGCCAACTGGTGGTTTACCTATGGATATAGGAGTAGTAGTACAAAATGTGGGAACTTCTTTTGCTATTTATGAAGCTTTGCGTTATAAAAAACCTTTAGTTGAAAGAATTATAACCGTTACCGGAACTGCGGTTAACAATCCTAAGAACTTGAAAGCTCGCATTGGCACCCCATTCTCTGATTTAGTTAACTATTGTGGCGGAACTAAGTGCGAAATTGGGAAAGTGATATCTGGTGGACCTATGATGGGTAATGCTTTACCTTCGTTAGAAGCACCTATGGCTAAAGGCACTTCTGGATTGGTTCTATTTAATGAAAAAGAAGCCAAAACGATTGAAGAACGAAATTGCATTCATTGTGCTCGTTGTGTTGATGTTTGTCCAATGAATCTTGTTCCCAGTCTTATTGCTCAAGGAGTTAAGGGTGGTGACTTAAAACTTGCTGTTAAAGCAGGTTTAGAGGATTGCATAAAATGTGGTAGTTGTGCTTATGTATGTCCAGCCCATATACGAATAGTACAATGGGTAGATACAGGAAAATTGCGTGTTGCAGCAGAACAGCAATCTAAATGATGTAGAGGAATGAATTATGAAAGATAAATTAATTGTTTCACCTGCTCCGCATATACATGATTTTTCAAGCATTCCGAAGGCTATGTGGAATGTAGTTATAGCCTTGCTTCCAGCCTTAGCTTTTGCTATTTATTACTGGGGCTGGAGAACTTTATTCTTAACTGTTCTTGGTGTCCTTTCCGCTGTTCTAACTGAAGCTTTAATTCAAAAATTTCGTAAAGTTCCTATTACCGTCTATGATGGCTCAGCCGTAGTTACAGGAATGCTGCTGACCTATAATATTTCAGCTGGTTCTCCTTGGTGGCTGCCTGTTATAGGTTCAATATTTGCCATAGCTATAGGTAAACAGGTTTTTGGAGGTTTGGGTAATAATGCTGTGAATCCAGCACTATTAGGAAGAGCTTTTCTGCTGGCTTCCTGGCCATCTTTGATGACCGGAAATTGCTGGAAATCAACTGTGGCTCATAAATTATCTGCTTCCTCCATCAATGGTATCGGTAATTTAAGTGCCATTAGTGATAGCCTTGCCACGATTTCTCCTAAAGCCTACAATCTGGTTACTGGTGCTACGCCTTTAAAAGTGATGCAAACTTTACGAGATTCTACTTTTATTAATACTTTGACCAGTGATCCAGCAACTAATATAGAGCTCGGAAATAAGATTTTTAATGGGTTAATAGATGTGGGGACCTTGAAATCTATGTTCTGGGGTAATATTGGTGGTTGTATTGGTGAAGTGTCTGTTTTTGCTTTGCTTATTGGTGCTATCTATTTGCTCTGGAAAAATATAATTGAATGGCGCATACCCTTCTTTTATCTGCTTACTGTAGCTGTGCTGACTTTCCTGTTGGGTGGCATTCCCGGTTTGCCTGAAACGAAATATTCTCTTAGTTTGCCTATTTTCCACCTTTTCGCAGGAGGTTTAATCTTAGGAGCTTTCTTTATGGCAACGGACTATACCACTAGTCCGTTGACCAAAAACGGGCGTATTTTTTACGCTATTGGATGTGGTGCTTTAACCGTTATAATCCGTCTTATTGGCGGTTATCCTGAAGGTGTTTCTTATTCCATATTATTTATGAATGTAATGACACCATTAATTGATAAATTAACAATGCCAAAAGCATTTGGGAAGGTGAAAAAATGAAAGTTTTCCTCCGACTCGGTTTAACCCTATTGGGTTTTTGCGTTGTAGCAACGGCGCTTTTAGCCTATGTAAATTATGTGACAGAACCCTTAATTGAACAGCAGAAAAAAACTGCAGCAGAACAGACAATGTCTAAATTAATTCCTGGAGCAGTATTTGAACCCATCACTATCCACACTGGAAAGGATTCCTTAGTTTACTATATTGCTAAAGATGAAAAGACTGGAGACATTAAGGGCTACACTTTTACCGCTGCTAAACCTGGATACTCCAGTATAGTAAAAACTATGGCAGCCATAGATACCAATTTCAAAATAATAAATATCCAGGTTATAGAACAATCTGAAACTCCAGGTCTTGGTGCTAATTGCACTAAACCAGAATTTTCCGCCAAATTTCCCGACTTATCACCAGATGATTTAATCCTGGCTAAAGATGGAGGAAAATTTGTCGGTATAACGGGAGCAACTATCACTACTCGTGCAGTTACAAATTCCCTTCGTGAAGCTATAAAACTTATACAAAAAGATGTAGAATCCAGAACTACTACTTCCTCTAAGGAGGCAAAAAAATGAGCTTTATGAAAGAACTTACTAAGGGAATCGTAAAAGAGAATCCTACTTTTGTAATTGTCCTGGGAATGTGTCCAACTCTGGCAACTACCACTTCTGTGAATAATGCAATAGGTATGGGATTGGCAGCTACTTTTGTGCTGGTATGTTCCAATATTATGATTTCCTTAATCAGAAAGATTACTCCAGATAAAATCCGTATACCTGTATATGTAATCGTCATCGCTGCATTTGTCTCTATTGTAGATATGGTTATGGCTGCATATTTGCCTGATTTGCATAAAGCTCTTGGATTGTTTATACCCTTGATAGTGGTGAATTGTATTATTATGGGAAGAGCAGAAGCTTTTGCTAGCAAGAACGGCGTTATGGACTCTATGGCAGATGGCATTGGTATGGGATTAGGGTTCACTCTGGCTTTAATTCTCGTATCTTCTTTCCGTGAAATTTTAGGCAATGGAACCTGGGCAGGTATGAAAGTTATGCCTGATATCTATAATCCAATGCTAATGGCTGTTCTTCCTGCCGGAGCTTTTATAACCCTGGGACTTTTGATGGCGGCAATAAATAATTTGAAGGAGAAATATCTATGAATACCCTGAGTCAAATTTTAGTCCTGGCAATTAGTGCCATTTTTATACAGAACTTCGTGCTTTCCAGATTCCTGGGATTGTGTCCCTATCTGGGAGTTTCAACAAAAATGGAATCTGCCTTTGGTATGGGAATGGCAGTTATCTTTGTAATGACTATGGCTTCTGCTTTCTGTAGCCTTATTTATAAATATCTGCTGGTTCCATATAATATCACCTATTTGAGTACGCTGGCTTTTATTCTGACTATTGCTGCCTTAGTACAATTTGTAGAGATGTTCATTCTGAAAAATTCCCCTTCACTTTACAAAGCACTAGGTGTATATTTACCATTAATCACGACCAACTGTGCAGTTTTAGGGGTAGCCATTCTCAATATAACTCCTTTGCCTGATGGCTCTACTTACAATTTCTTGTTTGCCACTTTAAATGGATTCTTTTCAGGCGTGGGATTCACTTTTGTATTACTGGTTATGGCAGCGATAAGAGAGAGATTGGCACTAGTTGACCTACCCAAAAGTATGCGTGGCTTTGCTCATGGTATGATTTTAGCTGGAACAATGGCTTTAGCTTTCTCTGGCTTTATAGGGCTAAAAATTTGAGGAGCAAAGTATGAATCTTTCTATATTTATACCTCTACTTACTCCTTCCTTAACTAAGGATATTGGCATGCCCGTGCTTATTATTGGAGCAATGGGTTTAGCCTTTGGTTTATTATTAGCTCTGGCATCTAAAATTTTTGCTGTTACAAGAGACCCTAGGGTGGAAGAAATAATTTCTGTTCTTCCTGGAGCTAATTGTGGAGGTTGTGGAAAAGCAGGATGTGCTGGTTATGCTGAAGCTATTGTTATGCAAGGGGCTCCAGTTAATCTTTGTAATCCTGGAGGTCCACAGGTTGCAGAAAAAATTGCTAAAATTATGGGTACTGAAGCTGAAACAGTGCAGAAAAAAATTGCAGTTATTCACTGCTCTACAGGTGGAATTGATAACACTAAATGGAAATATGATTATAGAGGAATAGAAAGCTGCCTTTCAGCAGTTAATATTGCCGGAGGACCTAATGCCTGTTCTTGGGGATGCGTTGGATTCAACGATTGTATAAATGCATGTAATTTTGATGCTATATCTCTTGATAAATCAGGTATGAGAGTAATAGATAAAGAGAAGTGCACTGGTTGTGGTGCCTGTGTTAAAGCTTGTCCTCGTAAATTAATAGACCTGATTTCAATTCAGCATAATGTATTTATTAAATGTTCCTCTAAAGATAAAGGACCTCTGGCAAAACAGGTTTGCGGAACTAACCAGCCCTGCATTGGTTGTGGTATCTGTGTAAAGAAATGTCCTCAGCAAGCTATAACTTTGTCAAATAATCTTGCCTCTATAGATTACTCAAAGTGTGATGATTGTGGTGTTTGTGCAGCAGTATGTCCCACCAATGCTATATTAGACCTCTTGATAGGAACTCGGAAAAAATCTGAAGTAAACACTGAACTCTGTGATGGTTGTCTTCTATGCATACCTGTATGTGCAGTCGGTGCTATTAATGGTGAAGAAAATCAGAAACCCAGTATAGATCAGGATAAATGCATTGGTTGCGGAATATGTATTCCTGTTTGTCCTAAAAATGCTATTGAGACTAGAGCATAATTCTTCTCCTAAATCAATAGATGTAAGGCAGGAAAACGAGTTCCTGCCTTTCTTCTTTTCTGCTATTTCGCACCTTTAATGAAATTTAGAATTGACATAAACTATAATGCAAAAAATGATAGTTAAATAGAATTTAAAATTATAAATGGAGAGAGAATGCCCTATATTCCCAATACTGATGAGGAACGAAAGCAGATGCTGGAAAAGATTGGTGTGCACTCATTTGAAGAGCTGATTCAAGCCATTCCGGAAAAACTTCGTCTTAAGAAACCACTAAATCTTACCTCTCCTCTATCAGAACTTGAACTAACTCAATTAGTAAATTTATTGGCTAGCCAGAATATTGATACCCAAAAGTTTAGTTGCTTCCTCGGAGCAGGTGTTTATGACCATTTTATTCCTGCAGCAGTAGATACTATCGTTTCAAGACCAGAATTTTATACCGCCTACACTCCTTATCAAGCAGAAGTAAGTCAAGGCACCTTACAATATATATACGAATATCAAACCCTTATCTGTGAACTCACAGGTATGGAAATCTCCAATGCTTCAATGTATGATGGAGCTACTGCTGTTGCTGAAGCTATATTAATGGCAGTTCGTAAGAATCGTCTCAAAAAAGCTATAATCTCTCCCACCATTCATCCTGAATTCATTAAGGTAATTCAGTCATATACAGCAGGAATTGGTTTAGAACTTATTTTTTGTCATACTAAGGATGGGAGGATAGATATTGATGATCTAACAAGCAAGATGGATGAAAATGTAGGTTCCGTAGTGATTCAAACCCCAAATTTTTTGGGAAATATAGAATCTATGAACGAGCTGGAAAAGGTCGTACATAGTAATCCTAAGACTCTATTAATCGTTTCCGTTGATCCTATATCTTTAGCCATTTTAAAACCTCCATCTTCTTATAAGGCTGATATTGTGACCGGTGAAGGTCAGGCTTTAGGAAATAATATGTATATGGGTGGACCCTTATTTGGATTTTTTGCCACGCATAAAGATATGGCTCGGTTAATGCCAGGAAGAATTGTCGGTGCTACAGTTGATGTAGAAGGGAAAAAGGCTTATACTTTGACTTTACAAACAAGAGAACAACACATAAGAAGAGAAAAAGCCACCTCCAATATCTGTTCTAATCAATCTCTTTGCACTTTAGCTGCAACCGTATATCTAAGCCTTCTAGGAAAAGAAGGTTTAATAGAAGTAGCAACTCAATCTGCTCAAAAGTCCCATTTTTTAGCCCAAGAAATAGCATATATACCTAAGTTTTCACTTTGTTATCCAGAGACGCCTTTTTTTAAAGAATTTGCTGTTTATTGTCCCGTTCCAGCTAAGAGAGTTATACAGGATATGCTTAATAAACATATCTTTGCAGGAGTGGATTTAAAACCTTACGGCTATGACGAAAACACTTTACTTATAGCAGTAACCGAAAAGAAAACCAGGACTGAACTTGAAGAATATGCAAATGCTCTAAGGGAGATGCATTATGAGTAAGACCATATTTGAAATCAGTGTACCTGGATGTAAGGGTGTAACACTTCCCCCTAGAGATCCGGATATTCCGCTGGATGAAATTATCCCTCAAGATTTCTTAAGAGAAAAGCCTGCTCGTATTCCTGAACTGAGTGAAATTGATGTTATGCGACACTTTATCCCACTCTCTCAAAAGAATCATTGCATTGAAAAAGGTCTTTATCCCTTGGGTAGTTGCACAATGAAATATAATCCCAAATTAAATGAGACCTTAGTACGAAATCCTGCTTTCCAAAATCTTCATCCATTGCAACCTGAATCAACTTTGCAGGGCACCTTGCAAACTCTTTATGAACTGCAACAAGATTTAGCTGAGATCTCTGGTCTGGATAAGGTTAGTTTACAACCTGCAGCTGGAGCTCAAGGAGAGTTTACTGGAATAAGAATCATCTTTACTTATCATCATTCTAAAGGCAATACACATAAACATAAAATCATTATACCAGATTCTGCTCATGGAACAAATCCTGCCAGTTGTGCACTGGTTGGTTATAATGTAGTAGAGCTAAAATCAAATGCATATGGTCGTTGTGATCTTGCTCATTTGAAAAGTATTGTAGATGACAATACGGCTGGCTTTATGCTGACAAATCCAAATACTCTTGGCTTGTTTGAAGACCAAATTGAAGAGATTGCCTCCATAATCCATAGTGTTGATGGATTAATGTACTTAGATGGTGCTAATCTCAATGCTTTATTAGGGTTAGTTAAACCAGGTAAAATCGGATTTGATTTAATGCATTTTAACCTGCATAAAACCTTTGCTACACCTCATGGAGGTGGAGGTCCTGGTTCTGGACCAGTAGGAGTTTGCGATAAATTAGCTCCTTTCTTACCTGTTCCTTTAATTGGCAAAAACGATAAAGGATACTTTTTTGATTATTCCCATCAGAATACTTCAATTGGTAAGGTGCATACTTTTTATGGGAATGTAGCAGTTATGTTACGAGCCTATTTCTATATAAGAACTCTTGGTGCAAATGGACTCCGTCGGGTAGCAGAAAATGCTATTATTAACGCTAACTACTTGATGGCATTAATTAAAGATTACTACCATATTCAATATCCGGAATATTGTATGCACGAATTTGTTGCCGATTCTACCTGGCAAAAAAAGGAGTATGGAATTAACACGCTTAATATTGCTAAAAGATTACTGGACAAAGGATTTCATGCTCCCACTGTCTATTTTCCATTAATTGTTCCAGAAGCTATGATGATAGAACCTACTGAAACGGAAAGTAAGGATTCTCTGGATGCTTTTGCCGCTGCTATGATTGAAATTGCGCAGGAATGTAAAGAAAATCCAGAATTATTACATAATGCTCCATTAACTACTCCGGTTAGAAGAGTAGATGATGTGTTAGCAGCAAAATTGCTTGACACCTCTTTCCCAATTAAGGATTAAGAGGATAAATCCCAGAATATCAGGAGATATTATGAAAAAGATAATATTATTCACCGTACTATGCATTGCACTGATTTCAATCAGCTTTGCTGCTGAAGTCAAAATCGGCGTAGTCAAAATGGACCGCATTATCCAAGAAAGCAATGAAATAGCTGAAATAAGTCGTATTTTCAAACTGGATATGCAAAATTGGAAAAGTCAGCTCAGTGCACTAGATGAGCAAATTAAACAAATGGAACAGGAATTTGAAATAGCCAAACTGACTAAAACCGAAGCAGCGAAAAGAGAAGCTCAAGCCAAAATAGACGAAAAAAAAGCTGAAGCAGGACGCTTTTTAGAAGAATATTTCGGTGAAGGTGGAAAATCTGAACAACGCTATTTGGAACTTCTCTCCCCCATAAATACCAAGATAATGAATATTATCAAAAAAATTGCTACTGATGAAAATTATACTATCATCTTTGACGATAGTATGGGAACGGTGCTTTATTCTGCTCCTTCTATTGATATAACTGACCAAGTATTATTAGAGCTTAATAAAGATACCGTAAAACCTCCTGCTGATAATAAAACAAATACCACAGGAACAGAACAATTCAAACCAGATGAAACTCTAAAGCCAGGTGAATCAATCCCCAAAAAATGAAGAAATTTAAAAAAGCTATCAAGCCTGCCGATATTATTGCTGTTTGTGGAGGTGAATATTATGGAAACAATGATATTACTCTTCAAAGTGTAGCTGATCCAGATGAAGCAGATACTAGTAGTTTGATTTTCTGGGAACAGGATAAATATCTGGAATCCGTAAGAAAATCTCCGGCAGCTGTAATATTTTGTACTCCTGAGAAGGCTAATCATCTTTTAAATAGGAACTTAATCCTACATCCTCAACCTTATTTTGCTTTTCTCCGTTTAGTTGATTGGTGGTTAGAGCTGGATAAAGAAAAACCTATGGCTGGAATTCATCCTACTGCTATTATTGATTCTTCTGCAATTATTGATGAAAGTGTCTACATTGGTCCCTATTGTATAATAGGGAAAAACTCGCAGATTGGAAGCGATGCCATAATTGATGCTCATTGTTTCATAGGCGATGATGTCTCAATTGGTAAAAACACACATCTATATCCAAATGTTACTATCTATGCAGATTCCAAAATTGGCAATGAAGTCATTATTCATAGCGGAACAGTTATAGGGGCTGATGGTTTTGGTTTCATATTGATGAACGGCATGCAAAATAAAATACCTCAGCTGGGAAATGTGGTTATAGAAGATTTTGTAGAAATTCAGGCAAATTCTGCCGTAGATCGTGGAACTCTTAGTTCCACCTTTATTGGGCAGGGCACTAAAATTGATAACTTCGTTCAGATTGGGCATAATTGTCACATTGGTAAACATTGTATTCTTTGTGCTCAAGTAGGTTTAGCCGGAAGTACAATTTTAGGTGATTATGTATATCTAGCCGGGCAAGTGGGAGTGGCAGGACATCTCAAGATTGGGGATAGAGCTATGATTGGTGCTCAATCAGGTATCACTAATGACATTCCAGCTGATGCTCGTTATTGGGGAAGTCCAGCAATGGATGCAGATAAATTAAAACGAATTCTGGTCAGTCAAAAACATCTGCCAGAAATTTATCGCTTTTATCTACAAAAAAAGAAAAAAGAGGAAGAAGAACATTGAATATGACAGAGTATAAGAATACAATTAAAACTCCAGTTTCCTACACCGGAATCGGACTTCATACTGGAGAAATCTCCACTATCACTTTTAAACCAGCAAAAAAAGATGAAGGAATAGTCTTTGTTAGAACAGATTTACCGGATCAACCTGAAATTCCTGCCGATATTGACCATGTAGTAGATATCTCAAGAGGCACTACTATCGGAGTTAAAGATGCCACTGTTTCTACTATTGAACATGTCCTTGCAGCAATAAAAGGATTATCCATAGATAATATCAGAATTGAAATAGATGGACCAGAAGCACCTGTAGCTGATGGTTCTGCTATTGTGTTCTTAAATGTATTGAAGAAAGCTGGATTAGTGAAACAGGATGCAGAAAGAGTATACTTTGAATTTGACGAACCTATAAGCTATTCTGCTCCCGAAGAAAATGTGGATATCGTAATTGTACCTTCTAATGAACTCAAGGTTACATTTATGATTGATTACAAACATCCCTATCTGGGAACTCAATATACTTGGTTACCTGATATCAAACATTTTGAAAAAGATTTTGCCGCTGCACGCACTTTTTGTTTCATTAATGAGGTGCTTGAATTGAAAGAAGAGGGGCTAATTAAAGGCGGTTCTTTAGATAATGCACTAGTAATTGCTGATCCTGATATGACTGAAGAGGAACTGCAACATTTACAAAAGATATTTGGTTATCAAGAAAAAGTCACCATCTCTCCTGAAGGTATTCTGAACAATCATCCTTTACGTTATTACAATGAATTTGTGCGTCATAAAGTAGTAGACCTCATTGGCGACATTGCTCTTCTGGGAGTGCCCATAAAAGGCCATATTCTAGCTGCAAGAAGTGGTCATAAAACCAATGTGGAACTGGTGAAAAAGCTGCGTCAGATGCAACTTACTCAGGAACTTAAGAAGCAATATCAAAAGGATAACACCAAAGATGTAGTATTTGATGCTAATGCTATTATGCGCATAATACCGCATCGTTATCCTTTCTTGCTGGTAGATAAAATTATAGATTTCAAACCTAATGAATCTATTGTTGGCATCAAAAATGTTACTATAAATGAGCCGTTTTTCCAGGGACATTTTCCTGGACATCCCATAATGCCAGGTGTTCTTATCATAGAAGGTATGGCACAGGCGGGAGGCATTATTCTACTCAATCAGATGGATGATCCTTCTAATTATGTTGCCTATTTTGCTTCCATTGATAATGTAAAATTCCGTAAACCAGTTATGCCTGGAGACACTCTGCGTTATGAAATGAGAGTTATTTCTCTGAAAACAAATCTTTCTAAAATGCGTGGTGAAGCCTTTGTGGGTCATGATAAAGTGGCAGAAGGCGATTTTATGGCTATCCTGCAAAAGAAGTAATTATGACTAGAATTCATCCTACTGCTATCGTTGAAAAAGGTGCTATCATTGGCGAAAATTGTGAAATAGGACCCTACTGCTATATCGGCGCAGATGTTATCTTAGGTGAACATAATGTCTTGCGTTCCAATGTAGTTATTATGGGTAAATCAGAAATAGGTAATGATAATCGTATCTTTTCTTATGCTGTAATTGGCACTGAACCCCAGGACTTAAAATATAAAGGTGAGCCTACAGGACTAAAAATAGGAAATCGCAATATTATCCGTGAATTCGTCACTATCAATCGTTCTAATCAGGAAGGGGAACTAACTATCGTTGAAAATGACAATCTGTTAATGGAGTATGTTCACATTGCACATAATTGTCATATCGGTTCTCATTGCGTAATAGCCAATACCGTACAAATGGCAGGTCATATAATAGTGCAAGATTATGCTACTATTGGAGGCTTAACCGCTATTCATCAATTTGTCCATATTGGAACTTATGCCTTTGTAGGTGGAGCTTCTGCTGTGAAAAAAGATATAGCACCTTACACCAGAGGTCAGGGTAATCCGTATAAAACCGTTGGCTTAAACACCGTTGGACTCACCCGTAGAGGCTTTTCTAATGAAGCTCAAAATGCTATTATGAAAGTTTATAACCTCTTTTATCGTGAAGGATTAAATACCTCCCAAGCTTTAGCAGAAGTAGAGACCTGGAAAGATTTAACTGAGGAACAGCAGGTTTTTGTTGAGTTCGTCCGTCAATGTGAAAGAGGTCTTTCCAAATAAACTCTCCTGCTCTTTATCACTTATAATTCTCTCTTGAGATATTAAAAAACCAAACAATATTCTTGCTCCTTGGAAGAAAGGGAAGTTGTCCTTTCTTAAGTAAGGTTCAACCCTTTCGCAGTAAAAATATAATACTACAGTAAATAGCGTCTGAAGAAATATTTTACTACAAAGACAAATTGGTTATCTGTATATATTATAACTGCAATGGGATAACCAATAATGACATACTTTCTTTCCTATTCTATCTCCGAATTACCTCCTTGCTCTATTTACAGCAAAACAAAATTTATTTGCCTAGACTTAATAAATGTGATTCTCAATGTAGCAAACTTCATTATTTACCAAAGAAAATTTACGAAAACACAAAATACAACGAAAAATCTAGGTTCAATCCTCCCACGATATTTCAAGTTATCTAATGGATAGTCAGACAAATAAAATATCCACAAAATAGATTAAAATAAACTTTGATAACAATTATAAATGATTCTAATCCTAAAACTTTATCTCTTCTTTACTGAATATATTATATTATAATTATTACTGTTTATAACTTTTTTATTTACATTCTTCATTCTGTCTACTTCTCAGCTCTAGATG